>CAZGNE010000008.1:0-51846 GCA_964527165.1 uncultured Candidatus Bathyarchaeia archaeon
GGAGTTATCATAAGCTATGAATGGGATTTCGGAGACGGCAACATAACAACTGTCTCAGATCCAACAATAACACACCATTACGCTTCAGTCGGAAACTACACCGTCACTCTAAACATTACAAACAGCATGAACAGATGGGACACAGACTCTAGAATAATAACAGTGGTTCCGCTCAGACACTTCTTAGAGGTTAAAACAGATCCAAACGGCGTTACCACTATTCCAGGCGAAGGATGGTATGATGAGGGTACAAATGTCAATCTGACGGCGCCAGACTTTGTTGATGTTTCAACAGGAGTCCGCTACAGATTCACATACTGGGATGTTGACGGAACCTCCCAAGGATCAGGCATTACATCAATCACAGTACTAATGGACGCCAATCACACAGCAACCGCTCACTACGTTCTCCAATACTACTTAACAGTCTCCTCTTCCTACGGCACACCCAGCGGTGAAGGATGGTATGACAGCGGATCCACGGCTTACGCCACTATGAACACAGATACTATGGATCATGGAAACGACACTCGCAGAGTGTTCACTTCTTGGAACGAAGATGCGACTGGAACAAACTATGCTCAAAGCGATCCCATTAACATGAACACACCGAAAACCGCAACCGCAAACTGGAAAACACAATACTACCTAACGCTAACAACAACCACCGGAGGCATTACAGATCCTGCTAGCTCCGATTGGTACGACTCTGGAACCACAGTCTCGGTTGTGGCCATCCAAGACACGTATTACTTGTTTAACAATTGGGAATTAGACGGCTTAGACGTTGGCTCAACGAACCCCTACAACGTAACGATGGACACAGCCCACACATTACACGCAGTATTCGTGCGAGACACGTCAACCCTCACCATATCTGGTACACTGGGAGGAACAACCGACCCCACACCAGGCTCTCACGTTTACGCAGCTGGTACAAACGTTACAGTAACTGCCTATCCCGATGCAGATTACATTCTTGACTACTGGGAATTTGACAGCGTAAACGTAGGCGCCCAAAACCCAATCATTATCTTCTTGAACCCTGACCATACACTCCACGCAGTATTCAAATACTCACCAATTACTCACTACTTAACTGTAAAAACAGATCCAGACGGCGTTACCACTATTACTGGCGAAGGATGGTATAACGAGGGTCAAAACGTGGTTTTAACGACTCCAGACTATGTAGATGTCTCCACTGGAGTTCGCTACAGGTTTAGTTATTGGGATGTTGATGGAACCTCACAAGGAGCAGGAGTAAACTCGATTACTGTTCACATGGATGCTAACCACACAGCAACTGCCCACTACATTCTCCAATATTATTTCACGGTGACCTCTCCCTATGGCTCACCAACCCCCTCCAGCGGATGGTTTGACGCCGGAACAGGCGTCATAGCCTCAGTAAACTCCCCCGTATCAGGACCCAGTGGTACGCGATACGTGTGCACTGGATGGACAGGAACTGGAAGCGTGCCATCCTCGGGAACAACAGCTTCTGTAACTTTCACTATAAACGAACCATCAAGCATCACATGGAACTGGAAAACACAATACCTCTTGACAGTGCAAACTGACCCATCAGGACTAACTCCACAACCAGCTAGGAACCCCTCAGGCGAACCCGGTCCAGCAAATGGCTGGTGGTATGACGCTTCCACAAGCGTGACCTTGACAGCCAAAACTGTAACAGGCTACACGTTCAAGTACTGGGGTGTTGATGGCGTTGCCCAAGGCGCTGAAGTAAACCCCATAACAGTCGGTATGAATGCTCCGCACATAGCCATCTCCCATTACACCCGCATAATCACACCCGTCGGAGGCTACTCCATTTCGTTAACAAAGCCAACAATAACCGCTCAACTGTCCGGCTACATAATGCTAGTGGCCTTATTCGGTATGGCGATAAGCCTGAGCAGGCGCAAAACAAAAAAGTAGCTTTCCCCGCTTTTGTACATGGCAACCACATAGGGGTGACCATACTCCATAACGGTCAAAAAAAGAAAAACAGCAAAAAAGGACAAGAAGCGACTCTCAAGCAAACAACTAATGCTAACCTCATTAATCATTGCATCTTCAATCATCCTAGCCCCCTTGCTCTATTCCATGCTCTCACAAAAACCAGAGGTCTTCGTCTTAACCGCCGCAATAATCGACCAATTGTGGGAGGAGCATCCAAATCCCACGTTCGTTAACGATGTCACAAATGTTCTGAGAAAACACAACTTCACCGTAACTCACTACAAAGGAAACTTGGACGTCGATTTCTTCACAAGACTTGCAGAAAAACCATACGGAATAATAATCTTGAGAGCACATTCAGCATTGAGAAACGACAGTTCAACCGTGGACTTCTTCACAAATAAACCCTACAACAGAAATGACCACAGAGAATATCAGGATAAAGATTGGCTAGTAAAGGGTGAATTGAACACCACGTCAGGAGGTTCGAAAGAAATTTTCGCCTTCACCTTAGAGTTTGTGAAGAATATGTGGCAAGGGCGCTTTCCTAAAAGCATAGTAATTGCTATGGGTTGCTGGAGCTTAAAGCCGGAACTTAAAGAAAAAACAGGTGAGACTTTTCTCCATACAGGTGCCGTAGCCTATATCGGATGGACACATGAGGTTGACGTATTACATACCGACAATGAAACCAAAAAATTATTAGGACTATTATTAGATGAAAATGAGACTTTGGAAAACTCGGTAAGGCACATAAACCCCGATTGGAACTTTCCTCCAAGGAAGAGTGAGATGGCATTTTACCCATTATCAGCTGGTACTATACGCATGTCTGATCTTATGGCAGAAGCAGACACTTCTGCAATATCGCATGGCAACTCTAACAACTTGAACTGTATTGCAGCTTACATCACAGGCATAACCAAATCGCAACTCAGAAAGCTCGAGTTAGACTTTCACTAACGAATTTTTGACTCTCTATAATGCTTCAAAACTGTTGCATACAAATGACTGCGAAGAGCATCACCTGCTAGACTGGTTCCCTCCAGCTTCCTAATCTCTTCTCCCATCTCTTCATCCTCTAAAACCTCAATCGTCCATTTGACAAGATCTCCACGATAAAGGTGAAACTCGAGGGATTTCACGTTTACCTCGTTTATCCTGTCCAAGAACTCTCTAAGCGATGATGCGTTTACTCCCGTGTAGTTTCCGATTGATGTGAAAAAGTAGAATGCCTTTTCCCTGGGAAAAGTTCTGGGAACTTCTGAATTTGTTTCTTCCTTCATGGCTGTTCTCTCATCATGTTACTTTTCTTCTTTTATAAATGTTAACTCGTATGGTTGTTAAATATTGAAAATCGATTTTCCTTGAACTTCTTAGATACAATAGAGGTGCGAATTCTCAATACTCCAGGCAAAGGAGCAACTGAATTAGCAATGAGATTGTGTAGGCTTTCTTGATTCTCTGCAACGATTTTTGCGATTATCAGCAATTCTTCTGAGAGGGACGTGAAAACTTCAAGTGTCTCAGGTATCTGTGAAAGCTTTTCTGCGACTTTTTCGCTTTCCTTTGGGTCAGTATAAACTGTCATTATGGCCGTGATGATCTTCGATCCTGCTTTTTCACCGTCTATAATAGCCATGTATTTCTGAATGACTCCATGCTGTTCCATTCTCTTGATCCTGTCAAACACAGTTGAATGGGCTACACCTAAACGCTTGCCTATAGCTGCGTAAGTTTGTCTAGAATCTTCCTCCAAGTTTTCAAGAATCTTCAAGTCCAAGTTATCAACTGCAAAAGCGTTATTCTTATATTTCAAATGCTCTTCTCCCTCTGAACAATATTTATTGAGCGGTTTGACAATTTATTGTTTTCGCCGTAAAATTGTAGACTTTTCTCTATTTTCCCGAAAAAACTCCAGTCCACGCTTCCGTAAAATTGTCGAAATAGTTCAGTCTTGGATACAAATTTTCAAGTCGCAGGTCATCCAACCTACATTTTTGCGGCGAAAGTGACAAATAGACTTAAATCTATCGCCAGCGCATAGAATATTGTTCTAGAATAATCTTCCATTCAACAAATGGTGAAGAGAATGAAAATGCCCAGAGTTTGGGAAATCCTAAAAAACTTTAAAGACCTATGCAACCATCACGGTTGGAAAACTACTGAAAATGATGACTGGATCAAAATCAACGACGTTTATCATAACTTCCTTTGCACCAGATACGTCTACCCTTCGTCTTTTAAGAAAATAACATTGAACAAAAAATGTGTGATCAGAGACGATTTTTCTTATCAAGTTGTTGAGCCATCCTACACCGCATGGTTATTCTCAGAAGCACCTTCAAAGAATCTAGTAGAAACAATTTTTGAGAATCCAGATTTCTCCAGCAAAATCGCCCTTTATGACCTAAGCCCATTATTGGAAGGCAAAAAACATTGTGTGACGCTCAATCATACAGACAGTTCAGTCTTTCAAGAGTTTGAACAATTTCTCAAAAACGAATTCAAGATCAAACTCAAGCCTTTTTCACCCATTTCTGATTCCACCATCAACCCTGATGAACAATATACTATCCCCGAATTAGCCTAGTTTTCATAGAATTCCTGCAAAGATTTCATAAAGGGATACCTCCCTTAAGATATTATCTGTGAACCGTTAATGTCTCAAGACGCCGAAAAAACGAAAAGACTCGTTGCGTTCAAAGAGAAAGTAGCCAAAAGAGCTGAAGAATTGGAGTCTGAACTCAAAGATACGCGAGCCATGCTTGAAATGATAGACTCGGTATTGATAGAAAAAGGATTCAAACGCGCCGTGATTAAAGAATCCATTACAATGAAAGCTTCACAATCAAAGACAGATAAAAGTGCTGAACCTAGCCAGGCTGATCGTGAACCTGAAACGATATCCGAAAACGTTATTCCCTTAAGTGCTGCCACAGGCGAGCTGCTGGCACTCATTCACGTAACAGACGATATCTTGCGTGTGCTCCCAACAGAAGATAAAAGCTTCAGCATTAACACGCCTCCTTTCACCAACTTTCTGGTGGAGAGAGTTTTGTCAAAGATGCAGGAGAGAGACAATGAACTGGCAAAAGTTGGGCAACTCTCCACTGACAAAATTTTCTCATACACCATTGTGAAAGAGGGTGACATAATCCGCGAAATATCCATCAGAAACGTTGATTCAGAACGTTTGAGAGAACTCAAGTCGAGCATCCGTTGGACTTTGGAGAAAATGTATGAGAAAATGAAAAGTTAGAAACTGTTCACTTTGCTCGGTCAAAATATATGCTTTTGCCCTTGGCTGAAATGGGAATTCCCATAGCAACTGTTGCTTCTGGCAACATTTTCAGTTTCAGTGCAGCTGTGCCAACTCTGTACATTATGCGATTATCAACGTTTAACATGTTTGCAGTTTTTGCGGCTGAACCCAAGGCTATTCCGAGGTCCAAGGCTTTGAACAAACATGTTGAACCAACAAAATCTCGACCAATTCTTTTCTCTGCTTTCTCAAATTCTATGCATGTTTTGTAGCCGCATGCGCCACAGTTTAACCCAAAGCTTTTGCTTCCTCTCACACCTACCAGAATGATGGCTTCTGAATCTTTGACATTTTTTGCATCTCGCTTGAACCCTTCGAGCTTGCGTTCTTCTCCCATTTGCTCCATTTTATCTGCGATAGCATCTTTTTCTTTCCCGTAAACAATCACAGCCAGAACATCATCTATTCCAGCCGATTTCGGAGCAGTTCTCACTGAGATCAGCATAAGTTTGGCGGTTTCTAACAACGCATTTTTCTCAGCTGCCTGACCATCAATTATAGGCGGACACATTCGCAACACTATCCTAAAGCAGTGATTAACTCTTCCTGTACATATAAGTAGCTTTTTCAAAAAAAGCATTAACCGATTGCGTACAACAAAATGTTCTAAGGTTTCCCCATTCAAAACCAATGCTTACAATGGGACTCTCTTTCCGTCAAAATCACGTTTTGAAACTCCGAATTCAGCTTCAACTTCTCTTAGCTGCTCCGCTGTGAATACCGGGCCATCTTTACATACACGGTGCTTACCTATTACACAGCTTCCACACAAACCTATAGCGCAACGCATCAAACGTTCCAAACTGGCTTCAAAAGCTGCACCATGATTTTCAGCAATTTGGAAAACTTCCAGCATCATCTTCTCAGGTCCACAAGAGTAAACCATATCAAGCTTTTCCTTAGTCAGAAGTGTTTCAAGAGGCTCAGTGACCAGACATTTCAAGCCATAACTGCCATCTTCAGTTGTCGCCACAACCCCCCCTTCACCGCATAATTCCTTTAACTTGCTTATGTAAAGTAGTTCTTCCTTCGTCTTTGCACCTATCACAAAAACCATCTTGGTCTTGCCCATAAGTCTCTTTGCCAAAAATACCAATGGAGCTATGCCGGTACCACCGCCGACAAGCAACACCTTGCCTTTAGCAAGCGTGAAACTGTTACCGAAAGGACCACGAACTCCTATAATATCTCGTGCCTTCATGCTGTGCAGTGCTTGAGTCGCTTCACCCACTTTCTTGACAGCTACAGAAACAATGCCATCATCATAGACATCAGCTATACTCAAAGGAATCTCGTCTACGCCTGGAATCCATAGCATAAGAAATTGTCCAGGCTCAGCCCGCATGCACCTTTTGTCTTTGAAAGTGAAAGTTTTCACCATCGAGCTTTCAAGGTTCACGCCAAGAATCGGCGTAGCTCGCAGCTGGTTATCTACGATGCGACAAACCGACAACTTCATTCACACTCTGAAAGCCTCTCTTTCTAACATAAGCGTCTATTCCACGCGTTACTGCCTTAAACACATAGGGACCTTTTGCGGCTATTGCAGTGCCTATCTGAATGGCAGACGCTCCAGCTAGCAGAAATTCGACAGCGTCCTGCCAGTTTACTATTCCACCGCATCCGATTATGGGCACATCAACCCGTTCGTAAATATCATAGATACATCGCAAAGCTATGGGTTTCAGTGCTGGTCCAGACAATCCGCCGACTCTGTTGCTTAAGATCGGCATGGTTGTTTCCGTGTCTATTGCCATAGCTCTGACCGTGTTTATGGCAGTCAAGGCGTCTGCACCAGCTTTCGCAGCGACCTCTGCAAGGTCAGCAATGCTTGTAACGTTTGGAGAAAGCTTGACTATTACGGGCTTCTCGATGACATCTTTTGCTTTTCTGATGACTTCTGCAAGAATCTCCGGGGTTTGTCCAATCTCTGAGCCAGTTTCTTTAACATGAGGGCATGAAACATTAAGCTCCACCGCTTCAGCACCTGCATCCACCGCCTTTTTAGCCACAGAAGCATAGTCATCTGCAGAAAAGCCGTAGACGCTAACAATCAAAGGAATCTTGAGGAAAGTTTTGGCTTCTCGAATTTCATCCACATACACGTCTATGCCCGGGTTTGGAAGGCCCATGGCGTTGATTATACCAAACCTTGTCTGAACAATTGTAGGGTTAGCATACCCTTTTCGCGATTTTAACCCAACAGACTTTGTGATTATAGCGCCTACTCCGCCTTCTGCTACGGTTTCAAAGGTTTCTGCAGAATAGCCCAAAATTCCAGAAGCAAGCATAGTTGGACTAGCAAGCCTTAAACCAGCCAAACTGATGTTCAGGCTATTAGCGGTCAAGTAGTATTCACCGTGAAATGTTTACAGTGAAATGTTGTCACTTTGTAAGATAAAGCTATGTTTTGTGAATTTGAAATCAGATGATTTGATCAACTGCTATTCCTTTTCTGGTGGTGGGGGCGGCGATTGCGCTTTTTCAGTTTCAGCCTGCGGCTCTGGAATTACTCTCAGGATAGTTCCCCCTAAGAGTTTCACTATGGCCGCGGCAAGAAACATGTAAGCTCCTAACCCTAATCCCCACGAAAGATATACCGAACCATGATCGCCAATCTTTTGTGTTTGAGATCCTTGAAGTGGCTGCTGAGAGATTGTCTGAGCCATCTCAGCGGCTTCAGGAGGCATAGTAAGGCCAAATGTGCTTGCGAGAGCCTGTATAGCAGAGGCTAACTGGACAATGAACAAGACCAATATTATAAACAGAATGAGAAAGGCTATTCCGCCTCTCAAGTATTTGTTGCCTAAGCCCTTAGCCTTGTTCACCCCCAAAATGTCCAGGAGTCCGAACACCACTCCTGCCAGAAGTACAATGCCAAAAGGTATTTGGAGACTGAATACTGGAGCTAGGCCTCTGCCACTCGTCAGAATATTAACCAAGAGACCTCTTTGACCATCCATTATCAGCAGATCAGCCTCTCCTTGAGTAGAGACAAAACCTGTCTCAATATTAGCTTTCACACTGTACCATGGCAGCAACATCCCAGCCACTATCAGAACTATAGCTACAATTCCAAGAGTTATCCCTAGCAGAGCCTTCGTCCTCAAGAGTGCAGGCAATCTGAGTCCACCTTTCTTCTTGAGCTTGACTATACCCCATGTTTTCCAAACAGCAAGAACAACAGTAACCGCTACGAACATCAAAAAGAAGTTGGCAGCAACCCAACTCATAGTAAACCACATTCCATTCACAGCATTTACGCTTTCACCCCACGACACTGGATAATACCATTTGTCACTGTTGTCTCCATGACCAGGTCCGTAAGGACCCGCAAAGCCCACGATAGCGTCAGCCAGCTTAGCCCAATTACCCCACCTCCCACCAAAATCAAGCCAATCCTGAGACGAGGGATGATTACCTAGCCCCATTTCTCCCAGCAAAACCAGCTCCAAATCAGAAGGACTTAACGAAAAACCATCAGCACCAACCTCGTCACTCTCCAAGCCTAACTTGCCCTGATACGAACGGAAATAATTGGCATGCGAACCCCTTGCCACATAAACCATGGGATGCGTTCCGTTCACTTTTTCCACATCGCTCCACAAAGCCCTCTGTCCAGCTAAGTGCTGAGAATAAACAGCCGAAACGGGATTTTCATCAACGTCCATAATAATCTGTATCATTTCCCAATCGCCCTCATGCTCATTAAAAGAGGCATCATTGTAAATGTAGAAGAACCAATATTGAACCACAATAAAAGACGACTGCTTAACAACGCGACCGTAAACAGTGTATCCTAACGATTCCCTCCTTTGCTCATAGTCAGCGGCAATTTGTGACAAATTCGCAAGTTTGCTGGCCAAGAAGTGATCCTCATCTTTCGATGCCACATCACTCACAGTGGGGTTATCTACAACTACTTCGGTGGCTTCGCTAACCCACCGCTTCAAAACAGAATTGTTCAAATGATAAGCTACATCAACCGGGAAAAACCTTTCGCCAGCTTTAAACTGAAGATAAGGCAAATGCCGGAACGCCAATTCCAATTCTGAACTGCCCGAACCAGATTGCGCAGAAACATTAGACAGAAGACCAAGAACAATAACTGCCATCAGCCCGAACACTAAGCATCTTCTAACTAGTTTTCTCCTTCTGCTTACACATTTTAGGTTTTGCATTATCATTCACCCTTTTATCTAAACCGGCAAGAGTCCAACATTGAACTGAACTAGCTACCATTCTCAGCTTCTGGTTAAAAATCTTTTTGTAACATCCCATTTTTTCACACAAATTCATCAGGTTGATCTTTGAACTATAACTCACCAGAAGAAGTTTGTCGACATCTTAAATCCATCACAGGTTTAATACTTGAACCTAAAAGATGCTTCTTTTAAGCCTCGCTGAGGATTGGCACAACAACTATTTATTAGAACAAAGCATAGGAATAGCTGGCTGATGTTGGAGTGTATGAGAATGAAAGCGACTATAGTTGACTGTCCTTTCGGTATTTTCGCGTTTGATAATGAAAGACAGATTATAGAAAAATTCTTGTTTCCTAAAAATCCGCAGAACGCTGCCAAAACCATAGCAAAGATCAAATTAGCAGAGATTTTAGACGAGATCCAAGATTTGATCAAATTGCTTCAGAAAAAAGGATACGATACTTTCATCTTCGAGAACGCGTCCCTTGGGAAAGAGATTCAAGCAAAACTCGCTGTCAATGTTGAACTCGAAAAAACTTCCAACGCTGGCGAATTTGTCCGTTCGCATATAGAGCAGTTTGCAGTTGAAACAGGCTTTGCAAAGGACACTGAAGAATTTAAACTGTGGATGCATAATCTGACCCTTGAGATGGCAAAGGACCGCATCAAAGACGCTGTTGAGAAAAGAGACCTCATTGTCGCCCAAGCAATCCAAACGCTTGATGATTTGGACAAAGTGATAAACATGCTCATGAGCCGCATCCGAGAATGGTATGGCGTGCACTTTCCAGAACTAGATCGTCTACTGGAGAAGCATGAAACATATGCTCGCTTAATTGTCAACCTGAGTAGCAGAAACAACTTCACAGTGGAGAACCTTGAGGAAGAAGGGATTCCGAAGACAAAGGCAGAAGCTATAACTAAAACGGCTGAAAAATCCATGGGAGCAGACCTAGTCCAAACAGATCTTGCAGAAATCCAAACACTATGCCAAAACGTTCTCAACCTGTATCAACAAAGACAAACGTTAGAGAGTTATCTGGACAAGAGCATGAATGAGGTGGCACCAAACACAAAAGCCTTAGTAGGCTCGCTGTTAGGGGCCCGGTTAATTGCCATATCAGGCGGTTTGCAGAATCTCGCCAGAAAACCAGCAAGCACGATTCAAGTGTTAGGGGCTGAAAAAGCCCTTTTTCGTTCGCTCAAAACTGGGACAAGACCCCCAAAACATGGAATGATTTTTCAACACACGCTTTTACATGATGCGAAGAAGTGGCAGAGAGGAAAGATTGCCCGGGCGTTAGCTGGGAAAGTTGCCATAGCCGCTAGAACAGACGCTTTTGGAAGAAGAGACATCGGCAACAGGTTTAAGGCTGAACTGGACAGGAGAATCGATGAAATTCGGGAAAAATACGCTGAACCGCCGCCGATTCCAGCTGCAAGACCTCCACAGGTAAAACATAGGCAGGAACAAAAACGGAGAAAGCATAGACGTGAACGTTAAGGTCAAGCATCACGTCCACTTTCAGGCGATCTACGAGATTACACTTGAAGACGGGGCTAAACGACTAGCCACAAGAAATCTTGTGATTGGAAAGAATGTCTACGGCGAAAGACTCGTACGTTACGAAAGCGTAGAATATCGTGTATGGGATGCTTTTAGAAGCAAACTGGCCGCAGCTATACTGAAAGGCTTAAACGCAATACCTATTCAACCCAATCATCAAGTTCTTTACCTTGGCGCTGCTTCTGGCACAACGGCAAGCCACGTTTCAGACATTGTAAGAGAAAAAGGCCATGTTTACTGCGTGGAATTCGCTTCAAGATCTATTAGGGATTTAGTTGACAACGTATGCGCTCATAGAATTAACATGTCGCCAATATTTGAGGACGCTCGGCTTCCGGAAAAATATGCAATGTTCATCCGCGGAAAGGTTGACACTATTTACTGCGATATTGCGCAGCCTGAACAAGCTAAGCTAATGGCGGATAATGCTGATCTGTTTCTCAAAGAGCAAGGATGGATAATGCTAGCCGTCAAAGCTCAAAGCATTGATGTAACAAAAGAACCTTCAGAAGTCTATCAACAAGAACTCAATGTGCTGAAAAACCGAAATTTTCACATTGGCGAGATCGTTCACCTAGAACCATACGATAAGGCTCACGCCATGATAACCGCTCAAGCCTAGGTTTTATCTTCTAGAAGATAGGTATGGTTTATATTCACCTAAATGGTGGATACTTTTGGGACGATTCGATGGCTTACTTGGGGAGAGAAGAGGCTAAGGTTGCAGAAGCCTTGCTCAAGGAAGCAGGATTCGCTGTTTCTCAGATATGCTGTTCGAGACCAAGCTGCTTCGACCTTGTGGTACGAAAGAATGCAAACACCATTTTCATCAAGGTCCAACCAGACGTAGACAACTTCTCTCCAAATGACTCAAACGAACTGCAGAACATATCAGAAAGCGTCTTTGCAACTTCCGTTCTAATCAGCGACAAAGCACGTGAAAACCCTTTGGAAGACGATACAGTTTATTCGAGATACAATATCCCCGCTATCACTCTCAAAACCTTTGAAAACATTGTAGTTCACAAAATATTTCCACTGATCCAAGCCAGCCCAGGAGGTTATTACGTTGAAATTGATGGAGCAGCAATCAGGCATAGGCGACAAGAACTAGGATTGTCTGCGGGCGAAATGGCCAAGCTAATTGGGATTTCACGAAGGACACTTTATGGTTACGAACGAGGGATGACTAAGGCTTCGGTTGCAGCGGCGTACAATATGATCTACACTTTAGGAATCCCCATTGCGAAGCCTGTGAAAGTCCTGGAAAAACCTGGAAGACCTTTTAAACGTTGTATTCTTGCCAAGGCTAAACTGGCGATAGGCAAGAACAAAGCTCTGATGAAAGTTTTCAGAAAATTCGAAAGATATAATGTTACAACTGTGAGAAAGGCTCCTTTCGATTTTGTAATCACCATTCCTGACGAAAAGATGAAGATTATAGGTGGAGTAGCAGACGACAAAGATAAAAAGCTTGACCAAAGAGTGGATGAAATTCTGAGCATAAGCCAAATTGTTCAGGCGTATCCCATACTAGTTACCGATAAACGCAAGTTGTCAAACAAAGCTATATCCTGCGTGTGCAAAGAAGAACTCTCACAGATTAGGGATCCAGAAGACTTGCTACTGAATGCTACATAAGCCGTGTCTGGCGAGATTCTCTGTCCATTCTAGCCTTTCGGACTGGTTTCCACGATTTTCTGACAAACTCTGGATATTCATTCATTTTTTCAACGTATTTTTTGAGGAAATCTCTGGTTTTGGGATCTGATGGATAGCCTGAGCCGAAATCCCCGTATGTGTTTGCCAGTTCAGCGGCTTCTCTGTCTCTTTCCACTTTGGCTATTATTGAGGCCGCAGAGACCACAGGGTAGGTTTGATCGGCTTTATGCTCGGAAACAATCGGTATTTTCAAGGCAAGGTTCTCTAGGATTTGTTGTTTGAACCGTTCTTCCAAAACGTCAGAAGCGTCAACATACGCCTTATCCGGCTTAAGCTTTTCAATGATTCTTGCCATACCTTTGGCTTCCAGCCAGTTCAGCTTGTGAAATTTCCTGCCGTTTAATACAGCATCGTCGATTTCTCTTGGCAAAAGCCTTTCAATAGCAAAATCATGGGCGATTTGTTCGATTTCAGAAGCAAGCATTTCACGCTTGAGACGAGTTAAAACTTTCGAGTCTTTGACACCCAACTCGGCCAATTTCGCCAAATCTTGTTCTTTCATCAGGACACCTGCAATTACGAGTGAACCGATCGCTGAACCTCGACCAGCATCATCTACGCCTGCAATTAACATGGAAATGATCCCTGGCAAGAAGGCTATTCAGATTTCAAGGCTATAACACTTTATTTCCTCTATAGACAAGGATAAACCCTTTCTTGTTCTGAGCAGTCTAGATTTTCTTACACATTTAATCATGTCCTCAAGCTTCTATGTTGATAAAACCGCTCATTCTTCGAATTGCTTTTATATTTCTTCATCTAGTGATTAGCGCATAATGGAGTTGACCTTATGGAATTGAAGAATAGCAGAACTGAAAAAAACTTGCTAGGCGCGTTTGCTGGCGAGTCACAGGCAAGAACTAGATACACTATCTTTGCAAGTGCCGCTAAGAAGGAAGGCTATGAGCAGATCTCAGCAATTTTTCAAGAGACGGCAGATAACGAGAAAGAGCATGCAAAGCTTTTCTTCAAGCTTTTGAAAGGTGGCATGGTACAGATCACAGCTACATACCCCGCTGGTATTATCGGTTCAACAGCAGAGAATTTAAAGGAATCCGCAGAAGGCGAGAAGCTCGAGTGGGGAACACTGTATCCGAATTTCGCTGAAGTGGCTGATGAAGAAGGCTTCACTGAAGTAGCAAGAACATTTCGTCAGGTTGCCCAAGTAGAAGCACATCACGAGCAGAGATACCGGAAACTGCTGGCTAATATCGATCAAGGCAAGGTTTTCAAAAAAGACAAACCAGTCAAATGGAAATGCAGAAACTGCGGCAACATCTTTGAAGGGGCTGAAGCTCCTGAAAAATGTCCAGTTTGTGACCATCCAAAAAGCTACCATGAGATCTTGTGCGAAGACTACTAAACTCTACAAGCATTAATCAAATAACCAGACAATCAAGCTATTTTCTCTCTCTTTCCTCCACAACGTCAAATAGTAGCTGGCCAGATATTGAGAACGTCAAAGTCTTATGTTGAACTTCAACACCCAAACTTGTCAAGAAAAATCAAGCCCAGAGTGCTTGGAGAACAGGCGGTTTCTAACCGTTTGCTTCTAGCAGAAGACCACACGTGACAATGGTTACATCTATTTTCTAGTTTTTAGAAAATCCACAGCTTTTCTAATCATGGTTTCATGCAGCCGGCTTCTGTTCTCATATGTGACCCTGATTATTTCAGCATTTTCTCTCTCTTTCACATAATCTATCAGCTTATCTCTTGCTCTTGAGTGAACAACGCCAGCCACAAACTTGTCGCTCTCAATAGCCGCTTTAACTGCCTTCTTAAACCTTTGGGAAAACAGCTCCATCGGTCCAATCTCATCAATGGCAATTACATCCAAGCTCTTAACCGCATTCAAAATAGCGTTAACGCCTACAGTGTCAAGGTGTTCCATGTTCACATGGTACTTGCCAACCCGCGGTCCATTCTTCTGATTCACATGTGCCAACCATCCACACCAACCAGTGTTCAAATCTACAATTTCAAAACCAACACGCGTTCCACACGAGCGAACCTCGCGACTCAGCATGCCTCCTACGCTGTAGCCTTTAGCCTTTAACAAATCGACAACTCTTAACAACACAGTGGTCTTTCCAACACTCGGCTCACCAGTCAGAAACAGAAGACGCTTTAGCAATTCCTCACCCTCCATACCCGAAGTCTAACATTCTCCTTAAATCGTTTCTCATAACCAGTTCACCCTTTTTGAAAACCAAAGTGAAAGGCATGAGCAGCGAAGAAAAACGTGAAGGCTGGAGGTCTTCATTCGAAAGGCAAGTACGTGAATGGATACTTTGCAAATGATATTAGCAGTGTATGTGCTAGGTGGTATGTCAAAATCCAATGCGCGTAGGTATGAAGCAAGCTGCAATCGTCCCGTTGGTCGTTTCTTTCATGATAAGCGCAGGCACAATGGTCACCCTAATAGTTCTCCCAAGCTTCAACACAATTGTTAACGTTATGCTAGATGGCTTGATAGCCTTTCAGGTTGGCTACATTACATTCAAATTACCGCCACTAATTGTTTAAGCAGTAGATAAGAATGGAATCCAAGCAATAAGCTGCATAATGGTCGTAATTCTAGCTGCAATAGCTGCTCAGATGATCATTCGGTGTTATACGCCTGAGGAAAGCCAAAACATAAAGCAGATCACAAATGCCTCTATATTTGACCAAATCCAATATGTGCCACACAAGCCCTCTAACCACGGCAACACCATTAGTCTGAAGCAGCTAGTATTCATACACAGGTCCAAGGCTTCGACTTCAAGATCCGAATAGATAACAGTGATGGTTCTATACATCAAGGCTTAAGTCTCCGTCAGTCGTGCGTATCCAAAGAAAGCGTGTCATTGTGTATTGGTGAGTATAGTGGACATCGCGCTTGCAGCAAGAACAAGAAACTCGAAAGTCTTGTATGCCTCAATCAAATTGCTGGCAGTATATTCCACGCTCAACCCGTTGATTCTCTTAACGCTAGGTAACAACTCTGCAACATCCGCAAAATGAGTCGCCAAAAAGGTTACACGCAATTTAACGGGTTTTTTAGCCGTCAACAGCCTAGCCTTGTTGCGCTTAAAGTTGGCAACTGCTCGGTTAACAGCCATCCGCAATTGCTTCTCAATCTTAACCATACTCGGGCTTTTGGCAGAAACTCGACTCAAAGAACGTTTCAAAGCCACAGTTTCAGCCCAAGCCGCATATCTCTTCACATCATCCTCCAGAAGCTGAGTCTCTCCGGCAACCAATATGACAGGTACGTTTGACTCTCCAGCTGCATAAGCGTTCAGAAGAAACTCGCTCACTTCAATTCCATTCACTTCTACTTTACTGATGGAACCGCCACTATAGGTATGATCAAACGAGGATTTCGCTGTTCCGGACTTCGCATGATATCCAAGGAAAACACAGGCATCACATCCTTCAACACCAGCCACCATGCTGACTGGACGAGGATAACCTCTGACGATCTCCACGTATTCTGGCAGATCATCGACTAGAAGATTGACCATAGGTCCATGGCTATCCGCCACAACTACCGTGTCAAAACCATTCTTATGGAGCTCATCAGCCACTGCCATCGTGACTTTTGTGGCAATTCTCCTCGCCTCATCATACAATGATCCTTTAAGGCGTAAGTGCCCAGGAATAACAATGTAAGGCATGCCCTCTAGATCAACTGAGATGAATGCTTTCATGGAGTTCACGAGTACAGATCTAAGAAGAAAAAACACATTAAAGGCTTTCTATTACCAAAACTCGGTCAGTCTATGTGCACGAGCATCGGTTTTAATGATCGTTTATACTAGTTTTTCCTTAGCCCCTGTTCGGTCATGTCATACTGAACAAGTATTCTTCCGTTTTAACCAAAAAACGGATACACTCGTAAGAACCACTGTTTTGTTCATTCATTAAAACCAACAATCAAAAACAATCCTACGCACTAATTGGATCCTCTGAAAAGATCAAAAGGGAACCAACGATATTGGATGAAAAGTAGACGCTGCAGAAATTTGAAGATCTAAGTCAACGCTTATATTAACTACTGTTAATGTTTCAAGGAAAAGTGAAGATTATGCGGGTTGCGGAGCTTCTAAAACGGGAATTCTCATTTGTCACAGGCAACTATCGAATTCTTGTCATAAGCTGGATGATAATGGACCTTGCCAGTGAGATGCCCGCGCCAAACTTCCAATATTACGTCCGAGATGTTTTGGGCGGAGAAGGCATGGCTCTGGGGTTGATAGGACTCGCTGGCTTCTTTGGCATGGCGGCTGTAGCGTTTCCTGGTGGCTATTTGGCTGATAAGTATGGAAGACGCTGGCTGATAACCACCATGACATTTGGAATGGCGTTGTCATTCCTTCTCTTCGCTTTTGCTCCAACATGGCACTTCATACTGATAGGCACAATAGTGAACAGTCTCTGTCTAATCTACCAACCAGCCCTTTTCGCCATGGTTCAAGATTCGCTTCCGGCAGAACGTCGAGGAATGGGTTCATCAATTATACAATTGATTCACAGCACTTTCAACACGCCCGGACCAATCATTGCAGGTTTCTTGCTGTTGCAGTTCGGTTTGGAATGGAGTATGAGGATTGTTTATCTGCTTGTAACAACATGCTATGTTGCAGCAGCAGTATGGCGACTGAGACTAAAAGAGACAATAACAAGCAAGGAACCGATTCGCTTCAGATACTTCATCTCTTCCTATCCCATAGCTGTTAAAGAAAGCTTCGGCGTCTGGAAAATCCTTTCGCGGTCAGCCTTATGGCTACTTGTTTCACAGATAATCTTGATGTTTGGCTTCGCACTAATCAGCGTAATTAACGCCCTTTACGCCAGAGACACGCTCGGAATACCTGAAGAACAGTGGTGGCTCGTCTTTATTCCACTCTTGGTGACTATGATTGTTGCCTCTATTCCCGTGGGCAAAGCTGTTGACAAATTTGGAAGAAAAATCCCCCTAATTCTAGGCTTGCTTGCATTCGGCGCTGGCACAGCAATCTTTGTAATCGGCAACCTTTTGCTCGTCATGATTGCCATGGTTCTATTCGGTCTCGGCAACTTGTTTTTCATGTCTGCTTCCATGGCTCTCGCAACAGACCTCGTAGAAGCGAAGAACCGAGGCAAAGTAAATGGATTTGCCAATTTCACAGGCTATATTTTCATGGGAATTGGTATGCTACTGGGCAACTATCTTTATGATGCCTTCTTTCCACAATTGCCATTTTATATAGCTCTCTCATTGCTCGCTCCAGCACTCATGATAATCCTATTCTTGGTTCACGAACCAGTCAAAAGAGCAGACTGACAAAAAATGACGGAAGAAAAGAATATTAACGCCTAAAGTAGAAACATCTTCACCACTGCCCATAACTGGTGGATGTATTTCGACGATTCTCGGGGACAAACAAAACCATGACAGAAATATGCTTCATTGATTATCCGACGGAAACAATAACAGAGGGTCAAACCAAACTTCTAGTACCCAAGCTCAAAGCCTTCACAAAATCCTCTTCAGAGTATGCTCCTTCGAAAGCGCCTGTCTTTTATAATCCGGTTATGGAATTAAACCGTGACATAGCGGTCTTAGCCTTGCAGGCTCATCAAAAGATAGTTGGTCGCGTGATCAATGTTTGTGAACCATTAGCTGGTTGCGGCATAAGAGGAGTGAGATTTGCGGCTGAAATGCAGGGCTTAAAGAAAGTTGTAGTGAATGACATCAGCGAAAAAGCTGTCCAGATGGCTAAACACAACGTGCATTTAAATAAGCTTGAAAAGAGAATAATCGTAAAAAACAAAGATGCAAACTTGCTTCTGAGTATGTACGGTGCACCACACAGACGATTTGACGCTATAGACGTAGATCCATTTGGCTCACCAGTGCCTTACTTAGACTCAGCCATCCGAGCATTGCGTAACCATGGTCTTCTGGCTTTGACAGCCACAGATATGGCGCCCTTATGCGGAGTTCATCCCAAAGCCTGTATCAGAAAATACGGTGGAAAACCTTTACGCACAGAATACTGCCACGAACTAGCAGTCAGGCTCCTAGCAGGATGCTTAGCCTCCACAGCTGCAAAACATGACATAGGCGTAAGCTTGGTCTTCAGCCACAGCGCAGATCATTACATCAGAGTTTACGCAACGATAGAATATGGCGCAAAAAAGGCAGACGAAAGTATTAAAAACTTGGGTTACGTGCTGCATTGTTTCAATTGTTTCCATAGAAAAACCGTAAGAAAGCATCCTCTCGTAGATCTGTCCGAAAAATGTGAAAAATGCAAGTCGAAAATTGATTATGCTGGACCCTTATGGCTGGGAAAACTATTTGAAAAACAGTTTTGTAGCCTGATCAGAAAACAAGCAGAGCAAAGACCACTCAAACACAAAGACAAAATCCTGAAAACTTTAGATCTAGTAGATAATGAAGCAGATGCACCAATTACTTACTACGTCATCGATAAGTTCTGCAGCAAACTGGCATTGCCGACAACGTCAGTTAAACAGCTCTTCAGAGTCTTAAAAGAAATCGAGTTTCAGGTCTCCTTGACCCATTTTAACACCAAGGGTATTAGAACTAATGCGCCTGTCGCGGTCATAAAGAGAATTTTGCAGGAACGTCCTTTAAAGGAAAGAGAAAACCAAGGTTCTTAAGCAAGTCTCATAAATTGGTAATAGCCAATTAGAAATTGTTGGAGAGTGCCGTGAACATCGGAAAAGTTTTAGTTGCATGCGCTTGGCCTTACGTTAACTATCTACCGCACTTAGGCACTATATTGCATGTTCTATCCGCAGATGTTGTGGCAAGGTATTATCGCTTGAAGGGCGACGATGTGATCATGGTAAGCGGTTCTGACGAGCATGGAACCCCAATAGAAATAGAAGCTATAAAACAGGGAATTAAGCCGAAGCAGCTGACCGACAAAATTCACGCAAATGTCGTTGAACTGTTCAGAAAGTGGGGCTTCTCATTCGACAACTACACTCGAACAGAAAATCCAGTTCACATAGAGTTTGTGCAGACGCATCAAACGAAGATCTACAACAACGGATACATCTTCACCCAAGAAACAGAAATGCTCTACTGCGAAAAATGCAGTCGCTTCTTGCCAGACCGATTCGTAGAAGGAAAATGCCACTACTGCGGATACACGCCAACACGTGGAGACCAATGCGATTCCTGCGGCAGGCTCTTGGAGCCGATGCTTCTGATAGAACCCTACTGCGCCATATGCCAAAGCAAGCCAGTCGTGAAGAAGACAAAACAATGGTATTTCGATTTACCAAAATCCGCTGAAAAACTAAGCGTCTACATCAACAACAATAAACAGCTGCCAGTTAACGCAAGGAACTTCAGTCTAAATCTGATAAATGAAGGATTGAAACCTCGTGCTATGACGAGAGATATTGAATGGGGGATTCCGGCGCCTTTTCCTGGGGCAGAAGGCAAAACATTCTATGTTTGGTTTGAGAACGTCTTAGGATACGTTTCAGCCACAATCGAGCATTACAAAGGCCGCAAGGAACCCGAAAAGTGGAAAGAATTTTGGTTCAACAAGGATGCAAAAACAATAATTTTCATCGGAAAAGACAACATTCCATTTCACACAATAATCTTCCCCGCTCTGCTGATAGCATCTGGTGAAGGCTATAATTTGCCATGGAACGTTTCTTCAACCGAATTTCTTCAGTTTAAAGGCGAAAGAGCCTCAAAAAGTAGACGCGTGGGTATTTGGATCGACGAGGCAATAGAGCTTTTCTCCGCTGACTATTGGCGCTTCTTCCTCATTGCGACAAGACCAGAGACGAAAGATGCAAACTTCTCATGGGAAATATTCACTGAAAAAATCAACTCGGACCTAAATGATACTTTTGGAAATTTCATCCACAGAACGTTGACTTTCATAAACATACAATTTGGCAGCAAGATTCCACAGCCTGAAGAGTTAAGCGAAGATGACAAGCATGTTCTGGAGGTGCTGAGAGAGAAGATGGTAGCAATTTCGAAGGAGATTGAAGGCTGCAAATTGCAGTCAGCCGTCAACACTTTGATAAGCATAAGTCGTTTGGGAAACCAATATCTTAATGAGAAAGAACCTTGGAACGTCATCAAAAAGGACAAGAGTAAAGCAGCAAGCATAATCTACACAGCTGCACAATTCATCAAGGCTTTGGTAATAGCTTCAGCGCCATTCATTCCATTCACGGCAGAGGAGCTATGGAGAACGCTAAATCTGCAAGGAAACGCTTGCGAACAAAATTGGAGTGAAGCCCTGAAGCCTCTGCCAGCCAGACATGAAATTGCCCAAGCAAAGCCTCTGTTCAAGAAGATAGACGCCAACGAACAAGAATTGGACAAGCTATTGGATAAAATCGGAGAAAAATTATCCAAAGCATAAGTATCTTGATAACTGGCTGGGAGTTTTTTGCAGCTCAAGATCGACGTTCACGTTCACACGCACTATTCCTATGATTCTCTGATTACCCCTGAAGAACTGGTTTATTACGCGAAAAAACGTGGATTAGATGGCGTTGCCATAACAGACCACGACAGGATTGACGGCGCACTGAAAATCGCCAAAGAAACAGATCTTTCAGTCATTCCAGGAATTGAAGTTTCAAGCATAAAGGGCCACATAATAGGGCTTAACGTTCAAGAACAGATACCCCGGAGGCTGACTGTGGAAGAGACTGTGGATAAGATTCATGAAGCTGGCGGCATTGCCATAGCGAGTCATCCAATAACCTTCTTCAAAGAAAGCCTAGGTGAGCACATAACATCCAGTTTCGACGCTGTAGAAGTGATAAATGCTTCGGCTATTCCCTTTGGCTACGCAGTAAAACACAACCAGAAACTTGCTTCAAAACTTGGGATCACAAGAGTTGCAGGTAGCGACGCACATTACGCACCAGAAATAGGATGTGCTTACACTATTATAGACGCAAAATTGGAAGTTGACGACATAATCAAGGCTATATGCAAGGGCCTATGCCAACCATTTGGAAAGCCAATTCCTTTTAAGACAAGATTGAAACGGGAATTCTTGTCTCTAAAGAAGAGATTATGACTGGAAAATTAGTGAGATACTAGAAGTTTTCCATTTGATAAAGATCTAGTTTTATGTATAATGCTCTTTCTGGTTCTGCATGAGGCTCAAGATTGAAGAGTTGCGGTGTAGTCAAGCCCAACCCGCTTAGAATGTGCGGAGAGTTCAAGCCTGTCATGACAAGCGTAACCTTCAACTTGCCATCTAATTCAGGGTTGACTCTCGCACCCCAGATAACCAGCGCATTATTGTCCATCATTTCCGTGACTATCTCGCCAACTCGATTTGCCTCTTCAACTGTCATCTGATTGTCACCAGTAACCTGAATCAACGCTCCAGTTGCTCCGCCACAGTCCACATTCAACAAAGGATTTGTTAGGGCATTTCGCACTGCTTCCTCGGCACGATTGGGCGAATCTGATTCGCCAACACCGACAACAGCTAAACCTCCTTGCCTGACTATAGCTCTGAAATCTGCAAAATCAAGGTTGATCAAGCTGGGTGATGAAATTGCCTCAATTACGCCTCTAATTATGTTGGCTAAGACTTGGTCAGCAACCATGAAAGCTTCGTTAATTGATAATTGTGGAGCAAGTTGCGAAAGTCTATTGTTGTCTATTGCCACAACGGTGTCACAATGCTTTTGCATTTCATATAGGGTCTGGAATACATACGCGTTAAGACCTTTCTCAATTTGAGAAGGGATAGTTACTACACTAATAGTTATTGCACCTTTCTGCCTAGCAGCCTCAGCAATAGCACGTGCAACATCTGCTTCAGTTTTTCCACTCAAATCCGCTGTTACAAAAACAACCTCTACGTTTGAAAGCAAATCATCAAAATAACCTCTTGATTCTTCAATTGTGACTTTCTTAGTATTCTTATCGCAATATCCTTTCCTTATTTTGGCAGGTTCTTCATACAACAGAATTTTTCGATCTGCTTTTGAACCCGCCAAATGAGCAGCATCGAGATTTACAGCTATGCATTCGGCACCAATGGTTCCCATTTCCATAAAACGGGTTACTGTATTATTGCCTGCCTTGTTTACACCAATAACCATAATGCGGTAGCTGCTTGGCTGTCTAACCCCCTCACTAAAGGTGTTGTGCCACACATATCTAATGCTATTGTCAACTCCACACGGTTTAGTCAACATTCTTCCTCCGCCAAACCTCTTCACTGATCATATCACGGATAGCAACTCTAATGGCTTCAGCTCTATTGGGATAAAATCTCTCGTTTACCAGCTGATCCAACGCTTTTATATAAGTTTCAGGAAGATACAAAGTGATTAACTTCATCCATTCTCCTCCTCTTGGTCAGCTTCCTAACAAGGTCGTTGAGGCTATATCTCTATATAATACGATATAAATATGATGCAAATATGTTCATTACACTCTTTTTAAAACTTGCGCGAATTCTGTTCCAGTTTTCTGTAAATTCTGATGTTTGACAACCTCTATGTTTTTATCTCTTGTTGAATCCTTTAACGTACTACGATGAAGGATTATGCGGGTTTTCGTCAAAAGCTTTGGATGCTCCACAAATCTGGCTGATGGGGAGCTTCTGTCAGGTTGTCTAGCAAAAGCTGGGCACATGTTAGTGGATTCTACCTTAACAGCAGATATAGTCATTTTTAATACATGCGCAGTGAAAGGACCGACGGAAAATCGCATGTTCTCAGTTTTGAAGCGTGTGCCACCAGGTAAGAAATTGGTTGTGGCTGGATGCCTGCCTTTGATTAACCTTCAAAGACTCTGCAAAGAAGTGCGATTTGACGGGATTGTCGGACCAGCAGCTGGCGAGAAGATAGTGGAAGTCGCAGAACGTATCTCAAAAGGTGAAAAAGTTGTTGCTCTGAAAAACGCTGAGAAAGCCAAGCCGAGTTTGAGTCTTCCACGCTTGCAATCAAGCCACATACTGAGCATCATTCCAATAAGCTATGGTTGTTTGGGATCATGCGCCTATTGCTGTGTAGTTTTTGCAAGAGGACAACTGAGAAGCTATCCTGTCAAAGAGATTGTTGAGAAAGCTGAGAGAGATTTGGCTTCGGGCGTGCGGGAAATCTGGCTTGCTTCGCAGGACACTGCTTGCTATGGAAGAGACAAAGGCACGAATCTTGCGGAACTGCTGAGTGCTTTGGGTTGCACCAAAAAGTGCTTCAAAATTCGAGTGGGCATGATGACTCCGAATAGGGCAAGTGAAATCTTGGAAGACTTGATTGAAGCCTTCAGTGACGAACACATCTTCAAGTTTGTCCATCTGCCAGTGCAAAGCGGTGATGACAATATACTTAGACGAATGCGCCGCTTTTATTCAGTCAAGGAGTTCCATGGAATAGTTAAGGCATTTAGGACGCGGTTTCCTGAGATAACAGTGTCCACTGATGTAATCTGCGGTTTTCCAGGCGAAAGAGAGGAATCCTTTGAGAAGACGCTACAGTTGATCGAGGTCATGATGCCTGACATAGTTAATGTATCAAGGTTTTTTGCAAGACCAAATACGATTGCTGCTGGGATGCAAGGTGATTTCGTGCCTTTGGCAGAGATTAAGCGCAGAAGCAGCCTAGTTGCGAGATTAGCTAAGAAAGTTGCTTTACAAAGAAATGAGCATTGGATCGGATGGGCTGGTGAAGTTCTAGTAGATGAGGTCGGCAAGATTTCTGGCACGTGGATAGGTCGCAATTTCGCCTACAAGCCGATCACTATAACAAGTGCAGATGATCTGCTTGGAAAGACAATTTGCATAAGAGTTGTAGAAGCTTTTCCAACACATCTAAAAGGCGAGATAATTGGATAAATTATTTATTAGCATTCGCTGATACTAATTGTTCAGGAGATGGAATGTTTGAGTGAAGAAAACATAGTTGAAGTCGGGCGAATAGCGCATTTCTTCTCAAAAATTAACGTCGCGGTCATCGAGCTTAAGGCTCCTTTGAATGTCGGCGATACAATAGTCATCAAAGGACCGAACACCGACTTTGAACAGGTTGTCGACTCTATGCAGATTGAACATGAGAAGGTTCAGCGCGCCGAAGCAGGCCAAAGCATAGGATTAAAGGTAGTGCAACGAACAAGAGAGACCGACAGAGTCTACAAGAAAATATAGACTTTGTATTTGCAGTTCGACTATTTGAAAACCTGCGAAAAACTATAGCTATAAGACAGAAAGAGAAGAGACATTGGCTTTCCGTGCAATTGCTCAATCTTACTGTTAGATAATGGCATTACAGACCGATAAGAAAATAAGTTTTGACCTAATACCCATATGTTGATCAGGATGACTTGCAGTTTATCAATTGAGGATGAAGCCGAAAATGTTTGACGAAGAGAAAATTAGGAAGCTTCAGAAAGAGCGCGAACGTTGGGAGGAGACAACGTTGCCAAATTGGCTGACGCAGAGTTGCGAAAGGAAAAGCGAGTTCAGAAACCATTCAGACATACTGATAAAACGCTTGTACACGCCTGAAGACGTCAAAGAAATGGACTACATGCATGACATTGGTTTTCCTGGCGAATATCCCTTCCTTAGTGGTGTGCATGCCACAATGTATCGTGGTCGGTTGTGGACGATGCGGCTGTTTGCAGGATTTGGCACTGCCAAAGACACAAATGACCGGTTTAAGTACTTGTTGAAAGAGGGCGAGTCAGGCTTGAGCACGGCTTTTGACTATCCAACTATTATGGGTTATGACTCGGATCACCCAATGGCGGAAGGCGAGGTAGGCGTGTGTGGCGTAGCTATATCTTCACTACAAGATATGAAGACTCTTTTTGACGGCATACCCTTAGACAAAGTTACCACTTCTATGACCATTAATGGACCTGCATCTATGTTGCTTGCCATGTACATTGCCGTAGGCGATAAGCAAGGAGTGCCTCGAGAAAAGTTGGGTGGAACTACGCAAAACGACAACCTGAAAGAGTTTTTTGCCCAGAAACTATGCATTTTTCCGCCAAAACCTTCGGTGAAGCTTACAACAGACATCATAGAGTACTGTGCTAGGCATCTGCCAAGGTGGAATCCAGTGAGCATAAGTGGATATCACATTAGAGAAGCAGGCGCAAATGCCGTGCAAGAATTGGCATTCACGCTTTATGATGGAATAAGCTACGTAGAATCCACCCTTGAAAGAGGGCTAAAGGTGGACGATTTTGCCCACCGTTTGTCATTCTTCTTTGCTTCACATAATGATTTCTTTGAGGAAATTGCCAAGTTCAGAGCAGCACGGAGACTGTGGGCGAAAATAATGAAAGATCGTTTTCACGCTAAGAAGCCACGGTCCATGTGGATGCGTATGCACATTCAAACTTCAGGCTGCACGCTTACGCCGCAGCAACCTCTAAACAACATCGTTCGTACAACCATCCAAGCTCTAGCCGCCGTTCTAGGTGGAACCCAATCATTGCATACAAACTCTTTTGATGAAGCCTTATGTTTACCAACCGAAGAAGCTGTAAGAGTTGCCTTGAGGACGCAACAGATAGTTGCCCATGAAAGCGGGGTGACTCACACAATAGATCCCTTAGGTGGATCCTATTACGTGGAAGCTTTGACGAACGAGATGGAAGAGAGAACTTTAGAGTATATTCGGACAATTGATGAAATGGGCGGAGCTATCGCCGCCATCGAGAAAGGCTTCTTCCAGAAGGAAATTGCCGATAGCGCTTACAAATATCAAAAGGAGATAGACGGGAAGAAACGCACTATCGTAGGTATGAATGAGTACACTATTGAAGAGAAGGAATGCCCAGTGAAGCTCTTGCGCATCAACCCAAAAGTTGAACAAGAACAAGTAGCTCGGCTGCAAAAGCTAAAAAGGGAACGAGACCACAGAAAGGTGGAAGAAGCTCTAGGAAAACTTCACTATGCAGCAGAAAAAGATGAAAATCTCATGCCGATAATAATAGAAGCAGTTAAGGCGTATGCAACAATTGGGGAAATCACAGAGGTTTTCAAAAGAGCGTACGGAGAATATAAGGAGCTAATTATAGTTTAGAAGTTAAGGGAGGGAACAAGATGCAAAACACAAGAAACATCAGGGTTTTGATCGCGAAGCCAGGCTTGGACAGTCACGATCGAGGAGCAAAAGTAGTGGCCCGAGCGTTGAGAGATGCGGGAATGGAAGTGATCTATACTGGATTGAGACAGACGTCTGAACAGATAGTTGAAACCGCCTTACAAGAAGACGTGGACGTTATTGGATTAAGCATTCTTTCAGGAGCCCATAAAACGCTTTTTCCAAGATTGATGAAACTGCTTAAACAAAAAGGCTTGACGGATGTTATGGTCTTTGCTGGAGGAATAATCCCGGAAGAGGACATACCTGAACTAAAGAAATTGGGAATCAAGGAGATTTTCGGACCTGGAACCACAACAGGAGCAATAGTAAAGTATGTTTTTGACAACCTGCCCAAAAAAGCCTAAACCGAAGATGTGCCAAAGCTTGATTAAAACCGAGGAAATAGCTCAAGGAGTACTTGTTGGAGACAGGCGGTGTATAGCAAGAGCCATCACAATAATCGAAAATAATGCTGGAGAGGCTCAGCAGTTAATCGCGTCGATTTATTCTCATACAGGGAAAGCCCACATAATAGGTTTGACAGGACCAGGAGGCTCGGGAAAAAGCACGCTCATCGAGAAAATGATTCGTGAATACAGACGAAAAGGCAAGACTGTCGGCGTTGTAGCTGTCGACCCTACAAGCCCTTTTACAGGCGGAGCTTTTCTGGGCGATAGGATTCGAATGCAGGAGCTTACCACAGATGAAGGCGTTTTTATACGGAGCATGGCATCTCGCAATTACCTCGGCGGTTTGGCTAAAGCCACTAAAGATGCTGTAAAGGTTTTGGACGCGGCTGGTCTGGACATAATCCTTGTTGAAACGGTTGGCGCGGGGCAGTCTGAGGTGGAAGTAATCAAGGTGGCGCAAACCGTTGTGGTGATTCATGCGCCCGGCTTAGGCGATGACATCCAGGCGATAAAGGCTGGAATAATGGAGATAGCTGACATTTTTGTGGTGAATAAAGCTGATCGTGAGAATGCCGGCAAGGCTGTTTCTGATATAGAGACCATTTTGCTGTTGAATAATAAGGAAAGTTTGTGGAAGCAGAATGTTTTGAAAACTGTGGCACTTACTGGTGAAGGAGTTCCTCAGCTCATTGAGAAATTAGAGGAGCATAGAAGTTTTTTGACGGAGAACGCAGAGTACAGAAGAAGCGTTCAGAAAGCCAAAATCGAAGTAGAGCTCGTTGAAGCCTTAAAAGAGAAGATAGCGAACGCGTTAATAGACGATTTGAGAAACAAAGGAGAGTTCGAAGAGCTTTTGCAGAAAATCCTGGAAAAGAAGATAGACCCATACTCTGTCGCTGAGAAACTTCTGCAGGAAAAAATGAGAAGACAGTGAAATCATGCCGAGACTTGAAAAAGGACTTGTTCAGGTCTACACTGGAGGAGGAAAGGGGAAAACTTCCGCCGCCTTTGGGCTTGCGCTCAGAGCAGTTGGCAGAGGATTAAAGGTTTACATAATCCAGTTCATAAAAGGCGGATTCGACTACGGAGAACTGCACATCGTAGATAAGCTTCCAAATCTCACGCTGAAATCTTTTGGTAGAGGGCAATTCATAATAACGAAAACTCCCTTGAGAGAAGACATTGAGCTTGCGGAACAAGCATTCAGCCTGGGCAAAAAGATTGTTGAAAACGGAGAACACGACATAGTCATCTTGGATGAAATAAACGTGGCCTTGAACCTTGAGCTCATAAGCCTTGAAAGGGTTGTGAAACTGGTAAAGGATAAGCCGAAACATGTTGAACTAGTTTTGACTGGACGGAACGCGCCACCAGAAATAATGGAGCTTGCAGACCTTGTTACGGAAATGAAAGAGGTTAAACATCCATATAACAAGGGTTTTGCCGCTAGAAAAGGAATAGAATACTGATAAGCCGCGCGTGAGATTACGTTATAATCAGCGTGTACAGTTCCTTCGCAATGTATTCTAGGTACTTTTCTTTGTCCGTCAAGTTGAAGATAGTCACTGAAGCGTCTCTCGTTACACCTACGACGTAACCATATTCCTTGGATCTTGCAACGACATACCACAAATCGCCATGTTTAGAGTAGTCTTCAAAAATTGGCGTGTTAATCAAGTCTGGACCATAAAGCGAAAGCTTGTTCACATTCGGGATGTCAACATTGTCAAAGAACGTTATTTTCGTATCTTCAGGATTCTTGAGATGAAAGTCTCTCAGGGTCTCTGGCGGAATTCTCGCTTCGAGTATGCCGCCTACCTTTTCAAAGAGTATTTCACTGAGTTTGTTGGCGATGAAATTGGCTGAACGCTTCTTCTCCACAATCGTCAAGAACGTGGAGCTTTCGTGCTGAACAAAGCTGAAGAGAGCTTCCATCGTGCGTGGTAAGGGTGCAACTTTGCCTCTGTGGAAGACGTGAATTGTGTGATCGGTTGAGTAAACGCCTTTGAGCATGTTGTTCTTTGGAAGAAGTCCAACGACTTCGGTCACAAGCATAAACTTGTGATCACCTTCTTCGTAAGTTTCTTCATTGTGATAGCCCTCAAGTCTCGACGCTATTTCAGCTAATGAAAACGGTTCTGAAAGCTTGAAGATTTTTCCAGCAACAACCATTTCTGAAGCCTCACATCAAGTTAGAGCTGAATACGCTTATGAAATTTTACCTTTGTTCTGTCATTCTGTAAATACATGTGTTACTCTCTCTTGTTACAGCTATTTACTCTTTTAACGAAAGCCAACATAATCTTTCAACGCTTAAGGATATGTGAGAATCACTTTTTGGCATCCCAAGGAAGTGGAAGCAAGTCTTTGAGTTTGACCGACCTGTTTTTTGCGACCACAACTTCTGCATCAATATTTTCTTCGTGAATCTGACGCATAAATTCTCTACATCTTCCACAAGGAGATATTGGTATTCCATTTTCAGCAACTGCCACAATTTTCTTAATTATGTGTTCACCATGTGTAATCATCGCCGCAATAGCACTATGCTCAGCACAAAAACCCATACCACAACAAGTATCAATAGAGACACCAAAATAGACGTTGCCTTTATTTGTAATCAATGCACATCCAACATCCGCAACTGTAAATCCGTGTCTAATCTTTCTGGGCTTGAGTACAGATTTTGCCTTTTGAATAAGCTCTTCATTGCTTATTAGCGTCATAACACATGACTCCAATAATCAACTGCGTGAAGACATTTGGATAATTCAAGCCTCAGCAATTTTTGCCATTTAAGAATTGCGATTTTTCTGAACTAAACGACCTTCTCGGTCGATTTCTCCACGGCGAATTCGCGTTGTAGAAATTGGTGTGCAATTCTCAGCTGGCACCATTTCAATAACTTTGATTCTCAGAGGCTTCAAGCTTTTTTTCTTGCGTTTCTTGTTGATCTCCTGAGCCATATACTCGGTCTCTCGGCTTACAACCAAAGCGTCCAGAGATCCATGTGACAAAGTGACCCCGTAGACATCATCTAAGGGAACAATCTCGGCGCGTTCGAGAAAACCATGACGCTCCAGAAACTCTTTCAACTCAGCCAGCCTCTTTTCATAGCAAGCAATAACATGGTTTTTCTCTCCTTTCAATTTCTCCGCAAACTTGTCCGAACATAGCCCAACAAGAACCTTATCGCCGATTTCAAAGGCTTTGATGAGCAAAGCTCGATGACCCTTATGAAGCTCGTCAAAAGTGCCGCCCACAGCCACTATCTTGATTTTCTTCATCAGCTTTCACACCAACGCACACTACTTCCGTATAATACTATTCTGGTTTCATCTTTTCCTTTATGATATCCCAAAGCTTTCCTGCAATCTCTCGCTTACGAGCCAATGGAACATGAACTACGCTTTTGTCCTTACCCAAAATGAAAACCTCGTTCGTATCAGTCCCGAAGCCCACATCTTCCTTACCAACGTCATTCACCACGACCAAATCGGCATTAGCTTTCCGCAACCTTTCATAAGCACTTTCAATCAACTTCTTCTCAGACAACTTGTATTCAGCACGAAAAGCCACAAGAAACGTGCTCGGACTAACCCTCTTAACAGCGTCAATGATCTTCAAAGTAGGCTTCAGCTTCAACACAAGCGAACGAACCTTATGTGTTGAAACTTTGTAAGAATATGACTCAGGAGGTGCCCAATCAGCAGCCGCGGCAACAGCAATCAAAACATCAAACTTCTTCGACTTCAACTCAGAAACAACAGCCTCATACATCTGCCCCGTAGTCTCAACATGAACTATCCGAGCCCTCGACGGAGGCACAGCCAAACCCACACCATAAACCAACGTCACTTCAGCCCCACGACTCAAGGCTTCTTCCGCAATTGCAACACCCATCTTTCCAGAACTCTTGTTAGTAATGACACGAATTGGATCAATGTGCTCCACAGTCGGTCCCGCAGTAACCAAAACCCTCAACTCGGAAAGATCCAGTCTAAGAGCTAACCTCTGCATAACAGCCTCAACAATCTCCCTTGTCTCAGCAATCTTCGCCTTACTCTCCTCTATTCTCGGCTCCACAAACTTTACACCCAAAGTCTTCAACTTCCCAATATTCTCAGTCAATATTGGATGATTATACATGGATTCATGCATCGCCGGAACAATAACCACGGGAATGTTTGAACCAAAGGCTGTTGAAACAAGAGAAGTCACCGTCGTATCATCTATCCCACAAGCAATTTTGCTAATAGTATTAGCCGTAGCCGGAGCAACAAGAACCAAATCCGCCTTTTCAGAATGATCCCCAACCAAAGCCACATGCTCAATCTTCCCGGTTAGCTCGATCACAACACTGTTCCCAGAAGCCCACTCCATAAGGTCTGGATGAATAATCTTCTGAGCCATACAAGACATAACAACAAAAACCTCAGCCCCGTGCCGCATCAAAGCTCGGGCAACATCCGGGCACTGAACAGCCGCTACACTCCCAGTTACACATAACACTATCCGTTTGCCCTTCAACTCTTCTCCCCTAGTTCCAGCAATATGCTTGGAAGGATGACCCCGCAAAATTCTACTCCTCCTTAACCTCCTAACTTGCTCACAACATCTTTTAAATCTTCCAAAAACTCCGCAATATGCTTTTCCCGGATGTGAGGCATAACCACTATCCTAATATGATGCGGAAAAAGCGAAACAGCCCATTGCCTAGCCCTCAATTCTTGCGCTATCACACGAACATCAAACACTTCAGACTCCAAACCAACAACATTCATCATCGGCTCAGTTTCAACACCTAAACCCCTAATCTTCGGCATTTCCCTTGCAAGCCTCCAAGTTAAACGCATACAACGTTCAACAATCCTGCTGTAGCCTTCTACACCCAAATGCTTCAACAAAGCCCAAACAGCAACCACCGAAGCACCAGAACGGCTCCCAACAAAAGTAGCTTGCTCAGTCTCGCCTCCAGCCAAATAAGAAATTCTCCATGCAACCTCCCTTCTCAACTTCTCATCTCTAAAGAGTATTCCGCCAGCCGGAATAGGAGCCATACCCATCTTATGCGGATCAACAGTGACGGAGCAAACTCCGCCCAGCCCAAAATCAAAATCCGGCACGTTAACCCTCAGTTCTTTCAGGAACGGAAGGACAAACCCTCCAAAAGCTGCGTCCACATGAAGATACAGATCTTTCTCCAACGCAATTTCAGACAAATCTGAAATCGGGTCAACTATACCCAAACCAGTGGTTCCAGCTACACCCACAATTGCTACAGTATTTGGATTTATCGCCTTTTTTACAGCTTCCACGTTAACTTGAAATCTGCGGTTCAGCCGCACCTTGACAATCTTCAATCCCAACAAATCCGCAGCTTTGTCAAAAGAACAATGAGCAGAAATCGGCACTATGATCTCACCCTGCTTCTTTTTAGAAATCTTCTTTGCCGCCCAAAGAGCCAAAGTGTTAGCTTCAGTGCCTCCAGTGACAATGTGACCAGAAGCCTTAGGATTCGAAAACAAAGCCCCAATCATGCCTACTGATTCCTTTTCCAGCTCAACAACACCGGAAAAAAGCCCTGAGTCCCCCAGATTCTTCTCAAGAAAACGACTATACACCTTTCTAGCGAAAGAATGCGGAGAACTGCACATAGACCCGATAATTCTTCCCGAATCAAACGTGAAATCCTTTTTAAGCCTCGACTCAAGTTCATCCAGAACGACTTTCTGAGCCAACCCTCTAGTTTGCAGTTTCAAAACCATTCCGCCTCTCTAATGATATGTGCGCTCGTCATCAGGATACTCACCAGCAGTAACTTCTGTCATAAACTTTGTCACAGCATCTTTGACAATTTTGTTCAGATTAGCATACAACTTGACGTATTTCGGCTTAAAACTCAAATCCAACCCCAATATGTCATTTATCACCAAAACTTGCCCATCGCAATACTTTCCAGCGCCTATGCCAATCGTAACGGCATCAACAGATTCAGTTATCTTCTTCGCTAAACTCTCAGGAATACACTCCAGAACTATGGAAAACACGCCCAGTCTATCCAAATCCGAAGCGTCCTGAAGTATTTGTTCAGCTTCTTCAGGCTTCTTTCCTTTTACACGATAGGCTTCTGCAATTTGAGGCAACATTCCGATATGTCCCATCACCGGAATCCCCGCATCAATGAGAGCCTTTATCACTTTCGGTCTGTTTCCCTCGATCTTGACCCCATGCGCTCCTGCCTCACGAAACCTTTCAGCATTTGCCAAGCCATCCTCAATAGTGTTACAGCTATTTATGGGCATGTCCCCTATGATAAAGGTGCTTTTTGCTCCTCTTGCCACTGCCTTTGTATGATAAACCATATCTGCCATCGTCACACTTTTAGTATCTCCATAGCCTTGCACAACCATCCCCAAACTATCGCCGACAAGAATCAGATCAATTCCGGTTTCATCGAGTATCTTTGCCATCTGATAATCGTAAGCCGTCAGCATTATGATTCTCTTTTTTCCTTTCTTCTGCTTAATCCTCTCTTGAAAGCCCATTTTTTCCCTCCAAGAATTTTATGAGAGAAACAAGCGTCTCATTCACAGGTGTTGGAAGATCAAATTTCCGGCCAATTTCAGCTATACTCCCATTAAGAAAATCAATTTCGGTTCTCTTTCCTTTCATAATGTCTTGACACATCGAAGAAAAATTCGTATAATAGGAGACTTCCTCGTCAATCTTCTGCTCCAAATCCGCCTGAAAGGCGATCCCCTCAGCTTCTCCAACAGCAACGCATTCCCTGACAATCTGATGTCTAACACTTCTCAGCGAATCCACAACAACCTCGAAATTCCGAACACGGAAAAGAGCTGTCAACGGGTTTACAACACAATTGACAACAAGCTTGCCCCATATTTCCTTGTTAATGTCATGAGAAATCCGCGTTTTCAACATACAATCGTTAAAGATCCGTGCAACTTCTTCTGCAACATCATCTTCTTCGATGACAATTTCGCCGTTCCAAAATCTTACCTCTCCCGGACTAAACTCAGCAGCCATAGTCGTTACTCCCCTCAAGATTTTAGCCCTGCCGTCAACTGCAAGCCTAGCAACTTCTTCGTTCCCCAACCCATTCTGCAAAACCAAAATAACTGTATCTTTTCGAAGAAGCCCACTAATCCCTTCCAATGCCCTCTTCAAATCATAAGCCTTAGTTGTCACGATAATTAGTGTCCGCTCCTGTATCTTGCCAATTCCAACGTCAGCCTTCAAACGAAATGTTCCAGTTACATCCCCGAAAATCGATAAGCCTTTTGAATTCACCGCATCCACATGATTCTTATTCCCAATCAGACTAACATCATACCTTCTTGATAAAAGGGTTCCACAAACGCTTCCGATGGCTCCGGCACCTAATACGAAAATCTCATCAAACTTCATCCTTCTCAACTCCCAAAGACAGACTTACCGCCTTCTGCAAGCCTTGAGAGCCTCTTTTTGATGCAGACTATGGATTCAGCCAAGTTTTTCCTATTGTCAAAGCCGAACAGGATCTTCTCACGTTTTTCGATACCTTGACCCTTTAGTTTTTCAGCCATTTCCACAAGCCTAGGCATTGCCCTCACAACATTATCAACTATGGCGATTGTCGCTCTTTGCGCAGTACGAGACAGAGGGTTCAGATCTATCGCTATCACCTTCTTCCCCATCTTAACAAGAGCCTCAGTTCTGTCTCCATCCTCCAATGGCACCAAAACCACGTCCGCTGTAAGTATGCCTCGAGGATCTACACGTCTCCTCTCACTGCCCAACTCCGATATCATTGCAGACGCCTCTTCACCTATCCCCAAAACTTCCTGCGCGCCAGCACTTTCCAATAGCTTTTTGATCGCCCGCTCTCTTTCAAGAGACCTATAGAATAGGTTAACCTCAATCTTCGCCCCTGTGAGCCGAGCCAACCTCACTGTTTCATTGGCTACTAAGGCTGCTGTATTTCCATTGGCGGAGATGACTGGTTTCTCAGCTGCTAGAAGCATAACTGCAGCTGCTTTTATCGCCTTCAAAGCAGGTTTGGTTGTTTCTTCACCTAGCAGATAATCAAACGCTTCTCCTCGACCGTGCGCTATGACTCCTGCAAAAGCAACCACACCCTTCTTATACTGCTCAATTAACTCTTCTCTAATCTGCAAGGATTCTGCTCTGGGATGATTAGAAGGAATTTTCATGCTCCTCAATTCAGCGTTCGCGCTCCTTCAAAGTCAATATCACTGACAATGATTTTTCCAGCCGACCTATATTCACGGAAGACTCTCAGAACTTTTCCGAGAGAACCCGATTCAGTCAAAGTGAAAACTGATTCACCAAACATTGCCATGCTACAAATACAGCCGGTCGCATCGGCTGCCTTTAGAACTTGCTTGATTCTATCACTCATTAATCCCACATGTTCAGCGAATTGCCGAGAAAGCTTCATGAAATTCGCAACGTATGGCTTTTCAATTAACTCACTAATCAAATGTCCGCCAAGCTCATTAATCCGCCCACGGGCTTCTTCATCTGCCAAGAATTTGCTGGTCAACATCGATCCAAAAGCCAAACAGGCGACTACCACATCCTTCGGAATCTTCAAATGTCTTATTTCTCCAATTCCAGGCGCCCCAGGTTTTACTCTAACTTCCACACCACCCAAAGCTTCGGCAATCACTGTTCCAAGTCCTGTCTTACATTCAACTTCAGCCACGTGCGCCAATTGAGCAACATCAATTTTTGACATGCCTAAATCAAAAACCTTGTTAAGAGCTAATGCCAAGCTCAACGCTGCAGCCCCGCTCGTGCCAAACCCAGCCCCTATGGGAACATCCACATTATGGTGAACGGCAATTCTAAAGTTCTCCATCTCACTAAAGCGCGAAAGAAACTCGTTTACAACGTGATGAGAAACTTCCGCAGAATCTGAAGTAAGACCATTGATCTTTACCTCCAAGGAGTTCTCCTCGGTTTTTTCAATCTTCACTACAGTTTCAACTCCTCGACTTAACGAAACCCCAAAGCCCTTGGAGCCGACGTACAAAGCGTTTTCAGCCTGATCGAATATTTGGAACACGCCCGTAATGTGGCTCGGTGAAAAAGCCTTAGCGTTTTTCATGTTTGACCCCGAGTGAAAAAGTTTAATGAAAAGCCCTCAAATAAGAATTCTGTATGGATTGTTTAAACAAGTTTAAACTTCAGTATTCATCTCCCAGATGCGATTATCCTTCAAAAATCTTGCTACATATTCAACCGAATATCGCCAGGCATAATTAATGCTCACTCGATGTGACATACTCGCATAAGCAAACGTAATATTTCTGACACTGCTTGAATTCATGGTCTTCTTTCATAACACCATTTAAATATGAATTACAGGCCATTTCTAAAACAAGGTTGGAGTTCAGCTACTATGAATAAGGATGCCTCGCTTCGTCTATTCACGCTTTTGAAATTGGCTGAAACGGGTGCTCATCGAAGAACCGCGAAGATCTCAACAGAATATCTGGCTGGAAAACTAGATGTGTCCCAGCAGACAGCTTCACGGTATCTCATCGGATTAGACAAGAAAGGATGGATAAAGAGAACCATGACACCCGAAGGTTGTCTTATAAGAATCACAGAAGCTGGAACAAAGGAGCTTCAGAAACTCAGTTCGAACCTACGGTTATTGTTGGAAGCGACTTATCCACCGTCAATTACGTTGGAAGGCACAGCTTTCACAGGATTAGGCGAAGGAGCCTATTACATATCCAAAGAACAATATCGAAAGCAGTTCATAGAGAAATTGGGTTTCGATCCTTACCCTGGCACGCTTAACCTCAGGCTCACAACCGAATATGACATGAGAACACGCAACGAACTAGAAGCTTATCCAGCCATCGAGGTTGAAGGCTTTACAAATGAAAGTCGCACTTTCGGGCATGTAAAATGTTACCCGATAATAATAGAAAACAAAGTGAAAGGCACCCTAATCTTGGCCTTGAGAAGCCATTATGACACTTCAGTGCTGGAGATTATTGCTCCCGTGTTCTTGAGGAAACATCTTAAACTGAAAGACGGGCACAAAGTGAAAGTGGAAGTTCTGACGCTTCCATGAAGCAGAGACTTATTAGGCTGTGTATTCCCACAGCAGAGATGGAAAGGCACTTTTGAGTATACAAGACGATTTTCAACGGATGACCGATAAGACACGCTTGCCAACTGATGAAGAAATAGAGGATTTCATAGGCAAACAAGCCAAAGAAGCTTGGGCTAACCTGAGACAATTCATTGAAAGCCAATATGCCATAACGCCTGAAACAATTTTTTATGGAGCGAAATACGGATGGACGGTTCGCTACCGAAAAGGCGGCAACACCTTATATTCGCTCTTTCCTGAGAATGGCAGATTCACCGTTTTGATAGTGCTGGGAAAAAAGAAATTGGAAAGGCTCTCTCAACACAAGAAACATTCAGCTCCAAAGCCTGTTCGTTGATTGAAAACACCAGACAATTACATGATGGACGTTGGTTATGGATAAGGCTGTCAACAATTGACGAAGCTGAAGACACAAAGAAATTGTTGCAGTTAAAGAAAAAGCCCAAGAAACCTAAGCCATAAGATACTTCTGAGAACTCGTAACTCATTCTTGCAATCATTATGAAACCTGTTTTTGTTTGAAAAACCTTTTTAATCATACAATCGGCTAATAGAAGCATATTCTAGAATGGGTGAACATCATGGAAGTTAAGAAAATCGCAGTTCTAGGCGCAGGCTTGATGGGGCACGGTATAACTCAAGTGGCAGCGCAAATAGGCGGATACACGGTGAGTATGCGTGACATCGAACAGAAATTTGTTGACAATGGTATGAGCATGATCCGCGGAAGTTTGCAACGCTTTCTAAGGAAAGGACAAATCACAGAGGCGCAGATGAACGAGATTCTAGCAAGAATAAAGCCGACCTTAGATCTGAAGGAAGCTGTTTCAGATGCTGACCTAATCATCGAAGCTGCACCTGAAAACATCGAATTAAAAAAAGCGATCTTCCGCGAAATCGACAGTCATGCCCCGCCTCACTCCATAATAGCTTCAAACACCTCATCTGTGAGCATTACAGAGCTTGCTTCAGCAACAAAACGGTCCGAAAAAGTTTGCGGAATGCACTTCTTCAATCCGCCACAGCTTATGAAACTCATCGAGGTCATAAAAGGCGCAAAAACATCTGAAGAGACAATACAAACTGTGTTGGAAGTTGCCCAAAAAATGGAAAAAGAAACAGTCCTCGTCAAAAAAGACTCTCCAGGCTTCATTGTGAACCGAATACTTATCCCAGCCCTGAACGAAGCAGTATCCCTCTACTGGGAAGGCGTTGCAGACAGAGATGACATAGACAAAGCTATAAAGCTCGGGCTTAACTGGCCCATGGGTCCGCTGATGCTGCTGGACTACATAGGTGCCGACACAACACTTGCCATAGCACAAGTCTTGACGAACGAACTTGACCCGAAATTCCATCCTCCTGTAGGACTAAACCAAATAGTCAAGGCTCAACTTCTTGGAAGAAAAACAGGAAAAGGCTTCTATGATTGGACACAAAAATGAAGGAGATGTAAACACTTGGATTACAAGTTTATAATCTATGAGAAAAGCGAGAGAATAGCCACAATTACCTTGAACCGTCCTGAAGCTTTGAACGCCTTTAGTAAAGAAGTCGTCGGAGAAATCCTCTACGCATTAGAGGATGTCAAGGCTGATGAGAACATGCATGTTGTGGTGTTAACTGGGATGGGCGAAAAGGCCTTCTCTGCAGGCGCAGACATAAAAACCATGATCGGCATGACCGCTTTAAAAGCCAGAGAGCTTTCGTTCATGGGCGAAAAGCTTTGCTATGCTCTTGAAAACTTGGAAAAGCCTGTCATCGCAGCGATAAACGGTTACGCTTTAGGCGGCGGCTTGGAAGTAGCCATGTCATGCGACATTCGTATTGCTAGTGAGAACGTTCGAATGGGACAAACAGAAATCAACATAGGTCTAATTCCGGGATGGGGAGGAACTCAGAGGCTTACCCGTTTGATAGGCACAGGCAAAGCAAAAGAACTTGTGCTAACTGGAAAAATGATTGATGCAAGAACTGCAGAGCAATTAGGCATAGTAAACCTGGTGGTTCCAACAGACAAATTCAGAGAAACAGTTAGGCAATTTGCCTTGGAACTGGCGTCAAAGGCTCCTGTCGCCGTCAGAGTGGCTAAAGCGCTGATTAACAAAGGCGCAGACATAAGCTTGGATTCTGCCTTAGCGCTGGAACGAGAAGGTTTCGGAGTAGTAGCCTCCACAGAAGACCTGCAAGAAGGCGTCAAAGCTTTCACAGAAAAGAGACAACCAGCCTTCAAAGACAAATGACACATAACGTCACAAAGCTCTTTTTTTCTTGCTCTCAGACGCATAGTGGGAACTGCAGTTCATCAAAGAGGAACTCAAAACGTTCAAAAGCATTTATATAAACATAAGCTAAACCTACAACATTCAGGCTTAAGAAAAATGTGGAGATGATTATGAAAGCAGTGGTTTTTGGTCCTCCTGGCTCAGGTAAAGGTACGTATGCGTCACGATTACAGGCTAAACTTGGTGTAGCTGTAATAGCCATGGGCGACATCTTTCGAGAAATCATGAAAGAGAACACCCCAACAGGCAATGCTGTCAAGCAATACGTTGAAAAAGGATTGCTTGTCCCAGACAATGTAGTGATAGACGTCCTAAAACAACGCCTGGCAAGAACTTTAAATCAGAAAGGCTTCATTTTGGATGGTTTCCCCCGCACGATTGGACAGGCTGAGGCTTTGGACAAAATTGTCAAGATAGACGTTGTAATTCTGCTCACTGTGCCAGACTGGATAATAATCGAACGGCTATCAACACGGCGAATATGCAAACAATGCGGGGAGATTTATAACATCCGCTACTTGAAGCCTAAAATAGAAAGTGTTTGTGACAAATGCGGTGGACAGCTTTATCAGCGTCCAGACGACACTTCTGACGTGATTAAAGCGCGGATAGACGTTTACGAACGGCAAACCCAGCCGATTTTGCGACATTACAAAGAGAAGAAAGTGAAGCTGGTAGAATTTAGATGTGAGGCCTTGGATGTGCCTCCTGAAGCGGCAGTAGACAGCATTATAAACGAATTGAAAAAGCTGAAACTGGATTAGCGCATTCAAGTTTAGATTACTAACGAAAAAGCAGTAGTTTCTCGCCAAAAGTTATATGGAAGCTTGAGGTTATGAGAATTCTTCAATAACGGGAGAAAAAATAGTATTGCCTGACCTAAACGTATTGTTAGAAGATAAAGCTAACAAGCGTGTGCTTTTGCTGGGTAATGAAGCTATTGCCCGTGGAATTCTTGAAGCAGGCATAAGTGTGGTTACAACTTATCCGGGTACGCCTGCATCGGAAATAGCGGATTCTGTTTCGGCTATTGCGGCTAAAGCTGGCTTGTATATGGAGTATTCGACAAACGAGATTGTTGCCGTAGAGGTTGCTGCGGGAGCGGCTAACTGCGGAGTCAGGGCTTTAACGGCTATGAAGCATGTTGGGTTAAATGTTGCTGCTGATGCTGTTATGACTTTGGCTTATATAGGCGTTAAAGGCGGCTATGTGATAATCACGGCAGATGACCCTGAATGTTACAGTTCACAGAACGAGCAAGACAATCGCTATTATGCTCTGCTGTCTAATCTGCCTTGCTTGGAACCGTCTGACCCGCAAGAAGCGAAAGAAATGACAGTGTCTGCAATAGAAATTTCGGAAAAGCTTGAACAGCCTGTACTGCTACGCACAACTACTCGTGTGAATCATACTCGGAGTCCAGTTGTGTACAATAAACTGGTCAAACCAAACTCGGAGGGTAAACTAATCAGAGACGTAAGACGCATGGTTATGGTCCCGGCGCACGCCAGACTTATGCATGCCAGGCTTTTAGAAAAGATGGAACAAGCCAAGGAAATCAGCGAAAACTCGCCATATAACAAGGTTACACGCAACGGGAATAGCGAGATCGGTGTGATTTCTTCCGGTGCTGCCTACAACTATGCTCTTGAGGCCATAAACCTCTTGGGTCTAGAAATAAGCGTTCTGAAGCTTGGAATCACGCACCCATTGCCAGACAAAAAGATTGGGCGATTTCTGAAAACGCATAAAAAAATCGTTATCGTCGAGGAACTTGAACCCTATCTTGAAATGCAGATCAAGGCCATAGCAAAGGAATATGCGCCGAACGTGCAAATACACGGAAAAATTGGCAAGATATGTTTTCCTAGAAAAGGTGAGCTTTCCACCCGATTAGTCATGGAAGGTCTATCAAAGATTACAGCCAAGAAACCACCTCTAGACCTTGAAAAAATGGATGCTTTTTACGCGGAAATCGCTAAAGAGTTGCCTGCCAGACCGCCTATCCTTTGTGCTGGTTGCCCCCACCGAGCTTCATTCTTAATCATGAAAAGGGCTGGAGGTGCTGACGCTATCTTTCCGACTGACATAGGCTGCTACGCCTTGGGAATTGCTTCACCTTTAAACGTTGGAGATCTGCTAGTTTGCATGGGTTCAGGCGTAAGTGCGGCCCAAGGAATGAGTAAGGTGACAGGTGCGCCTACAATTGCCGTGATTGGAGATTCTACGTTTTTCCATTCTGCCATCCCTGGATTGGTGAATGCTGTTTACAACAATGCTCAAATAACTTTAGCTGTGTTGGACAATGCCACAACAGCGATGACAGGGCATCAGCCCCACCCTGGAACTGGCTTGACAGGCATGGGAAAGGCTTCAGAGAAAATTAGCATTGAGAAAATAGCTGAAGGCTGCGGCGTCAAATACGTAAAAGTGGTTGACCCGTTCGAGATTAAGGAAACTACAACCGTTCTGAAGGAAGCACTAAAGCATTCTGGGCCTTCAGTGGTGATTTTCCGTGCTCCGTGTGCTCTTGTTGATGTTAGAGAAAAACGACGTGAAGGCATTAAAGTAATCCCCTACAAGATTTTAGTCAAGTGCACTGATTGCATGGCTTGCATCAAGCTGCTGGGCTGTCCAGCCTTGATCATTGAAAATGGAAAAACGGAGATCGACGAAGCTCTTTGCGTGGGTTGCGGTTTATGCGCTTTAATATGCCCTTATGATGCTATAGAACGTGAGGGTGTTTAGCGAGATGAAAGAGTTCAACATTGTTTTGGCTGGAGTTGGCGGGCAAGGGACTCTTTTGGCAGCAGAAATTTTAGGAGTTGCCGCAGTAAAGGATGGGTTGAATGTGCGAGTAAGTGAAATCCACGGTATGGCCCAACGAGGAGGAGCGGTGACTTCCAATGTGCGAATAGGAGCTAACGTGTTGGCTTCAACGGTCCTAGAAGGGCAGGCGGATTTGTTGTTAGGATTTGAACCGTTGGAGACATTGCGCAATCTGAAGTTTGTTTCCGAAAAAACCCAAGTAATAGTTAGCGATGAAGTGATTCCACCAGCAGAACTTGCGGCTAAAAACCTGAATTATCCAAGTTTGGAGGATATTGTTCAAAAGATTCAACTTTTCACGAGAAAAGTGATCGTCGTAGAAACAAGGAGATTGGCTAGAGAAGCAGGAAGCATACTGGTACGGAACGTCGTTTTGATTGGAGCCTTGGCAGCAACGGAAAACATGCCTTTGACTGAGGAAAGCCTAATAGCAGCCTTGCGGGAGCTTGTGCCAAAAAAGTATGTAGAAATGAATGTTGAAGCATTTAGACTTGGCTGTGAGTATATGGCAAAAAAGAGAAGCTAGGTGTGCTTAGCTTTTGCACCTGAACGGTCTTCTTTTTCGTGTTGTTTTATTGCCTTAAGTATGCTTTGGAAAATCTTCATGTCTGAAGCGTTCACTAATGGTATTTGAAAGCTCTTATCAATTTCGTAGATCTTCTCGTATTTTGGAAACTCGGCATAGCATACTTGGCTTATAGGAAACTCTTTCTTTTTCAGTTCATAGTCAAAGGATTTTTCATAAACTTCTATGCACAAGACATATCCGTCTATCCAGTAAAGCCTATTGGCACCATAGGTTGCAGCGCAATATGCGATGTTGTGGATTGAACGCTTGTCTAAGCCCAGAATTGTTATTTTTCTGGTTGGAGCAATTTCAACATCCAATTCATTTCACCCTGTAAATGTACTGTTTAGCACTTCTCTGGTTTTGCCACTTATTTTCGGTCCAAGCCCATGTACGGTTTCAGACCAGTTGTCAACGTTTATCAGTGCATTTATTGGAGTTTGGTAGGATTTGAGTATTGCGATGGCTTTTTCTCTTCCTATATTGGGCAAGCTTGCCACGAAGTATACCTGTGCGTCTGATATACTGTCAATCTTTTTGAAAGCATGGACTGTCGGCACTCGTTTCTCAACAATTTGTTCTTGATGTGCTGCAACATATAGGAAATCCACAGTTTCTTTGTGTGAAGTCGTGGTTACCATTGCCATTCCATTTCTTGCCAAACTAAACATGGCTCCCCAAACAGATGCGGGCTGAATTTTGCTGTATTTGTAGATTATTGGCAAGTATCCTTCTAAGAGAATCAGAGATTTCGGATAAACTTCCTTGAGCCTGAACAGTTGCTCAAAAAGATAACGGCGAGTGAGCGTGTAGACAAAGTCTTGAACAGTTTTCCGTTCGACTGCACATACATCTGATAAAACATAATCACCTTTCTCTAAAGCTGCAGTCTGGACATTGATTCCACGTTCTATCAATCCTTTGACAATTTTAGGGGCTGTAGCGGCCTCTCGCGTGTCAACAATTATGGTGGGCTTCTCTAAATCGGATTGTTTCTTCTCTCTCAGATAGGGAAGTAACGTTTCTGTTCCAGACATGATACCCGTCCTAACTCTCAACCTTGTGCCATTAGACACTAATGTTTTCTACTGATAAAAACTAAACGTAGAAGACAAATCTTGAAAAAAGAGAGAGTATTACCGAAAAGAGGGAAGAGACGTTTACGGGCCTTTCTTAGTGATTTCCTTCACGATGCCAGCAGCCACAGTTGTGCCCATGTCTCTAACTGCAAAGCGTCCCAATTCCTCAAACTCGGCGAAGGTTTCAATGGCTATCGGCTGCAAGGGCTCCATGCGTACTATAGCAGCGTCTCCAGTTTTGAGGAATGCAGGTTTCTCCTCGACAACTTGTCCCGAGCGCGGGTCAATCTTCTTGAGTAGTTCAGTGAATCTGCAAGCAATCTGTCCTGTATGATAGTGAAGCACTGGCGTGTAGCCTGCTGCAACAGCTGTGGGATGATAAATCACGATTATCTGGCCGATGAACTCTTTAGCCACTGTTGCTGGATTAGTAAGATGGGCGGCTACGTCTCCGCGGTGGATGTCTTGTTTTCCGATTCCTCTGATGTTGAAGCCGATGTTATCGCCTGGCTCAGCTTTGGGGATTTTTTCATGGTGCATTTCCAAAGACTTGACTTCGCCTTGCTTATTAGAAGGCATGAAAACGACCATGTCGCCTTCCTTCAGCACTCCTGTTTCAACCCTGCCCACTGGAACCGTGCCTACTCCTGTAATAGTGTACACGTCCTGTATTGGAACACGCACTGGTTTGTTCGTGGGTTTCGGCGGTATCTCAAAAGCATCTAAGGCTTCAACTACCGTAGGTCCATCATACCATGGCATTTTGTCGCTCTTTTTCACAAGGTTATCTCCTGTCCATCCAGAGGTTGGAATGAACGGAATCTTCTCGACCTTGTAGCCTACCATTTTCAGCATTCTGCCCACTTCGTTTTTGATCTCATTGTATCTATCCTGGTTCCAATTTGTCGAAACATCATCCATCTTATTAACAGCAACAATTAGCTGGCGAACACCAAGCGTGAAAGCCAAAAAGGCATGTTCTCTGGTCTGGCCGCCTGGACCTATTCCAGCCTCAAATTCCCCTCTTCTTGATGACACGAAAAGTATGGCACCGTCGGCTTGGCTTGCCCCTGTGATCATGTTCTTGACGAAGTCTCTGTGACCTGGTGCATCAATAACAGTGAAATAGTACTTCTTAGTTTCGAACTTCAAGAATCTGAGGTCAATTGTTAAGCCTCTCTCTCGCTCTTCTTTGAGATTGTCAAGAACCCAGGCAAACTTGAATGACTCTTTGCCTAATTTCTTTGCTTCATCCTCAAACTGCTTTATTGTTCGTTCGTCAATGGCTCCTGCAGCGTATAGCAAGTGTCCGGTGGTAGTTGATTTTCCATGGTCAACATGTCCCATGATAACCAAGTTCAAGTGCGGCTTAGTTTCTTTACTCATTCTTATTCCTCCTTATTTTCCGAATTTCCTCCAAATTTTAGTGATTTCGTTTACACAACTGTTCATTCACATATTTTAAGCTTATTATGATACTTCTGCGTTTAGGAGCATGATGTTTTTCAGGGGAATTTCAAGCTTCAATGGAAGAGCTTCCGCAACTTCATTGTTGCGCATAGCTGTTGGCATCGTTTTGAATTCTCCTTACATAGGGTTTTCCCATACATCCCATATCCTTGTTCACGTTTCTCTGCTGGACACGGACACTTACAATTCGGGTTGTTTTGGATTTCTTTGCATCTACTTGAAGGATCAGTCCAGTTTCTAGACCATAAAGATCAATTTCAGAAACTAGAAGACAAATCATGCTACGTGAAAGATTTGCAACTGCTGTCAATTGCATTGATGGCAAAACACAAATTTCAGTAATCTTGTACTCAAGAAAAAGTGTAACGTTGATCATGTCGACATGATAACAGAGGCAGACTCGATTAAAATACTTGCCGAAAGCAAAGACACGGTTATGCTCGAATCAATCAAACGTAGAGTTGAGATCTGAAAAACAAGACATGGCTCACAACATGTCCCGATCGTTGGGCCCTACGACTGTGCAGGAAATCCAGTCAAGAAAGATGTGTAGCTCAAACAGATTCGTGAAGCTGCAAAAACTGTTGGCAAATGGGGGCTTAACATGGTCATTATGGGTTTGTGGGTTGACGAAAACTGGACAACTCATGAAGTAGAACTGGGTTAGAGTAGACTGATCTTCAGTTTCCATTAAGCCATCAATGTTATTCTGTTATTGAGGAAAACAAGATAAAATCGCAGGAAAGATTAATAATGTTTTACTTGTCGAATCCTTTTTCTGACAAGAAAAAATGAAAAACATGATGTCGTTGAAGTGGTTGGTGCTGTTTGGGGTTTGCACCCACAATTGCCGCAGACACCTTATCTTTCACTTCTGAATCGAGTGAAGGATTTTGAACGCCTAGTCTTTTCACATTTGCAAGCCTTTCTACAGCTCAGGCTCAAACACATTTCATGTCTCAGTCTAGTTTCCTTACTTTATCATCAGCTTGCTCGGCGATATCTAAGTATCGTTACTATTTGTCTCCCTGAGATTTCAGTATCACGCCTTTCTTTTCTGGCACTTAGGCTTCTTTTCTTCCAGTCACCAACAATAGTATTTGTCTTCTTTCTTGTTCAGCCGTTTTGTGTTGACAATGGCTATGGCAAACATGAAGAGACACATGAACAGCGATAGGATCATTGCCTAGGGAAACTTTGGTATTACAGGGCATTTGCAGCCGTAGCTGAGCTTGTCTCTTGTTGCATTGTTCCCAGCGTTGTCAATGAGTGTTGTTCTCTTTCATCTTAACCTTACAATTCCATTCAAGCGTTGAAAAGAGAATTAGATTCGTCAAGGGGTTTGGCGTGATCTAGAACCAACACTTGTGCCAAAAAATGGGAATCTGCTAAAGCTCAAATCATTGGCACTTTTCTGTTGGTTTTTCAGAATCACATCCAAAGGAGGATTTCAATGAGTAATGTTAAACATGCTGAGACCGACGTTAGGGGCATAATCAGTAGTCCGTATTTTGAGAATTGTTTTGGTGAGATTTTGTATCCTTTGCTCTTAAGAAGTTTGCTCCACATGAGTCCTGCCAAAGAGCCAATCAATGTGAAGTTTGCACCGAAGTTGCTTCCAAGTATCAAAGCAAACATGCTTGCCTTTTCTGCTTTGACGGAGACCGCGAATGATGGGTTTTGCAGTATTTCTGTGATGAGTATGGTCATTGGTTGGTTGCTTATGAGATTAGCCGCCGCAGAGGACATGAACGTCATTCCAAAACTTGCAGAAACGGCATTGCTCGCTAGTGCGTTCAGGTTCGAAGCGAAAATCTGAATGTATCCCGCTGCCAGAAGGCTTTCAACCATGATAAACATGCTGGTGACGAAAGGCACTATTTTCCACGGCATTCTCCTCAAAGTCTGAGTTAGAACTTGTGGATCTCCTGTTTTCTTGCCCCCCTTATGGAATGGAAACTTATCCGAAAGCGCATCTCTTGTGGCAACAATTGAAGCGAATGCCAGAGATATCTGCCATATTGGTATGCTCAACCATGAAGACATGTTCAAGCATGCGAGGCAAGTGGCAAGGCAAATTGTACCGAAGATAGCACTGCTTCTATCTTTGAGTGCTGACTGCGGGTTAACTTCAGGGACAACAATTCTATCGGGAATCTGCCTTCTGAACACCATGTACAGAATTGCGAAGCATGAGGTTCCAGCAGCTATTGCAGGCAGAAGCATCCATGCGGAGTATTCGATGAACGACAAGTTGTAGGCTTGAGCAACAATTATGTTTGTTGGGTTTCCAGTGTAAAGCGCGATGCTCCAGACGTTTGCGGCAAAGAATTGTGCAATAAGAAAGGGAAGAGGATCAATTTTTGTGTTTTTTGCAAAGTAATAGATTATCGGCGTCATGGTAAGAATGACTATGTCGTTTGAGGTGAATAGCGTGAGAAAACTGCTTAACGAGTAAAAATAAAGAAACAATTTCTTGCCCGAATTTCCAGAGGCTCTTGTTGTATGCAACGCTAAATAAGCGAATAAGCCTGTGGCGTCAAGTGAAAGACAAATGTATGCTAGTGCCATGAAAAGAACAAGGATTGCGTAAGGCTGTATTGCCGAATCGCCTTTTATGCTTTCTAAAATTGACGCTTGGTTGATTGAAAATGTTGCAAGAAGAATCAGTACACCGAATGTAGGCGCGATTCCGTAGTCGATTTTTACCTGTTTGGTTGTGAAGGGTACTTTGAAAGTGGGCTGTTTGAGTACAAACAATATTACGACCGTAAATGTTACGATTGAGGTGAGGGCAAGTGTCAAGGAGTTTTCTCCGCGATGTTTGCGTTTGGTTAGTTGTTGTGGACATCAGTTGTCCCTAAAGAAGCTTTTGGAGCCAAACCCGCAATATTATTCAGCTGAGCCTTTTGCAGGCGAGAGTCGTTGGATCTCTGGATAAATCTAATGTGAAAACTGCGAGGTTAGTTGTGTATCTTCATTCTTTTGTTTCTAAGCCTTCCAGAGCGTAGCGGCAAAAGCTTTTATCGCTTAGAAAGCAAACTAGACACTGCCCTGGATGGTCTAGCATGATTATGGATTTGCTGAAAGAAAGTCTGAAGAGAAGCCTTGGCTATGCAGAATTGCGCTATCACAAGAGAAGCTCTCTGATTATTTCCGTAAAAGATGGAAACATTGACGCTTTGAACAGCGGCGCAGTAGAAGGCGCATGTGCAAGGACACTTGTAGATGGAAGCTGGGGCTTTGCATCAACAACATTGCTTGAAAAGGACAACATAAAAAAGATCTTGGCTGATTCAGCGTCTCTGGCGAGAGCTTCAAAACTGAAAAAGAAACGCATAGTGAAGCTGGCTGAGGTTAAGCCTGTTGTAGACAAATATGTAGTGCCTATGAAGATTGACCCGCGCAAGGCTGACAAGGAAGAACTGGTTCGTCTCGTAATAGATGTGGACAAAGATGTCCGCGGTTTTTCCAAAACCATAGTGTCAGACACGATAAACTTTAACATAGTAGATGATGAACTGGTGTTTCTGAGCTCCGAGGGCGCTGAAATCTCACAGAGACTTGTGCGATGCTACGGCAACGTCATGGTTGTTGCACGAGAAATGGGCAATATTGCCTCGGCGTACGAGAGCATTGGAGGACAGTCTGGTCTGGAGTTGCTGAAGAAGACTCCTCTAATCGATGTTGGAAGAACAGCGGCTGAACGGGCAAGCAAGCTTGTTTCAGCTAAAGTTGCGTCTGCCGGTCTTTTTCCCGTCGTTTTGGAAAACAGAATCACCGGCTTGTTAGCACACGAGGCGGTTGGTCACTGTGCTGAAGCAGATTTGGTTTATGGCGGTAGCTTTCTCGCCGATAAGATTGGAAAGAGAGTGGCTTCAGAAAAAGTCACGTTGGTTGATGATGGACATTTCGCAAGTGGCTTTGGAACCATGAAATACGATGATGAGGGAGTACCGACCAAAAAGATAATGATAATTGATAAGGGTATTTGCAGAAGCTTCTTGCATTCTCGCGAAACAGCGCTGCATTTTGGTGTTGAACCTACTGGCAACGCTAGAGCATGGACCTTCGAGTTTGACCCCATTATCAGAATGAGGAACACCTACATTGAAGGAGGAAATCACACGTTAGAGGAGTTGACTGAAGACATTAAAGAAGGGTTTTTCCTCAAAGGCGGGCTAGGTGGACAGGCGGATTTCAACGGCGAATTCATGTTCGGAACACAGGAAGCTGTGCGAATCAAAAATGGCAAATTGGTCGAGTCTTTGCGGGGGGTAACTATAAGCGGAAATGCTTTTGAAGTGTTGAAAAACGTGGATGCGATCGGAAGGGATATGATCATGCGAGTGGGGATGTGCGGAAAAGAACAGGTGAACTTCGCTGGGATAGGCGGTGCAAGTTTGAGAACGAAGGTGTTGATGGGGGGAGCAAAATGAGCTTGACAGAATTCACTCGATCAGCAATCAAATACTGTGAAAAACTAGGAGCAGATGAAGCTGAAGCCTTGGCTCAGAGCCAGCAGACTGCCGAAGTAGTCCTGGAAAGAGCCGAAATTCAAAGTGAAAGAGTCAAAATTCAACGAGGAATAGGCATACGCATAATAAAAGACAGCAAACTCGGATTTGTCTTCACGTCAATTTTGTCAAAATCAAGTATAGAAGAAGCTTGCCGAAACGCTTCAGCCCTCGCTAATGTTTCCATACCCAATCCGGACTGGGTCTCACTTCCAACACCTACAAAGCTTCCCAAAAGCCCAACTGGATTATATGATGAGAAAACTGCCAAAATGAGCGGAGATGAAGTTCTAAACATTGCCATACAATCCTACGATCAAGCTAGAAACTTCGACAAGCGTGTACACATCGACGATGGAAAATTCTCGTTGTTCTCAACTGAAATTGCAGTGTCAAACTCGCATGGAATAGAGGCGGAAGAAAAAGCCACGCTTCTGCAAGGATATCTTATTTGTATGGCAAAGGAACGAGGCAAAGCCTCAAGCATGGCATTCGAATACGATGTCGCAAGGTCAGCGAAGGACTTCTCACCCGAAAATATTGGCAAATCTGCAGCAGAAAAAGCGCTCTCATCGCTTCATTCGAAAGCTGTGAAACCCTTCACTGGCAAAGTAATTCTGGACTCGGATACTGCAGCTGAGATCTTGATGTATCCGATAATCAGCAGCATCAACGCAGACAATGTTCAGAGAGGCAGAAGTCTTTGGGCTGGAAAAGTCGGAGAACATGTGGCATCTGAACACTTGACATTGGTTGATGATGGCTTGCTTCCGAAGGGCATAGGTTCCTCGAGTTTCGACCTAGAAGGAGTAAGACGCCAAAAAACACACATCATAAAGAATGGAAAACTCGCGAATTTTCTGCACAACTCTTTCACAGCGAACAAAGAAAAAACGAAATCTACAGGAAACGCTCATCGAGATGGATACTATATGCTTCCGCTAATTTCCATTTCTAACCTCATAGTTGAGCCCGGAAGAAAGAAACTGAATGACCTAATTTCAGAAGTCGATAAGGGTATTATCGTTAGGCGTTTTAGCGGAAACATTCGACCCGACAGCGGCGAGTTCTCTGGGATTGCCAAGCAAGCAAGCTATATTGAAAATGGCGAGATTAAATATTCATTGAAGGAGACGATGATCTCAGGCAACGCATTTCACGCCATAAAAAACATAATCAAGATAGGGAGTGAAACGCGCCCAACAATGCTCAGAGTGTACTCTCCCCCGATACTGGTTGACAAAATTAACATAGTCTCAAAATAACCAGCCGAAAGACAACTCTTTCCTTTTTATCTCCTTTTTTTGGTGACTTCTCCTATTATCTAATCCATTCAGCATACTTTTCTCTTTTTCCAACAGATCTATTAGCCTTTGCAGGACATTGATATTGCGGAAGCTGAAAAAACTCAGCAGTGCCGAGATATACATAAATATTGAACGAACATGTTTGAGTCTACGAGCTACGAGTCTACAGTAATTGTGACAGATAAACCCGAAGATGCTGGGGAACTAGTAAGAGTAGGCTTCGATGTCTGCCAGAAAGATAGCCAAATATTCCTGAGGAAACGCAAATGACCAAGAAACCCAACATCACTAGTAGGCGGGGTTACTCAAAAGGTGGC
>CAZGNE010000009.1:0-47943 GCA_964527165.1 uncultured Candidatus Bathyarchaeia archaeon
GCCTATAGGCCTGTGGAGCCTAGCGCCCGGGTTCAAATCCCGGCCCCGGCCCCATTAATCACGTGACTAAAGACTAAATTAGGTAAATTGACTTCTAAGATACTGAAGATGTGGTGTAGTCGATAAAATGCAACGGAAAAGACTAGTTTTCCCGTTTTCTGCAATCGTTAATCTGAACAAACTCAAGCTTGCCATTCTGATAAACGCGATTAATCCGAGAATTGGCGGGGTGCTAATTAGAGGTCCGAAAGGCTCGGGAAAGAGTACTGTTGTACGCTCTTTGACAGATGTCCTCCCCAAGATACAGGTTGTTGAAAATTGTCCCTTCAACTGCACCCCAGATGACCCATCCAGCATGTGCCCTACATGCAGTGAAAAGCACAGAAAAGGCGGGAAGCTGTTATCGGAGATCAGAGATATGGTGGTTGTTGACTTGCCATTGGGCGCAACTGAAGACAGAGTCATAGGGAGCTTGGATGTTGAAAAAGCAATCAAATCTGGAATAGGCGCTTTAGAGCCCGGGATTCTTGCCGAGGCAAACCAAAACATCCTGTATGTTGACGAAGTTAACTTGTTGCCAGATCATATTGCAGACGACTTGCTTGATGCTGCAGCTACCGGATGGAACATTGTCGAGAGAGAAGGGATTAGTGTTAGCCATCCGTCACGTTTCATATTCATAGGCACTATGAACCCTGAAGAAGGAGAATTGAGACCTCAACTCCTAGACCGTTTTCCATTATCAGTTACGGTTGAGAACATAAGAGCAGTGGATGAACGGGTTGAAGTGGTCAAGAGGAACATGGCATTTGAGGCGGATCCAGAACAGTTCTATAAGGAACATGAGCCTTCGCAGGAAGAGCTCCGGAACAGAATAGTCCAAACCCGAGTATTGCTCAAAAACGTTGTAGTGCCAGACAATCTTTTAGCAAGTATCAGCAAAGCATGCCTTGACCTAAAAGTTGATGGTTTGCGCCCTGACATAGTCATCGCGAAAGCCGCCTCAACCTTGGCTGCTTTTGAGAATCGAACTGAGGTTTCTCTTGACGATGTTTTTGTCGCAGCTGAGCTTGCCCTAAGCCATCGGACAAGGGAGGGCGGCTTTCTGGAACCTGCTTCACCTCAGGAAATCAGAGAGGTGTTTGAAGCAACAGTCAAGAAAGTCATGAGAACTGAGGAGACTGGACAAACAACACAGAAGGAAGAGAAAAAAAGGGATTTTCTCAAAGGAAGGGGCATTTTCTGGGTTAAAAAAGACGCTGCAGAAAAAGAGGAGGAGAAGCTGAAAAAGAAAACACTTTTCAATAAAATCCAGAAGCAAAGGGCGCGTCTTACGTTTTTGCTAGGTCGGCTTTTCGGGGGAGTTTGGGGTATTGGCAAAAGGCTCAAGAAAAGTCCGGACGATGCTCCTGTTGCGGATGCACTTCAAGTCGGCACTGACAAGCTGAGAGGCGAAACGTATGAGGAGAAACTTGAAGACAGAAAAGGCGAGGTGAAGGCAATTCCAACAGTGAGAAGCGTCGCCAGGGCACCGCACATCTCAGAAGGGCATCCGATCATGGCCAGCTTTGAGAAGCGAATGGTTTCTCCTTCCAGCTTCTTTCTCAAAATGGGAAAAATCAAGACTAGACAGCGAAGCATATACGCCGGCCGCCGAGCACAAACAATGACTGCTCTTAACAAGGGTAAACCGTACGGTTGGAGAATTCCTCATGGAAAACCAGTTGACATTCACTTTCCAGCAACCATACGTGAGGCTTCAACACGGCAGAAAGCTCGAAAAAAGTCTTTTGAAACAGCCTTGAACATTTCTCTTGAAGATATAAGAGAGAAGACAAGAGTCTCTAGAGCTCCTTTAACAATGGTTTTCGTTGTTGACTTGAGCGGGTCTATGTTTCTAAATCTCGAAGCGGTAAGAGAAGCGTTGCTAAAGCTACATGGAGATGCTTATAGGACCCGAGATCGCGTTGGAATAGTAGCTTTGAAAGATTTGAGCGCAATTGTTGTTCAGCATCCTGTGACAAACTTGCGGGTCGTGGCAAACAAGTTCGTGAACATGAAAGTGAGCGGCTTCACGCCCTTAGCTGCTGGAATGTACAAGGCATTAGAGGTGTTAAAAGAAGCAAGAAAGCGGGATCGTTCAACTATCCCTGCTATGGTGATAGTGACTGATGGAAGCGCAAATGTTCCGCTGATGAGAAGCCTAAAAACTGGCGCGGTTCGCCAGATTGATGAAGCCTTGGTTGCTGTCCGCCACTATGAAGACATCGCTGTAGATGATGTATTCATTGTTGCCAAAATGGTTCAACGTGAAAAAATCCACATGATTGCTGTGAACACTAACCCGCACTTGTACGGTCGCGAAACCTATGGTCTTTGGGTAACTAGGCAAATCGCTCTTTTGACCAGTGGAACTCACCATGCTATAGGTCGATTGACAACAGAAACAGAGATGGTTGAAAACCTGATTGGGCACGTGAAGGAAGACCAGAGAGCAATACTGGCAAGCCAAAGAGGGACTACAAACAACTTGCTTAACTCATAAGCAAATGCTTGTTCAGGCACGCACTTGGGCTAGATCGGAGGTTGAGTGTGCGTTTTTGTCAGTGTGGTTTTTCTCATCCATTTCGCAAACTCTTCTGAAGGTGGTTCTTCTGCAAAAAGCCTTTTTCTCGCCGCTTCAAGTAGGTTGTTTGGTCGTCCAGAAAACTCGGCTGCCGTCAACACCCTGTGTTTGGATTCATGCGTTCTGTGAAGCAATTTCACTATTCTCTTGTTCCAGCATTCATCCCTCAAAATGTGATGTTCCACTATGACTGTAGGGACATGTGCGACAACCTTCTGCAAGTTCTCAAGCCCCTTCTGAAGTGCTGTCTCATCCGCTTTGAATCCTGCCAAATACAAGGGTGGTCCACCCAACATTATTAACTGAGGCTTTTCAGCCAGAATCACATTAAGCGTATGCGTTGACATTGGTCCTTGAACGTCAGGGGCAAACATGAACTTTTCACCTTGAAATTCAATGGTAGTCATCAAGACCCAGCCAAGCGGCGAATTTTCTAACCCGTGATAGACTGGTTCTGAGAATCTGACAATTGTATGATCGAAAAGGAAGGTTTTTTGGTCTGCTGTTTCGAGTTTCTCAGCAAATGCTCCGCCTGTCTTCTGGAACATCCATCCTCTTCGTCTTTGGCTGGGGTTGATCTTTCCTCTAGGGTTTTTTAGCAAAATTGTTTTTCCTTCGTAGATTTCTTTCGCGGTATCGTCGGGTTTGGTCCATTGGCTTAGCCAATCTTCATATGATGGCGTGTGATGATCGAAGTGATAGTGACTTAACGTTACTACCTCAGCTCTTCGAGCGGCTTCTGCTATTCTTTTGCGGCATTCTATTATTGCTTTGAATTCTTTTGGGTGAGGCGGCAAACCGAAGCGATTTGGGCAAAGTGACACTCCAGCATCCAAAAGGATTTTCACGTTCGGCGTCTCCACGAATGTGCACATGGATCTCACGCCGAGGCTTTCTGCAGCTAAAGGAACAATACTAACGTGTTTCAACATGGTTTTCAGCTTGGCATAGTTAAGCCCTATATCTTTTTATTTGCGCTCTCTTCATAGTTTTGCACAGGTGGGCGATGACGACTCTGGCCCCAATGAACTCTGATGATTTGGATCTTGAGTGCGATGCATATAGTTGGCACGAAATTGGTTGCCAATATTGTGTTAAGAGCCCGCCGCAACGATTCCTTAAAGGCTCTGTCATTCTGGCGGTTTTTCCCAGAGCTCCAGCATCTTTTTCTTGAGTTCTCGACGCTTTCTGTGCAGGAAGCGATAAACCGTACTGTGTGTGCTTCCCCGGATCAACATCTGGATTGCCTCTCTTGCCGCTTGAGCTTGCTCGATTTTTCCGATTATGCTTACAGTATGCCCGTAAACTGCAATATTAGTGTCTGTTAACTCTTCGGTTATCCTACGAGTCTTGCCGTTCATTCCAATTATTCGCCCTTTGACACGTTTCAGGTTTGATTCTGACCTTCCAAAGGCAGTCCGCAGGTCTATAACGTCCAGTAAAGCGTCTTCATCACGGACCAAGCGGAAAGCATGTTCAGGTGAAAAACCTCTGCCTAAGGCTGTTATGACATCTTTTGCTTTAAAGAGAACTGATGGATCTGTGGCTTGATCTGTCATGGTTACTGTGACGCCGCCTGTTTCACTATCGATTTGAAGCTCAACTCCAAGTTTTTCTTCAATTTTCTTCTTCGTGGTTCCTTCAGGACCAATTAGGACACCAACTCTCTCTGAAGGGACTTTTAGAAAAGTGCTAGGTTTAGCCATGACCAGTTACCTTCCTGTATGTTTCCTCAAGTGAAGAAACTTTTAAGCCGAGCCTACTAAAAAACCTATTCAAATTGGTTAAGTCTCTTCGAAGAAATACGTCAGCCATGGGGTGAGAAAGCGAAACAGACTGGGACATATCGAAGATCACAGGCTGATCTTTCCAAATCATGATGTTGTATTCGCTCAAGTCGCCATGAACAAGTTTAGCTTTCGAATAAAGCTTCCTGAGATCCCGAAGAAGAGCATCGTAGATTTTCTTTGGGTTTGCAGGCGTCTGCTCTTTCAATGACGGAGCACTTACTCCGTTTTCTCCAACAAACTGCATTATAAGCACATTATTTTTGATGGCGATCGGTTTTGGCACTTTTACCTTTGCTCCGGTAGCTTGCTCCAAGTTTCTGAACTCTTTATGTGCCCATGTGAAGATCAGTGAGCGAGTGTCATGTTTTACTCCTCTAAATCTAGGGTCTCCTTCAATGTATTGGAGCATTCCTTTGCGAAATTCTGCAGAAGTCGTCAAATATATCTTGATTGCTAGCTCGTTTCCCCTATTATTCTTTGCCCAGTAAACACGTGATTCTTTGCCTGCGCTGACAACTCCGTGAATCTCGCCTATAGTACCAGCATTCATAAAGGCATAAATCACCAAGAGTGTAGAACGGTCAAAAACCTCTTCCAAGGCTTCGTACTCTTCACTCCGTTTTTCTTTCATCAACTGCTCAGTTTCGTAACTCTTTTCTTTTCTCGCGAGCCTTTTATCAACGCGCCTCTTAAAAGACACTTGCCGCTATCCATCCATACAAGAAAAACTAGATCGTCAGATACCCTTTCTGACGAAGCAGTTCAGCTTGTGCTTTCCTGTAACGCCAGATTAAATCACCACGTTTGTCACTTTGAAAATCCCATGGAGAAACAAGCACAACATCGCCTATGCGTATCCAAACACGCCGTTTCATTTTTCCTCGTATGCGACACAAACGTTCATTGCCATCTTGGCACTTGACTAGAATTCGATCAAACCCAAGCAGTTTAGTAGCTACTCCCAAAACATCGTTTTCAGATGGATATACCATCTCGCTCAGTTCTCCTTCACTTAGTACCTTTTTCTTGCCCAACTAAGCACCTCAAACATTCCAGATTAGATTGAAATACGTATCTTGCTTAAAACAGTTAAGTTTGGAGAAGCCAGAGTTAGGAGGTAATATTAGCTTCAATCATCAATTGATTGAAATCTATTCATTGTATGAGGCAAAGCCGACTCGATGTTCTGTAGAGTGCTGATTGAGACTCATGCAAGATGCTGGAAAACATGCAAAATGCAATCGATAGACATTGACAAGGCATTCACTCTAGAGTTTTGACAAACCATTTGGTGAGAGGTTTCAAAAGAAGAATGATTTGAGTTTCAGAGAAATGTACTCATCCTCTGGATACGATGCCAAGGAAAAAAGTGTTTACATATTTAGCTCTAACTCTCGAGCGTTGAATGGCAGGCACCGAAAATAGAAAAAAGAATGCTAAGAAAGTGAATTGCGAGAGTCATGGTTTTTTCTAGCACACGTTACATAACTGGTTCAAAACTGTTTTGAATCGTTTGAATCATGAGTGGAATATAGCTATTTAGGAAGCCGAGGCGACTAACATGACTAAGAAGCAGAAGACTCATTAAATAAGCATAAGGTTAAAGTGAAACATATGTAGATTATGAAGCAGAGAACTATGGCAAAAGTCGAAATTGGAGAAAAAATGCAGAAGAGAATTCTCGTTTTGTGTGTGGATCGAGATGGTGATCTAGAGAAAAAGGCGCAAATAGAAACCCCTGTCGTAGGAAGAGAGGAAAACCTCAATGCTGCTGTAACGTTGGCCTTAAGAGATCCTGAGGAACCAGATGCCAACGCTATATTCGAAGCCGTACGCACCTATGACCGACTAAATGAAGAGGCTAAGCCCGAAGAGATTTTCGAAATTGCAACAATATCCGGCTCTGAGGCTGGAGGAGTGGAAGCTGATAGAAAAGTGGCTGCTGAACTAACTGAATTACAGAATTCCTTTTCTGCAAACGAGGTCATTCTGGTTGTCGACGGTTATTCAGATGAAGCAGTTTTGCCCCTTGTACAGTCTCGTGTACCCGTATCATCGGTCAACAGAATAGTTGTTAAACATAGTGAATCAATTGAAGAAACAGCCGCTTTATTCTCAAGATACATGAAGATGATTATAGAAAACCCGCGATATTCCCGCTTTTTGTTAGGTTTGCCAGGACTGCTTATCCTAATCCTCGCGGTTCTTTCCATCTTCAACTTGATTGATATTTTCTGGCTAGTGTTCATCCTGGTAATAAGCATAGTAATGGTAGTGAAAGGCTTCGGTGCAGACAAGTCAATTAAGAGTTTTTACAGATGGATGAAAGAGTACTCTCCACCGCCTTTGCGAGTGCAAATATCAAAGTTTTCTGCGATTGCCGGTGCTCTATGTCTAGTGCTTGGTGTGTATTTGGGATGGACAGACGCAGCGATATTTGTCTCGCAACTGGCAATAGTACCTCCTGACTCAGCCGGTTGGCTTGCCATTCTCCCAGGGATCACAGGTCACTTCATCAGAGGATCAATAACCCTTATAGTTGTAGGTCTATGTGTAGCGCTTCTCGGCAGAGCCATACGGTGGTATCTTGAACGTGATCCAAAATTACTTCGCAATATTGCGCTGATAGTTTCTGTTGCATGGTCAAGGCAAATTCTAGTCTCGACATCTGACATGTTAATAGCTGAAAGAATCTACGACAAACTCATTTTCTCTTTTGTTTTCACTGTGGTCATCGGTATCCTGATAGGAGTGGCCTCGATCTTAGTAATGTACGTCTTTCACAGATCCTTCAAAGGATTTTTTAAGGAATCCGAGGAGCAGGTCGAAGAGTTTGGAGAAGCCTAAGTTCGCTGTCATTGGAGGAACCGGCTTTGAGAAACTGTTCAGAGATGCCCAATCATTGAAGGTGAAAACTCCTTACGGAATGGTTTCCTCCCTTTTCGATTGCAGAATAAATCGCAAAAAGGCACTTTTTCTCTCAAGACATGGTTCAAACCATTCTGTTCCTCCACACATGGTCAATTACAGAGCAAACATCTATACACTGTACAAAAAAGGAATAGAAAGAATAGTGGCCACAAACGCTGTAGGCGCATTAAACCTTGATTTCAAACCGGGCGACGTAGTCATTCCTCACGATTTTGTAGATTTCACAAAACGGCGTTTATCCACCTTTTATGATGATCCTCCGGTAACGCACATTGATGTTTCTCAGCCTTACTGTCCTGAACTCCGAAAGCTCTTAATAGAGCATGCTAGGGATTCTGACTTGCAAGTTTGGGACAAATCAGTTATTGTCTGCACTGAAGGACCTCGTTATGAAACACCCGCAGAGATTGAAGTTTTTAGACGCATGGGATGTGACATTGTTGGCATGACAGGTTTTCCCGAAGTTGTTCTTGCAAGAGAGCTTGAAATATGCTATGCAAGCCTTTGTTACGTTTCCAACATGGCAGCAGGTATGCAGCAAAAACTAACCGCCTTCGAAGTTGCAGTGATCTCTAAGCAAATTCTGCCAAAAATAGAACAAACTTTGATCAAGACACTCAAAAGCCTACCCTTGAAACGTAACCATACTTGTCCATGTATTAACGCATTAAGCTACGCGAGGTTCAAATAATAATGTTTAAGGCTATTCTTTCAGCGATTGGCGCATACAAACTGTATGAAAAATGGCTATGGCGTCAAACAAAAAACGGCACAAAGCCGGAACACATAGCCATTATTCTAGATGGCAATAGACGATGGGCTTCAGACAAGTCTCTTAACCCATGGACTGGACACGAAAAAGGTGCTGCCAGAGTTGAACAGCTAATTGACTGGTGCTTAAAGCTTGGCGTCAAATCTGTAACTCTGTACGCGTTTTCTACCGAAAACTTTCGCCGTTCAAAAAAAGAGGTCACGGAGATAATGCGCATTGCTGGAGAGAATTTGCGCAGAGTGCTAACGGATGAGCGCATACACAAAAATAATGTTCATGTTAAGGTAATTGGTCGCGTGAATCTTTTGTCAGAGGAATTGCAGCAGCTCATACACGAGGTAGAAGCAGCAACACAAGGTTACAATGAACACTTTTTGAACCTTGCTTTTGCTTACGGCGGGAGAGCCGAAATCGTGGACGCTGCAAAGAAAATCGCAGAAAAGGTGCATGCAGGCGAGTTGACAATTGACAAGATTGACGAGGAAACCTTTGAAAAATACCTGTATACGTCGCATATGCCTAAGCAAGACTCAGACTTGATCATTAGGACTTCTGGTGAAGAACGCCTGAGTGGTTTCTTGTTGTGGCAGTCGGTTTACAGCGAGCTTTACTTTTTGGAAGCTTATTGGCCTGATTTTCGTTTGATAGACCTCTTACGGGCTGTAAGGACTTTTCAGAGCCGCAAAAGACGGTTTGGCGCATAAGATCACGCTCTTTTCTTGGCACTGACTATGGATATGACATCTCTGTCCTTAAGTATGTAGCCTTCGCCAATTCTTTTTCTTTCTCTCGCTTCTATTGCATATATGAAGCCTTCACCGAGTTCTGTGTGGATTATGTATGCAAGTTGCCGAACCGTGGTTCCATAAGGCACAAGATAAGCGTCGGGCAGTACCCTCCCATTATGATCAGACAGATGCTCCAAATCCTCGACAGGATAAACTGTAATCATGCTTAGGAGCTCGAAAAATGCCGTGTTAACTACATCTTGAACACCCGTTGACCCATATCTTAACAGAATCTTTTCTCTTATGGTCTCCAAAGCTTTGATTTGGTCCTCACTGAGCTTGTCTGGTCTCAGGATTTTGAAGTTACAATCTCCTGGTCTGTAGTCGATTAGCTGCTTCTCTGCAGCCCTTCTAAGGGCAAGTTCAGCCTCTCCACAGCAAGGGACAATGATGTAGCCTCCGGTTTTCAGTCTTTCCAAGTTCTCCTCAGCACAAGGCAAGTCTATCTTGTTGGCTCCTATTATCATTGGTTTGGCTACTCGCCGCAATGTATCCACAAATTTCAGAAAGTCTGCATCACTCCAACTTGTAAGCTTCTCAGCGTTTAATCCTGTTTTTCTCATTGCCTCTAGAAGATGCGTTTTTTTTATCGATAGCCCACTCAATCGATCTTCGAGCATTGAAAAAAGATCCTTAGATTCTCCTTCCACTGTCCTAGCGATCTTTGCCCAGTCTTTTTTAAGTATGTTTGCCATCCACATGGTGATTTCGTGTTCCAGAAACTTCACGTCTTCCAACGGGTCATGCTCACCCAGCTTGCATAATCTTCCTTCACAGTCTGTTCCTCCAGAAGCATCTATAATGTGAATTAAAACATCTGCCTTTCTAATCTCATCTAAAAACTGGTTGCCTAAACCTTTGCCTTCCCATGCTCCAGGCACGAGTCCAGCGCAATCGATGAATTCTATAGGGATAAGTCTTATTCCCTCTAAGCAGATAGAGTTAACGGGATTGTCTTTGACATCAAATTCCTCATGAACGCAAGGTGTGCGCACGTAACCAACTCCTCTGTTGGGTTTTATCGTTGTGAACGGATAATTGGCAATTTCAGCCGGAGCTAGTGTGGCGGCACTGAAAAAGGTTGATTTACCTGTGTTTGGCTTTCCAACTATGCCCAGCAATTTCGAATAGGATTTCTGCATTCTCATTCCTCAGAATCCATGCGTGAATTAAGTTTTTCAATTTCTATTTGTAGACAAGTTCTATATTGTTTTTGCCACAGCTATGCCCTGAAAGGTTAGTATGACAAGCACAGATGAACGTCAATCTTTCATTATGCTGTCTTGGCTTCGGACTTCTTCACAATCTATTATCAAGACTGAACCAGTTACACATCGAATGGAAAAAGAAAGCGCATATTCCTTGTTCGATTAGGCCTTATCACAAATTAGTATAAAAGCGTCAAGGTTTATAAGAAATGATTATGTTTCAACGGACGTGAAGAAATTGACATTAGACATTACAAGAGAACAGTTGGCTCACATGTATAGACAGCTTGTTGAAATTCGCTTTTTTGAAGAAAAGGTTTTCGAATTGTACGGTCAAAATCTGGTTCCTGGCACGATTCATCTTTATGCGGGAGAAGAAGCCGTAGCCGTAGGTATTTGCAGTGCGCTCAAGAAGGACGATTACATTACCAGTACCCACAGGGGACACGGTCACTGCATAGCTAAAGGAGCTGACTTGAAGCGAATAATGGCTGAGATTCTAGGGAAGAAAACAGGTTACTGCAAAGGCAAAGGCGGTTCAATGCACATAGCCGACTTCAGCATAGGCATGTTAGGCGCCACTGCAGTCGTCGGCGCAGGACTGCCCATAGCTGTTGGTGCAGCTCTGTCTGCACAACTTCGGAAATCAGGTCAAGTTGTAGTTTGCTTCTTCGGTGAAGGAGCGTCGAACCAAGGAACATTTCATGAAAGCATAAATATAGCGTCAATCTGGATGCTACCTGTTATTTTTGTTTGCGAAAACAATCTGTACGCCATGGGAACAAGGCAATCCCTTGCCATGAACATCCAAAACGTTGCAGACAGAGCCGCAGCATATGGGATTCCAGGCATAATCGTTGACGGAAACGATGCTATAGCTATCTATGAAGCTGCGCAAAGAGCTGTTGAAAATGCGAGAAAGGGAGAAGGTCCTACACTTATTGAATGTAAAACTTATAGGCATAAGGGCCATTCTCGGGTGGATCCTGCACGTTACAGATCCAAAGAAGAAGTCCAAGAATGGCTAACAAAGGATCCTGTAAAACGCTTTAAGACCAAGCTTTTGCAAGCAGGCACGTTCAGTGAAGTTGAGCTTCAAAAAATCGAAGAAGAAACATTAGCAAAAATTGAAGAAGCTGTTCGATTTGCGTTGGAAAGCCCTTATCCAGAATCGGAAGAAGCTCTAGAGCATGTGTATGCCTGAAGAGGTAGCTTGAAATGCGAAAAATAACCTACAAAGCAGCATTAAATGAAGCACTTTGTGAAGAAATGCGCAGAGATTCCTCAGTCTTCTTGTTAGGCGAAGACGTTGGAAGATACTGGGGGGGCGCTTTCAAAGTAACAGAAGGCTTAGCGGAAGAGTTTGGAGACGAAAGAGTACGGGACACTCCTATCTCCGAGTCTGCTATAGTGGGCGTAGCTGTAGGCGCAGCAATAACTGGTATGAAGCCAGTGGCAGAAATAATGTTCGGAGATCTGACAGCCCTAGCTATGGACCAGATAGCAAATCAAGCGGCAAAAATACATTACATGTTTGGTGGCCAAGCGAAATGTCCTATTGTGATCAGGACACCCTTTGGCGCTGGAGTAAACATAGCATCTCACCATTCACAAAGTCTTGAAGCGTGGTTTATGCATGTTCCAGGCTTGTATGTAGCCATGCCGTCAACGCCCTACGATGCTAAAGGGCTTTTGAAAACGGCTATACGTGATAACAATCCTGTAATGTTCTGTGAGCATAAGCTGCTGTATCCTGTTGAGGGCGAAGTTCCTGAAGAGGAGTACACTGTTCCTTTCGGGGTGGCAGATAGAAAGCGGGAGGGCTCAGACGTTACTGTTGTCGCTACATCGTATATGGTTCACAAAACGTTAAAGGCAGCTGAAGAGCTTGAGAAAAAAGGCATAAGCGTAGAGGTCGTTGACCCTAGAACATTGATGCCATTGGATAAACAATGCATAATTAGCTCAATCAAGAAAACTGGAAGAATAGTCATCGTAAGCGAAGATTGCAAAACCGCAGGCGTAAGCGCGGAAATTGCCGCTCTAATAGCGGAAGAAGCATTAGATTACTTAGATGCTCCAATAAAGCGTGTAGCGGAACCGGATACTCCTATCCCTTTCAGTCCACCTCTCGAGCAGTATGTGATTCCGGATGAAGAATCTATTATCAAAGCAGTCAAAGAGGTCGTGTAGGAAAATGGTGATGAAAATTGTTATGCCCAAACTTAGCTTGACAATGAAAGAGGGCACTGTTGGAAGATGGTATAAGAAAGAAGGTGAGACTGTAGAGAAGGGTGAACCAATAGTTGAGATAATGTCAGAGAAGGCTACATACGATTTGGAAGCGCCTACATCAGGCATATTAAGGAGAATTTTTGTGGAAGAAAGTGTTGATGCGCCAGTAAACGCAGTTTTGGCTGTGATAACGGCTCCAGATGAAGACCTTGCAGAGGAAGCCATGCAAATCGAGGTTTCGCAGACCGATCAGGAGGCAGAAATGAAAGTTCCGGCTTCGCCGGCAGCCAAACGTATGGCTAAAGAATACGCTGTAGACCTGTTGCATGTTAAAGGTAGCGGACCAAACGGTCGAATAATCGAAGAAGATGTTACGCATTTTGTCGACGAAAGCAGAGGGCTTCTGCCTAAAGTCAAGGAGGTCATTCCACTGAGCGGTTTCAGAAAGACTTCGGCAGAAAGAGTGTCTACTAGTTTCAGAACAGCGCCTCACAGCGCTATTGTTATGGAATCCGATTTCTCAGAGGTTTCAGTGCTACGTGTCAAGCTTCAGGTGTCTTACACGAGTATTATTGTGAAGGTCGTTGCTAAGGCATTGAAAGAGCATCCAATTATAAACTCGATGCTCAGAGGAGATGAGATCGTGATTTTTGATGATGTAAACATCGGAGTTGCAGTGGCTACAGAGAATGGACTGGTAGTACCAGTTGTACATGCTGCACATGAAAAGACTTTGGAGGAAATTGAAATGACTATCAAAGATTTAACTGAAAAATCAAGAAATGGCAAACTTGCCAAAGAAGAAGTTGATGGCGGAACCTTCACAATCACTAATTTGGGCATGTACGGAGTTGACTTTTTCATGCCGATAATCAATCCGCCAGAGGCAGCGATATTAGGAGTTGGAAGAGTTACTGAAAAACCAGTTGTGGTTGAAGGAGAAACAGTAACTAGACCTATGATCATGCTGAGCCTTTCGTACGACCACCGAATTGTGGACGGAGTTCCCGCCGCGAAATTTCTACGGAGAGTTAAGGAAATCCTGGAAAACTCGAACCTTCTTATGGCTTAACGTTTATTCTTTTGGAACTCCAGACGTAAATTCTAACATTTCCAAAATTCCTTTAGCCATGGCCAGAAGATTTGGCACAATCACTAGGGCAAGTAAAGGCGTTAATTCTATTGTGAAATGAAGATCTGCGAAATCAAATGTTAGGAAGCCGCCGTTGGTAGCATAAATGAGATACAGTATCATGAAAAATGCTTGACCAATGACAAGAGTATGCTTGTAAATCGTGCCTTCGGTTAGTCTAGTTGCGAAAGTGAAAAAGAGTGTCACCCAAACAAGTATTGTAAACAGGGTTAGATAGTGTGGATAAGAAGTCAAGAGTGGCGAGGCAATGCTCCATATGATCAGGAAGAAGATACCGAAGGCAGCAGTGATTATAATCGCTTTTGCTAAACGGGTAACAAGCTTTTTGGAAGCTACTATGTTTCTTTCCTTAATCTCAATCTCACTCATATTGGTCCCATCCTTCCTCAAAGAGAAATATTCCGTTGAAATATATTCGAAAGATACCATTGTCAGTCATTTTCGTCGGATCATCTAGGAGTAATTCCATTGTGGTTTGATAGTGCGTTTCTGGAGAAACGTCGATATACTGGTTTGCTGAACAGATGAAATCGTTTTCGTTATTGTAAAGTTCAATTGTAAAGTTCCCATTTACTGGGAACATTGCTTTGTTATGAAAGCCTATTGAGATTAAGAATTTTTGGCTTAAGGCATCATAAGGGGCTGCCGACACGGTTAGATTGCAGAAGGGCGCGTCCCAAGGAACGGTAGTGGTAACAGAAACTCCAAAGGTTATGGCATATGCTACAGTGAACGAGGCAGATACATCTGTGTCAAGGTTTGTGTTGTTTGTCAGAAGCGTTTTGTCTTTTGTGAAGATTTCGTCTAAGTCCAGCGAGAGAGTGTAGTTAGACTCCACTCTTTGTTTTGCCGGTATCCTAGGCAGGATTTCCGAAAATTTTGAAAGCGTTTGATTACCATTAGTGACAACTACTGTGAGGTTTACATCTGAAATATCATAGAATCCGGTGTTGTTAATGTAAAAGGGGGTTATCAGTGTGAAGGTTCCATTAGACAAGGTGACGCTTGGCTCTTGAACCCCAAAATTTCTTCCTTCAAGAAGCATAGATAATGAGAAAGCTATGGTGATAGGTAACAATAGCGAGATGATTGAGAGAAAACGGATTGTCCAGCTTAGCGCTTTAATCGTTTGTCTCAAGCGTTTTTGCCTCTCAACCTTTGGCCTTGAACAGGCTTAGATTATGTAGGCTTTTTTGAATTTTCCGTTGTGGGTTGTGGTGAGTGTTGCACAGGTGAAGAAATTTGTGGCGGGTGTCTGGCTTCTTTGTAGAGTTGTATGCCCCTTATGGTTAAAATCGAGCCAACCCAGCCCATTACCCCGAGATATAAGACTCTGATGAGCGCTTCTGCTATTGGTCCGAGGATTTTGCCAAGAGCTTCTGAGAGATCGGGTGTAGGTAGGAAGTTTATTGCAGCTAACTGCGAGTAGGCTGCCAGGAACGTGAAAATTAGCAGGGTCAAACCCACAATTATTAGTGCATAAGACACTATTTTTGCTTCCTCAATTTTCACAATTATCACCACGATTTCTTGTTGATCTCTCTGAGTAACCTGTATAAAAAACATACGTTAAACAAGGCCTTCCTTGTGCTCAATTAGCAAAATCTTAAGTGCAAAACTATGAAGAATCCATTGAACCGAAATGAAGGTCGCCATGTACTATAACCCAAACGATATACGTATAGCAGAAATAGATACGCCAGAAATAGATGAAGACGAGGTTCTGGTGAATATGAAAGCTTGTGGAATCTGCGGCTCAGACTTGATGGATTGGTACCTGTCAAGTCGCGCTCCGATTGTTCTTGGACACGAGCCAGCGGGAATAATCGTGGAAAAAGGTAGTGAAGTCGAGGATTCTGATGTCGGTGACAGGGTTTTTGTGCATCATCATGTTGCTTGCCTGAAATGCTACTACTGTCTGCGTGGAGATTACACGTTATGCAAGCAATTTCATGAAACAAGCATTAAGCCTGGCGGATTTGCCGAATACTTCAAGGTTCCAGAGCCAAACCTGCTCCTGGACACTTTGAAAATTCCGAAAACCGTCTCATTTGAAGAAGCCACATTGATAGAGCCTGCGGGCTGTTGCATAAGATCCCTGAGGAAATGCAGTATCAAAGAGGGTGATTCGATAGTGATAATTGGAGCTGGGACAACCGGAATAATTCACGCGGTCTTATCAAAGATTTTCCATGCCGCAAGAACAATTGTAAGCGATCTAATCGATTACCGTTTAGATGCTGCAAAAAAGCTTGGAGCAGATACTGTGGTTAACTCTGCGAACAAAGATTTGGCGCGGATTGTCCATGCGGAGACCAGCGGTATTGGCGCGGACATTGTAGTTGTTACTGCGCCAAGCTTGGATGCGTACAAAACCGGGCTAAACCTCTGCCGCAAAGGAGGAAAGCTTTGCATTTTTGCGCCTACAAGCCCAGAAAACCGTTTGCACATAAGCCCGAATGAACTGCTTTTCTCTGAAATCCAACTGATCTCATCATATTCAACGTCTCATTTTGAAACAAGAGAAGCGTTAGAACTAATGGCTTCAGGCCAGCTTGACGTTAAAGGGTTGATAACCCATCGTTTTAAGCTTGTCGACACTGCAAAAGCCTTTAGAACAGCTTTGGAAAACAAGAGCAGTCTGAAAACTGTAATACTCAATGAGTGATGCAGATGAAGGGAGCAATGCTTTACGGCGTAAAAGATCTGAGAGTTGAAGACCTTCCAGTGCCAAGGGTCGAAACTGGCGAGGTTCTTGTTGAGGTTAAAGCAGCCACGACATGCGGTACAGACCTGAAAATACTCCAAAGAGGCTACGTTGAAAAAGTTATAAAACTGCCAACGATTTTTGGACACGAGTGGGCTGGCGAGGTGGTTGAAGTTGACAAGGGCTTGGAATGGCCAAAGAAAGGCATGCGGGTTCGCGGAGGGAATAGTGCACCATGCTTACATTGTGTAATGTGCCAGAAAGGCAAGTACAACCTCTGTGAAAACATGATTTGGCTTTGGGGCGCTTACGCTGAGTACATCAAGGTTCCAGCTCGCATGGTCCTTGTAAACATGCAGGAAATTCCGAAGCACATTTCCTACGAAGAAGCAGCAATCACTGAGCCTCTAGCTTGCGTTCTACATGGCGTGGAGGAAGCACAAGTCAAGCTCGGTGATTCTGTGGTAATAATCGGTGCTGGCCCAATCGGGCTGCTTCACCTGTTGCTTGTTAAGAAGATTGGCGCTGGAAAAGTGATAATGATCGATGTTGTTGATGAGAGACTGAGATTCGCAGCTAAACAAGGCGCAGACGAAACTATTGACAGTCGAGCGGAAAACGCTGCTCAAAGAGTTCGTCAACTAACAGGCGGTTATGGCGCAGACGTCGTGATCGAAGCAATCGGGTTACCTACAACATGGGAACAGGCGCTACAGCTTGCTACAGAAGGTGGGACAATACTGGAATTCGGCGGTTGTCCACCTAGAACAGAAATTCGACTCAATGCAGAAAGGCTTCATTATGGAGAATTGACCGTTCTAGGAACCTTTCACACTACTCCTCTGCACTTCAAAAAGGCTCTGAACCTGATAGCTTCCAGAACCATTGACGTTAGACCGCTTGTAACAAGAAGGATGAAGCTTGAACAAATTGAAGAAGCTTTTGAAATGCTCGCTAATTCTAAGAGAGAAATCAAAATAGCCATTACTCCTTAAACAAGCCAAAGAGCCGGTTGAAGCTGGAAATACGGAGTGCACTTGCCAAAAATGGCAATTGTCGCGAAAAAACTAGGCTAATGCTGCTCATCCCATGATGTTTTGATAACAACTTGGATCCTTATCTTCGCGGTCTTTTTCTTTCGGCAAAATGCATAATCGAGCTAACAAGAACGCGTATTCTTGGCACTTTGAGAGGTGTTATCGCTTCCTTTTCAGCCGATGAGTCTCACAGCTTAGAGTGACCTAACATTGCCACTTTCATCTGAATGATTTGCTCATTAGTCTTCAAGGCATCAACCAGCTTCTTCACCAAGTGCGCTCTGCCCTTAACAACGAGGACCTCCAAACAATGCTTTTCATCTATGTGAGCGTGAAGATATGTTGAAATTACATCGCCATAACTGTGTTGGACATCATGTATTCGCCCTCTTCTTGCTTTTCTCTCAAAAATTATGGTGATTGTGACAACAATTTCCCCTTCGATTTCTCTGAGGCTTTTGTCTTCTGTAATGAACATGCGCAAGGCTTGTCTGACGATTTCTGAACGGTTTGCGAATCCACGGTCTTTAATGGAACTGTCGACTTCTTCTAAGAGTTTATCTGGGATTGAAACGCTTATCACGGTCATGTTGAATCTCCTTTATTAAAAAGCAGAAACTGCTTTAAATATTTGTTATTAAGAATGGGCTAGAAATACCGCTTTTATTATTAAGAACGTGCGAAACATTAATAAAAAACTTCCGCAAATAGGCTCAAGGTGGTGGCGAATACGAATAAGAATCAGCAGATATTAACCATGGCCACGATTTCAATCGTCATAATTCTTGTAGCAACTGCCTCCTATTTCACGACAAGGCAAACCGACGCAGGGAAAGTGAAGGTTGTAGCCACATTTTATCCGTTGGCTTTCTTCGCGAGGGAGATAGGGGGCGAACATGTTTCAGTGATTCAGCTCATACCAGACAACACTGAGGTCCATCATTGGGATCCTCGGACGGAGAGTATACAGGCGACCGAAGACGCCGACATAATAATCTACAATGGCGCGGGTCTCGACAATTGGATGGAAACAAGCATAATACCCGCACTTAAGGACATAAGCCAAAAGATAATTGTAAACACCACTGAAGGCATAGCACTTCGCGAAACCGACCACGATGCCAATAATGACCATGATCACGACGAAGCGCATGACCAATATGATCACGACGAAAACGATCACATTCACGGACTCCATGATCCACATACGTGGATAAGCCCTTTCATTGCTAAGCAACAAGCACAGAAGATATACGAAGCAATGATTCAGAAAGACCCCGACAATGCAACGTATTATGCTGAACGCTGGGAATCTCTCCAATCAACATTGAATGAATTGGATGAAGCCTACATGGAAGGTCTTTCAAACAAAACAAAGACTTCAATTTTCGTAACTCACGCTGCCTTTGGATACCTTGCTGATCGATACAATTTTTCACAACATGGTGTCTACGGATTATCTGCTGACAAACAGCCAAGCCCGTCAGAGATTGCAGATCTAGTGGACATGATGGTTGAGCATGAAACCTATGTAATCTATGTGGATCCGATATATCGAGAAAAATACGCCGATACATTAAAAACAGAACTTGAGGAGCGTACTGGGAACTCTGTCCAAATCTTGAGGCTTTATTTAATGCTTGGCACGGTTGATGGCTTGGATTACTTTGATCAGCAGGAAGCGAATCTGGAGAACTTGAAGATAGGTCTTGGAGCTTGATATTACCGAAAAGCCAAAAAGCATATTGCTTATGTATAAAACGATGAAACTCATGAAAGAAGACAAGGCTGCGGTTTTGGAAGTCAAAAACCTTGATGTTTTTCGATCTAATGCCCTTGTTATCAAGAATGCGAATTTCACAATTTGGCGCGGAGATTATGCTGGAATAGTAGGTCCAAATGGAGGTGGCAAGACCAGTCTCTTGCTTGCCCTTTTAGGCATTCTACAGAAGAAGAGAGGAGAAATACGGATCTTCGGCGAAGACATTGAATCCTTTTCACGTTGGGAGAAAGTCGCTTACGTATCGCAAGAGGCTACAAACTTCGATCCTGGCTTTCCTATGTCAGTTAGGGAACTAGTGGCCTTGGGACGCATGAATAGATTCAATATAGGAAGAAGGCTCAAACGAGAAGACTGGAAAGCTGTGGACGAAGCACTGGATTTTATGGGAATATCTGATATTTCAGATACCAGAATAGGTCATTTGTCTGGAGGCCAGAAGCAGAGGATATTTGTTGCTAAGGCGCTGGTGAGAAGCCCAGAAATGATTCTCTTGGATGAGCCTGTAACTGGTGTGGACGCTGAGACTCAAGAAAGATTCTACAAGAAACTGAGCAACCTTAACATTGAAAAGGGAATAACCATATTGGTAGTTACTCATGATTTAGCCGCTGTTTTCTGCCGAATGTCCAAAGTTCTCTGTGTCAATCTGGCGGTTAATGTATCTGAAATAACTGGGGACATAGAGCCAAACAAGGTTTTGAGGAAAGCGTATGGCGAGCACTTTCATTTCGTGTTTCATAGGCACGTGTGCGAGGGGGATTTCAAGGCTGATTGAATCGGTGTTGTATCCGATTATTAGATTGCTTGGATATCGTTTTTTCCAGTTTGCTTTGTTAGGAGGCCTGATTGCTGCAGTGGCTTGTGCATGGATTGGGCTTTTTCTCATATTGAGAAAAGAGGCGATGATAGGTGATGGCATAGCTCACACGGCATTTGGAGGTATAGCTCTTGGGCTGTTTCTGGGGATCGATCCTATTTTAACAGCGCTATTGATTTCAATTTTAGCAGTTTTTGGCATATCTTACATGCGAAAGAAAGGTCTGGCCCAATCTGACTCTGCAATAGCTGTAATGTTAGCTCTAGGATTTTCAGCTGGTCTCATAATAATAAGCTTAGCAGGCGGATTCAATGTGGAGCTTTTCAGTTATCTCTTCGGTTCGATCCTTACGATCAGCGAGAAAGATCTAGCAATTATTGCACTTCTAGGATTGTCTACAACATTATTTATGATATTTTTCTATAAAGAGCTTCTCTCTATGACGTTTGATGAAGAAGACGCGAAATTGAGAGGCTTGCCAGTTGCACCGCTATCAATAACGTTTAATATATTAGTGGCAGTTTCAATTGTGTTATCAATAAAAGTCATTGGAATAGTTCTAGTAGTCGCCCTTCTTGTGATACCTGGGCTTTCAGCATTGCAACTCCATCTGTCTTTCAAGAGGACCGTATTAGCAACAATAAGCTTCGCAATTATTAGTATGGTAAGCGGCATATTCTTTTCAGTAGTCTACAATGTTGCAACCAGCGGCGTTATCGTCTTCACCGCAGCAGCTTTCTTCTTGTTCACAGTAATCTACAGCAGATTGCCGTAAGCAGAGGAAAAACTTGCTTTGCACTCGGATATTTGATGCTTGGCTAAGAGAGATCAGAGGCAATTCAGGCAGATAGAAGCCACATCTGAAAACTTAAAGCGAAAAATCAACAGAAAATCAGCATACAGATCATAACAACCTGAAAAGACACATTTTGGTTTTAAGTCTATTTTTTGGCATTCAATGAAGCGAAGAGTGGGATTAAAATAGCGACAAATCCTTTATTGATATAAGGGGAAACTTGCAGTGGAAGCAAAAGGCTACATTCTGAGAGTTGCCACAAAAGAGTGGGTTGAGCAAGTCTTTAGTATGGCAATTTACTATACCAATTTGCGCAGAAAATGGAAATCTGAGCAAACTATACTTTTCATACACAGGACAAACGCTGGCGATGCTGTTGTAGGCTATGGTATAATAGAAAGTGTGTACAGTAAAGAGGAGCTTTCGGACGAGGAAAGAATTAACTGCGAAAAACAGAGATGGAACCAAGCCATAGGTTTCAAATACGTTGTCAGATTTGAAAAGCCTTTATTGGTCAAAGAAACATTTCTGAAAGCATCCAAGTTTCGCGGAAGATATGCTCATGGGTTACCCCTCAGTAGAGACCAGTTGAGCTCACTTATGAGTCAAGCTGAACTATTGCAGCGCTAGTATACCAAAAAGCTTAGAGTAATTGCTTTTTTTCAATTTCTTGTCTATTATGCTTTAGTTATTAAATCTTTGATCAACAGCTCTCCCTTCGATTAAGGTTGAAGTCGGTCACGATTTTCTTGAAATTTCTGATACAGAGCCAACAGTTGTAAGAGGATTTGCTACGTTAATATGAACTGTTTTCAAACAGCAAGCAATGTTCAGACTTTCACGTATAGGCACTATTTTTTCACATTTCAATATTGATGAAATCGACTGAGATGGATAACGTACAGTGTGTGTAAAAAGTTATATTAACTCTGTTTAATGGTTTAGGTTATTACGGAGAGTTGCCCGGGTATGGTAAAGTATGTTTTTGTTACCGGTGGAGTACTGAGTTCGGTTGGTAAGGGTATTCTGACTTCTTCTATTGGTAAGATGCTGCAAACTCAGAGCTTGAAGGTTACTGCTATTAAGATTGATCCGTACGTGAATGTTGATGCAGGAACAATGAATCCTTACATGCATGGTGAGGTGTACGTTACTGATGATGGCGGCGAAACCGACCTTGACTTGGGTTGGTATGAACGTTTTCTGGATTTAAACTTGAAAATGGAAAATAACCTCACTACAGGCATGGTGTATAAAGCGGTTATTGAGATGGAACGTCGAGGGGACTTCTTGGGCAGATGTGTGCAGATTGTGCCACATGTAACTAATGAGATCAAACATCGTATACGAAATGTGGCAAGAAACTCTAGCGTTGACGTAGTTCTGGTCGAAGTCGGCGGCACCGTTGGAGACATTGAAGGCTTGCCTTTCTTGGAGGCTATTCGACAAATGCGATTGGAAGAAGGCTTCGAAAACACGCTATATGTACATGTCGCATTAGTTCCTGTTTTAGATGTTACAGATGAGATGAAAACAAAACCATTGCAGCACAGCGTTAACGAGTTGAGACGCATTGGAATTCAACCTGACATTATTGTAGCAAGAAGCCCGAAGATGATAGATTCTGAAGCTTTAAGAAAAATCGCGTTGTTTGGAACGATACCTGAAAATGCGGTTTTCTGCTCTTATAATGTCGAGTCAATTTACCAAGTTCCGCTTATCTTGAACGAGCAAGGCATGGGCAATTTTATCTGCAAAAGATTTGGATTTGATGAGAACAAAAAGGATTTTGAGGATTGGACGAGATTTGTGGACGCTGTTCTGAACCCTGAACATGAAGTAAAGATTGCTTTGGTCGGGAAATATGCTGGATTGACAGACAGTTATGTGAGCATGAGTGAAGCCTTACGTCATGGTGGAGCTGCTTGCAAAGCTCGAGTCTGCATAAGCTATATAGAAGCGGGAAAGCTTGAGAAAAATCCGAAAGCTGCGCATAGCCTCAAGGATTTTGACGGAGTCTTTGTTCCATATGGTTTCGGCTCAAGAGGCACTGAAGGAAAGATTGAAGCTATACGGTTTGCAAGAGAGAATAACCTGCCATTTCTGGGGATATGTTTTGGTTTTCAACTCGCAGTAGTAGAGTTTGCCCGCCATGTTTGTGGCTTGGACAGAGCAAGCAGCACCGAGATTAACCCCGACTCTCCACATCCTGTAATTGACCTGATGCCTGAACAAAAAAGAGTAGAAATCAAAGGCGCAACCATGCGTTTAGGCGGACAGAAAATAATCGTCAAACCCAATACTATGGCATTCACTCTTTATGGAAAAGAAGAGATCTACGAGAGACATCGTCACAGATTTGAGGTTAACCTTGAATATTTAGAGAAGCTTGAAAAGAACGGCTTAGTGTTTTCTGGAAAGAGCACTGACAACAAGAGAATGGAGATTCTAGAATTGCCCGATCACTTTTTCTTTTTTGCTTCGCAATTCCATGGGGAATTCAAGAGTCGACCTGGAAGGCCTGACCCTGAATATTATGGTTTTATCAAGGCCTGTCTAGATAAAAAACTGGGCAGATCTGAGCCAGAGTTTTAAGGATGTGATGATGCTTTTTTTCGAGTTCAGTGTTTGCGGTGATGTGGTCTCACAAGTTCTTCTAGTATCGATAGCAATGTTGGCACTTTGGACGTGATGTCTGTGAAGGTTATTATGCCCATCAGCTTCTGATCGTTTATTACAGGAAGCCTTTTGACTCTTCTCTTTGCCATGAGCTTAGCAGCTTCTTCAATGCTTGCTGTTTCGTTGATGCTTAGCAGTGGGCTGGTCATGACGTGTTTGGCTGTCAGGGTTTCAGGAGCTAAACATGGCTCCACAAGCCTTCTGAGTATGTCACGCATCGTAATTATGCCCACAGGTCTTTCTCCCTGTACAACTATTACGGAGCCTATGTTGAACTTATTCATGGTAGCTACCACTTCCTTTATCGTAGTGTCCAGACGCACAATCTTCAGATCTTTTGACATAACATCTCTAACAAGAACTATGTTTGCCATTCTATTTTGTCACCATTCGTATTCTAGCCCTAGACTTCGACATTTATTTCGTTTTCTCCGTCTCTGCGAATTCCTCAAAGGTTTTGCGAGTTTCTCGCATGATTTATATCTGAGTCGATCGGGATAATGAAATCTGATCGAGGGCCAAATATGGATAATACGCGTGAGAATTTGAACAAGCCATTTGCGGGTGAGTCGCGGGCAAGTGAGCGATATTTGGCTTTTTGGCAAAGGACAGAAGAAGGATTTTTGAAAGATGCGAAGTTTTTCAGAGTTATCTCAGAGGTCGCGGCTATCTGCGAGAACAAGATAGAAGGTGAAGCGCCAGAAAAATGCCAAATATGTGTAGGCATCGAAGGGCAGACTCTCAAAAGGAGCAAATCGTGAAACGCTTATGACAAGTGATGAAGCCTCGGTTGTTGACCGATACAGCAGTCGTTTGGACTTGACTGCCAGCTACGGCGATGTTTGGGAGTTGGTCAAAGATACTGTCAGGCTTATATTGCGTAAGCACCGAAGCGGAATAATGCTTTTTCTCGATGATCTACCTCTTCAATTGGGTGCTTATCATTCTGTTGGGACGAACAATATTGTTTTGAACAGAACTTTGGTTCAGGTTGTTGAGGCTGCGGTTGATTCAAGGCGAATAGTCAACGCTTTGGTATACAATTTACTATTGCATGAGTATTTGCATGCTTTGGGCGAGTATTCAGAGACTGAAGTCAGAAGAATGGTTTATGAAATTGCAAAGAAATGCTTCGGAGAAGCGCACATTGCCACTGTTATTGCACGAAAAAGCCCATGGGCTTTGCTAAAAGGTATACCCTTAGAGAGCATTAACGCTCCGAAGCGCATTATGGAGATTGTAAAAGATTTTGAAAAGACCGATAGGTATATAGTCTGACTCTTATGGATCCAGAGTTTACTTTTCAATCCTTTTTCTGATTCGGGTTTTGTTGACTATGCGGGTTCTTTATGTTCTTTGTTGCATATGCCTCAAATTTCTCCTCAGCATATGAGCCGAGGTGCTGATGGAATTTTTTGGTATCTTAAAGGCTAAATTTCAGTGCCGATATATTGCGTCTTGTCGTGGTCTGCTTGGGTGCTCGCGCAGGAATAGGCGTAGCTAGGGAGAATCCCTTTTGGAAAAATGATAAGGCTTTGGTCAGTAAAGTTGCTTCTAAAGAACATGATTTGAAGAATGGTATTTTGAAGTCTGTAAACGCTATTGGTGGTTTTGGAAAGGTTGTTGAAAAGGGCGATGAAATATGGTTGAAACCGAACTTCAATACGGGTGATGCCCCGCCTGGTTCGAGTGACCCAGACTTTGTTAAGACTGTAATCGAGTTGCTGTGTGAGCATGGTGCTGGCAGGGTTATTGTTGGTGAATCATCAATGCTGAGGGCTTCTACACGGAGGATTTTTGAGGAAACTGGGATGCTGAGGAGGGCAGAAGAGGCTGGAGCAGAGGTGGTTTTCTTTGACGAGGGTAAATGGGCCAGAGTTTCCACAGGAGGTAAGTATCTCAGGCGAGTTAGCCTACCTGAAAGAGCTTTGAAGGCGGAAAAGCTCGTTTATGTTTGTGCCATGAAGACGCATAGATGGGCAAAGTTTACTCTAAGCTTGAAATTGGCTGTAGGCTTCATGAAACCGAACGAAAGAGTGCAATTGCACATGAGGCATTTAGAACAGAAGATTGCAGACCTTAACTTGGTTGTGCACCCCAGCTTGGCAATTATGGATGGCAGAGTGTGCTTCATAGACGGTGGACCAGCATGTGGAGAACTGCGAAACCCCAATGTTGTACTTGCGTCAGGCGACCGGATAGCCATGGATGTTGAAGCAATAAAGACAATTAAAGCCTATGAAGGCTGCAGTTTGACAGATGATCCGTGGAGTTATGCACAAATACTCAGAGCTATTGAGCTGGGGCTTGGAGCAAAGAGTGAACAAGAGTATGTGCTGGTTGGGTAAACATATTTTGGCTATTTTGTTTTTTCGAAATGTATTATGTAGACGAGTTGGTTTTCATCCCATTCTCCATGGTTTTGTTGCCATTTCTTCCTGAACTCTTCTGGTGTTTCATGCCCTTCTCGTCTAGCGTCTTCCTCATCGAAATATCTCAGCCGCTTTCTTTCGATTGACGTTATGCGCAGATCTGCAAACCTAGGCTCTTGGACAACTGCATAAACAATTGCCCCTACCTTTACCTTCGGATCAGGAATTGTGAGTCTAGAAGTCTGAGTTTTCTTTCCTCCAAGTATTAGTTCCTTATCCATGGCCACGAATTGCAGTTCGTGTGGGGTTTCAGTCACTTCTTCAATAATCTCGTCAATGGACCTTTCAGGTTCCTGAGCTATTCTCTCAATGACTTGTGCTCGTTCTTTGGCTGGCAGATGTTTTTCTGCAAGCTTCGTGATTACCTCTACTTTTCTTTCCGGTTCCTTAATTGTGCGTCCTGCCTTAACTGCTGTTAGATAATCAATCTTGCCTTCTGGTATTTTGCCTGAAACAGTGGAAGGAGCCACTAGACGTTGAACCTCTTCAGGAACAACTTTAACGGTTTGCAACCACAGAGAAACCGCATCAGGGCTAACACCAATCTTTTCAGCAACAGAGGTCAGTGAAGGATATTTTTCGGGACATTTTTCAAGCAGGTATTTGCACACTCTTCCCTTTTCGACAGCACTTAGTTCTTCCCGTTGAATGTTTTCGATGAGATTCAACTGGACGATTTCGTCATCAGCATATTCCCTTACTATGGCGGAAACTTTATCGAGACCAGCCTGTTGCGAAGCACGATAGCGTCTTTCACCAACCACAACCTCATACTCGCCATTAACAGGTCTGACAATTATCGGCTCAAGCAAGCCTACTTCCTTTATGCTTTCTGCAAGCTCATTGAGACGTTCGATGTTGATCTCTGATCTTGGATTAAGCCTGTTGGGGCGAATTTGGCTTAACTCAATTTCCCTCAATACCCCGGACATAACTTTTGCACCAAACTTTGTTCAGTGCTAGTTAATCCAGTAATCTCTATTTAAAAATATCAATCTAACCACGAAAAGCGGTAATGCGGTGTCGGCTAGCCTTACAAACCTATGTCAGACGCCACATTCTTCAATCCATTCAAGGCTAATTCAAAAAAATCTTCTTTTGGAATTCCAATTTCTTCACACATCAATATTCTTTGGCGATCGGCACCCCTAGCGAAATCCTTGTCTTTGAACTTCCTTGATACGCTCTCGACTTTCACATCTCTCAGCTTCTTTGAGGGCATCACCAATGCACAAGCCACAAGCAAGCCGGATATGGAATCACAGGCGATGAGCGCTTTTTCCATAAGTGTATCTGGCGTGACTCGCGTATGCTTCGCATTATGGCTTTTTATGGCTCTTATAAGCTCCTCTGGAATCAGACTTCTTAAGGTTTGTTCAGCTAGAAGACCATGCTTTTCGGGTGTAGCCTCAGTTTTCTCATAATCAATGTCATGCAGCAATCCGACTATGCCCCAGACCTCTTCTTTTTCACCAAAATGTTTTGCAGTGCTCCGCATTATGGATTCAACAGCAAGCATGTGATAAATGACATTTTTCTTAAAAACATATTTCTTGATAAGGTTAAGGGCTTCATCCCGCTTTAACATGATTTCACCTAAAGCCTGAAATGCTTTGATTATTCACTTATACTTTGTCTCAAAACTATTCGTTCTCTCAGTGTGTTTGGTTTGAAGCGAGCGTATCTAGATGTTTCGTTCACAGCATGCAATGGAATACATACATGAATGGCAGGCATCACGTTGTACCTCTTTGAAGGCTATGATTTTACTGTTGACGATGAAGGCGTGTACTTGTTCGCGCAGTATTTCGAGCTGGGCGATTCTGTGGCTTGGGTCAGTGAAGCTCAGAGCGCCTAGATTGACCGTGTAGCTGGTTGCGGCTGTGCCCGTTTTATGCAAGTAGCAGTAGATTGCGGCTAAATCGGCGATGGCGGCGGCTTCGGCTGCTGTGCAGTTTGAAGGGTCTAACGCTTTTTCAAGCTGGTTGCCAAGGTACGCCGCTGCATCCTCGATAAACGTGTTAGTGATGGCGTCTGCTATGTCTGCTTCTTCGAAACCAAGCCTCCTGCGCACTTGCACTGCTGAAACGGCTGCCACAATAAGCATGTTACGGCTAAAAAGCCGTTCTTAAGCCTAATTCTACACTGCTCTACAGCATACACTGAAATAGAACATTCTTCTATGGCATTGTTCTATGCCTTGTTTCATGCTTTGCAAAGCAGAGACTCGCCAAACACTTTTTCAGCGACGTTTCAACGAGCGTATCCCGTCAGAAGACCCTGATTAACGCAACGAAACTGTTAAATTTCGCGGGTTCAAATCTCACTCCCTGCACCAAAAGAAAGGGTTATTTGAGATTGCTTGTTTCTTCACTCTGAATCCTGACACTGAGGGCAGAAGAATACATGACCTCCTCCCACACTCAATTTCTCTATAGAGGTCCCGCATTTTGGGCAGTTCTTCTGTTTCATGTTTGAACCCATTGCCGGCGTATAACCACCTTGGTTCCCATAAAGATCCAAGAACTCGTCTTTTCCGTTCAACCGGATTCTTTCTCGAAGCACAAGCTTAATAGCATCATAAAGGGCTCGTCTCTCATTTATGTTCAGTTCGGAGGCCTTTCTCTTCGGGTGGAGCCTAGCTCTGTATAAAATGTCTTGAAAAGCACTATTGCTCAGTCCTACAACAACAGCATCTTTTCCTACAAGTACCGATTTGAGCGCCCTGTTATTGACCGCCAAGAGTTTTGAAAAGTGCTCAAAGGTGAACTCTTCGTCTGTAGGCGAAAGTATCTCGGGACTAAAATTTCGTTTAAACATGTATGAATGTACTAGATCGCTGTCCTTCAACGCGTAGATGCCGCCCATACTAGTGAGCCTCACCGTCAATGCTGTGTCATCGCCAAAATCAATTTTCAAGTGAAACTTTCCATGGATCTCGGTTTCACTTTTGTGATAGAAAATCTCGCCGCCATACTCAGGGCTGAGAAGAAGGTTAACTCCCTTGTTGAGCTTCACGCGTATAGAATTGCCCCTAGAAATGACAGACTCAACTTCTCCATTAACAAGCTGGTCGAAGGCTCTTGTATCTTTGTTTATGAAGCCTACTCTCTGCAGTTTCTCATAGTCTTTCAGACGGTAATTCTTTATTCGCTTGCCCACTAACGCTTTGTTCATCTGTTCTGCAAGAATCTTTGCCTCAGGAAGCTCTATGCTCATTGTGCAACCTCCAACTAATCACGCTTCGATTGAATAAAAATGCTTTCGTAAGTAGGATCTGAGTGACTCGAAAACCTGCCCCAAATGCAAAGGTCACAAAGTGCGGTCAAAAACGTACCGCAAATTTGCACTCTGCTGCCCCGCTCACCGCGGATTGCATAGGTTCGACTCTCACAGGCTTTCTGGAACATTTTCCCGAAAATTCTCAACAAAACCCTTTCAACGCTCGCGTGTTTTCATTTTCCTAGACATCATTTTTCGAACAAAGCTTGCATGTCTGCTTCTGAGAAGTGTTTAAATGCTTTCTTGCCATACTTTCCGTCTAACCTTCGTGTGTACGTCTGTAGCGCCTTGAGAGCAGCACTGCCACCGATCATTTCCTCAAACAACATTTTCATGACCCAGCCCTTGTTTCGCAGATACCCTGTACAAGTCACCAAGTCTTCCTTCTTCACTCCTTTCAACGCAACACGTTCGCAACAAACTCCAAATTCGGACAAAACCTTGAAAACCAACAAATAGAGACAACAAACCAAACCAGAGATAAACTGAAAAGCCTAAATCCCACTTTCCTTCTACATCAAAAGGAGGACAAGATGCCCGCTACAATAGAAACTGCATCAATGCATCACCTGGATCGGCTATATATAATCGAAAAAGAATGCTTCAAAGCCGAAGCTTTCACTAAACATCAAATTGGTCGTATCCTACTTGACTACAACACTATCACCCTAATTGCAAAAGAAAACGACGAAGTCATAGGCTTCGTAATAGGCTCAATACATGTCAAAAGAAACTCTGTTGCGGGGCACATCCTCACCATAAATGTTTCGCCTGCACATCGCCGAAAAGGAATAGGGCTCAAACTTTTGAAGGAACTTGAAAAACTGCTTAGTGAAAAAGGAGCTGGAACATGCTACTTGGAAGTTCGCGAAGATAATATTACAGCATTGAAGCTTTACGAAAAGATGAATTACAAAAAAATCGGGAGACTAGAAAAATACTACGGAAAAGCTCATGGGTTATATCTCAGAAAGGATTTAGCTCAACCTCAGTAAATTCAGTTTTGTCTTCTCATCAAACGCCCTTATCAAGTTCACATCTAACGCTTCGATTATCACTAGCTCCGCTGTAGCACCTACTTGTGAACCATTCATCAAGTGTCCTCCAAAAGATTCAGCATACTCGTTTGAAACAACTACATGTGCATGAACCATCACTTCGCCCTTTTCGTTAGCTGCTATGTTTCCCATACACGAAGAAATTTCCAAGGGTCCATTCAACCGAATCTGCTTGTATTTGCCTTCTTTGTAGTATCCAATCACACAATTTTCCAGAGTTCCAATTAAACTGAAAACCCCCGCTTTAACCCCAGCGTCTTCTGCTTTCTTCTTAATGGCTTCAGCCAAGTCTTCACTATCGAGTATGCGGAAGAAACAGATTCTTCCAATTTGACCACTAACCAAAGTTTCGTCGCCTTACTTTGCTATTTTTGTTCTGAACCTTGTTAAGGTTTTTGAGCACAAACTCTAAATGCTTGCGAACATATAAGCCATATTTGTGAAAGAGCCTTGATTGAACGTAAAAGGAACGAGCAGAAGCTCATCAAGGCAATAGTGGTTCTTATCCGCAACACTACATGGAGATGCGGACGGTTAGAAAGAGTAATAGTGAAACATTTGCGTAACAGGTACGCGCTGCTTGGAAGACCAGAAATGCCAATAAATGATATGCTCCAAAACTTCAAACTTACAGGCAAGAAAAGAAACGAGTTTCTGGACGCAGTAAAACGATTAGAAAGAAGGAACATAATAAGGATTTTAAGATTCGCAAGTTAGAACATCGTTCAAGTCTTTTCCTAGGTCTTGCTAGTAAGATCTTTCGCGTTTTCAATCCATTTCTCAGTGAATTTTGGCGAAATCTTTAGTTTTGCTGCCAAATCCGTTGATGACGCGTTGGCTAGGTCTTCGATATTGTTGATGCCCAAAGCTTTCAGTTGATTCATCCGTTTCTCCTTAATTCCCTTGACTGATGTGAGATCAACAGTTGCTAATGTAGTTTCACTAATTGGCTGGGTTTCTTCTTGTTCTGCTGTTTCGGTTTCTACCCTCAGTGGGGGTGCAAATGTCGTCTCTGTTGAAATAGCCTTAGCTTTTGTCTTCATCGTGTAGCCTATTCCGGCGAACAGTAGTCCAAGTATGGTGGTCGCTACAACTGAAAGGTATCTTTCAAACTCTGACATAGTCAAAGCGAAAGAGATTCCTGTTATTGCGAAAAATATTACTGCTACAACGTACAATGCATAGTCCGAACGCATATAATCTTCTCCTTAATGCCCTTATCTCTTAGGATTAGCTTTAAATAATTTTCTGCTTTTTCGTGGCGAAAAAGGGAGAGATTGGCCTTTTCAAGGCTATTTTACTATTGCAGTTTCTCTTCTGGCGGCATCTGTTTTATTAAACCTTCTTTCATGAGCAACTTTGTGGATTCTCGAGCGTTTTGAATAATGGCTACAGCTCTTTCATAAAGCTCTTGTCGACTAGGCTTGATCCGTGCTACACCTTGCTCTATTGACTTCAACGCGCACGCTACTGCTTCGCGAGGATAGACTTCCCATTCTTCCATTCGTGGCAAAATATCCTGTTCGTGCATTCCTCGTTCTTCGGCAAACTTGGCCAGCTCTTGAGCAGCTGCTATGCACATGTCGTCTGTAACTGTTTTGGCTCTCACATCCAGCACGCCTCTGAATATAGCTGGAAAACCTAAGCTATTGTTGACTTGGTTTGGAAAATCGTTTCTTCCTGTTGCTATTATGCTGGCTCCTGCTTCTTTTGCTTCCCACGGCCAAATCTCAGGTATCGGGTTTGCACAAGCAAAAACTATGGCATTGCTCGCCATCGTTTCTATCCATTCTTTTTTTATCGTTCCAGGTCCTGGCTTTGATGCGGCTACAACTGCATCCACACCCTTAAAAGCTTCAGTTATGTCGCCTACTCGTCCTTCTGCATTAGTTTTCTGAGCCAGTTCATATTTCCACGGGTCCTCGTCTCTGTTTAGATCCTTTCTGTCCGCGTATACGACTCCTTTGGTATCTGCCATTATTATGTTTCCTGGTTTCATTCCCCACCTTATTAGAACATAAGCTGTTCTGAGATTGGCTGCGCCTGCGCCTACGAGTGTTATCAAGCTGTTTTTCGGGTCTTTTCCAGCGAGTTTGAAAGCGTTTATCAAGCCTGCGAGAATTACGGTGGCTGTTCCTTGCTGGTCATCGTGCCAAACTGGAATCTGTAAGCGTTCTCTTGCTTTTTCCAACACATAGAAGCATTTTGGCTTTGCAATGTCCTCAAGGTTTATACCGCCGAATGTGGGCTCGATGAGCTCGCATGCTCTGACCAATTCATCTGGGTCTTTTGTTTTTAGGCAAATTGGAAATCCGTCGACACCGCCTAGGTATTTGAACAGTAGAGCTTTGCCTTCCATTACTGGCATTGCTGCTTCTGGGCCTATGTCGCCTAAACCGAGTACACGTGTGCCGTCTGATACGACAGCCACGTAGTTCCAACGGTTTGTGAACTCGAAGGATTTGTCAGTATTTGCTTGAATTTCTTTGCAGGGGGCGGCAACGCCTGGGGTGTACCATATTGCGAAATCCTTAGGGCTTGTGACGGCGCATTTGGGCATTACTTGGATTTTTCCTTGGTAAAATCTGTGTAATGGCGGGGCTAACATTGAGGGTTTTTTGGCTTTGGTCAGTAATTCTTCTACTGTTGGTTTTCTTTCTTCGGCTTTTGGTTGAGACATTATTAATCTTCTCCTTTGCAAAGACGTTTGATGTTCCAATTGTTAGATTTTAAAGGTTGCGGTGAGGATTGTGGAATACTCTCAAAAAAGCTTCTGCTTCAAACTTACTATGTCTAGTTGCTTGTTTTGCTCACCTGATAGTCTTCACAGTTCACAATGCAAACTAGGCGTTGCTGAAGGGCAATATGCTATTTGTCGGCTTCTCAAATGGAAGTAGCTTGATTTTTGAATTTTCTTTGCCATATGTTCATGAAGCTTGTCTAATGCTACATATCGTGTAATCTGTCACAAAACAGAATTGAAGCATATATGTACAAGTTTAGGCGTGAAGATAAAAAATTGTGGGATAGTGTCGACTTTCGATTGAGAAGAAAATAGATGTGCGCTCTTATGAACACACGAAACTAGTATCTTCTTTGTCTGTAGCCGCCACGTCTATCACGGCTTCCGTAGTCTCCACGACCCCCGCGACCGCCATATCCTCTATCCCCACGGAAGGGACGCCTAGGCTGTTCATGTACTTGACTTGAGACGTTGTTTTCCGTGTTTACTTCGCCTTCGAAAGCTTTTTCAGCGATTTCTAACGTCCCATATTTGCCAATGTTCAACCGCATGTTGCCTCTGAATAGGTTGATATAACCGTTTTTGACGATTATTGTGTCCTCGTTGTTTACTTTCTCGATGTTATCATCCCAGAGTGTTAGGTAAACACTGCCGGTTTCGTCACCGACTAATGCGTCACATACGCGGTGTGCTGCTCCATCTCGACCTCCTGCTATGTTTCGAACCTCACTTTTTGACATGACTTTTGCTGTTACATTGACTGCTCTGGATTGTGGTGTTAACTCGCCTACTTTGGCGTCTACGGGTTGTTTGTTGCCGGAGAATCCTTCAACTGCCAATTTTCTTCATCACCTTATAGTTTGACAAACACTAAACACTTGCATTAACTTTTAAGCGTTTTGGTTCTGATTTTGGTCCTTGATATGGGTCCTCTTCCTTACACCTGATAAGGCATTTTGTTTGTCCTAAACGCTACAAGTTTATAATTGGTTGTTGCTAGGTAATCAAGAACCAGCCTCTTCCCTTTATCTGTCAATATGTAAACGGGTATTGTCACGCCCAACTGCATGAGCGCGCTAGTGCCGATTTCTGTTCGAAGTAGTTTCGAAGCACCTGCACACACAATGTCTGCCTCAACTATGCACTTCAATTGTGTTCTGTGAACGCAAGTATTGCATACTGAGAAAATCAAGACATCTGCCTTTGCATTTTCCGCAAAATCTCTGATTTCACTGATTGCTTTTGCTTGAAAGCCAGCCACGCTGACAGCTACACGTTTGAACCCAAAATCGAAAGCTCGTTTGGCTCCTTCAACTTGGTCAATCCGTGCATGGGTTTCGTTCAGAATAATGCCCTTGTTTGCCTTAACATGTTCAAATGTTTTCTGTATAGGCGAAGTGCTAATGATACCTGTTAATCGTGCCCCAATACCTTGCACAAGCTTGCTATTCGTTGTAATGACTGTGCCAGCACCCTCACAAACAATAACAGCGCAGTCAACAAGCCCTTTCTCAAGCCAGACACTCATCATTTCCGATGCGCCGTAGGCTACTATTGGCTCTGCATTAAACGTGCGGGTCTTGCAGCAGAAGCCGTGTTCAACAATTTTGTTTTCTACGCTTTTGCGCACAGTTTCAGTATCAATACGGCTAGTTCCGTACAAAGCTTCATGCAAAGGGCAATAATCAATCAGAGGCTCAGTCAGAACCTCCACTCCTCTTTCGGATATTCTGACCCGAGCATCACAACAGTATATTTCATGTTTGCCTTTGATGTGCATACTGTTTTTGCAACGCCTGGAAAGGAAAAATCTGAATGGATCGTGTTTTCGCCTTATTTATTGGTCATCTCGTTGATCTGTTGTTCTATCATATGTCCGCGGCAGTAAATCATTGCTTTTTTCACACCTGTAACTCCTAACGCAGCGTTTTTTATATCCATGGCCAGCTTGAATGCAATGGGACAGAATGGGCTTGATGGGGTGAACTCTATTCTGAATACGCTTGGCTCTTCTTCCTTAACATCAGTTATCATCTTCATTTCGGCGAAAGTTAAACCAGTTTCTGGGTCGACGGCTTTTCCAACGGATTTTCGCACGCTATCTTCTAATTCTGTCAATCCTTTTCACAGTCAATTGCTTTGAACCAATAGAGGAAAATGCGTCATATATAATTGTTGCATGTAACTAGGGATTTCGTGTAATCTTTTTCTGGTACATGCGCCAGCTCAAAGCCATAGTTTGGGGATGTGAAGCCTTAACCTCGTCAATACGTGCGACTGCAGTGTTATGAGGTGCCTTCAAAACAGTTTCAGGGTTTGCATATGCTTCCTCACAGATGTTCTGCAGAACATCAGCGAAACGGTCGAGCTCTTCTTTTTCGAAGGATTCGGTTGGTTCAATCATTAAGGCCTCCTCAACAATAAGCGGAAAATAGATTGTGGGTGCGTGTAAGCCATTATCGAGTAAACGTTTAGCAATATTCAAGGCTGAAACACCCGTTTCGTTTTTCAGTGTTTTTGCTTTAAATACACACTCATGTTTTCTAGGCATCCCACTGTCATATGGAAGTGTTAGACCTTTAATCCTCGAAAGTTTCCGAGCCAAGTAATTGGCATTGAGAACCGAGATTTCTGCTGTTTCCTGCAATCCTTCATGTCCCAAGCTTAACAGATAAGCATAGGCTCTTAGTAAAACTGCTACATTTCCATAGAAACTCCTTATTTTGCCGATGCTATATGGCTTGTCATGTTCTAAACTGTAGCGTTTACCATCAAAAACTATGCGTGGAATTGGCAGAAACTGTGCCAGGTCATTTGAAACACCAACTGGACCAGCACCTGGGCCACCTCCACCATGAGGAGTACTGAATGTCTTGTGTATGTTCAAATGCACTATGTCAAAGCCCATGTCACAAGGTCTGACTTTGCATAAGAGCGGGTTAAGGTTCGCTCCATCATAATAGAGTAGCCCACCTGCTTCGTGAACAATGCTTGCTATCTCATCAATATTCTTTTCAAAAATGCCTAGAGTGTTCGGATTGGTTAGCATCAATCCTGCTGTCCGCTCTGAAACTGCTGCTTTTAATGCTCCTAAACTCACGCAGCCGTTATCATCAGATGGAACTACAGCAACCTTGAACCCTGACATAACTGCACTCGCGGGGTTTGTGCCATGAGCAGAGTCAGGCACGATGATTTCACATCGTTTTTCGCAATTGCCATTGAATTTGTGATATGCGCGGATTAACAACGTGCCTAGTAATTCACCATGTGCACCCGCGGCTGGTTGCAGGCAAACTTCATCGGCGCCTGTAATCTCGGCTAGCCATCGTTCAAGTCTATAAAGGATTTCCAATATGCCTTGCACCGTGCTTTCACTCTGATACGGGTTAAGCATGCTAATACTCGGCAACTCAGCAAGTTGTTCGTTGATTCTCGGATTATACTTCATTGTGCAACTTCCAAGTGGATATAAACCCAAATCGACGCCATAATTCATCTGTGACAGACGAATGAAATGACGTGTAACTTCCACTTCTGAAAGCTCTGGAAGCGGAGGCATACTAGCGCGCCACATGCTTTCGGGCACAAGCTTGTTTACGTTGCCAACTACTTGCTTAATCTCTTCCTCAGCTTTCACTGGAATATGTCCTCTCCTTCCAGTTCTCCCAAGATTGAAAATAACTTGCTCATTCCAATTTGCTTGCCTAAACAATGCTCTTTTGCCTCTCTGTTAGAATCTCTTGGAGAGTATTTGCCAAATGGTCAATCTCTTCTTTCGAATGAACTTCAGTTACGCAGCAAAGTGCTGTTTCGCCAAGGTCTGAAAATTCTTTCGAGATGTTTTTTCCACCATGGACATGGCATCGCAAGAGTCTTTCGTTAACCTCTTCAACGCTAAGGCCTTTTTTATCAAAATTGACTGTGAACTCTTTGAAGTGAGCAGAATCAAAGATCGGCACTTTGACTCCGTCTATTTTTGAAAGCAACCTCATAGCATAATTAGCTCTGCACATGATTGTCTCCCCGAGTTCACGTAGACCTTGAGGACCTAACAAAGCCATGTAAACGGCTGAAGCTACAGCGCACAGCGCTTCGTTAGAGCAAATATTCGACGTCGCCTTCTCACGTCTAATATGTTGTTCGCGAGTCTGCAAGGTCATGCAGAATCCATTTCGGCTACTGTCTTGCGTTGTTGTCAGACCAATTATGCGACCCGGCATCTGTCTAATCAAACCCATATCATCATGACAAGCCATAATCCCTAAAAGTGGACCACCATAATTCATCGCATTTCCAAGGGGCTGTGCTTCTCCAATCACAATATCAGCACCATATTTTCCAGGGGGTTTCAATATTCCAAGGGATATGGGATCTACGCCTACAATAAAATGGGCGTTGCGCCCGTGTGCCTCTTCACTTATCTCTGCAACTTGTGTTTCTATGAAACCCAGATATGACGGGTTTTCGATATAGATTGCCGCTGTCTTGTCTGAAAGTTTTTTTCTTAAATCATCAATATCCAGCTGTCCGCTCTCTGCATTATAGTCAACATGTTTGATAAGTATCCCTGCAGGTTCAGTATAAGTTTTCAAGACTGCGGCTCTTTCGGGGTGGATTATTTTAGGTATCAATATCTCGTTCTTGTTCTTTACACGCGCTGCCATACGAGCAGCTTCGCCTAAGGCTGAAGCCCAATCATACATCGAACAGTTAGCTACATCCATATCAGTTAACTCGCAAATCATGCTTTGATATTCAAAAAGAGCTTGGAGCATGCCTTGCGATATTTCAGGTTGATAAGGCGTGTAAGATGTGAAAAATTCGCTTCGTTGAATAACTTCTCTGACGACTGCAGGTATGTAATGGGGCCAGCATCCTGCTCCTAGGAAAATGGGCATACTATCGTATGCTCTGTTTTTTGAGAGCAGTTTTTCAACGTGTTTTCTAACTTCGAGTTCTGACTTTGCCTTTGGAAGCTTCAGCGGTGTTTTCAATCGATATTTTTCAGGGATGTCCGCATAAAGCTCATCAACGTTTTTTATACCTATTTCTCTCATCATCTCTTGTTTAGTTTCATGTGTTGAGTTAGGGATGTATGGATGGCATTGTTTGTCCAAAGAGTCCACCGCCAGGAATTAAAGGTTAAGCGCATGCAGTTTTAAACTTTGGGTCTGTGTTCTGTCAATATTGTACTCCTTTTGTAGTAACCATGAATTTCGGGTGTTTAACATCAACAATCTCATTTACAAAATCCGCTCTTTCAACAAGCTCCTCTGGAACGTATCTACCAGTCAAAACCATGTCTGTGCCTTTTGGGATTCTATCCAGAAACTGCAGAACGTCTTGGATGTTCAAAAGCTTGCAGTACAAAGCAAGATTGATCTCATCTAAAACGAGAAGCTGCGGCTTTTTCTCTTTGGCAATTTTCTCAGCAAAGCTTAGAGCCTTTTTAGCCAGTTCAGCGTCTTCTTCATTAAGATTGTTCAGCCCAATCCAGCCTTTACGTCCAAACTGATAGATCTCATAATAAGGTGCTAGCATAGCTTGGATCTTGTATTCTCCGGTTTTTCTCCACCATTTCAAAAATTGGATGATAATCACCCTTCTTTTGTGTCCGACAGAACGCAGCGCTAAGCCCATAGCGTTCGTGGTCTTTCCAGCTCCATTCCCTGTATAAAGGTATATGTAGCCCACTTAGTTTTTCCCTTCTTTCTCACATCTGCTAAACTCTTCTTATGTATCTTAAACGTTATCCCGCTCGAATGAATGGTAACACTCTTATAGCCTGTCGGCAAGAAATGGACAAAGAAGTCGTCCATTGAGCAATCTGTTACCTTCTGGATTTCTTAAGTTCATTATCATTCCCTTTTGTGGTAAAATCACCATATGTGTCCATGAAAAAAGCTCAGCATAGGCTAAAACAGGATTTGGGAATATTCGAAAAAACAACATTTGGATAGCTTTTCGGAGATCGAGATACATGAAATAAAGTGTTGATTTCAGAAAGAAGTCTTTAATACTATTATGTGTCATTTTCTTCTGGAGAAACAACAATGAGCTATGATTACGAAGCTTTGCTCAAAAGGGCGCGTTCCGAAATTCCAGAGATAGAGGCAAAACAAGAAAGGCTTGGAGTTCCAAAGCTGCAGCGGGCAGTAATAGGTATGCGAACGATGATCTACAACTTCAGAGAAGTAGCCGCAACCTTGGACCGAAACCCCCAACACATGCTGAGGTTTTTCACTGGGGAGTTGGCGACAGCAGCAACTATGCAGGAATCAAGAGCCATTTTTCAGGGTAAGTTTGGGTTGGACACTTTTGAAAAACTGTTAGAGAGATACATGGAAAGTTTTGTCGTGTGCCCAATATGTAGTCGTCCGGACACTAGGATTGTGAAGGAAAAGCGTTTAACTTTTTTGGTTTGTGGTGCTTGTGGAGCAAAATCCTCTATAAAGCAACTGTAAGAGCGTCATGAAAAATGGAAGTTTACATGAATTTAAAGAAAAAAGGGAGAAACGTGCTCTTAGCCATTTGCGATTGTGAAATACTAGGAGAAACGCTAAAGGAGGGCAAGATAGTGTTCAAAATTACTGAGGAATTTTACAAAGGCGCAAAAGTAGATGTAGAAGAGGCAATTTCCATGGTGGAAAACTCGACAATCGTGAATATGATAGGGAAGAACGTGGTGAAGAAGGCAATAGAAAAAGGCTATGTGCACCCTGAGGCAGTGTTGAGCATTGAGGGTGTGCCACATGCCCAGATAGTGAAACTCTGATCTTTGGAAATTGCACACCTTGTGCAGTTAATTTTGTGCTTTCTACATTCTCGACTTTGACCATTGAAGATCAACTTTAGAAAACGATACTGTAAGGATTTACAGAATACTTAATGAGCTAGCCTTCTTCTGTTACATACAAAAATAATGCTTGGGAAGAAAACTATATGGATCAAAACCTAGTTGGACAGACAGCTGCGATAATCACTTCCACCCTGTGGACCTTTAACTCCCTTTTGTTCACCTCTGCTGGAAAAAGAATAGGCTCATTAAGCGTCAACGCCTATCGCATAATCATAGCCGTCTGCCTCTTGGCAACTGCCCACAGCATTTTACTCGGTTCCCTGTTACCCGCTGCTACTAGCGAACAATGGTTTTGGATAGGCATGAGTGGAATCACAGGTCTAGGGATCGGCGATTTCGGATTATTCGCAGCCTTCATCATCATCGGTCCAAGACGCTCTCTACTCATAATGGCGCTGTCCCCAATATTCGCCTCAGCTAGTGCATACATTATCCTGACCGAAATAATCCCACCCCTGGCGATAATGGGAATAGCCATAACCCTAACAGGCGTCACCATAGTCATAATGGAAAAAGAACTACAGACAAGCGAAAAACTTCTCTCAAGGAAACTAGAAGCTTCCGGCATCGTCCTAGCCCTAATAGGCGCAATAGGACAAGGAGTCGGCTTAGTGCTAGCCAAAAAGGGGATATACTTGGTTCAAAACATTACATTGAACCCTCTGTCCGCAACATTGATGCGTATGATTATTGGGGCTTTATTTGTCTGGGGATGCATCCTTGCAGCAGGGAGATTACCTATATTGCGCAAGGCATTGAGAGACAAAGCAGGGATCAGACGTACAGCCGCAGGCGCCTTCATCGGACCTTTCCTGGGCGTTACATTTTCCATGGTCGCAGTAACCTACACCCAAGCAGGTGTCGCTCAAACACTAATGTCATTGATGCCAATCTTTATCATTCCAGTGGTCTGGCTATTCTACAAGGAAAAGACCAGTTGGCGAGGGACGTTAGGCGCCTTAGTGGCTGTCATAGGAGTAGCTATATTGTTTTTGGTCTAGTTCATGTGGTCATCTGATCACTTTTGACCCAACCATTTTCTTCTTCTATTAAATCAAGGATTATCTGAACCTGTAGAATAACTCATTCTTGCGTTTTCCTAATCCTGTTTGGATGCTGAAGAACCAAAGTTCACGATCAGCCTGGAAGTGGTTAGGAAGAGGCATGAAAAACGAGTTTGGTGGATCGCGCACTAAAACGGAGCATCTAATCTTGCACATCTATGTTAAGTATACAGGTTCTGAGGATTTGAGCCAGACGCAGATTTCAACAAAGCTTGACAAGGCTTCAGAATTTAGCTATTTTGAGCATTTCGACTAGCCTTTTGGCTTCTTACTCTAAGTTGATGTAGAAAATGGTTTATGAGAAAGCTTCGTTGAATGTAGCTACATTCAGACCTTATGTGTCTATTCCTTTTTCGCCAAGCAACTGAAATTCCTCCCAAGATAGTTTTTCCCCACGTCTCAATTTCTCTTTTGCTTGTTCCTCAAGCGCACTGCGGATAGCTACCTCATTATCCTTCCGTTTCTTCTCTTCGCCTTCTCGCATTTTATCTCTCAATCGATTCATTTGAGCCAAAACCTCTCGCATTTCACTATAAAGGACTTTCAATTTTTCTTTCGTCACCAAATACGTTTGATGTAGACTATCTGCCTCTGCTTTGACTTTGTTAGCTTCTTTAATCTTGACCAGCATTTTTTCATGGAGTTCCTGGCTTTTTCCCGCAAGTGTGGTCAGCTTCTCGTGGCAAGATTTCTCTCCAACTTCAAGGGCTTTGAGCTTGTTTCGAATCTCGAAAATGTCCTGGTTTATTCGTTGAAGTTTTTTGTAAACGTTTAGTTGATTCTCTAGCTGTCTGATTTCGTCTATGATGGATCTTTCTTCTTGCGCATTGAAGGGAGTAGTCTGAACTTTCCATTCAAGGCTTTCGAACTCTTTCTGCAGAACTTGAAACCTTCGCGAAGGTTTTTGTTTGGCTGTCGCTTTGGCTTCCTTACCCAGATTCTTTAATGCTTCAACTTCTTCAAGTATTTTTGCTTTGGTTTCACTTCGCTTTTGTTTTAGCTCTTTGACTTCTTCGTTCGTTTTGTTTCTGTGATTTCTTAATTCAGCTATTTCATTGCGGAGGTTTCTATGCTGGTTGTTGAGTTTGTCTCTTTTTTCTGCCCATCCATTCATCTCAACGGTAAGTTTATCATTCTGCTTTTTGAGTTCTGACAGCTTTCGATCTAATTCCTCAGTATTCTTCTGGATTGACAACAGCTTTCCTCTACCCATTTGCCAGAGTTAACCTCGAAGAAGAACTTTGCTTGTTTGGGTTGTACGAAACTCCTTTATTCAAGGATTATCCGTGCATCGACCGTTTTTGCTCCTTTTTCGTACACCATTATCGGGTTCAAATCAAGCTCTTTGATTTCCTGATGTTCCATAACCAATTTGGAAGTATTCAGCAAGATTTTCACTATGGCTTCGATGTCTGCGGGCGGCGTATTTCTATAGCCTTTCAACAACGGGTAAGCCTTAACTTCGCTAATCATCTCAATTGCCTCATCGTCAGTTATCGGTGCAATTCTAAAAGACACGTCTTTCAAAACTTCCACAAACACTCCACCCAGCCCAAACATTACAGCTGGTCCAAACTGTGGATCCTTGATCGAGCCAACAATGACTTCAGTTGCAGAAGGCGCCATTTCTTGGACTAACATGCCAACAATTCTGGCTTTTGGCTTATGCTTTCTCACGTTGGTTATGACCTGTTTATGGGCATTCCCAACTTCTTTGGCAGTTTTCAGATTCACGATGACGCCTCCTACGTCAGACTTGTGGATAATATCAGGTGAAACAATTTTCAAAACTATAGGGTATCCTAGTTCGTCTGCGAATTTCATGGCTTCGGCTTCAGTCTTCGCTAGTCTAAATTGGGTAACAGGAATTCCATATTCCATGCAAATAGCCTTAGCCTCAGATTCAAGCAAACTTTTGCGTTTTTCCTTAGCTACATTGTTGATTATCTGATATGTTTGCATTCTGCCTGCCTCTTTGGATGAAAAATCTATCTTGTTTTTTGATTATTTAAGGGCTATCCTTGATTCGAATAGGACATTAGAATAGCTTCAAGGCGTCTCTATATTTGAAAGTTCCGGAGAGCATGTATTAGAGGAGGAGCCACTGTTGCAAAAATGATAGTATTTGTTGCAGTATGGATTATTGGGGGATACGGATAGTAAAGCGGAATGAACGTTAGATAGATAGCTTCCCAAACAGACGAATATACAGGGTAAGCAAGATAGAATCCTATGCTGGAAAAGACGTCATATGCTAGCGTTAAGCTGAATCCAACCATGGCGAGTGAGACAATAAACTTAATGTTAATCTTTTCTGGATTCATTATTTCCCCGAGAACACCACCAACGAGACCAAACAACGTTCCTAACAGACCCATTATAATGAGAAGCAGGGGTGAAACCGTCGTCAAAAGCCATGCAGCAGGATGAGCAAATGGATACGGAATGAGCATATAGATAACCAAAGAAATGAAACCTACAGAACTACCAACAACTCGCCCAAAGCTAAACCCACTCACAAAAATCAAAACAGTTATGAATTCAAAAACACCAGGCAAAGCGGTTAGACCAAGACCCCTAGCATAGGCAACGGTGATTGTGACAGCAGACAATATAGTAATCAATGCGAGCTTTTTGGTATTCAAGTTCTATACGATCCTTAGGTTGGATGGATTATCCAACCATATAAGCTTTGCGAAGTAAAATCAAGTTGCGAGTAGAGCGTAGACTTTTGCATCATCTATGAGGTTTTGTATCTTTGTGTATTCATTTGGTTGGTGAGCGGTCTCGTCAACGGTGCTCCAGACGACGGCTGGAATGTCTATTTCTCTGAAAAAGGCAGCGCATGTTCCTCCGCCTATACCCCCGATTTTAGGTTTAACCGTTGCAAGAACCCTTCCAGTTTTAACTGGAAGATGAATTGCAACAATTTTTATCTCCCGAGTCGTTATGTTGATGTTGTGTAGCCTCTCTAGGCATCCCTAGGGCGTTTTGCCTAGCGGAGGCTGTCTCGCCGGCGAGAAGGAGGTGGTTTGAATGGAGTTGATGAGAAGTCACCATAGTGTCGGCGAGGCAAACCTGCACCTGCAGTTCACGCCCAAGTACAGGCGCGACGTCTGCAGGGACAGGGTGGTTAGGAGGGTTTGTGAGGAGAGCTTCCGCGACACCGCTGAAGACATGGGCATCGTGATCAACGCCCTGGCCTTTGGACCTGACCATGTTCATGTCTTCGTGGGTGCTTGCAAGAACCACAGCGTGACTGAGGTCGTCAGGCGCTTCAAGGGAGCAAGCTCTAGACGCGTCCGCCAAGAGTGCTGGAACCATGTTAAGTTGAAGCTCTGGGGCGGCGCCTTCTGGACCGGCGGATACTTTTACAGGTCCGTAGGCTCCACTACCAGCGAAGCAATTCAATACTACGTCGAGATGAGCCAAGAGAAACACTGGACCGCCCTAGACTACGAAGAATACAAACGCAGAAAAGACAAGCAGACAACCATAAACCAGTTCACAGCATAACCCTCAGGGCTTCAGCCCTGAGTAGTTTAGGTTGTACTTTTCTCACCTGCTTGATTGTTTGCTCTAGCATTTTGACTATTTTCGAGTTTGCGTCTGTGGGCTTTGGAGCAACGTTTTTCTGCAAAGATTCATATTTTATTTCTGCTCTAGTCTTCCTCGCAAATTCTGCTACAAGCTTTTTGATGGCGTTCTCTATTTCATCAATACTGTAACGGGGAAGAATTCTACAGTCAAAGTAGACGAAATCTTCGCCTGGAATTATGTTCACAGCGTCAACGTTTTTGTCCTTCTTCGTAGGTTCAATTGTGCTTTCTGGCGGATCAAAATACTCGTCTTTATCAGAGTACTCATCATGTAGTATCTTGTCCAAAGTGAGGGCAAATTCCATTCCTATGCGATGGGCGTTTAATCCCATGCTGGGTCTGCTTGCATGGGTTTGTTTCCCGATTGTGCGTATTCGGAACCATAAGGCGCTTTTTTCGGCAATTTCTACAAAGCTTCCATTCCCGTTTCCCCCGTCTGGCACGATTATCAAGTCTTCTTTCTTGAAGAGCTTTTGTTTTATAAGGTGTTGTATGCCATATTTGCTTCCTTGCTCTTCATCAGCAACAAAAGCTAGAGCTACTGTTCTCTTTGGTTTTATTGATAAATCTTTCAAGGTTTTGATCGCGAATATCGATGCGATCATGGACTGCATATTGTCTTCACTTCCGCGTCCATAAACTCGGTTGTCCTTGATGGCAGGTTCATAAGGTTTGCAAGTCGTCCATAGTGACTGTTCTCCTGGTGGAACGATATCTAAATGTGTAATTATCCACAATTTTTCGTTGATGTCTTCACCATTGCAGTATGCTACTATGTTAGGGCGTTTCTTTGAAGCCACTCTACTGTCTTCTGCATCATAGCGTTCTATTTTATCAAAACTCATCGAGGAAAGTATCTGCACAAGTTTTTCTGCTTTTGCTGATTCTCCTTCCCCGCCGTTTTCTGGAGCTATTGCAGGCAAGCGAACAAGTTTCATCAGCGTTTGTATCATCAGATCTTTTTGTTTCTCTATTTCAGCACAAACATTTTGACATTGCATAAGCATCACGCTCTACGAACGAAATTAGATTGATCATCTATTGCCTTAAACAGTTTACCTTAACAAAAGGTTGATCAAACAAGGAAGTTGAAGGTTTTAGTCAAGTTTTTGCAAAGCCTTCAGGCGTTTGATTATGTTGGGATGCGTTGAAAAGGCTTCCATTATTCTGTCCATAGTTGTGAGTTTCCGCGAAAGGATCTCCTGAACTAGTTTCTGATCGCCAGAAGCTGCTGCTGTAGACATAGCGATAGAATCTGTCTCAGCATGGTCTGGGTCGGAGATAAACAATGCTTTGAATGCGCTCAGATTCTGTTTATTTCTTCTAGTTCTTCTCATGTTGCGAGTTGTGTTAACAATTTTTGCAAGACCTGTTGCAAGCTTTTGTCCACCATTGTCAACTACTGAAGCGCTATGCCGATCAGCATAATATTCGCGCAATCGACTGAGATATAGTATAAACATGTTCAGAACCCATGAGAAAGCCATAAAACCCAAACCTAACAACGCTCCGCCGCCCCCTTCGCTTCTGCTTCTACCATACATGGATGAAAACATGAGGGAAAATCCTAAGTAATAGAACAAGGCAGGCAATAACGACACAAACATCATTGTTTGTACGTCTCTATGTTTAAGATGCCCAATTTCATGACCGATGACGGCTTCAACTTCCCCATGATCAAGTGCTTTTATCATCCCATCTGTTACTGCTACACGATTGCCTGTTATCGGCGAGCCGTAGGCAAAGGCATTGGGAAGAGGAATTTGAGCAATCAGGAGTTTCGGCTTTTTTATTCCGCTTTTTATGCTGAGCCTTTCTACTACCTCATGAAGCCTGGGATGCTCATTTTCGCTTATTTCGCGTGTTCGGTATAGGGCATCAACCAAGTATGGCGAGATTAACCATTGGACAATGTTGAAGGCAACTATCAAAACTCCTAAAGTTACTAGGTTAAAAGTACCCAACAGGCTTAGGACTGTTGTAAAGACCAATGTTGACAGTCCAATTATTATGGCAAGCGTTCCAACCATGGAAAGCCGAAGTTTCCAAATATTCATAGTTTACACCAATCAATGTTCAAAAACAACATGGGCTACTTATATTTGTTACGTTACAAAGTGAGAGAAGAATTAAATGGTTACAAATGAATAGTTACAAGCATGGGTACGCTTGTTGATGATGTGGGAAGTTTTCCATTGCCAGCGCATATAAGCCGAGAATTGTTTGACAAAGCTTATGTCCGCGCTAGAGAAACCATCATTCTTGGCAATGCCCCTGAAAAAGACGAATTCTTGCTTGACAATTTTCATAAAATCGTGCTAGATTCATTTAAGAAGAAATTAGCAACTGGCTTAGGCATCGCAAACTATCCCCAACATTATGACATGCACCAGCAGTTCGGAGACATTATTTCCAAGGCTATGGAGAATGGTACATATGTAGTAGACCAGAAACACGCAAGCATACCCGAAGTCCACGTGATTAACAAAGAAGCAAAAACTCTTTATGAAGAAACCGGGGAAAAAATTCTGCTCCGCTTATGCATCACAGGACCAATGGAACTCTATTTAAAACTTGTCGGAACCATCGGTTACGAAGATGTTCTTATGATGTTCGCCGAGACAGTGCAAAGATTTGCCAAAAACTCTATTCTCGATTCCAAATTTATCAAGACTGTCGTTGTGTCTTTAGATGAACCAAGCTTCGGCTTTCAAGATATCATTGCAGATAGAGAAACACTTGCAGACGTTTGGAACAAAGCCTTCGATTTTACAGGCACAATAAGGCAAATCCACCTTCATTCACCCTCAAAAATCACAGACATTCTAACGGTCAAGAATATAGATGTACTGTCCTTCGAATTTGGAGCCTCTCCAAGAAGCATTGAGGGTTTTTCAACAAAAATGCTGGATGAGGCGGATAAACAAGTGAGAGTAGGCATAGCAAGAACAGACATAGACGCAATCAATGCAGAGCTTCATGACGGCGGAATAGCGAAGCCAAGCACGGAGCAATTGGTTGAAAGTGAAGAGACTATGCAGAAAAGATTCGCGATTGCCAAAGAGAAATTTGGCGAACGAATGACTTTTACTGGACCTGACTGCGGTTTAGGCGGGTGGCCAAGCCAGGAAGCCGCACTTCTTCTTCTCAAGAGAACCGTGAACGCAGTCAAGAAAGCTAGATCGTACTGAATTGACTGCTTACACAATAATCTAGCCATACTCAACCATTTCAGCACACGCAGCGCAATCAACGTAACCAATTTGCTGGGTTCAGCTCAAGTTTGCCTGCATCCATCCTGACAGCGTGCTCTCAAGAACCCATCTTCCATCTTTCTGACGTTTTCCAAGCAGGACCTGAACCGCATCATTCATCCTTTCATCCTCTGCAAAACCCAAGCATGCAAGCACATACTCAAGAAGCCAACCAACTAAAGCTTCCGTACAACCTTCTTCCTATCTGGACATTAAGACACTCGCTCTACATGACATGGTAACCTAAACACTTGGCTGGCCCGAGTTCGTTTAAATCCCTGTTTAAATCCCCACGTTCAGTGTTCTTTTCGAATGATGCCATTAGCG
>CAZGNE010000010.1:0-12472 GCA_964527165.1 uncultured Candidatus Bathyarchaeia archaeon
AAATAGCTGTGGAGTTCATTGAGAACTTTTTAGTGGTTTGGGATCCTTCGGAAGGCTCAGAGCTTTACAAAAAAGGGTTCTATGGCAAACCTCTAGGTGTAGCAAAACCGAAAATCCCTGAATTTAATGTTCCGTTAATTGTAGACTTGATGGAAGGTGTGTATTTAACCGAGAAAAGAATGATAACGGTATATGAAGGATCCAAAAATAAAAGGGTGGGTCTTAGAAAGCTTCGGCAAATGGCCAAACAATTATATGATGAGTTTGATGAGAAATACGCGGTTTACCGCGATTTGCGTGATAATGGCTTGATTGTAACGCCAGGAATAAAGTTTGGATGTGATTTTGCGGTTTACAAATATGGACCTGGTGTTGAACATGCTCCTTACATGGTTTCAGTGAAGAAAGCTAAGTCTATGATGACTGCCACTGAAATTGTTAAGGCTGGAAGGCTGGCGACAACCGTTAGAAAACGATTCATCATAGCAGTGCCAGACGCGGAAAAGGACAAAACGAGATACTTAATATTCAAATGGTTCAAAGCTTAAACGCTGTTTTTCTATACATTGATACTGTCTAGAATATTCAGCACTTCCTCTTCAAGAGTTGGTCTAGTTTTTGGGCTTTCGACTATTCTGGCAATTTCGTTTCCTTTGCTGTCAAGAATAATCATGGCAGGAATCTTGTCGATGTTGAAAGCTTCCACTTCAGGAGGTGAGGGTGGGATTCTCCAAATTCTTGAAGGGTTTAGGACGTCTTTCTTCAAACCACCGAAAATCTTCACTTCCAAGCCTGTGGCTTCAGAAATCAGGGCTAGAACTGGTATAATTGATGCGCAGTCTTTACACCATTCTGCTGAAAATGCCACAATCAGATAATTGTGGGCAAACTTCCTAAGATAGTTGACCGTTTCTTGTTTCAAGCTGTATATCTGCTTTCTAGTCAAGAAGATATCTTTGAACGGATGATTGAGCCTTTCTAAGTAATGGCTTATTGAAACAGTTTTTGCTCGGATTTCTGCTATATTCATGTTTATTTTCAGCTTGGCATCACTGTTTGATTCTCAAATTCTCCTCTTACGTACTGATGGGGAAAAATCTTTGTTGCGGTCAGCTTGCATCCTTCCGCCAATATTACGTCATCTGCTATAACCGAGACAGAATCAATTCTTGTCGGTTTCTTTGGGCTTGACATGATAGTCACGTGTCTACCTACAACACTTTCCTTTATCTCTGCCCTTTCCCCAACGATTACTCTATCCATAATAGCCGAGTTCTCAATTACGGCGCCCTTGCTGATTTTGGTAAAATTGTCAATACATGAATTCACTATTCTAACGCCATCGCTTATTTTGCAGTGCCTTCCAATAAGGACTGCACCTTCAATCACTATTTTTCCTTGTTTAATTTTTCTTATGATTTCGTCTTTTCTTTTTGTTGATTCTGAGCTTTCCCCTTGAACCCATATTCTCTTTTCTTCACTTATTCTTCCGCCAAAATCAGTTAGAGATGAGAAACGACCATTAAGCATGTCATGCATGGCTTCCAGATAATGTTTAGGCGTACCCACGTCATACCAGCTTCCCTTGAGTGTATAGCCGTATACTGGTCTTCCTGTTCTGATCAAGTATGGGATGAAATCAAAGCCAAAGTCAAGTCTTTTTCTCTCCTTAATTATCTCCTTAACTCCTTTTTCTTTGAATATTTTCTTGATCTCCGGAGAAACCATATACAGTCCTGTGTTGGCAAGATTTGACGGCGCCTCTTTAGGCGTAGGTTTTTCAACAAATCTGGCAATTCTTCTTTCTTTGTTTATGTCAGCTATCCCAAAACCCTCAACATTCTCAACTTCCCTCAAGGCTATCGTCATAACAGCTTTCTTGTTTTCGTGAAACTCCACAAGCTCTCTTACATCCACGTCGAAAATATTGTCACCTTGCACCGCAAAAACAGGATCTTTTACACTGTAATACTCCATGCTAATTCTTGCAGAATCCGCGCTTCCAAGATCATCAATGTTAGGCTGATATTTTATGTGAACCCGCGGCTCAATGCAGTATCTTGTGGAAAACCCGTAGCCTGACTCAAAATAGTCGTGCAAGTCCCTATAGTTCGTGTAGCCTTTCACTCCGAAGATGAAGTTCCGAATGCCTTGCCGTGCAAGAGACAAAAGCGAAAACTCGATCATAGGCCTGTTCACGAGACGGATGCACGCTTTGCTTGTTTCAGCTGTCAGCGGCAGTAGACGCGTCGCTTTCCCGCCTACTGGAATTATTACTCTCAATTTTTCCGGTGAATGAATATCGTTCAAAAGCTAATCACCAAACTTTCAAATGGTTTATTCAAGTGACACGTATTAAACTTTCGAATCTAGACGTGAATTTTATAACCTGCTTTAATGGAAAACCTTAAGCCAATATTGCAGAGCTTGAGTAATTATGAGCAAGATAGGTAGCTACATACGCTTAATGCGTCCCGTGAATTGTGTGATGATGGGCATTGCGGTCATAATAGGGGCAATACTCGCAAACTCGAAAGATATGACGACTTTGCTCAACATCGTTCATGGTTTTGTGACAGGCTTTGCTTTAACAGCTGCATCCATGGTAATAAACGACTATTATGACAAAGAAATCGACTCCATTAATGAGCCGAACCGTCCGATTCCAAGCGGCACAATTAGTCCGAGAGAAGCTGCGGCTTTCGCTATTCTTCTCACAGTAATTGGTTTTTCCTTTGCGTATCTAACAAATCTACTTTGTGTTCTTGTCGCCATAATGGCGTGGATGGTGTTTGTAACTTACACAACGGTTGGAAAACGCAGTGGGCTCCCTGGCAATTTTCTCGTCAGCACATGCGTGGCGATACCATTCATCTACGGAAGCATAGTTGTCGCCAACGCTGTTACGTTGAACGTGTTGATTTTTGCTTCCATGGGCTTTCTTTCAAATACGGGAAGAGAAATAACTAAAGGAATTGTGGATGTTCAAGGAGACAAAGTGCAAAACGTCAAGACCTTGGCTGTGCGTTATGGAGAAAAACCTGCAGCTGTTGCATCTGTGATATTCTACCTTTCGGCTGTAATATTAAGTCCATTACCGTGGCTTTTGGGACTTGTTTCTTTCTGGTTTATTCCTTTAGTCGCAATAACTGGTTTCGGGCTTGTGGCTTCTTCATTACTGCTTCTTAACGATTATTCTAGACAGAATGCGAGAAAAGTCAAGAATTTTGTTCTCTTGTGGTTCATCACAGGATTGTTAGCCTTTGTTGTAGGCGCCTATGGGTGAGCTAATGTTTGACGAGGCTTTCAGTAATGCGCTTTTGATGCTGTTTTGTTATGCCTATATCGTTTTGATGATCTTCACGTCAGGAAAACTGCACGAGTTCTTTCGTATTTCGCGCAAGTCTTCTAGAAAGTTTCTGCACACGATGATAGGAAATCTTCCTTTCATTATGCCTTTTTTCTCTAGAGACATTTATCCTGCTCTGGTTGCAGCTCCTTTTATACTAGTAACTCTTTTGGCGTCGCCTGTTTCTCCGTTTAAAAAGGTTAACTTGAAGCTGAAGGGGCTTGCGGATATGACCGAGGATGGACATCGTTTAGGGCTTATCTTCTATGCCGTTTCCTATACGCTTCTGGCTTTGTTTCTAGGTTCTAAGCCTTACGTGGTTGCGGTTGGCATTTTGCCGATGGCTTATGGCGATAGCGCAGCCTCAATTATAGGTGAAAAATATGGCAGAAGAAAATACAAGCTTACTGCAAATAAGAGCTTCACGGGTTCAGCAGCGATGTTTCTCGCCAGTTTCTTCAGCGTGACAGCTGGCCTATTTTTCTTTTCCGCCCTTTATTCATTCTCAATCTATGATAAGCTTCTTCCAGCTATTGCAGCCGTTGTTGCAGCCACATTAGTTGAAGGCTTTTCACCTATGGGTTTTGACAATCTAACCATACCTTTCTTCAGCGTTTTGGTTTTTCTCTGGTTTGGCGGAGGAGTGTAGTCAATTTGGTTTTTGTGGTCATAGATGGTTTAGACGCCTCTGGAAAGAGCACCCAAGCACTTAGTCTTCACAATTTCCTGATAAATCTGAGGAAAACTGTTTTCCTGCGCATCCACCCTTCCAATGATAATCCCTTCGGAATCAAAACTAGGCAATTTCTTTATCTTCAAGGGAAAAGCGCACATTTCGCATCTGCCCTTTTTTATGCGTTGGATGTTATTCGTTCAATTCTGCTTTACTCTTGGCAAAAATACGATTACATAATTTTCGTGCGTTATCTCATGGGAACTGCCTATTTGCCAAACCCCTTGTATAGAATCGCTTACTGCTTTTTTGCCTCTCTCGTGCCTACTTCAGCCTTCATGTTTTTCCTCGATGTCAACCCGAGGAAAGCACATGAGAGAATACGACAAACACGCAGAAAACTGGAGATGTTTGAAAGCTACAGGGAGCTTGAACGTGTTAGATGTAAAGCACTTTTTCTGGCTCTACTAGATAATTGGATAATTGTCGATGCAAACAAGCCTGTAACCGAAGTTAGCGAAAAGATTAGAAAGTCGTTATGCCCTGTGCCCTAGCTTTTTGGCTTTGAAGCCTAGCAAAATATGCTTTGCTGGTCTGAATCCTAGTTTTTCGTAGATTTTTCTCGCCGGCAAATTGTCTTCTGCCACCCATAGGATTGGTGTTTTCTCTTTCTCAAAGAGCTCTTGAACTAATGCTGAACATGCAGAAGTTGCTACTCCCATGTTTCTGAACTCAGGCATAGTATATACACCTCTTATCAATGCTATCTCGTCAATCATTTCGGGCACAGTTGCAAATGATGCCAATATCTTGTTGACGTAAGCGCCATAGGCTAAACCTCGATTAACCGCATCTTCCAAGTGTGTTCGCCATTCTTCTCCCAAGCAAACGAGGACGTCATTTAGATGTCCAATCTCCATCTTCTTTACTTCGTGTCTAATCGATGAGCTGAAATCAGCTTGTTCTAGTTTTAGGACAGCGTAAGTAGTTATTCTTCCTTTGCTTGTTTTGTCTGTGGGTTCTATTGGTTCATAGAATTTCCTGATTTCTGCGAAATGACCCTGTTCGATTACAAATATTGGCTCACTCGTTGATACGCGGCTCAAAAGTCCCTTTATGCTTTCTGCAGTGCCATGCGTGTGAGTGTACAATTCGTTAAAGACAAAAATGTAGCCTTCGATTTTGTTTTGTTTGAGATATATCCAAACTCTAGTTCTTTCTCTAAAGCGTCTCAGATCATAAATTGTGAAGATGTGCAGGATTTTCTCTTGATCAAGGAACTTCATGAATTCGTTTTCGCCGAATTCTTCTAGGGACACAATCTCAAAATGCGATCGCATTTTTACATTCACATCTCAATTCAGCAGTTATTCGGTTTCATCCGGGTAAGCGCTCTACTCGGGTTCCATGTGAACAGTTACCTTTGTTTCGGCAAAATGCTTCTGCATGTTTTCTTCGACTTGTGAAGCAATTTCGTGTGCCTCTTCTATTGTGATTTGTTGGGTGAAGCAGCAGTCTATGTTGATGTAAAGTCTTTTTCCCGCAACGCAAGTCATTATTCTTCTTATCCGAAGAGACTCTTTCCTTTGCTCTGCCACTTTGTGGACTATTTTTCTTATTTCTCCTTCATGTATCGTCGGTCCTTTCTTTTTCTTGGCACTGAGAGGTTCAATGTGAACTGTTACGTTTTCAACATCCTGTATGCTTTGAGCTATTTCCTTCTCAATTTGCTCTGCTTTTTGGTGTGCTTCTTCAACTGACAGCTTAGGAGCTACATACGCGTGTAAGGTTACATACAGTTTGCCATCAACATAGATCGTTTCGATTTCGTGAACTTCTTTTATTCCTTCAACTTTGGCTGCCAACATGACTACCTGTTTTTCTGTTGTCATTTCTGCTTCTGAGGGTTCAATGTGAATTGTGACTTCGGCGGTTCCGAGAGATTTTTTCAGGTTTGTTTCTATTTCTGAAGCTAATTTGTGGGCTTCTTCAAGGCTTAGGTAATCTGGAACTTGTATTGTAGCTTCGACAAAGGTTTTGGTGCCTACTTTTCTTACTTTGAGGTTTTTGCATTTGTGTATTCCCTTTATGATGTCTATTTCTCTTTTGACTTTTTCTGTCACATCTTTTGATGTTCGGTCACTCAGTTCCATTCCGCTACTCCAGACAAGTTTCACGCTCAAATAAGTCAATAGGATACTCAGGACGATCGAGGCTAGTGGGTCGCCGTAGTACATTCCCATTGTTGCCAGGCTGAATCCGATAAGTGCAATCAGTGTTGAGGTTAGATCTGCAATGGCGTGGTATAATCCTGCTTTCATGGTGACGCTTTCGCCGTGTCTTGCTTTTCTGAGGGTTCCAACTCTGAAGAAGTCTACGCAGAAGGTATAACCAACCGCTATGAATCCTGCTATTTCCCACTCTGGGTTAATGAGCGTGTTCTGAGCAAGCCTGATGATAGCTTCATACATAATCAGCAACGCTACGCCGATTAGTACAATTCCGCCGACTAGACCGCCCATTGATTCGAATTTTTCGTGTCCATACATGTGTTCTTCGTCTGGTGGTCTGAGCGAGGCGCGGGTTGCAATAAACAAGGCAAATGTTGTTAGAGCGTCAAGCAGAGCATGCAAGCCATCGCTTACAATTGCGAGACTGCCGACCACCCAGCCCAGTGTTATTTCGACAAGGACAACGCTTGATATTGCTGCTGTCGACAGCTTGAGAGCTCTTAATTTGTAGTTATTCTCTTCGCTTATCTGCATTATCATTCTTCTATAGTGCTCTAAGCAGGTAATTTAAGAATTATGCGATGTCAATTGTTGGTTTTTTGTTGCCGAAAGAGTTACAGCTTATATCCACGTTTTACGTGGCACTTGCGTAATGAATGCGTTTTCACGTTTCCGCAATCGTTATGCGTTCGTTAAGGGCAATTTTCTACTTATTACGATAACGTGGATTCTAATGTTTTTTGCTGTGCCCATTCCGAACACGTATGCTGGCAAATACTTCAAAGATGTGTTAGGAGCGGATGACTTCATTTTAAGCGTGATAGGTTTTGCTGGGTCTATAGCTCTCGCGCTTGTGCAGTTTCCAGGCGGCTATCTGGCTGATAAGCATGGTAGACGATGGCTTGTTTATACAATGACTTTTGGGGTGGCCTTGTCTTCTCTGTTCTTTGTCTTTGCGCCTTCTTGGCACTTCATAGTCATAGGGATAATGATTCAGAACTTGTGTTTGTTTTACCAGCCCGCATTATTTGCGATCATGCTTGATTCAGTGGCGCCTGAGAATCGTGGTGCAGGTTTCACGTTTCAAGCTGTGGTGACGAGTCTCGTGGGGTTGCCTGCTTCTATTATTGCAGGATACCTGATTTTAGTTTTTCAGTTGGATTTTGGTATGCGGGTAGCTTATGCAATAGTTACTGTTGCTTATTTTGTAGCCGCAGTTCTAAGAGCTAGACTCAAGGAAACTTTGCCATCTGTCAAAGGTGATGCACGCCCCAATTTTCTGGAAGCCTTGCGGGAATATCCTCGTTCTGTGAAAGAGAGCTTGCAGGTTTGGAGCAAGGTTCCAAGAGCAGTCTTTCATTTGTTCCTTTCCACCGCCGCCATTGGCAGTTTGCTTGCAGGCTGTAATACTTATTTTGTCGTTTATGCATTAGAAGTGCTAGAAATCGAAAAATTCCAGTGGGCCATTGTTATGGCTTTCATGTCCATGAGCGTCGCAATACCGACCATCGTTGCAGGGCTTAAAATGGACAAAGGAGGGCGTAAGCGTTTTCTCATTCTAGGCTATCTCTGCTATGTGCCAGCTATGCTTATCTTCGTTTTTGCCAATTTCTACATGCTTTTAGCGGCTTTCTTCTTTTTTGGTTTAGGCCAGATGCTGCAAGGAACCAGTTATCAATCTCTGCTAGGCGATCTAACACCAAGAAACCTTAGAGGAAAAGTCGTGGGTTGCAGCCAATTTTTCATTTACTTGAGCCAAGCCATCACACAGCTCTTCATTGGTGTACTTTACGCTTATGTTTGGAAACCTCTACCTTTTGTCATGTTGGCTATCGGGGCCATACCAATTGCTTTATTTGTCCGTTTCAAGGTGTTCGAATCGGGGACCCGCGAAGTTTAAAGTTTAAGAGCGGGTAGACATTTAGGTTTAGCGACTATAGAAGAATCAAAGGGTTGAACTCTATGCACTTCGTGCCAATATCAGAAATTCTTGATGGAAAACATCAAAGCAAGAAGGTAGCAGTTCGAGGCTGGGTTTATCGTAAAAGAGAGGGAAAACAGACAATATTTCTAGTGATGCGCGATTCTACAGGCGTTATCCAATGCACCGTTAAAGAAGGCAGTCCAGCGTGGAAGGATGCTGAAAAGCTTACAATTGAATCCTCGTTGTCGCTCGAAGGCGCAGTTAAGCAAGATGAACGAGCACCAGGAGGGTATGAGGTTTCGGTTCAGGGAATTTCAATCATAGGTTTAGCCGAGCTTTTTCCCATCAGTAAAGATAAGAGTGAAGAATTCTTGCGAGATGTTCGGCATTTGTGGCTTCGCAGTAGGCGAATGAGCTTGGTTATGAAGGTTCGTGCTGATTTGCTGGAGTTCGCTCGTGAATACTTTAGAGATCAAGATTTTACTGAGGTATCTCCACCCATGTTTATTACAAGCGCGTGTGAAGGTGGCTCGACGCTTTTCGGTTTGAAGTATTTTGACCAAGACTTGTATTTGACACAAAGCTCACAGCTTTATCTTGAGATTCTGATCTACTCACTTGAGAAGGTTTATTGCATTGCTCCATCCTTCCGTGCCGAGAAAAGCAGGACAATACGACATTTGACTGAGTACTGGCATATTGAAGGAGAATGGCCTTTCTCTGACATGCACGATTTGATGCAGTTTGAAGAAGAGCTAATGACTCATATCTGCCGAAGGATCGTTGAGAAATGCAAGAAGGAGTTTGCAGAATTAGGTGCTGACTTATCAAAAGTGGCGTCTGTCTCGACACCGTTTCCGAAGATGACCTATAGCGAAGCTGTTGAAAGATTGAATGCTCAAGGTTCCAGGATTAAGTGGGGCAACGATTTCGGATATGACGAAGAAAAAGCCTTAGCAGATGTTGTTAACAAACCGTTTTTCATATACGACTACCCAACTGCGATAAAAGCGTTCTACTGCAAGACCTACAGGGATAAACCTGAAGTGGCTATGTCAGTTGACATGCTGGTACCGAGGATAGGCGAAATATCAACCGGAGGAGTAAGAGAAGACGATAAAGAAACGCTGATTAGACGAATAAAGGAAATGGGCATGGAAGAGAAGGATTATGATTGGTACTTGGATTTAAGGCGATACGGCACTGTTCCTCATGTGGGTTTTGGCATGGGCTTGGAAAGGTTGCTCACATGGATGCTGGATCTTGAAAACATAATAGACTCTATCCCGTTTCCGAGGACCACTAGACGATTCTACCCATAAGCTCTTCAGTGCCTGTTCAAGGTTGATTTACTGGGCTTTGTCTTCTGCTTTCTAATCGCCAATTGAGAAGGCTGAGCAAATTTGATAGAGATCTTGGTTGTTTGTTTGGATCAATCATCCACTTGTGATAGATAGTATAATCTGTAAGTTGTTTTTGTTCTGTCTTGTTCCACTTTCACAGCTTCAAGCTGTTGTATTCCAGTTGACTACTGGCTTTCTGCCCTGTCCAGCAAAAGAATGAATTCAGTCGTTTGGTCTTATTCACCAGAAGAGTCAATTCCGAACAATGAAGAAAAAAGGGAGGCCTGCTATTTCTTTTCTAATTGTTTCCTGAGTTCTTCGTATGTAGCCTTGATGTCTTCTATCGAGGCTCCATCTTCCAATGTTGAAACATCACCTAAGGCTGCGCCTACCAGCACCGCTTTCAGTAGTCTTCGCATGATTTTGCCGCTGCGTGTCTTTGGCAGTTTGTCGACTATTACAATGGCATCTGGAGTAGCTATTGGACCTATTGTGTTCCTAATATGCTTCACCAGGTCTGCACGCAAATCTTCGGATGATGAATGGCCGCTTCTTAGTGTTACGAAAGCCACTGGAACCTCACCTTTCACAGCATCTTCTTTACCCATAACTGCTGCTTCCGAAACTGCTGGATGCGAAACTAGAGCGCTTTCAAGTTCGACTGTGCCTATTCTGTGGCCAGCGACTTTCAAGACTTCGTCAGCCCTTCCAAGCAGCCAGAAGTACCCGTCTGGATCTTGAACTGCATAGTCGCCTGTGTAGTAAATGTTTGGCCATCTTCCAAAGTATGTTTGCTTGTATCTGTCAGGTTCTTTCCAGAGTGTTTCAAGCATTCCTGGCCAGGGGGTTTTGATTACTAGAAAGCCTTTGGTGCCTGTTGGCGTCGGTTGACCTTTTTCGTCCCAGACTTCTGCATGCACGCTTGGCAGTGGGTTAGTTGCTGAGCCTGGCTTCAGCGGTACAAGTTCTAGCCCTGAGAGCGGGGCGATCATGAATCCTCCAGTTTCTGTTTGCCACCAAGTGTCTATGATCGGAAGCGCTTCTCTTCCAATGTAGCGGTAGTACCACTTCCATGCTTCTGGGTTGATCGGTTCGCCTACTGTCCCCAGTATCCGAAGAGTGCTTAGGTCATGTTTTGTAACCCATTGTTCTCCAAATTTCATGAACATTCTAATTGCTGTTGGTGTGGTGTAGAGGATTGTGACTCCATGTTTTTCTATGATTTCCCACCATCTATCCTGTGCTGGGTAGTCGGGTGTGCCTTCAAAGATTAGAGAGGTTATTCCCATTGCTAGAGGAGCGTAAACATTGTAGGTGTGACCCGTGATCCAGCCAACATCTGCGGTGCACCACCAAATGTCTTCGTCGTTTGGGTTGAAGCCCCATTTGAGTGTCCAGTAACCCCAGACTAGATAGCCGCCTGTGCCGTGCTGCACTCCTTTTGGTTTGCCCGTTGTTCCTGAAGTGTAGAGGATGAATATTGGTTCATTTGCCTCCATCGGTTCTGGTGGGACATAAGCATTTTGCTCAACCTTTGCGAGGGCTTCATGATACCAGACGTCTCTTCCTTCCTTCATTGGAACTTCTTGGCCAGTTCTTTTTATCACGACGACTTTTTCGACTGTTGGTGTGTTGGCTAGTGCACGGTCTGCAGTGTCTTTTAACATTACGGTTTTTCCTCTTCTGTAAGCTCCGTCTGCTGTTATGAGGATTTTTGCTTGGCAGTCGTTGATTCTGTCGGCGAGTGCTTCAGCGCTGAAGCCTGAGAACACGACTGTATGTACTCCGCCTATTCGAACAGTTGCAAGTAGAGCAATTGGCAGTTCTGGAATCATTGGTAAGAAAATCGCAACGCGATCGCCTTTTTTGAGCCCGTAGTTCTTGAATGCCTTTGCCAGCTTGTTTACTTCTCTGTAGAGTTGGTAATAGGTGTAGGTTCGCACTTCGCCTGGAGCTTCACCTTCCCAAATGTAAGCAAGCTTGTTCTTTCTGGGGGTTTCCAAGTGTCTGTCTAGTGCGTTGTAGCTTATGTTAAGAAGACCGCCCTTGAACCACTTATAGAAGGGTGGATTAGAATCATCGAGCACTTTGTCCCACGTTCGAAACCAATCAACTACCTTTGCTTTTTCAGCCCAATACTCTTGCGGGTTTTCTATCGATTTTTTCCATTCTTCTTTCAGCTTTTTTCCAGGAAATACCTTGTCATTAAAGGGTAAGCTTGATTCTGACATTATTTGACCTTCTTCGAGTTTTTCTGGAAAGTGCTTTTTCGCAAATATAAATGTTTTTGGGCGGAATAGAGAAGAAGCAAGTTGTTTCAAGAGCTTGTCGTTAATCTTGCTTGATTCTTGCCGCAGCTTTCTTAGTCGAGACCGCAATGCCTATTCCGATTAATGCTAAGAAACCTGCCACATAGAACGATGGTATATATGAGTTAGCGAAAGTCCTAAAGTATCCTGCCATAATTGGACCGAGCACGGCACCAGCTCCATAAGCAGTGAAAACTATTCCGTAGTTGACACCTAGACTCTTCGTGCCGTAATAATCAGCTGTTAATACAGGATATATTGCTAGAAAACCGCCAAAGCTGAGACCGACCAGCAGCATTCCGACGATGAAAAGTGTGGGTTCATGAATGAACGCCACCATCAGGAGTGCTACAGAGCAGATTGCGAATATCAACGTTAGAATTCTTTCTCGACCCATCTTGTCTCCGGCGAAACCCCACATTATTCTTCCGCCTGCATTGAAGAAACCTAAAAGTGAAACAGCAAAAGAGGCTTGGGCACCATCTAGAGCTGCAAGTTCCATTGCTGCTGGTTTGGCATGCCCTATCATCATTAAACCCGCAGTTGTTCCGAACCAGTAGCTTGCCCAGATCAAGAAGAATGGCAGTGTCCGAATCATGCTTGATGGGTTTAGATCTTTTGTGATTTTTGCCTTTTCGGGCAT
>CAZGNE010000010.1:12572-41521 GCA_964527165.1 uncultured Candidatus Bathyarchaeia archaeon
ACGTATCCGAGGCCAATTCCTAAACCGCCTATTAGTCCGTAGCTTATGTAGAGCCATATTAACGAGTCTGTGTAACTTGAAAGAACCATTCCACAGCCTAAGAGTATACCGCCTAAAGTGGCAACGATTCTTGGACCTTTCTTGTCTTGGAGCCTTCCTGCAGGTATCATGGACAAAGCAAAAACTAGCAAAGCAATCGTGAATGCGGGAGACGTTTCTATTCTGTCCCAACCGAACTCTGTTTCTAATGGGGGAATCAAAACACTGAAAGCGTAGACCGCGCCTAGGCACATCTGTATTACTATTGCTGCGATAACAATGGTCCATCTGTTGCATGTTTTTTCTTCAGGCATTTCTGTGATACCTTCTGGTCGCATTGGACTCAGTAATGGAAGGCTTTCTTCGGATGGCTTGGGATATAAGGTTTTCTCAGCACGTTTTGCTTTGTTGGTGGTTTGCCAGTCTTGTTGAGCTGTGTTTTTTAACATGCTCTATTTGGCCATTTGATGGGTTTTGGGTTGCCGTACAGGGCATTTGGTGTTGTCATGTTCCCAGTATATTGACTTGCCATAGAATCAGAATAGCGTTCATGATGATCGTTACGATTGTTAAATAAATCAAGATCCTCTCAACTCTATGGATCATACCTAAGTCTTGCAGTCTAAGAATGCTGTCCAAGGCACTGTTATAGGAACTTGTAAGTGAGAGTTCGCGTGAAATATTGTTAGTTGCGTGAGTCAGGATTTGCGTGTCCATCTCAGAGGGCTGAATTGTCGGCATTACGCCTTCTCTTAGCGTAAGCATCAATTCTCTTTGAACCCACAGGGTTCTCTCAAGAACAGATATTTCCCGTTTAAGTTCAAAAACAGTCTTGCTAATCCTTTTATCCGCTGGCTTTGCAAGAGCCTTTTCTTCTATTTTGTCAATATGACCCCTTAATGCCATTATTGTATTTATACTCTCATTTGTCACTTCGTGAAAAAGCCTGCTGATGATGAAGGAAGAAACAGTATCGCTTTTGACTTTCAAAGTGCAATCCTGCAATATTTTCAATGTGTCACTAATCGCTTTGGACGAATCCGAACTTCTTACGGTTATGAAGGTTTTTTCGTTGGCAAAAACGTAGATAGGATCTGTTTCCAATCGGTCTTTGAAGCGAATTAGAAGTATTGTGATCAGGAGATGGGCATTGATTTTTTCATATCGCGAAAATAACTGCTTCTCTTTAATTATGTCCACGATTTTACTTTTCTTAAGCAATCCAGCTATTGCTAGCAGTTCTTCTTCATCTGGTTCAAGACAGTCTATCCATAGCCAATCTGCTCCTTTGACTAGTTCCTGCAACTGGCTCAGGGAGTCTACGTCTTTTGACTGTAACGTCGATTCAGCTAGTTTGTATGTCCACATCATTTCCATACACTTCGTTGATGATAGTGAAAGAGGAAACCCCCTGAAACGTTGTTTTTCAAGTTTTGAATTAATGCTATACTTCGACAAGAAGACCCTAGATTCTGCAGAAATTCTTGGAATCTGCAGGGTACGTTGTTCTTCACTTATTTGTGCCCTCTGCTTGTCAGATACTTGCCAACTTCCAGAGCGCTAAATGCTATCAACATAAAGACCACTGCAGTTATCCAATCTATCGCTTCTGGGTATGTAACATCGAATAGACTGTGAAGCTGAGGGACATACAGCACCATCAATTGTAAAGCAAACGAAGAGAACACTGCTGCCCACAAGAACTTGTTTTTGAACACGCCAACCTTGAAAATCGAAAATTTCAGAGAACGGCAACTCAATGCAATAGCCAACTCGACCAAAACAATGGCAGTGAACAGTTGCGTGCGCGCTTCTATCAAGTTATGTCCACCTAACCAAGGCTGATAGTAGAAGTATCCTCCGAGAAGAAGCGCCGTCGTAAGTATTGGTGAAGCTATCAAATAGGCTTTTACTTCACGCGTAAAAACACTTTCCTTCGGGTCCCTGGGCTTTCTTTCCATCAAATCGGGATCGCCTGGATCTACTCCTAAAGCTATTGCGGGTAAACCATCAGTTGTTAGGTTTACCCAAAGAATTTGGATTGTTGTAAGCGCCATTGCCGATTTTGGTTCCGGGCTTACGAGCATCGCAATGCTCAACACTAGGATTTCCATTATGTTGCATTGTAGAAGGAACGTCAGATATTTCTTTATGTTGCCATAGATTTCGCGTCCTTCCTTGACAGCTTTAACAATTGTCGCAAAGTTGTCGTCTGCCAAAACCATGTCAGACGCCTCTTTGGTAACCTCTGTTCCAGTAATCCCCATGGCTACTCCTATATCAGCAATCTTGAGTGCAGGAGCATCGTTCACTCCATCCCCTGTCATCGCGACTACATGCCCTTTTGCTTTCCACGCTTTGACAATTCTCATCTTGTGCTCTGGAGAAACCCGCGCGTAGATTACAACATCCTCGACTATCTCAGCCAGTTCGCCATCACTCATTTTGTCTAATTCTTCACCCGTAAGCACCTTACCTTCAGTCGCGTTTTCGCCTACTAGATTCAATGCCTTAGCCACGGCTACTGCTGTTAGTTTATGGTCACCTGTAATCATGACAACTTTGATGCCGGCTTTCATGCATAAGTAAACAGAATCTTTTACCTCTTCTCGTGGAGGGTCAATCATTCCCATTATGCCAACGTAGACGAAGCCTTTTTCCTGTTCCTCGTCAAACGAGCTGGCTGATTCCGGTAGTTCCTTATAGGCAAACCCCAAGTTTCTAAGGGCTTGCATTGCCATTGCCTCTGTTACTTTCAAGATCTTTGTACGTTCGTCTGTGGTTAGTTTTCGAACTTTTCCTTCCCTGTAAATTCTGTCGCAGTGTTTCAATACTACTTCTGGGGCGCCTTTCATGTAAGCAGTTCTAGTTTTTCCTAGCATTTCATGAATTGTGGTCATGCGTTTTCTTTCCGAAGAGAAAGGGATTTCCGCGATGCGGGGGTTTTCCTTTTCAAGTACCTCTTTCCACAAATCAGCCTTTGCCGCGGCAACTATCAGAGCTCCTTCTGTCGAATCACCTTTCACCAACCATCTTCCTTCTGTCTTTTCTAGTTTGGCGTCGTTGCATAAAGTAGAGATTTTTAGCAGCATTTGAAGGTCCCGTTCTTCTGCTGGCTTCAGTGTTTTTTCTTCGAAGAGAAATTCTCCTTTTGGTTCGTAGCCCACGCCAGTGATCTTTACTGTTCTTTCGTCAACGTATGCCCTTTGCACGGTCATTTCGCCCTTTGTCATTGTTCCAGTTTTGTCTGAGCATATGACGCTTGTGCAACCTAAAGTCTCAACAGCAGGAAGCCTTCTAACGATGGAGTGTTCTTTTGCCATTCGATACATGCCTATTGCAAGGGCACCGGTTACAACTGCAGGCAATGCTTCGGGAACAGCAGCGACCGCAAGGCTTACTCCCCACAAGATCATTTCCAAAATTTCATACTCTCTTATTACCCCGAGCACGGCTACTCCAAGACAAACGCTAATAGACAATATTCCAAGCCATTTTCCCACGTTTGCCATTCGCTTCTCAAGAGGCGTCTCCTCCTCTTCTGTGGTTTGAACCATTTTCGCTATTTTTCCAAATTCGGTAGTCATTCCTGTTGATGCGACTAAAGCTTTGCCTCGTCCGTAAGCAACTATTGTTCCCATGAAAACTGAGTTTGCCCTTTCTGCGATCGGTGTTCCTTCGGGCAGAGACCTGATATCCTTGGCTACTGAAGTGGATTCACCTGTCAATGGCGCCTCATCCACTTTCAAGTTTACAGCTTCAATCAGTCTAGCATCTGCTGGCACTTTGTCTCCGGTGTATAGTAAAAGGATGTCTCCTGGAACTACATCCTTCGTTTCAATTTGTGTCTCTTTTCCGTCCCGCAAAACCAGAGCAGTCGGAGCAGCCATCTTCTTTAAGGCTTCTAATGCCTTTTCTGCTCTGTATTCTTGTGTAAAGCCTAAGACTGCAACTGCTATGATTATGGCGAGTATGACAAACGCATCAGCTAGCTCACTTTCTGGGTGTGGGGACTGCAGAGCTACGAATACGGATAGCCCCATTGCGAAAAGCAATATTATCACCAAAATGTTCTTGAATTGCTCAAAAAAAAGCCTTATCGGAGACTTTCCTTTCTCCTTTTTTAGCTCGTTAGGTCCATATTCCATAAGTCGTTTCTGAGCCTCTTCATGGCTCAAACCAGTCTCTTGGGCATTCAAAGCTTTCAGAGATTCATCAATTTCCATTGCATGCCATTGCTTGGACATTTGCCGCGCTCCTTTCAACCTTCCAAACAGACAAAAGACATAACATAACTATTATAAAAAACTCTCTCATCAGCGATTAGCTATTTTGTACACAAAAAAAGATTGGGAAAATGTTTCGCTTGCTCAGGATTATGCTAGAAGTAGCAGTATCAATGGTGCGAATACTGATGAGACCAAAGACATCACGGTAATCATTGTGTTCAATGATGGTCCTGCAGTGTCCTTGAACGGATCACCGACTGTATCGCCGGTGACTGCGGCTTTGTGGGCATCAGACCCTTTACCTCCGAATGCTCCTGCTTCAATGTATTTTTTGGCATTGTCCCATGCACCCCCTGAATTAGCCATTAGCAGTGCGAAGATGATTCCTGTTACTATGCTTCCTGCCAGGAATCCGCCTAGCGCTTCTTTCCCCAATACCAGTATTGTTGTTATTGGGGCGATTATTGCTAGGCTGCATGGAAGGATCAGCTCTTTCAAGGCTCCTTTTGTGGCTATGTCAACGCATTTGGCATAATCAGGTTTTGCTTTGCCTTCTCTTAGCCCAGGAATCTCTTTGAATTGGCGTCTTATCTCGGTTATCATTCTGCCCGCGTTTTTGCCAACAGCCAGTATCAGCAGTGCTGAAAGTAGCGGAGGCATCATTGCTCCGATGAACAATCCTACCACGACTCTTGGGTCAATCAAGTTCAAGCCCTCAGATAAGTCTACAAGCTCTGTATACGCTCCGAAAAGCGTTAGAACCGTTAAGGCGGCAGCGCCTATTGCAAAACCTTTGGATATGGCCTTTGAGGTGTTCCCTGCAGCATCCAGTTTATCGGTCACTTCGACTATTTCTTCGCCTAATCCTGATTGTTCAGCTATTCCTTTTGCGTTGTCTGCGACTGGTCCATAGGCGTCTGTTGATATTATCATCCCCACGATTGAGAGCATTCCAAGAGCTGCGGTTGCAATTCCATAAAACGGGTATATGCCAAACCTGTCAGCAAGATACCAAGCAGCTATTACAGCAGCAGAAATGCCGATTATCGATGGAACAATGCTCACTATTCCGTAAGAGAACCCTGTTAGTATGTTTATCGCAGCGCCCGATTTTGCTGCCTCGGCTACTTTTTGTGTGGGCGGTCTGTCAATTGACGTGTAATAGTCGGTTGTGATTCCAATGACCATTCCAGCGGTTAGACCTGCAACTGTTGGAAGAAAGACACCAAGCCACCTGTCTCCTTCAAGTCCTGAAAACCATGTAACTAAGAAAAGCATGATCAGGAAGAAGAAGCACGTGAAGAAGAGCCCTCTATTTAGTGCAGCTCCTGGGCTGGTCTTCATGCTGAACTTGGCGAATACTGTTCCAATTATCGAAGCGAAAAGCCCTGCTGCCGCGATTAAGAGTGGAAGTGCTGTGTAAATTCCTCCGCCAATCACTGAGCCAATGATCATCGCGCCTACAACCGCTGCAATATACGAGTCAATAAGATCTGCACCCATACCGGCAACGTCGCCTACATTGTCTCCCACGTTGTCTGCGATTACGGCGGGGTTTCTTGGATCATCTTCGGGTATTCCTAATTCGACTTTTCCAACTAGGTCTGCACTTATGTCCGCTGTTTTTGTGTATATACCTCCGCCTGCCTTTGCGAAAAGTGCCAATGCACTAGCTCCGAAGCTGAAGCCCAAGACAACATTTGAAGCAGTGGTTTCAGTCCAGCCCAAGATGTTGAAATACGTGAAAAACAGCAAGCTTATTCCAAGCAGAGACAAACCTACTATGGAGAGACCCATTATTGCTCCCCCGTAGAAGGCAATCGAAAACGATTTCTTCAAGCCTGTTTTTGCAGCGTTTGCTGTCTTAACGTTAGCTTGGACTGCCGCCATCATTCCCGCGTAGGCGGCCACAGCTGTGCACAAAGAGCCGAATAGATAAGCTAATGCCATGCTAACTCCAGAAACTACAGGATCCGTATCAGGAAGAGGTATATAGGTGAAAAGTACCCCGAGTATCAGTGCTAATACTAATGCGAAAGCAGCTAATGTTATGTTTTGTCTGTACAAGTAGGCTTTAGCGCCTTCTTTTATTGACTGAGCTATGTCCTGCATCTTTTCTGTGCCGCTTTCTTGATTGTTAAGATAACGGTACAAGTAAGCTGCAAGGGCGATAGAAGCTAAACCTGCAATTGGTGTAATGTAGAACCATTCCATGGATCCCATTTCCTTTCAATGATTTTTTGAACCTTTTCTCAAATTGAGTTAGCCAGTTTATAAACCTACCGTGAGCCTAAGACCTTCATATCATGGCTGCGAGGCACGACACTATGCTTTTCTTCTGAACACGTTTTTGGTTGATTTTCAGGTCCTTATGTGCGGAAAAATAGAGGGGTGCTCAAACGACGGAGATTCATCCAGAACCGTGTTGTTGGTGTTGAGGATTAGGTTCACATCTCGGCTTATCTTTGGCTCATTTGCAGATCGAAAACTAGGATTGCCAATCAAGTAATGAATTACATATAACGTGGTTCTTCTGTATTTTCTTCTCGTTCTCTCGTTGACATGTTCCGAGTTTTCTTGGAATGAGTGCTGGTGGATTAAGGAAAGCCGAAGGCACGATTCGTGTTCTCCTTGTTGATGTCAAAATTCCAGCCACCTCGATATACACTTACGTCTCAAATGCAAATCGAAGCGATGACGTGACCTTTAAAAGAGCTTTTGCTGTTAACCTTAGACAGTACATCAACAGATCTACTGGAGAATATGAGTTGAGAAAAAATCAGAAACGGTTCATTTCGGTGCGTCTTCTGTAGCTTGAAGTAGAGTGATTGAGCAATGGAGTACTATCTACTCTTCCTGATATGGATTGCCGCAGCATTTTTCTTTCCTGGAATACTTAGAAAAATCCATATACCATGGGTTACTGCTGTAATCTTAGCAGGCATAGTTTTGGGGCCATATGGTTTGGGTTGGGCTATTCCTGACGACCTCATGGAGTTTCTCGCAACTGTCGGGCTTATTCTGCTCATGTTTTCAGCTGGAGTGGACACGAAGATGTCTGCGTTAAGGAGCACTGGAAAAGAAGTGGTCTATTTCGCATTGTTAAACATGGGAATACCTATGATCACAGGTCTCGCCTTAGGATTTCTATGGAGACTGGAACTCTTCCCAACATTAGTCTTGAGCATATGTTTTGGTTCATCAGCTGTTGGAGTGATAATTCCAACATTGAAAGAGTTGAAAACCGATCCCAGAATCGCGTCTCTGATGACTCCTGCAATATTCTTTGAAGATGTGACCAGCTTGATTCTCCTGGCTATTCTGCTGAAACCGATTGTGGCGGTATCTCCTGTATCGCTGGAAATCTTTCCCATTGCTCTGTTCGCTTTTCTAGTCATCACATTATTTTTGATACCGAAACTCCAAGAGTGGCTTATCTCGTGGGGCGCTGAAAAAGACCAGTTCTCAAGCCAGATAAGAACGATTTTCATAACCGTAGCCGTAGTAGCCTTACTCGCGGAGTTCATAGGCGTACATGCCATGGTAGGCGGCTTTTTGGCCGGCTTATCGCTCTCGAAAATGTTGGAAACACGAAAACAACTTCAAGAGAACATTGCCACAATCAGCTATGGATTCCTTATTCCTATTTTCCTGCTTTACCTAGGGATGACCACCAACATTAGAACCCTGCTTACGCCTGGAGACGCGCTTCTAACAGCCTTAATCATCACCTCTCTAATCGCAAGCAAGTCAATTAGCGGATTTCTTGGTGCTCGCCTCCTAGGCTTTTCAAAACGAACCAGTGCAGGAATGGGGTTTATGACTACTGCACAGCTATCAACAACACTCGCCACGGCAACTGTGGCCGCACAATACGGAATCTTCACCGAGGACATATTAACAGCCATAGTCGTCTTATCCATAGTGACAATAATGATAGCTCCCATATTAACAAAGGTGACATTAAGATAAAAGTGCTGAGAAGACAGTGTAGATATCGGTTCAGATTCTCAACTAATATCACTAACATTTTCAACACGAAAAGTCATATGACACAAATGTTAGATGCAGAGTCTGAATGCTGGAAACGCGGAAAGATTGTCTCATCTGAGCAACATGAATCAGACCACTTCTTTCTACACTGTGGGACACTCCTACGACCGCGTCACCGACCCGAAGGAACGCATGAAACAAGGAGATTCATTCTTGACGATGATGTTGGCGCCGGGGGTGGGATTCGAACCCACGCGGCCCCGAAAGGCCACAAGCTGTTAGGCATAGGATTGTCTCCAGGCTTGCTCCCTACCTAGCTAGGAGACCCCGGCTACTATTCAGCAGACTCCGTCTGCTTCTCGGGCTTCCCGCTTTTGTTCTCTCAGGAAAGCGAGACTGTCTTTTTGACAGACCTGTTCAAACCCTGTTTCCAGCAGGGCTTTGATTTCTTCTAATTTTGCAGCCACCTTCACAGTGAACTCGTCGCATGCCGACTCAAACACTGTCCGTTCGATATTTATGTATATCTCGGTGCTGCTAAGTGTCTTGTGACTAGGAAGCCTTTGCGTGGTAAAGATCTTTTGTTTGGTAATAGAGCATTGTAGCCTTCCAGTGCCTGAAAGTGTAAAAGGTAATACCAAGAAGCCTCAGGTTCTGCAGTTTGGTTGCTAGGCTTTTCTTGGTGCTGGTGTAAACCGCTTTTATGTTGATAATTGGACTATTGCCGAAGACGTTCCCGGATGTTCTGGGCAGGTTGTACTCTCGATGGTTGAATGCCACAGCTGCGGTTGCGTTGCGGACTGGTTAAGATTTGAGCAGTGATGCTTTAGTCGTTAACGCTGCCAAAACTGAAACAGGTCATGCATAGAACAGGAATCTTTTCAAGCTGCCTACAGTGAACTGGAGTTCTCCATACTTGTTCCTACGCGGTTATTTGCAAATGATACGCCCCAACGGCAAAACAGTTCATTCCTAAGTTATGGAAGACGATTCCACAACACATAAATGACGTATGGGCAATAGATTCATAACACAAACTTTTAGAAAGAGGAAAAAGGCGAAAGAAAAATGAAGAAAGCGCTATCGATGACTTTGTTGACGTTACTATTGTCAAGCACGTTGACTTTAGCGTTGAACATTCAACCAGCTTCGGGAAGCGGAAACATATACATACGAGTTGACGGAAGCGTAGACCCCCCGACAACGCTCATTCAACATGTTGGAGACTTTTACACTTTTGCCGCCGACATTTACGATTCGATTGTGGTTGAGAGAAACAACATAATAATCGATGGCGATGGCCGCACTCTTCAGGGAACCGGAGTTCCTCTGTCTAAAGGAGTAGACTTGTCTGGAAGAACTAATGTAACTGTCAGGAACACACAAATCCAAAGCTTTGATTATGGTATCTGGATATCTGGGTCTTCCAACAACAGCGTAGGCGGAAACAACATAACAGCAAACAACGAGTATGGCATCTTGCTCTGGTCTTCTTCCGGCAACAGTATAAACGGCAACAACATAACAGTAAACAGATATGGCATCAGCCTCGGGGGCTCTTCCAACCATAACAGCATAAGCCGAAATGACATAGCAAACAACGGACATTGTATCAGTATCAGTTCTTCGTTCAACAACAGCGTAAGTGACAACAACATAACAGCAAACAAGTATGGCGTCGCTCTCTATTCTTCTTCTAACAATAACGTAGACGAAAACACAATAGCAAACAACGAGTATGCGCTCTTGCTCTGGTCTTCTTCCAACAACAACGTAAGCCGGAACAACATAGTAAACAACGAGTATGGTATCTACTTCTCTTCTTATTCCGACTACAACAGCATAAGCGCAAACACGATAGCAAACAACTGGGCGGGCATATGGCTTGTCCGCTCTTCCAACAACATTATTTACCACAACAAATTCATCGACAACACAAGACAGGTGTATGATTATGCATGGGACTACGATGTTCCGCATTCTGTTAATGCTTGGAATTACGATTACCCAAGCGTCGGCAACTACTGGAGCGACTACACTGAAAGATATCCTAACGCTGAAGAGTTGGATGACTCAGGCCTGTGGAACACGCCCTACGTCATAGGTGCAGACAATCAGGACAACTACCCAATAATCCCAGAGTTCCCATCAGTCCTGATCCTGCTATTGTTCATGGTTCTTTCTGTAATAGCTCTTGTCTTCGCAAAGAAGAAAATGCACTAAACTCGCCGTTTTTCCCTGCTTGCCCATTCCCAGAAACACAATCCATTCGGGCTTCGTCAAGTTTGAAACCAAGAAAAAGAGAAATTACCGAAGACAGCTCCATCTGATGGGCAAAGTAGGAGAACCCAGATCAGATACAGCCTGATCATATTCGCTTGTTGAGGCTTATGTTTTTCATTGAAAAACCTGATTAAGCAACGGTCCTAATGCTTTGGTAGTCATTCTCTCTATTGTCTTGGACGAGCATGAAGATCAACGAGGAGTATTCTCCAGTACTGTAATGCTTGTTTATTCCGTGGTGAGGTTCTTCACGAATTTCATGGGTCATGGCTGCAATCCATATCGGTTTTGTTCCCAATCTATTTGGGGTATGGTTCGTCAACTTTTTGATGAGGTTGGGCGTGGCTCTTCCAACATCAGTGGTGGCTATCTCTATTGTGAAAAGAATCGTGAATAGCTAACTATGGACTAAAATTTCATCATTACTGTTTTTTGGAAATCAAAATGCGGTATCCGCTCTTTCTTGCAAGCACATCAACGTTTCCAAAGGTGTCCTCAAGGATTGCGTTAAGTCTTTTTCTGCCGATTTTGGATTTGACGACCATTTGGAAAAGGGCTTTTCTTGTCATGCGTTGAGGTGCTTGTGTGATTATAGCTTTGACAGTTTCCATTCCAGCGCTTATAGGTGGATTCGACAGGATAGCATCAAAGCTCAGATCTTTGACTGGTTCGTACAAGTTTCCATGCCTTACTTCCACATTTTTGACATTGTTACTTTCGGTGTTCTGGCGGGCAAGTTTGATCGCGCGAATGTTGACGTCAACCATTATCACACGCAAACTTGGATTAAAAACTGCGGCCGCCAGCCCAACTATACCATAGCCACATCCCAGGTCCAATATACACCCTTTTTCGGGCAGAACCATGCTTTCTACCAGCAAACGAGTGCCCAGATCCACGCGATTCTTGGAGAACACTCCTGAAGCGGTCAGGAACTCGAAGGGCAAACCACGAAGATAAGTTTTAACTATGCCGAGTTTCGGTTTTGACTTGGGTCTTGCAGCAAAATAATGCTCAAAATCTTTACCTTCCTCATTCATTGTCCTTTTCACTGCTCTTCCAGCATTTCGGATATTTACCTCTAGGCATAAGCACACGCTCAACCTTGGCAACTATGCCATGCTCCATGTTCACTATTTCCTCTGAGCCAACTGCGACCGTGGCTAAAGCTACTGCTTCACCTTTCAACGACATAATCGCAATCAACGAATCCTTGACGATATTGTCCTCAAGTGACAAAACTCCGGGTGCAGTCAGGTTTGCTCCGTGACAGACAGCGTCAACAGCCGAATCTCTTATGTAAACCTTTGGAACCAAAGCCAACGCAGTCTCCAACGGCCGTATAAACTTTTTCAGAATCTTTTCTTCCCTCTGCTCCTGCCACTGCATAAACAAGTAAGCCACATCATGCAATGTCACAGCCTCATCTTCAACAAAAGGTCCTGCTCGGGTTCTCCGTAGTTCTTGCATGTGAGCACCGCAGCCCAACACTTCGCCTACGTCAAAACACAGTTTTCGAATATATGTGCCGCCTTCACAGCCTACTCTGAAAAGGACGTTTCGCCTATCCATCTCCAAGAAATCCAGATAGTAAATCCGTCTGGTTCTCAGTTGCCGTTTAACTGATGATCTTAAAGGCGGGCGCTGATAGATTACATCTTCAAATTCTTTTAGAACCCGTTTTACCTGTTCCTCTTTCACGTCTCCATGAAGCTTCATCACGCACATATACTCTTTCCCGCTCACAAGCAAGGCTTGAACGACCTTTGTAGTTTCCTCTAGCGTGATCGGCAAGATACCGGTCACTTTGGGATTTCTCTGGCTTTATTATCTCAAGCCTCTAGAGTCCCGCCGTGACCAACTGCTTGAAGCTTGAGAATACGCTTAACCCACGCGGCCACTTCATGACTTGTCGGACCGCTTGGCTTGTCAAGATTTATGACGCCGAAGCGTATGTATTCTTCTGCCGGTCTATCCTCTGGCGCGTGTCCATACTTCGGATCAGTTCTAATCTCAGCTTTCACTAGCAGTTTACGTCGAGTTTCCCATGGCGCAAGGCTTCTGGGCATATTGCACACTCCTTCGTGGAATAGAAAAAGACTTAGAAGTATAATAGGCTTAAACTGTGGCTAGAACGGGTCTAACCATGGTTGCCATGTCTTCCAGTTTACCAGCAGCCTTGAGCGCTTCGGTGGCTTCTTCGTCAGATGCTTCACGTTCAATCTTGATCTTATCTTGAAGAGGCTCTATGTGGCTAACGTTTACTCTTCTCCGTTTGACCCCTGAAACAGCTTTGGGACCAGTTATCAACACGAAGTTTTTGTCCGCGATGTCCACTATTAAACATTTTCTCCCAGCTTCTCGCCCCGCCAATTTCACACAGATTCTACCCACCTCTATTACAGGCACTCTTCAATTCCTCCTTTCAGAAGTACAAATAAGAAACCGTTTAAACCTGTATTTATAACTTCACTTGCTGGTTTCGCTTACTGAATTGCTTTCAGGTCATGAGCCTCGTAACAACTTCGTACAGGACACTTGTGCCGAACACCAAGTTTCCTATGGATATGCGTTCATCTATGCCATGAATGGTTTTTATCATTTCGCCATAGGGCATATCAGCAAGCAAAGGCTGGAAACCGTAACATGTGCTGCCTTTTTTTCTGAAAAAGCGTGAATCTGTCCCGCCAGTGAGCAAAATCGGTGCAGTAATGCAGTTCGGCTCAAACTCTTTCAAAACGTTGACAATCACTTCATATAGTGGCGTGCTCATCAGTGATTCGGAAGGCTCGTTTGCCTGAATTATCTCAAATTCCAGCTTTTCCCAACCAATATCTTTCAGCAAATCCTTTATTTCATTCAAGGCTTCCGTCGGTGTCTGTCCTGGCAAAACCCGACAATCAAAAACAGCTTCGCACTCTGAGGGAATTATGTTCTCTTTTACTCCACCATGAATTATTGTAGGCGCGATTGTCATCCTAAGCCTCGCCCGAAGCTCCTCAGCCATAACCTTGTCCTTTTGGGCCAACGTATCCAATATTTCGTCACTCATTTCAGGATTCGCAAGCAAGAAAGATACGCCTTGTTGCAGAACTTCGCTCGCTCTGCAAGCTTCACTAAGAAACTGCTTCATCGTGGGAACGAGAACTATCTTTGAACGATGACTTCCCAGCTTTTCCACAATCTTATTCATACGTAAGATCGCGTTATCAGCCAAGGTAGGCATTGAACCGTGTCCTGGTGTGCCCTTAGCTTTCACCTTAAACCACAGAATCCCTTTCTCCGCCGTGTTTATCGTGAACATTTTTTTTCCGTTGATAGGGATTGCCATACCTCCGCCTTCATTCAGAACGTATTCTGCACAAATCTTGTCAGGATGATTTTGAACGAGCCAACCTGCTCCTGCTTCACCACCCCTCTCCTCATCAGCTGTCGCTGCCAATATTACGTCGCCTTTCAGTTTTACATTATTCCTTTTGAGAAGTTTTATGACCAAAGCTTCGATGGCAGTCATACCTTTCATGTCCAGCGCCCCGCGTCCCCAAACAAACCCGTCTTTCACAACGCCGCCAAACGGGTCCATGCTCCATTCTTTCGGGTTCGCAGCCACAACATCCAAATGTGAAAGCAAAAGCAAACTAGGCTTTTCACCTGTACCCTTTAAACGAGTAACGATACTGCCCCTTCCAGGAGCAGATTCAAAAAGCTCACAAGCGAAACCATCTTTTTCAAGGTTTTCAGCCAAGAATTTGGCGGCTTCAGTCTCGTTTCCAGGCGGATTAGTCGTGTTTATGCCGATCAGCTTGCTAAGAAGGTCTGTGATCTCGTCTTCGACTTCTCTTATCAATGTGGCACACATCTTCTGTTTTCACCTTTTGCAGTGTATTTGGGGTCTTGGTTCACTTAAGACTTTATCCTTTGAGTGTCTGGGTCAAGCAGCTTTATGTTTTCTTCTGGATTTCTCAGCATCCTTATCTTAGTAAAACGTTTTATAGTATGTTAGGGAGATGTGCGTTGACTGCGGAGTCATTTCAAGTTCTTCGCAAGTTGCCAGAAAGCAGTTCAGCGAAAATTGTGGGTTTGATTTCAGACACGCATATACCTGTGCGGGCACGAATCCTGCCTAAAGAAATCTTCAGGATTTTCAAAAACGTCGAGTACATAGTTCATGCAGGAGACTTAGTTGACCTGTCCGTCATTGATGAACTTGAGAAGATTGCTCCAGTTTTGGCTGTTTATGGAAACATGGATAGTTCAGAAGTCCAGAGAAAACTGCAAAAAATAAACTCGTTTAGACTGTTTGGCTGGAAAATCGGCGTTACACATGACCCTGGAGCACTATTCGGCATTAGCAAAATGCGTGCAATCGCCCAACAAAACAGCTTCAATGTGCTGGTTTATGGACATACACACTGCTCGAACCTGAAGTGGGACGGAGACATTCTATTTATAAATCCTGGCAGCCCCACAAATCCTATTCCGCTATTCATAATCAAGCCAAGTGTAGCCTTGCTTAAAATAACAAAAGAAAAAATACTTCCTGAAATAATTCCAATATAAAGAAGAAAGACCTGCGGATCATCTATGCATTTTCGGTTTTATCTTACGCGAGACCAACATGGCGAAGCTTGTAGCGAAGAGTAACATTAGCAGCAGTATAGACAGCCAAAACTCTGAGATTTGGATGGGTCCATATGCTGATGCCGCATATCCATCAATGTTGCAGTGAGCCTGAACCGTTGTCATAGGAGTGCCTTCTACAGGTCCCAAATCACAGACTACAGTAAACGTTGTTTCTGGTTTGAAGCTAACAGGAAAAGTTCGAATGTCTCCATCGATATCTACTGCAATGAAATCCAAATAGTGAACGGAGCTTTGTGGCGTATGATAGACCGTGACGTTCAGAGTGACGTTGCCATTCCTATTCCACAAGACGACCTCACTAATCACGGGTTTGATGGCAAAGGCATGCGGAGCGAATCTGATGTTCAGTAGAAGCGAGAGAGACACGAGCATGATTAGGGGTATTCCATTCATCCTGTTCATTTTTTGCTCATCTTCCTCTTACTATGATTAGGGCATGATGTTTGTGTAGAGATACGCGTATAGAAGAAACCCGAGGAGAACAGTCAGCAACCACAGCATCAGAGTTAATCGCATAAGTTTCTTTCCTTTTGCGCATTTCTGAGTGGACACTTGTAGATGCCAAGAAATAACAAGCCATATGCCAAGAATCATTGTTATTAAGCCGAGACCTGCATGTCCAAAGGTTGCTAAGGAAACCGTGTGAAAGAGCTGGGTTCTGATAATCTCCAGATCTAGCAGGGAAGGTAGCATGACCAATAGAAAAGACGCTAGATTGAGTAGCACCGCAACTAGCATTGTGGTTCCATGCATGAAGTATTTGCGTTTCTGCTTAAGAAAGAGGCTTCCGAATAGTATGGTCAGAATAACAATCTGAAGTACAAGGTTAATCATAGCTGTGTCTGATGCCATGAAACCACAGGTTTCTATAGAGCTGAGATTGGTATAAAAGATTTCACTTTAACCTGTCTCTCTCCACTATTTAGTAATGTAGTATCGTAGAGGGTTTTAAAAGCTGGAGAAGTAGAGCGTTTAGATGCCAGAGGTATGTGTTTATGGAACGTTGCAGAAACCCGTGGCACGACAACTGCAGAAACAACGATATTCAAGTTTGCATTCAGTTTAGAGGAGAAAAACTGCCCATCTGCAGACGTTGCTGGGACAGAATAGCTGAGAAGGATGTAGAGTGGTGAAAGATGGAGAAGTTCAGCGTAAACACGGCCAGGTCTTTCCTTGGAAAGAACGTGAACCTTCACTTGAAGGACGGTTCAGTGATAGTGAATGTAGTTCTGTCTGGAATTCAGAAAGACGAGTTTGAAAAGAATACTCTTGTTGCATGTGTTCCCTATGGACGAGGAAATGCTCTTAGAATACCGCTCAGAAACGTGGCGTGGGCGGAGTTGCTCAACCTAAATCTGATTTCAACTAGCGGATGGGAAAACAAACAATTGCAGTAAAGGCGGAAAACCTATAATAGAGAAAGACGGGTCTAGAAGACGCTTATGCAATGTTCACATTGTGGAATATGCTGCGGCGAAACTGAAATGCTCTTGTCTGAGGCAGACATTCAGCTTTTAGAAAGAGCGGGTTACACAAGAAAGGGTTTTGTAGAATATGACTTCCAAGGTTTTGCCAAACTGCGGAACAGTCGCGGACACTGTGTTTTCTACGACGGCAAAAAGCGCCGCTGCAAAGCCTACAAGCTCAGACCTTTAGGTTGCCGCATTTACCCAGTCGTCTACAGTGACGAACAAGGCATGATAGTGGATAGCCTCTGCTCTATGAAACTTTCAGTATCAAAAGCGGAGATAGAGCTAAAAAGTCCAAAGTTGAAGAGACTTCTGAAAACTATAGACCGCGAAACAAGAGAGCGTGGCAGTCGTGCCTAGGTGGTAAAGGCGGCTTTCACATAAAAGTTTCAAACATTCTTAAATAACCTTCAGTGAACCTTTTGAGCGGTGAAAAAGATGCCGTGCACAGTCATAGCAGGAGGCTTCTGGGGTGATGAAGGCAAAGGGAAAATAGTCTCGTACTTAGCTTTGAAAGAACCGATTGATGTCTGCGTTAGAGTAGGCTCGGTCAATGCAGCTCATACGATTTGGCATGAGGGCAAACGCTTCGCCCTCCACATGGTTCCAGGCGGTTTCACGCATGAAAAATGCCGGTTGCTGATTGGCGCAGGCGCAAACATAGAAGTCGCACAATTTCTAAGAGAAGTTGAAGACACAGGCGTTAGAAGTCGCATAGGCGTAGACAAACAAGCGTCTATAATTGAAGAGAAGCATTCGATGCAGGACAAGGCTAGTGCTCACTTGAAGAATGTGGTGGGCACGACAGGCAGGGGTGTAGGTCCAGCGATTGAAGAACGTGTCCGCAGAACCGCAAAACTTGCGCAAGACATACCTGAACTGAAACCATATCTTGCTGAAGTAGCAGAAGAAGCCAACAGTGCTATAGATGAACGCAAGAATGTTCTGCTAGAGGGAACCCAAGGCTTAATGCTATCACTTTTCCACGGAGCGTATCCTTACGTGACAGGAAGAGACACAAGCGCCTCAACAATATGCTCTGAAGCCGGTGTAGGACCCACAAAAGTTGACCAAGTCCTCGTCGTGTTCAAGACTTTCATGACCCGAGTTGGTGTAGGCCCATTGCCTGGCGAACTATCAAAAGAGGAAGCACAGAAACGGGGGTGGTTTGAAACCGCAGCTGGAACAGGTCGAGATAGACGTTCTGCCCCATTTGATTTCAAACTGGCCAAAAGAGCTGTAATGATTAACGGCGCCACCCAGATTGCCTTAACGAAGCTTGACTGCCTTTATCCCATGTGTAAAGGTGCTAAAACTTATGATGAACTTCCAAAAGAAGCGAAAGAACTCGTAAACAAAATCGAAAAGTATACAGAAATTCCTGTTGCACTGATAGGCACGGGTCCAGAGGCTCTTGACATAATTGATAGGAGAAAGCAGCTTCAGCCCATGGATTGTAAGAGCCAGGAAAATTAGTGAGTGTCTAATATGTCGGTTGCTGATGGAGCAAATCGCAGAATCGAATTTCCATCATAATCAAAGTGGATGCTGAAGGAGACTCAAATGCCCCAGAAAGATTCTGGGAAGAAAATGTCGAAGAGCAGAATTGAATTAGGCGTTTGCAAAGTCCTCGAATGAAACTATTCGCGCTTCACATGGGTCAAAGATCGCTGCCAAATCTAGCCTACAAGTGCATGGAAAAGTTGGAATGAGAAGAAGAATCAGCGCAATGATATGGGAAAACGGCGAAACCTGTCCACCCTACTGGGCGTCCAGGCTCTTCGATAGGAAAGGTTGCTTGTGGACCATTGCATTAAGAAGGCAGGCAGAAGCCGAATGCTGGTTTGAAACAATAGCCGACAGTTAGTTAGGAAGACTTAGATTGCGGCAGTGATTGTTGGTAATGTATTTTTGTCAGCAAAATCATAAGAGCAAGAGTTTATCTTCTATGGTTAGAGCCGGTGGCTGAAAATTGGCTTTGCTAAGAGAATTCAAGCTTTCCAGTGTAGGCTTTCCCTTCCAAATGCTAAGCAGAGATCTGAAACTGCTGTTTGCATGCAGCTTGGTCGGCTCCTTCGGCGACGGGCTTTACTCTTACTTGTTGCCAGTCTATTTCATTGAAACTCTTAAAGCCAGTGCTGAACAAGTTGGCATACTCTACGCTGCAATGAGTTTTGCCGCAGCCTCCACATTACTGGTGGCAGGAATCCTAGCCGACAAGTATGACCGCAAAAAAATCATGATTGCCGGCTGGCTCGCATGGTTGCCTGCGCCGCTAATATTTTCTGTCGCTAGCAACTGGTTTCAAGCTTTGCCTGGAATGCTTTTGTGGGGGTTTTGGCTTGGTGGACCGACAACCACGGCATATATTCTTGGCACAGCTGACAAAAGCAGGTTAACTTTGACGTTTACAACGCTTTCTGCAGCGTGGTCTTTCGGTTACATTTTTTCTCCAGCTTTAGGCGGATATCTGGCCGGAATCAGTGACATGCGATTCGTTTTCTACTCAGCCACGGTTCTTTACGGTTTGGCGTGTTTCTTTCTCCTTTTTGTTCGCAGTCAATTCGCCCTTGGAAGCACGCAAACTTCAAAAACGCAGTCTTCTTTTTTCGAGCTTCTGAAAACACGGAAACTGCTGAAACTGTCTATTTTCTTTGCTTTAGTAATGTTTGTTTTGATGATGTTCAGACCTTTTGTTCCACAGTTTTTGGCAGAAGTTTATCAATTTGGCAAGTTTGAGATAGGGGTGTTGGGATCCGTGAGTTTTTTCAGTTCAGCAGTTCTGGGAATTCTCTTAGGTAAAGTGGGCGATAAGTGGAAGAAGTCTTATGCTCTTTTTGCTTCCATGGTTCTGTGCAGCGGTTCATTGTTGCTTCTAATACTGTCCAACAGCTTTCTAGTTTTGATAATTGCGTTTTTCGTTACCGGTGGCTCCTATCTTGCTTGGTCTCTGATGAGCGCTGTGGTGGGACCATTAGCGCCTGAACATGTTAGGGCTCGTTGGATTTCCATTCCTCAGACGATGAGTATGTTTTGCTCTATCATAGCTCCTTATGTTGGCGGTGTCTTGTATGGTTCTTCACCTTACTACCCATTGATTGTTGCTATAGTGGCAACGTTCGTCATCGCTTTGGTGGCTTTGTCGAAGCTGGTTGAAGAATAATGGAACTGGGGTAATAGTTTTTTTCGGAACTCTTATGTCTGAGAAAATACATTCGATAATCCGAAGAGGTGAGTATAATGGGTGGAATTGATGAACGGCGTAGAGGAGTGTCTTCAGCCCTTCTCGCATTGATATTCTTGTGTGGATTGGTTGTTGGAGGTGTAGGAACCGCTTATTTTACCTTTCAACAAATTAGCAGTCTGAAGACCCAGGTTTCAAACCTCAGAAGCCAAGTTTCAGTGTTGTCAGGCAATCAAACAGTTAACTTTTACAACATTACAATTTACCAAAATGAAACAGCTTTAACGGAATTGTATGAAAACGTGAAAGATTCTGTTGTTCTAGTTCACGGAAAAATAGGCAGTACATATGTTCAAGGTTCTGGCTTCGTTTACAACTATTCAAATACAGCTTGCAACTCTTCGATGATGGTTGTAATCACTAATTACCATGTAGTTCGTGGAACAAACAGCATAAGCGTTACCTTCTCGAATGGAAATGGTTATCCTGCTGTGATCAATGGGACAGATGCCTATGCTGATTTAGCAGTTTTGGTGGTTGATGCTCCTGAGCATGAATTTGAGCCTCTTGAGATCGTCAGTTCTTCAACTTTGAGTGTGGGGGAACCAGTAATAGCTATAGGAAATCCGTATGGCTTAGTTGGTTCTATGACCACGGGTGTTGTAAGCGCGCTTGGACGAACCATTAGAGAAGAACTTACGGGTGGATTCTCGATAGCTAACATCATACAAATAAGCGCACCGATCAACCCTGGTAACTCTGGCGGTCCATTGCTGAACTACATGGGCAAAGTGGTTGGAGTAACGACTGCCATAGTAAAGGATTCTCAAGGCGTAGGCTTTGCTGTTCCATCGAACACTGTATTAAGAGAAATTCACGCTCTGGTTACTACGGGCAGCTATAGTGGACATTCTTATTTGGGCGTTACAGGAATGAGCATGAATTATGACATGGCTCAAGAATTGCGTGTGAACATAACTTATGGCTGGAGAATTGTGCAAGTTTTGCCTGGAGGACCATCTGACCAGGCGGGCGTAAGAAGCGGCGACATAATAGTTGAGATTAACTCGACAGCCATCAGAAACGGTGATGACTTATCCAGTTATCTCGAGGAAAACACGTTACCAGACAATACGATAACATTATCGGTTTACAGAAAAACAGATTCCACTTGGCAAAAGATGCAAATACCCCTAACTCTGGGACAAAGACCTCCCCCGCCTGGTTAATGTCTTTTCAAGCTGATAAGACGCGTTACTCGGACTGGAACAATTTGGTTTTTTGAGCGTTCCTTTTGTACAAAACTAGTCTTCATTTTGTTTTAGCAACTCTCCGAAATGGGCAGGATTTCAACTAGGCACACTTAATATTCCATGTTTATGAGTGATCGTCAGAAAAAAAGAGAAAACACCACACACTTTGGAATAGACGTTTCTATATAATTGTGCAAAGTGGATTAAATGTTGGCTGTTAACAGGTTTTGCAAGCATGTTTGAAAACTGCTTCGCTCTCTTTCCATTGAGAGAAGGAGCCACAAATTCTTCGAGATAGATCAGCTCATAGGAAAGATAAGCTAGAAAAATGGTGGGGCTGCCCGGATTTGAACCGGGGTCCTTCCCGCACAAAGCACACGCTTATGCGCTTAGAGAGCCCAAGTCTCCAAGCCTAGACCAAACTAGCCGACAGCCCCGCTGTCTTCTCGATTCAAGATTAGATGGTCATAGAAGATAAATTTAAAACATTCTCTCAAAGAAGAAGCATGAGTAAAATACTTTTATCGTCTAGGTTCTTCTTGCACTGCATTGGAGCACTTTGGGACAAACCAGGCATTCATCAGGGATTGACATGTCTCTCAAGTTTGCGCCCAGAAATCCAGTGTAATGGGCGCATTTTGCGGGTGATTCGAAGACTTTCGGGTATTCCAATGGTTTGATGTTTATGATTCTCAGGTTGTCCATTATTATGTCTATTTTTGACATGCAATGGGGGCATGCATAATGAGATTGTCTTGGAAGAGTTGAGGGGTCGGTTAAGACAGATGGCCTCTCGAATGTTTTTCCACACCCTTTGTAAGGGCATTTCAGTCTTTCCTCGTGATGAAAGTGTAGATGAGGCATTCATTACATCCCCTTTTGAGAATTATTCTCTCTTCCGCAACATATATCTGTAATATTAATATTTAATAAGCGTTTCTGTTTACAAAAACAACACAAATACACTTTCAAGCCAAACGAAAAAAGCCTCGGCCGGGCTTTGAACCCGGGGCCTGCTGCTTACGAGGCAGCCGCTCTACCATGCTGAGCTACCGAGGCACCGCACTAAACTTGTCAAGTCTCAAATATTTAAATTCTCAAATATAGAAAAATGGAATTCGGGTTTTCTCACTTTTTTATGCTTGCAGTGAGATTCGACCAACACTAGATAAGTGCGGATCATAATAATGCAATCTTGTGCAATCTGTGTGAACCTTCGACGCCTCAAATTTTCACTGATTACAAAAAAAACGATTCACAATATATTCACTGCTAAACGCTTCTCCACTAAAAGGAAGCTGTGGAACTCGAAGATGCTTCCCAATGCCTAACCACAACCTGCACAGTCTCAAACATTGGATCTTTCAGGATTTTTGTTAGCAAACCAACTCAATCCCTACCATGTGGAAACTATTGAAAAAGACCCACGAACTAAGAATTCGAGAAATCTGCAAGTTTCATTCCGAAAAGGCAATGACGGGGAAAATGCCACGTGTGCATAGAAAACAGAAAAACCTTGTCACTTCAGAAACAAGCCAAGACTGATTTTGGTAAGTCAAGCGAGTTTTAACTGGTATACAATGTTTTTTCTTGCCACTTTAAATCCTAATCTTTTGTATAGTTTGAAAGCCCCTGTGGGATTTGTATCATCCACATAGAGCAGGGCGTCTTTCATTCCCTTTTGCTTCAGCAGTCGCATGGCATGCAACATTAAGGTTGCGCCTATCTTCTTTCGTCTGTGAGGTTTGAGAACGCCTATGTCCAGAATCCATCCGTATTTGGCATCCTTTTCTCTGTTCAAACGTGAATCGATTCCTGCGATAATATAGCCAACTGGTTGTTCAGCTAATACTGCAAAGTACACTTGTGGATTCTGCCACCAAGGGCTTTCCCGCAGCATGTACCTTGTTTCTTCGACTGTCCTAGGTCTATAATTGAAATGTTCTCTAAAGGATTCATTATCAAGCCTGTTCAACAAGATGAATTCTTCTTCGTCAGTTAATCTCATTTTCTTAAGAGTTATCTCCCTGTTCTCTTCAACGTCGGAGGGGAGGTCGCATAACCTTCTTTGCATCATACTTGTGGATCGTATCTGTATGAAACCGAAACTCTCGAATAGACGTATGCACCCAATTTTGTCCGTTTGCGCCCAAGTTTCAATAAGCTTCATGTCTCTTTGTCTTAGGCTTTGAATGGCTTTCTCCACAAGTTTGGTAGCAATTCTCTTTCTTCTAAATTCTGGTAAAACACCCAAAGATTGGATAAATCCCTTCTTTTCTTCTCGCATTTTGTCTACATATGCATCAACAATTCCGATGGGCTGGCCATTCCATTCTGCTATAAACATTCCAGAATCGTCAAAATAAGGATACTTTTCAAGCTTCTTCATTTCTTCGAGCGTCATGCTTCTAATGTCGTCGTAATCCGAGAAGGCGGCGTTGTGTATCCTAACGAAAACCTCTTCGTCGAATCCTTTTTTGAAAGGTGCAATCTTGAGCAATGTTTTTTACCTCAAAACTTCCATATTGACAAGTGCCGTGAAATTTAAACATTGTTAATCTAAGATTGGACCGTTAAAGCGTTACAAACGCTCTTGACTGGTTCGCGTGGAACTATGATGGAGAAGACCTAATGAAGCAACGTGAAGTGTTGGGCGAACGAAAAATCATTGAAATAATACAAACCTGTCTCGAGCAAATGCCAAAGATGCCAGTACCTTTTGGAGATGATGTTTCTGCATGTGATCTTGGAAACGGCGAACTCGCAGTTTTAAAAACTGATATGCTTGTTGGCAAGACTGATGTTCCCCGCAGTATGAGTTTTTGGCAATCTGCTCGGAAGGCTGTTGTGATGAACGTTAGTGATTTTGCGGCGAAGGGCGTTACGCCTATTGCAGTGCTTGTGTCGCTTGGGCTGCCGAGGAAGGTTAGAAGGAAAGATGTTGAAGAGATCGGAAAAGGGCTTAATGCTGGGGCTCGTGAATATGGGGCATATATATTAGGCGGAGACACAAGCGAAGCTTCAGACTTGATAATCAGTCTTTCAGTTTTTGGGGTGGCAAAAAAAGGTGAAGTGCTTTTGCGGAGTGGAGCGAAGTCGGGAGATCTTGTCGCTGTGACGGGTTGTTTTGGCAAGACCACAGCGGGTTTGAAAATTCTGCTCGACGACCTTGAGGCAGGACCCCGAGCGAGGAAAGTTCTTGTTGAGTCCGTGCTTATGCCGCATGCTAAGTTGAAGGAGGGTTTAGCCTTGCGTCGAACTGGTGCGGTTACTGCGGCAATTGATTCAAGTGATGGTTTGGCATGGAGTCTTCATGAAATTTCGAGAGCAAGCAAGGTGGGTTTTGTCATCAACAAGCTTCCTGTGGCTAGCGAAGTAGAAAAGTTTGCGGAAATGAACGGGCTGGATTTACTGGAGCTTGTGCTTTACGGTGGAGAAGAGTATGAGCTTCTGCTGACGTTAAAATCAGAGCTTTTGCGGAAAGCTGAAAAAGCTGTCGAAAGCGTTGGCGGTCAGCTTTTGCTTATTGGCAAAGCAACTGCAGCAAAGAAGCTTCTTCTGGACGTTGATGGACAAGAGAGTGTTATTGAGCCGAGAGGGTGGGAGCATTTCAAGAACCGTAAGATTTAATTTTTGATCGAACTTATTATGTAATCGATGCTTAATGCATGGCTTAACCGCTTTTCCGACAGTCCGAAAAGCGTTGTTTTATGAGAAGCTGGCAGATGGCATGGTTGAGTGTGGCCTTTGCGAAAGAAGATGCAACATCAGCGAAGGTCAAAAGGGTTTTTGCAGAACACGAGTCAACATCGATGGCGAGCTTTACACGCTTGTTTATGGTGACGTTAGTGCCATTGAAAGCCGTCCCATAGAGATCAAACCGTTTTTCCATTATTGGCCGGGTTCCACTGCTCTCACGTTTTCCACATGGTCTTGCAACTTCTGCTGTGCTTGGTGTCAAAACTTTCATCTTTCAAGGCGTGAGCCAGAACCAGCCAAAGTCCTCAGCAGTCCTTTTAAAAAAATGGTCGAGCTCGCCACTTATAATGGTGATTTTGGCTTGTGCGCGAGTTTTCAAGAGCCTACGCTTTTGTCCGAGTGGGCTATCCCGCTTTTTAAGGTTGGTAAGGCTGAGGGATTGAAGTATTGCTGTTTTGTTTCAAATGGTTATATGACGCTTGAAGTTCTCAGGGCACTTAGCGAAGCTGGGATGGATGGGCTTAAAGTTGATGTTAAGGGCAATAATGAGACTTACAGTAAGTATTGTGGGGGAGCAGATGTAGAGAAGATTTGGCGGAACGCTGCTGAAGCAAAGAAGCTTGGGTTGCATGTGGAAATTGTGAATCTTATCGTGAAAGGTGTCAACGATGATGAAGAGGCTTTGCAGTGGATGGTTGAACAACATTTGAAGACAATGGGGGCTGAGACTCCTTTGCACTTTACACGATGCTTTCCTGCTTACAAATTTGATAGCCCGCCGATTGAGGTTGATCTTTTGGAAAAGGCTTATGAAATGGCAAAGAAGGAAGGCGTGTTCTATCCTTATGTTGGAAATGTTGATGGACATAAGTATGAGAATACATACTGTCCCAATTGTGGAGAACTGCTGATTAGGAGATCATATGACCGCATTTCGAAGTATTTCATGAGCAAAGATAAGAAGTGTCCGGAATGCGGAACAGAAATACCCATAACCGGAGAATACATCCCAAGCTCTGGATTTGCGCTATAGTTCTCTGGACAGACTTTTTTTGAATTCGTACTCAAGAGTTAAGTGTTGCTTCCGTTAGCCCTCTTAGGCAGAATACAACGCAGACAATCTATAAGTCCAAACCATTCACTGAAGAACTATCACAGGGTCAACATGCTTGAAGAAAACGGAAATCAAAACTAAGTGATCATGCGTGCTAGAGTTCCAGGTTTGGAGATGGTTTTCGCTTTGATGGTTATTGATTTTTCAGAACTCCGATACTCTCGCGTTCATTCTTCTAAAATACTTAGTTAATCTTAAAAATACTTAGTTAATCTTATGTCCTATGTTATTTTTCTGAGTCTTGAAAGAAAAACTTTTATTACGGGTTTTTTGTTAAATTTAGATCTCATATCGCGGTTCTGGATTTCGGGTGAAGCCTCTATTTTTTACGCTCTGTTCCTTTGTTTTTCTTGGTTATGGTTATTGTGCCGACTTGATTCAGTTTGCAGATTTGGGCGTTTGGAAATATGTGATGGATCTCTTTTTGTATTTTGTTCAGGTCTACAGTTCCATAAGTTTTCACATTGACTATTGGCTGGTCATTTTCGTTATGGTCTATGGTAAGTGCATAGCCTGATCCAATTTCCACTTTTGCAGGTTCCAATATGAAGTTCGATTCATCGATGTCTAGTTCAACAATATTGGGAGTTTCACGTTTGTTTTTGCGAGGCGTCATAGAGTTTCACAACTCATTGAGATTTGGAAAGGCATTAAAGGGTTGCTAAGTTTGAATATGAATTGAACCTTCTCTTGTTCCTAGAAGTCTTTTGAGCTCACAATTCCTAAATAGATCGAAACATGATATACAGTCTTGATTAGAATGAGCGGGGAAGACACTCCCAGATGCCAGCATGTGACACATCCATTTCTTGGCATGAGGAGCTCTGCAAAAACTGTGGTACGACCTTAGCCAGAGCTTCTGGAACAAGTCCCGAAGCAGTTCAACCTGAAGTGGTTGTTGAGAAACCTTACGAAAGTAAGTTCTCTGTTGTTGGAAGGCTTTGGAGGCTATTGGTTTCGCCGTCTGAAGCTATGCAAGACGTTGCATTGGTGCCTAATTATGGCGGTGTGTCGGCATTGTTGTGCTGCGGGTTGTTGTTGCTATATTCGCTGTTTGGTTGGTTCTGCAGAAAATTCATTTTGTGGGTGACACGAGGTTCATGGCTACTTTTTGGAGTTTCTTGACCTGGGGCTTGATTGGGGACGTGTGGCTAGCGGGGGTCGCATTAGTCGTTTTTTGGATGGTGAAGTCTTGGCTTGTGAAGATCGCTTGTAACTGTGGTAGTGGTTGGAACTTCAAGACGGCTGCAGCCGTGACTGGTTATGCGTACATTGCAGATTTTGTCGTAGGTATTGTTGGGGTTGTTGTTGCGGCGTATTTGCTGCCTGAAGTTATTTTTGACTTGTCCGATTTGGATGCTGCAGGGCAAGCTCTGATTGAGTATCAGGATCAAATAAACTGGAGTAGATGGCTGTTTACTTTGCCGCTCTTTTTTGTTGGTGTGATTTGGAAGTCTTATTTGGGCGGTTTAGGCACGCGTTTTGGAACGAAGGAGCGTTGTTTACTTGGTAAAGCATTTGCAGTGTTTCTGCTGCTTGGTTTGGTCGGGGTCTTGATTGGTTCTCTCAGCAAGTTTTAGGTCAGAGTTTGTTTGTTGTCTAGCAAGTAGTTTATGACAGTTATGCAGGATGCTGCTAGATATGGTTGTTTTCCAATGCTAATTTTCCTGCCGTAGCGCAAAGCGAAGCGTTCAACGGTTTTGGGTAAGCCTATATGATCGCCCAGGACGAAGACAGCCTTTCCGGTCACGTTAGTTTCTGTAATGTTTGTGCCTTTTTCCTCCAGAACGTATATGGGGCTTGTTTCTGCTTTGGCTTTCACAAGTGCCTCAAAACCTGTTTTGTCTAAGCTTATGCCAGGGTGTGATTTGCCTGATAAGGATTTTCTGAGAATGCTAGTCCATGTTTGCTGATCTGTTCTTACATCGTGCAGGGTGGAGCCGTCTATGGTCATGTGTATCGGCGGATTTGGCGGACCATTCAGGATAGCGTGAAAGACGACGTCTTTACGAATCGCGTGAGACAGGAAGAACGCCGTAACTATGCATTCGTGAACTATGTCCAAGCGTCCGCCATCGTGGAGATTGTGAAAATCTGAGGCTGTTCTTCCTAAACGAGAGAATAAGATGAATTCTCGCATTGCGTCACCTCAGAGCATGATTGTTTTTGCATAAATTATTGTTTACTGTAGAATTCGTGTTTTTCTGATTGTTCACAATGAATTGCGCGCAACCCAACAACCTGATTCCTGGCAGGACATCCCACATGCCATGAAAGAAGATGAGGGAGGTTTCTACTGGGGAGCATGCCCAGCATCAAATGCCTGGATTTCTATTGTGTAGTTCATAGGATCTCGAAAGAAAGCGTTGTAGATGTGGAACTGTGCTGTGTAGCAAGGTGGTTTAGTGCAAGTTACATTTAGTTTCACAAGTTTCGTGTACCATTCATCAACCTCCTCGCGAGAAGAGACAACAAGAGTCAGACAAACATCCTCCGGATCAATAAGTTCAGATTTCATGCCACTGCAGAAGCCCCAATATCCTCCAGAATGGGCAATTCCAATCCGAAATATTAGACAGGTTCCTTGGTCTAAAGCGACTTCCAAACCTAGAAGACCACCGTAGAAAGAGCGCACTGCTCCCAAGTCCCGACATGGAAGAAAAACAATCGGATACAGAAAACCTTTTGACAAAGTCTATCCCCCAAATGAAATTACCTAACACATCCATATTTCTACACTATAGCTACATATTAACGTAGGCACTATTAAGGAGGCAATCGGTCAGTATAAGCCATGATTCATCAACTTCATCTATAGTAGAAAACAGTCGCAAGACGTGCCTATTTAGATAAAGACAGTTGCTTTGGCGCCACTGGCAAGATACGACACCTACACAGAGGCATGTCTCATGACAACAATCGATCAATTGTTGACGACCCAGAAGGCATCACGACGCGAACAACCCCCCGCTTTTTTGCTTATAAAGGTGCGAGGGGTGGGATTCGAACCCACGGAGGCCTTCGCCAGAGGATCTTAAGTCC
>CAZGNE010000011.1:0-33753 GCA_964527165.1 uncultured Candidatus Bathyarchaeia archaeon
TAGGACATTGGCTTTACGAGCCAAAGGTCGCCGGTTCAAGTCCGGTCCGGCCCACCACAAACCCTGATTAGTGCTTGTTTCGCTGTTATCCCTTGAGTTGAACGTTGTGAATTGTGTTAACAATTGCTTCAGCATGCTTGTATATTTCTTAACTGGTTACAAAGGCGGTCAAACTTCTTATTTTTTTTTGGGTTACAGGCAGTTTTGAGGCTTAAATCTGTTTGCGGGCACGATTTGACGAAAACAGACGTAATCCATTAAAATTATCAGGGATTCGCATATCAATCAGGTCTACGCTAGGCAAAACACGTCAAAGAAAAACAGAAACCATTCTTGACCAATTTTGGATAAAACACATACGCTTACTGTTGCCACAACTACAAAAAAGAGCTATAGGTGTAGATGAGGGCATCTACGCTTATGGAAATGGAATCAGCTCATATTCGAACAGATATGCCGACGGATTCCAGTCTGCGAGTTTTCCATAAACAACATCTTCTGTGAGTACTAGCCATATCTTAGCGCCACTCTCATCTGCTCCTGGAGTTGTGTCTGGTTTCAAGTTCGCAAATGCGTATTTGCCCATTATATGCACATTGCATTCCTCATCAGCATCTCCTTGTCCAAGTATGTTAATTGTTGCTGGCCATTCTCCATCTACTCTAGCGAAGTTTATCAGGGTGTAGCCCTCGTATGGTTCAAGTCCGTGCCCGTTGAACACGAATTTACCTGTTGCCGTATTGTACGTCATTTTTCCCCAAGCTCCATCTTCAACAATTTGCCAAGTAATGGGATCTTTTTCGTATAGGTACAGCTGAAATATGCTCGATCTTCCAGAATATCCTGCAAATGCCGGAATTGCAAACGTAATCGCTAACAGAGCACCCAATATTGCGAATAATTTCCTCATAACCTTATCACCTCCTTGCCACACGCACGCACTACATACTTGGAAGACTCTGACCAAGTTCTTTTGGTTGGACAAGTGTGCATGTTGCTGCAAGGATGGTTGGTAAAGCAATAGTGCGCGCGAGATGTTCAAGCTTCATTTCCATCATCGCCTACTTGCACATATTGAGTCTTAATAAAGCTTATTGTTCATTTGTATTACACGTAAACACTTCAGATCTTCAACTAAAATTCACAATATGATTGATGCTATGAATACACTATGGCTTGACGGATCATCATAAACTACTGCCGATCCATGGAGAAGCCGTGAAGAAAATCGAATCTGGTGTCGATCAGCTGCATGTGCGCCCTGAACTTGGTATTACAAGGCATCACCTAACAAGTGGTTTAGACTCTGTTCAGAGTCTATGCGCCTCAATAGTTCAATATGGGTATTTCAACTTCGAAACGTTTCTTCTCAGCCATTCTGATCGATCTTATGCGAGAAACTCCAGTATTTTCTTCGGTTTAAACGTGTAAAAGGTTGCTGCTTTCAGGCTTTTGCCGATTCTCGGAATTAACCCTACCGCGTCGGTTCCCAGCTTACACACCACAGCATGTTCAAAAAATCCAAGAGATTCAATCTTCGCTATGTCACGGTAGCACTGCGCCTTTGCCAAAGCTGACTCCACATCGTTTAAGGTGCACCCTAAAACTATCAGCCTATCCAACAACGATTTCGTCCAAAATTCGATTAGTCGAACTTGCTTTTCCGCTAACATGGCTTCAACAAGCTTTTCCTTTCCATTCACGTTGAGGACTTTAACGGTTAACGGCAGGTTCTCGCCAAAACCGAAAAGCTCAATGACCCTCTTCAACGCAACTTTTCTGCCGTCAACGAGCTGTGCGTGCAAATAGCGTAGCGGGACTGTAGCATCAATGACGTGTGGCGAAAAAACACCTACGTCAACATGGACTGCATCTTTACTTTGGCTCAAAGCAGTAACGCATCCTTTTAGTATCGAAAACTTTTCCACATCTTCCAGCCGTTCGGGACATATGCCTACTTCTTTTGCCAGATAATTCATCACTATTTTTTCATCCTCACCCGACACAGCTATTTGAACCCATCCCCGCGAGGTTGTTCCGCAGATCTTCCACTCAACATCTAGGTCTCCAAGCGTGGATTCCAAGAATTCGCCAAAAAGATTCAGCTGAAAACTCCGAGGAGCTTTCTGAAGCAACGTTATCGATGACATTCGCAATAGCCGATTAGCGCCAACATTTCCTCATGAAGTCTTCGTATCCTTTCAACAGCGGGCTGAGGCAATTTTCTAGAAGATTTTTCTGTAGTTTTCTCTATAGGCATCCGTCGTGAGCCTTCAATGAGCTTGTCCGCGTAGGAAACGATTTTCTCTTCAAGCGTCTGTGGAGCATAAACATCTTTCGGCCATGCTAGTTTTCTGGCTTCTTTTGCTGTTATCCCGCCGCCAACATGTCTTTTTATTATTGCCAAGACTGGCTCCGGAACTCCAAGTGACTTTGCAATGTTGGCTCCAGCAATTGCGTGGTGGACACTATGGGTTTTCGACCGACCAATATCATGTAAAAGGGCTCCTATTTCCACAAGTTCCACATCAACATCTAATCCTCTCTCGTGGCATGCCTCTGCAATTTCAATTGCAAGCTCCGTTACCGTCACACAATGCTTTATTACACTTCTTGAGCAACCGCTTTGTCTAAGAAAATGTAATGCCCTTTCTCTTGACGGAAGCCTTTCACCCACCTAGTTCCTTCCTTAACCGTTCAACCTTTTCCAATAACACGTTTAGCATTTTTCCATTGTCATAATGCATTAATGATTTACCGCACGTAGGACATTTAAAAACAAGTTCTATGGCATCTTCAAAAGGTATTCGTCTACATCCAGGCGTATGACAATAGTAGAAATCATGGTTTTTCTCGTATGCCAATCGAATGTCAAGCTTTTCCAAGACCTGGCGTTTTTGGCTCAATATGAAGCCTTCAAGTTGGTCTGGCTGCAGTTTCCAGTGAAATATGAACCACCCTGTTTTCGGATCGCGCGTCCTTCTCAAACTTATCAAGGAATGATCATAGAGCTTATAGAGAATCTTGCGGACAAAATTCAGCCTTATACTCGTTTTATTCGCAATTTCATCGTCCGTTATTTCTTCTGAGTTCTTCAAAATCTCGATTAATTTAATGGCGTTTTCCTCGCCTAATGCATGGGCAATCTTTAGCAAGGTTGCATCATCAATAATGGATAACATAGCCATCCTTTGCTTCAATCAGCTAGCACATTTTCCCATATTATATATTAGCAAACTTCAACTTAAATATCTTTATCAAGCTCTAGTCAGAAGGATTGGTTCTCCACAATCTTCTTTCCCCTTACTTGAGGAATTATCTTTAACTTTGCATCTTCAAAGTCTTTCGCTAAAGCTTTCCCTTCAGAAAAACGATCTAAGAACACGGCAAGACTTGCACATTCCGAGTGCGGCTGACTTCCGATTGCCACGTTAAAATCAGAAACTTCTCTGGAAAAAAATCCTTTTGGAACCTTCTGACTGCCTACAATGACCATAATGTTCTTCCCAGAATCTTTTATTCTCTTCAGCACGTTGCCTGTTTCAATGTTCTCACCATAGGCTGTTAGATGCACAACTAACCCATAGTTAGCTTTCCACTCTTTAACAACTCTTTTCCAAGGCTTTCCCATCTCTAAGAAGAATGAACCGCCCCAGTTCCTAACGATTTCTTCTGTGGTTTCTTTGATTTTCTGATCTTCTACGTCTGAAAGTATGAGACCTTCAGCTCCCAAAGCTCTCGCAGTCAAGGCAACGTGTGTCGTAAGCCTCGAATCTCTTTGCGATCTGTGACCCCACCTTAACACCACAACCTTTCCCATTGTTCTCTCCTTACCGGTTTACCTCAAATGTTCCATTAAATCTCTTTACGCGATTTCTCACTTTTTCAGCGAATTCAGGGCTTGATTCAAAAACTATGTGAGCAGAATTCTTTGCGTACTCTATAGTGTGGATATTTGTGTTGTTGAACAGCCATGAGATGAAGGGCATGGCTTCGTTTGTTAAAGGTATCGTTAAAACAGCTTGCACATAGTCTTTCAGCATTTCCACTATCTCCTCTTTAAGCTTATCAAGATTGGTTTTGCGCAACGCTGATATGGGCACAGGATTCGGCGCTTTTGTTTGCAGCCTCAAAAGTTTTTGTTCAGTTTCTTTTTCAGAAATCAAGTCAATCTTGTTCAGGGCTATTATCATCGGGATTCCTGACGCACCTATACGTTCTATGGTTTCCAAGCAAACGGACAGTTTCTTTTCAATGACGTTTAATGCTTCGCTTACATCAACTATGAGGACTATCAAGTCTGAGTATATTGTCTCTTCAAGAGTCGAATGAAAAGCTTCTATCAACGTTATCGGCAAGCGATCTATGAAGCCAACCGTGTCGGTTAACAAGAACTTCTTTTCTGAAAACTCCACAAGTCGTGTTGTTGTAGAAAGCGTTGTGAACAAAGTGGTGTTCACAGGAACTTTTTCTTCTGTAAGAGCATTGAAAAGCGAGCTTTTTCCCGCATGCGTGTATCCTGCCAAAGAAATGTTGGTAAAGCCCAGCTCTTCCCTCCTGTGCCGATGCAATATTCGTTTTCCACGCATTTTCTTGAGCTTTCCCAGTATAGTATGCACTTCTCTCTTTACACTGTTGTAGTATACGTCAACTTCGTATGCTCCTAGCCCCATAAAGCCAGGCTGTTCTTCCTTTTTTGCAAGCCTCACCTTTTCTTTAGCATGAGCCAACTCGTATCTCAATCGAGCATGCTGAATTTGCAGTTTCGCTTCAGCGGTCGTAGCTCTTCTCGTAAAAATCTCAAGAATTAACTGAAATCGATCTATAACTTCAACGCCCGTAGCTTTCGCCAAATTATAAGATTGAACAGCCTTCAGCCGATTGTCAAAAATCACCTTCTCAGCATTCTTTTCTTTTACAAGCCGAGCCAACTCTTCCACTTTGCCCGCACCTATCTGATACCGCGCATCAGTGTCACGAACCTGCTCCATCCTGCCATTTACAACGTAACCTGCTGATTCCGCTAGCCTTTCAAGTTCATCTAAGCTTGAACGTTCAAAATTCTTTCGCCGTTGTACTATGACAGCTCGCGTTCAGCAGTCTCCCCCTTTCCTTTCTTGCTCAGCTGAACCAAATCTCCCAAAGTCAATTCGCGACTCGCCCTTTTCGCCAAGCTCGCCGGAGGAATCTTAACAGGTTCTCCTGAAGCAGGAACAATAAGCTTAATCTTAAGGGCGCGCTCCAGCTTTGTCGCAAGCACGTTATCAGGCGTCATTTTCCCAGTTTCAATTTTTCTGAGAAACGAAACTTTCTCATTCATCTTTTTACCCAAGTCTTCATGAGAAAGCCCAAGTTTCTCTCTTGCTTGCCTAATTTTCGCCGAGAAACCCTCCTCAAGTTCCACTGCCGTGTCAACTGGAGCTTCGGGGGGTTTCTTGGCTAAAACCTTCAAAGGCTGCTTCAGCCGTTTTTGTTCCATTACTGTTTCAGGTTTTGGCTCTTCTTCCCACACAAGCTTTCCATGTTTTGAGCAGCTGGTACAAGCGGTCATTCTCGCTCCCTCGATTATGACTTTGTAAGGTTTTCCGAAAATTTTTCGCCCACAGACTTCGCATCGCAACTGTTGGCACACACCCTGATCTGTTCTTAATATGGTGGTTGTGTTTATAGTTGTCGAATGGCAATAGCATCAGCTAGTGGTGTACCCGTTTGGAAAGCGATCTAGAAAAGATTAGAAGTGTAGCCGATTACCAGTTTGGAAAAGGTATAGGCCTGGAGCTTTTTCCAGAAGGCGTGGAAATCCACTATTCCAGAAACACTGGCAGAATACGCTATGTCTATCTTAATGGCGAGCGTCTAGTGACTATGCGTCCAACAGACGGTTTGTTTTCCTTAAGCATGGTTGGCGCCAACCGCATTGCTGAGAATCCACGTTCGACGAAATGCTTTGTTACTGTTAGAGATGACGTCGCACGTTTCGTAGCAGGTGGTAGCGACGTTTTCGCAGTTCACGTAGTCAAGGCTGATGATGTGATTCGCGCTGGAAACGAAATAATAGTTGTCGATAATAGGGGCAATGTATTAGCGGTTGGTCGCGCGCTATTGTCCGGCGAGGAAATGAAAGCTTTTAGACGTGGTGTGGCGGTTAAAGTTAGACGCGGGAGCAGAGAAAAAAGTTAATTATGATAGACTTAAACAATTAGATAATGAAGGGATTGAAAAGGGTGTTTTTATGCGAGGACGAATGAACCCTAGAGAAGCAAAACGTATGATGCAACGCATGGGCATGAACATGAACGTTGTCGAAGAGGTTAAGGAAGTAGTCATCAAAACCACCGGTAAACAAATAGTGATCACAGAACCTGAAGTTTCAGTAATTGAAATGCAAGGACAAAAAATGTTCCAAATCGCAGGCGGACAGATTACTGAGAAGGCGCCAGAACGCAGAGCAGCCAGACCGACAATAGCCGAAGAAGACGTCAGGCTTGTCGCAGACCAAACAGGAAAAAGCCCAGATGAAGCAAGAAAAGCCCTGGAAGAAAGCGAAGGAGACCTAGCTAAGGCCATTCTGCTGCTACAATCATAGATTCATTGGAGTCCATTGCCTTTAGATCCACTTCAACACAATGTTCTGAATGGGGAAAAACAGCAAATGTATGACCTTGTGGCGGTAGGACATTTCAGCATAGACTCGATCCTTTTGCCCTCTAGACAAACACCATTCGTCCTCTTAGGCGGCTCCGCAGCCTATGTTACTCTCTCTGCAAGACGTTTAGAAGCAAGAACCGCAGTGATCTCCAAGGTGGGCAACGATTTTCCAGAAGCCTATCGATGGTGGCTTGAACAAGAAAGTGTTAACCTGGCTGGATTAACAAAGCTTGAAAATGCACAAACCACCCGATTTGAACTGGAATATGATTCAGACTTGTCAAATCGAACGATGCTTTTGAAGGTCAGAACACCGCCCTTAACCATTGAAGATATTCCTAACGCACTGAAGGCATTGGCTATCCATATTGCTCCTATAGCAGGCGAAGTCACGCAAGACGTCATTGAAAAACTTAGAGAACGTGCAGACGTTCTGTCCTTTGATCCGCAAGGTCTCGTTCGAAAGTTTGATGAAAACGGTCGCATAACCTATGGTCAACTAGCCAACCCCCAAATACTAGACCTAATCAACATATACAAATCATCTCAAAAGGAAATCGAAGCATTAACAGCCTTGACAGACCTTAACTCGGCCATAGACGCAGTTCATGACCACGGCGTCAGAATAGTCATCGTCACGTTAGGCGCAAAAGGCTCAGTCTTGTCTGTTGAAGGCTCGTTACACTACATTCCAGCATGTAAGCCAGAAAAGCTTGTCGATCCAACCGGCGCAGGAGACGCCTTCATAGGCGGCTTCTTGACTGAATACACAAATGACGCCAATATTCTACGCTGCGCGTGCATTGGTTCTGCAGCCGCTTCGTTTGTACTTGAAGGAATCGGTCCAACATTTTTCGGCGATAAAATACGAGTTTATGAAAGGGCACGTGAACTCTACGAAAAAGGAATTAAGCAATAACGCACAATGTATTGTGTTAAACGTATAGCTTGAGGAGAGTTAAGCTTTGGGACGTATCGACAAAGGTGCGAAATGCAGTGTTTCAGGTTGTAGTAGCGAAGCTGTCCGATCAATTTCTGCTACTAAAGTTAAATCCGCAGGACTGGGCGTAAGTAGCGAAAAACGAGCTTATCTTTGCAAGAACCATTACAAAGAGTATAAAAAGAAGACAAAAAAAGACAAGCAGCTTGAAAAAATGCGTTACAGAGTCCCCGTGAAGGGTTAGCATATGCGAATACTCCAGTTGCATTCAAACTTCATTGAGTATGAACCAGTTCAAAAAGAAATAGCCATTGCCGAAGATACCGAAAAGAAGCCAGTTTGCCTACAAGAAATTGTCGTACTGTTCACAGCAATCGAAGAAGGCGATAATGAAGCAGCAGCCCAAAAAGCCATAGATGAAGCCCAAGCCTTTCTAAAAAAACTCAAAGTAAACCGAATCCTAATCTACCCCTATGCACACCTCAGCAGCACCTTAGCTAAACCAGTTGAAGCCCTAAAACTAATAAAAACCATGGAGACAAGCGCCAAAGAGAAAAAAATCGAAACACACCGTGCACCATTCGGCTGGAACAAACGCTTCACAATATCCATTAAGGGACATCCACTTGCGGAACAATCCCGCGTATATCTGCCAGCTGAAACAAAGAAAGAAAAAAAGGCAAAAGAAGAGAAAATCTCCGAGGCTGCAAAGGCTGAAGAAAAACTCGAATCTTTTTGGTACATCATCCAGCCAAACGGAAAAATGGGTCCCATCAAAGATTTTAACTTCAAAGAGCACCAAAACCTTGAGAAATTCGCCAAATACGAGACATCCAAAACAAGAGCCTCCCAACAGATGCCTCCTCACGTGACCTTAATGAAAAGGCTGGAAATAGCCGATCATGAACTGGGAAGTGACCCGGGCAACATACGCTGGTACCCCAAAGGGAGACTGATCAAATCACTGCTTGAACAATTTGTCACCGCCAAAATGAGTGAATACGGCGCTATGGAAGTTGAAACACCCATAATGTACGATTTCAATCATCCTAGCCTAGCAGATTATCTTAACCGTTTCCCAGCAAGACAATATCTGCTCAAATCAGAAGATAAAGAATTATTCTTGCGTTTTGCCGCTTGCTTCGGCCAATTTCTCATGGTTCATGACACTCAATTTTCCTACAGGCACATGCCCCTCAAAGTCTACGAGCTAACCCGTTACAGTTTTAGACGCGAAAAGAGCGGCGAAGTTGTGGGACTGAGACGCCTAAGAGCCTTCAGTATGCCCGACTGCCACGCTTTCTGCGCAAATCTAGAACAAGCCAAAAAAGAATTCGTAACAAGGTTCAAACTCTCGGCACAGGTTCTTGAACAAATCGGCTTAACAAAGACTGACTATGAAGCGGCAATACGGTTCACCGAAGAATTCTACAAAGAAAATAAGGCTTTTATCGCTTCCTTAGCAAAAATCTTTGGCAAGCCAGTCTTAGCTGAGATGTGGGCTCAGCCATTCTTCTACTTTAGGCTCAAATGGGACTTCAACTTCGTGGACAACCAGAATAAGGCTGCAGCACTATCCACCGACCAAATTGACGTAGAGAACGCCAAAAGATACGACATAAACTACGTTGACGAAAAAGGCGAAAAACACCATCCACTAATCTTACATTGCTCACCAAGCGGCGCCATCGAAAGAGTCGTCTACGCTCTGCTGGAAAAAGCCTATAAAGAACAACAAAACGGCAAATCACCAATGCTGCCATTGTGGCTTTCTCCAACCCAAGTACGCCTAATCCCAATATCTGAAAAATTCATAGACGACGTTGAGAAAATTGCGGAAAAAATGGAAGACCATTGCATCCGTGTGGACATTGACGATCGCCAGCTTACATTGCAAAAAAAAGTCAGGGAAGCAGAAATGGAATGGATACCCTATATTATTGTTGTGGGGCCAAAGGAAATTGAGTCAGGTATTTTGCCAATCCGGGAAAGAAAAACAGGAAAAATGTGCGCGTTGAGGCTTGAACCGCTTTTGAAGGAAATTGAAAAGGACGGGCAGGGCAAACCTTTCAGACCGCTGCCGCTGCCTAAGAATCTTTCAAGGAGACCGCAGTTCTACGGCTAACTAATGGTGCCAAATGCCTGGTTCTTGCAAAAACTATATCAAACCTTGATTTTATACTCTCATCTGCTGGGGGTACAATATTGGAAAAAGAATTGCACATTTATATAGATGGAGAATACTATCCAAAATCTCAAGCAAAAGTTTCAGTTTATGATCATGGACTTTTGTACGGAGACGGCGTCTTCGAAGGCATCCGCGCATACAGCAGCATAGTTTTCAAACTCAAGGAGCATGTCGACAGGCTTTACCGTTCAGCCCACACTATAATGTTGCAGATTCCGCTAACAAAAGAAGAAATGACAAAAGCAATTATTGAAACTCTGCAAAAAAACAACTTGAAAGATGCGTACATCCGCTTAGTAGTCACAAGAGGAGTAGGCGATCTTGGACTGAACCCAAAGAAATGCAAAAGACCCACAGTAATCGTGATAGCCGACACGATTACACTGCACAAAGACGAAGCAAGAGAAAACGGCGTTACTGCCATGATTTCTTGGGTAAAACGAGACCCAGTTGACGCTACGACACACGAGATAAAATCACTCAACTATCTGAACAGCATACTTGCAAAAATCGAAGCCAACATCGCATGCGTCGATGAAGCCATATGCCTAGACAAAAACGGCTTCGTATGTGAAGGCGTAGCAGAAAACATTTTCATAGCCAAAAACGGAAAACTGTTCACTCCACCAAGCAGCACAGGCGCATTGCCAGGAATAACCGCTGGAGAAGTAATGAAGCTTGCAAAGAGGCTCGGGTACGAGGCCATCGAGAAAAACATAACCCCCTACGACTTGTTCACCGCAGAAGAGGTGTTCTTCACGGGAACAGCAGCGGAAATTGTGCCTGTAAGAGAAATCAACAAGAGAGAGATAAACAATGGAAAGCCAGGACCTATAACGAGAAAACTAATCGAAGAATTCCTAAGACTCGTACAAGATCCGAAAGAAGGAACACCTATTTACAAGTAACATCAAGTTTCAGCATTTTACTTATTCTCATTTCTCTTCATAAAACTTTCAATCTCGTCAAGAGCTTGTTCAAGCGTTTCGATGGGCGGCAAAATAACTCCTCTAACATGTTCAGCCCCATAAACTGGGTCAAATCCTGAACCATGAACCAAAAGCACACCTGTTTCTTTCAAAAGCTCTAATGCAAACTCCTTGTCTGTTTTCCACAGAGATCCAACGGAATGAATTTTCGGAAAAACGTAAAATGCGGCTTCCGGCCTTGTACAGCTCATACCATCAATCTCGTTCAACCTCTTCCATGCGTAGTCTCTTCTCTGCCGAAGTTTCCCAACCATCTCTTTTATGTGGTCTTGTGGTCCATTCAACGCTGCTACTCCAGCCTGTTGAACAGGAGTGTTTGCACAAAGCCTTATCCGTGCTTCTTTCTCGACGCATTGTCTCAACTCCTCAAGTTCGTTGTGTTGGCTATGAAAATACAAGTAACCCAGCCGCCACCCAGTCATCAAATACGCCTTGGAAAATCCATTCAGCCCTATTACCGGCACATCTTTGGCCAATTTGGCTGCGCTGGCGAGCTTCTTGTCAAATACTATCTGGTCATATATCTCATCTGACAATAATGGGATATTATTTTCACCAGCTATATCTATTATGCTCCGCACAACTCCCTCGTCATATAACGCTCCACAAGGATTGTTAGGATTAATCATCACTATCGCCCGCGTTCTCTCGGAGATTTTGCTTCTCAGATCATCAACATTCGGTTGCCACCCATTCTCCTCCACCGTCTCGTAAGTGACTGGTTTTCCACCGAAAAACCTGGCATAAGAAATGTAAGGCGGATAGGTCGGTCCAGGAAGAAGAACCTCGTCTGCACGGTCAATAAGTGCTGCCATAACCATATGGATTCCTTCAGAAATCCCTTGCGTAACAATAATGTCTTCAGCGGAAACATCCACGTCGTTAACCCTTTTTTCTTTATGACTTATGGCTCGCCTAAGTTCTGGCAGTCCCTCAGAAGAGGAGTAGGCATTTGCCCCCTCCTCCACCGCTTTGACCAAAGCTTGCTTAATATGCAATGGTGTATCAAAGTCAAAAGCAACAGGGTCACCTATATTCAAATAATATATTTTTTTTCCAGTTTCCGCAACTTGTTTTGCATAAATAATTACATCGCGGATAGCATATTCTATGGCACGTACTCTTTCTGTAACTCTTGGATGCACTAAGGTTAATCCTCCCGGAACTTTGGTTCTTGCCTGAAGCGAAAATAAACGTTATGGGTAACTACTCAACTTTTAATGTTTTTGAAACACTAAAGTCTTCATCCGTCTGAACTATGATTGTTATATCTTTGCCACTACGCTGAGTCCAATTCCATGGACAAACAATTGTCACTTCTTTCCCTATGGACAACGCGTAACCTTCTGGACTTATTCTCGGGCTTGTCAGAGTCCCATCAACAATGATGACTTCATTCTCAGCCATCACAATTATCTGCGTTATTGTAGCGTTAACACTGGAGAATTTGCTATTGTAAACCGTGAAAATCACATATGGAGTTCCAACCGCGAAGTGGGAGAATGCAACATTCATTATCTTAAGACGTGGTAAAGTGGTATTGTACACAACAAAGGATTCGTTCCCGTTATACACAAAGTGAACTGTGACGCCAACCTCTTCTCCAACAAATCTTGACCAATCAAAGCTGCAAGTAAAAACAGCCTCTTCACCTACGGCAATTGTCGCTGCGTTGATGATCGTAGGGCTCTGGTTGAAATCAATACTTGTAACACTAATCTCATTCAGAGAATACCATGGATTTGCCAAATTCACCAAGAAACGCTCAGTGTCATCTAGATCAAATTCAACGTCAACTATCTTCACGTTAACCTCTGGCGGCGTAGTAACAGTTTTGGAGGACGGAGTGAAACCTTGCATGGTGTGAGCAGCCACTACAACACTCACGTTACGACGGCTTTCGTTTGCCCAGTTCCAAGCACAACTGAAAGTAGCATTCTCCCCTATGCCTAATGGATGCGGGAGAACAGGATCCACGCTAGTTCCGTTTATGATATCGGTCTTGCCATTATATGTTAGGCTAAATCCTGTAATATGGATGAGAGAAGCCGATTCAGCTACGTTCAAAACAGTTACGTTAAGCCCACTTTGGTCTATCTCATCAAACGATATGTCTGTAATCAAGAAATGTGTAGCTCCCGAAGCATTTGATACCACATCGACGTAGTAGCCTTCCCACGTGCTTATGCGCACTGCAGGATTTACGTGAGTTGACCAATCATAGAAGCATCGATAGGTTACTGAGGTGCCGTTTTTAAGAGTCATTGGAAAACTCGCAATCGTACCATTTTCATAATTGATGTTTTCTGGCGGAATTTCCCATAGATAATTAAAGTATAGTTTGACTAATGTAAGATTTATCGCGGATTCCTTATTGTTCTTAACTGTGACATTAAAGTAATTGACGGTTTCTGTGGCGTTAAAATATGTTTGAGCTTCCAGTTTCACAAATTCTGTTTTAACAGAATGTGTTGCTCCAGAACCTTCCAACACAGATACATGTACTGCAACTGTTTTCCCTGCAAACTGACCCCATCTTTCTAGACATCTTATGGTTTTGACGGTTCCTCTTTCGAGTAACATAGGGAGACTAGGCTCAGTATTCGTTACGTTATATAATTTGTTGTCTCCTTCGACTGTGAAGTAAATTTTTGTTATAATTGCATTTGAAGGCGAGTGAGAAGGATTCATAACAGTAACGTCAAAACGATCTGAACGTTCAACTGAAAAAACAGCTTCCGTAATAGCCACGTTCACAGTTTCGGGTTCCAGATAAAAGCTTGCCATGACCCACATGTAAGATATCAATCCTCCTAATATTGCTGAGAATAAAACCAGCAATATTAAGGCAAATGCCGAAACCGCACGAGTCTCTTTCATTATCCGCAATTTTCTCCCTCAATTTTGACGTTGGTGTTAATGATATTTCCTAGAAGTAAATAAGCGTTCTCTTATAGCATGATTTTGGATTCTGCTAAACAGCTAAGCTTAAATTCGATTTGATTTTTGTATAGCTCCACTTAAAGCATGGTGGAGGACATGCCAGAATATGACGTTCTTATAATCGGTGCAGGAATTATAGGTTTATCAACAGCTTATTACATAAAAACTGCGAATCCCGAATTAGACGTACTAGTTATCGATAAATTGGGTGCTGCAGGTCAAGGAAGCACAGCCAAAAGTGCCGCAGCTTTCCGCTGCTTGTTCTACTCTAGCACAAACTTCGCTTTAGCTGATTCGTCTGCCGAATTTTATAAACACGTGCAAGAGAATTTAGGCGTTGACCTGAAGTTGCAATGGACTGGCTATCTATGGCTTTTTGACGAGAATGGATACCGCAAAGTGCTTCCAACTCTGAAGGATCTAGCTGCAAAAGGATTGCAACATGTAGAATATGCTGAAAGTGAATTGGCTGAAAAAATTGGCATACAGACTAGCTTCTTGGAAGATGCAGAAGCGCAGATGATGGGTTTAGGAAATGTACATAAGGGCATTTTCATTCCAAAAGCCGGCTTAATTGATGTAGATTCTCTGGTAAAATTCTACGAGTCAGAGTTTCTCAGGTTAGGCGGAGAAATCCAATATAATACAGATGTGAATGAGATTCTAGTCGAACCGCGGCAGCCTTTGGGAATTCCGGGCGAGCCCTACTTCTGGCAAGAAATTGCAGTTACTGGAGCAAAAACCCGTAATGGGTTGATAAGAGCAAAGAAAACAATAGTTGCGGCTGGAGCATGGACTGCACAGCTTATTGACCCTCTTGGAATTGAATGTTTCATCAAATCAAAAAAACGGCAAGTTTTTTCCATCAAAGCGAAAACTGACGCCCTCAAGAAACTATTGTACACAAAAGACTTCTCAAACGCTGGGTGTTTACCGTTCACAATTCTTCCTAAACCATCAGCGTACATTCGACCAGCTCCAGAGGAGGAAGCCCTATGGCTGGCGTATGCTGACGAGTTTCCACGTGCTTTTAAAGTTGAGGAAAATCCCGAACCAGAAGAAAACTATTACCGATTTGGTTTGTACCAGATTTTTGTGAAGTATTTCCCGCAGTTCACAGATTGCCAACCTTTCTCTGCCTTTGCTGGACTATACGAGATCAACACTCTTGACGGTCAGCCTTTGGTTTTTGAAGAAAACGATCTGATGGTTGTCGGTGGGGCGAGCGGAAGCGGAATATTGAAAGCTGATGCCATTGGCAGAATTGCAGCTGCTCTTTATGAAGGAAAAGATTCCGCATTATTATATGGTGACGTGCAGTTTAGAGTCAGCAACTTGGGTTTGAAAAATCGCAATATTGAGCCAGAAAAACTAGTAATCTAAACGTAGTTGCGTCATTAGCTTTATCTACTTTCAAACACATAATCATGTTTTCCATCGGAGATTGTTGAAGCATGTATGGCTGGACTGGTAAATTCCTGAGGGTAAGCTTGAACAAACAGAAGGCAATGGCGGAGAAATATGACGCATCAATCACCAAAGCGTTTCTCGGCGGCAGAGGTTTTGCAGTTAAAATCTTGTGGGATGAACTTGAACCTGATATCGATCCGCTGTCGCCTGATAACAAACTTGTCCTTGCAGCGGGCCCCCTAACAGGTTGGTCTTTGCCAAGCAGCGGAAAACTTGTTGTTGCTGCAAAAAGCCCTCTGACCGGCGGTTACGGAGACGGAAACATTGGGGCTCATGTAGCCGTTCAGATGCGAAAAGCTGGATATGATGCAATCATTGTGGAAGGCAAAGCAGAGAAACCCACAATTCTGCTGATTCGAGATGAATCGGCAGATTTTCTGGATGGCAAAGACTTGTGGGGCTTAGACTCCTTTACTGCCGAAAAACAGCTACGGCAGCTTTATGGACCTGCAGCCGGCAATTTGCTAATAGGTCAAGGTGGAGAGCACCTTGTATCTTTCGCGAACATCGTGTGCCAAGAAGGACGAGCAGGCGGCAGACCCGGTATGGGCGCTGTTATGGGATCTAAGAACTTGAAAGCGTTAGTCGTGATGGGTTCCGGGATTTTACCTGCAGCTGATCCTAAAGAAATGAAGGAGTTAGGCGCTGAGGCTTACAGAGAAGTCTTGAGAAAGCCAGACTATGCTTTTTGGAAGCGGCAAGGCACGATGATGACGATCGAGTGGAGCCAAGAAAACAGTGTTCTTCCAACCTACAATTATCGTGAAGGCGTATTTGAAAAAGCAGAAGCCATCGGAGGCTTCTCCATGGAAAAGATCAAGGTTTCTAATCGTGGATGCCCACAATGCAACATGACTTGCGGTAATGTTGTCATGGGCTCCGACCAGAAAGAGTCCGAACTTGATTATGAGAACGTTACAATGCTTGGGTCAAACATAGGATTAGGCGACCTTGAACAGGTTGCAGCACTCAATAGGGCTGCTGACGAATTTGGCTTAGACACGATTTCTTTGGGAAACGTTCTCGGTTTTGCTATGGAAGCTTCTGAAAAAGGACTGCTTAAAGAAAAGGTTCCATGGGGCGATTTTGAATCGGCCAAAGCCTTAATCAAAGATATCGCTTATAGACGCGATTTAGGTCATTTGCTGGCTGAAGGCGTTCGTTCCATAGCACAAAAAATCGGGAAAAGCTCAGACCGCTGGGCAATGCATGTGAAAGGCTTGGAGATTACGGCTTATGACTGCCATACGACGCCTGGCATGGCATTAGCCTACTCGACAAGTTCCATCGGGGCGCATCATAAAGACGCCTGGGTGATTTCTTGGGAAGTCAAAACTGGACGCGAAAGCTATGGCATTGAAAAGGCAGACAAAGTTATCGAGTTGCAGCGAATTCGTGCAGGAGTCTTTGAATCTTTGACGGTTTGTAGACTTCCTTGGGTTGAGGTTGGATTTGAACTCGAATGGTATCCAAAGTTCTTGCATGCGGCAACAGGCTTGGAGATGAACTGGGACATGCTGAACATTATTGCCGACAGAATTTTCAATTTGACACGTGCCTTCTGGGTTCGCGAGTACGGCAAAGAATGGAACAGCGAAATGGATGTTCCGCCAGCCAGATGGTTCGATGAACCGACCACCAAAGGACCGTTGAAGGGGACAAAGCTTGACCGAGCAAAATACAGTACAATGCTGCAAACATATTACAGACACCGAGGCTGGGATAATCGCGGTATACCCACAAAAGGAACATTGAACAAGCTAGGATTGGAAGATGCTGCACAACAGCTCGAAAAAGAGGTAAAGCTTTATAGTTAATTTTTCTTCATGCGATTTCGACAGAAAGAGGAAGCGGCACTAGGTTTCTTAATAGGACCTAGCAAAGTAAACTACTTCTCTTGCTTCCTCTCCACAATGCACACATCTAGAGAATACCTTCTCTTTCTCGAATGGCATCAACCTTATTGTTGCTCCGGTTTCATCCTTGATTTTTTCTTCGCAACCAGCACTTCCACACCAACATGCTCTGAGGAATCCGCCTTTATTCTTCACGGCATCTTTGAATTCGCTGTAGGCTTCCACACTGGTAATGTTTTCTTCTAAGAATTTCTTGGCTTTGTTGAACAGATTTTTCTGGATTTCGTCAAGCAGTTTCGTCACGGCATTTTCTGCCTCTTCTTCTTTCACAACAGTTTTCTCAAACGTGTCCCGCCTAACGAGCACTACTTGCTTTTGTTTCAGATCTCGAGGGCCTATCTCCATTCTTATAGGCACACCTTTGAGCTCCCAATTATTGAATTTCCATCCTGGTGTGTACTCCTGTCTCTCGTCTAAGATCGTCGATATGCCCTTGTGTTGTAGTTTCTCGTAGATTTCTCTGGCTTTAGCTACTATTTGTTCTGCATCAGCGTTCTTGTACGGAATTGGAACGATCACTGCCTGTATTGGCGCAACTTTCGGCGGCAACACTAGCCCCTTATCGTCGCCATGCACCATCACTAAGGCACCTATCATGCGTGTTGAAAAACCCCATGAGGTTTGCCAAACATGTTGTTCCTTCTCGTTTTGGTCGAGGAATTTTATTTTGAAGACTCTCGAGAAGTTTTGTCCTAGCTGGTGAGTTGTTCCCATCTGCAAGGCTTTTCCGTCTGGCATCATAGCTTCTAAGGTGAGTGTGTAAAGGGCGCCTTTGAACTTTTCCATCTCAGTTTTCTTCCCTGCAAGAACCGGAATTGCCAAGTATTTCTCCATCAAATCTTTGTACTCTTTCAAAATTTCCATTGTTTCCAGATCTGCCTCTTCTGCTGTTGCATGTGCCGTGTGGCCCTCCTGCCAGAGGAACTCTCTTGTTCTCAGAAAGAGTTTTGTAGCTCTTGTTTCCCATCTTACGACGCCGCACCACTGGTTAACCTTGATGGGCAAGTCTCTCCAACTTCTGATCCATTTTGCGAACGTGGCATACATTATGGTTTCTGATGTCGGTCTTATAGCCAGTTTTTCCTCTAGTGGCGTGTCTCCACCCATGGTGACCCATGCTACTTCAGGGACAAAGCCTGCAAAGTGTTCTGCTTCCTTTTTCAAGAAGCCTTCAGGTATGAACAGGGGGAAGTACACGTTTCTGTGTCCTGTTGTTTTTATTTTTTTGTTGAAGATTTCCTGGATTTTTTCCCAAATGGCATATGAGTTTTCTCTGAAGATCATACAACCTTTAATCGGCGCGTAGTCGGCAAACTCTGATTTCAAGATTACTTGAGTATACCATTCTGAGAAGTCTTCGTTTTTCTTCACAGTTACTCCTGTGTCAGACATTTCCATTTTCTCCAAAATCTCTTAGTGGTTGAATATGCTGATAGTGAAAAACTAATCCTAGTCCGAGCTAAGTGTTTCAAGAATTTAGCAGTGTGGAACGCAATCGCCCATCTCAACCACTTCCAATCAGAATGCCCAAAGAAACTATTAAACATTTCCAGGGATTGTGTTATATCCACCCGTTTTCACCACTTTCTTAATATCTGATTTCGTTGATTCTCGCGAATGCATCGTTTTCGGAAAGAAAAAAATCTGCGGCGGCTTCACATTCACCCACGCGCGAGATGCGCAAGTGTTTTAACTATTCTCGTTCAATTTGAACATGTCATTACTCACCAAATTGGGACTGGCGTGAATAAGGCTTGAAGGCAATTCTAGTAATCGCAGATGGAATGGCGGATAGACCAGTGAAGGAATTAGATTGGAAAACACCGTTAGAGGTCGCCCGCAAACCATCACTGAACAAAATAGCTAAGAAGGGAATATGTGGCATAATCGACCCTATATCGCCTGGAACACCACCTGGAAGCGACACAGCCACACTTGCCATCCTCGGGTATGAGGCTCTGAAAGTATATTCTGGGCGAGGCGCCCTAGAAGCCTTAGGTTCAGGAGTAGAAGTTTCAAAAGACGATGTTGCCTTCCGATGCAACTTCGCAACCGTAAATGAAGACTTTGTCGTGTTAGACCGTCGCGCAGGAAGAATTGCCACCGAAGAGTCAACAAAACTTGCTGAAAGCCTCCAGAAGACCAAATTGAGAAGGCTTGCGAAAGCTGATTTTGTCTTTAAGAATACGATTCAGCACCGGGCAGTCTTTGTTATTCACGGATTAGGTTACTCAACGGCGATTAGCGATTCTGACCCTGGAATGATTGGCGAAAAAATCCAAGAAATGAAACCTTTAGACAACAGTTCTGAGGCTGCTTTGACTGCCCAGGCAGCTAACATGCTTTCCCGAAAGTTTCACAAGGTTCTGAAGGAGCACCCGATCAACAAGAAAAGAGTTGAACATGGGCTGTTGCCTGCGAACATTGTCTTGTTCAGAAGTGCCGGTGTACTTCCCGACATATCGCCTTTGGCAGAAACATATGGCATAAAGTCCGCTTGCGTAGGAGCCACTGCACTAGTTATGGGAGTGTGCAAAGCCGCAGGCATGGAATTAATGCCTGTTAAGGGTGCCACTGGAACCCTTCAAACAGACTATTTGGCTAAAGCCAAGGCAGCAGCTAAAGCTTTGAGCAATCATGATTTTGTGCTTGTGCATGTTAAGGCAACAGATGTAGCAGGTCATGATGGAAGTGCCAAAGAAAAGATTGAGGCAATCGAAAAAGTTGATAATATGCTAGGTTATCTGCTCAATAATGTCGATAAGGACTGTACCTATTTGGCTGTGACTGCAGACCACACAACTTCAATAGTTACTGGAAGGCATGAGGGCGATCCTGTTCCAATAGCCATAGCTGGTCCATACGTCCGCAGTGATAATGTTAAGGAATTTAGCGAACGCGCCTGTGCTCAAGGTGGACTTAACCGATTAAGAGGTTTAGACTTGATGCCTATACTGATGAGCTTTCTCGGTAAAACCAAAATCTTCGGGGCTTAAGCTTTTACTGAACTTGCATAATACGCCATTCCCTATAATCCGTGACAACTTTTACATATCCTTTGAGGATATTGTTGGCTTCCGCATCGCCCGTATCAATCCTCAAAATCTTCCCTTCGATGCCTTGGAGCTTGCTTTTAGTCGCTGCTATGATTATTCGTTCTCTACTGACACGTTTGATGACTTCTGGGCTAATTTGCTGGTTCCCCCTTCCGAGAAGTATTCCTTGACGCCCAATCGGCGATAGAATAATCCAAGTGTTCTGCCAATCTTTCACTTCTTCCAAAATACCTTTCTCATTAACATCAAGCACAGTTTTGCCTTTTTTATAAATGTCAACGCCTAAAATCGTTTTTTTCACGCCGAGCAATTCTGCAAGGCTTTTAACCGTCGTGCCTGGTCCAAGTATAAGTGTAGCGCTGGGTGGCAGTTCTTCAATTATGAATTTTGTTATTGCCAGTTGACTGTCCTTTTCGTCAGCTATTTCTGGGCTTACCTGCTTGCTTCCTTGAATGTATCTCGGCAGAAACGGTCCTTTTAGGAAACCGTAAAGTTTAACGTTAAAAGCATCGTTTCGAATAGCCTCTTCATCAGCGTCCACTACTTCAAAATTTTCAATCCCAGCTTGTTTTTGCCCGAAAGCCAGAACAACTTCTGCAGCGTCTGGAGGGCTCACTGCAAAAACACCGCTGTACATCTTTACACCAGAAGGAACCCCTAAAACCGGTGTTTCCATCAAATCCGACATAGCATCGAAAATATCTCTGGCCGTGCCGTCTCCGCCTACAAAAACTATCAAATCCACCTTTGCCTCGGTCAACAATTCAACAGCTCTTTTCGTATCTTCTGCCCTTGTTTCTCCTACGATTTCCATAGGCATAATTTGAACCGCAAGATTTGCGGTTTTTGCTTCATCCTCACCCATAATGCCTGGACAGGTTAATACCTCAATCTCCATGTTGTCCATGTTTTCTTTCAGTCTTTTTAGAAATTCGACGGCCCTTTTTGGCGCAATAGGTTCTGCACCTTTAGCAATCGCTTCTCTTAGAACATTATTTGTCCCTTTTAGGCCTACTTTTCCTCCCATGCCTGCTATTGGATTAACGATAAAACCGAGCTTCATGCTTTCATCACTGAGAGTTTGTTGAACAAGCTATAAACTATTTTGATGAAAATCACACAATACCACTCATCGCCGCCACAAACCTTATCCTTTTCTTAGATGTTGTTAGAAAGAAGGTTTCTGTCTCAAAGTATATATTCCAAAAATCCAGTTTCTTTCACATAATGAAAGATAGATGATGAGGGTGTCGAATGTTAAAGAAATCGATGAGAAAAATTCTTGTGACGGGTTCTACTGGTCAAATAGGATCTGAACTGACTCTTGTGCTACGAAACAAATATGGTGGCGAAAACGTCGTTGCCATCGGACATAAGAGAGAGCCCAGGGAGATATTGCTCAAGTCTGGTCCATTTGAACGTGTCGACCTGTCCAAAGAAGAAAACACGGAAAAACTTGTGAAAAAACATGATATTGACACGATTTATCATTTGGCAGCCATTCTATCTGCTAAAGGTGAGGAAAACCCCCAAAGGGCTTGGACTGTGAATATTGATAGCCTCTACAACATTCTTGAAGTTGCAAGAAAAAACGCTTTGGTGAGAGTTTTTTGGCCAAGCTCCATAGCTGTTTTCGGCCCATCCGCACCACGTGTTAATACACCGCAAGAAACGGTTCTGCTTCCCCAAACCATTTATGGCGTATCAAAGGTCGCTGGTGAACTGCTTTGCAATTATTACTATCTTCGATTTGGTTTAGATGTTCGCAGCCTTCGTTATCCAGGCATAATAAGCAGTGAGGTTCTTCCAGGTGGTGGCACAACAGACTATGCAGTGGCAATGTTTTACGAAGCGATAAAGCATAAGCAGTACACGTGTTTTGTGAGGGAAGATACTGTTCTGCCGATGATGTATATGCCTGACTGCGTTAAGGCGACGGTAGATTTGATGGAAGCAACCCCTTCTAAGGTTGTACGGCATGACGGTTATAACGTGTCTGGAACGAGTTTTTCAGCTGGTGAGTTGGCTGCTGAAATCAGAAAATACATTCCAAGCTTTGAATGTGATTACAAACCTGATGCTAGACAAAAAATCGCTGATTCTTGGCCAATGTCTACTGACGATAATTCGGCTCGCAAAGACTGGGGCTGGAAACCCAATTATGATTTGGCGGCAATGACGAAAGATATGATTGAAAATCTGTCAAAACGCTTTTCTCAAGGCAAATTATAGAAAACCAATTTGCAGTTAATCCTGGAAAGAGTTAAGTGAATGATTTCAAAATAGAAAGAGCTGTGGTCACGATGCGAAATCCGACAGCATTTTTACACGAAGAACATCAAGAATTGGCAAAGAACGAGCTTGACTGGAAGCTTCGAGTTTTACAAGGACCAAGCACACCGTGGTGCATCGTTGATAAGAAAAAAGTTCTGATGTTTTGTTCTAACAATTATCTAGGGTTAAGTAATCATCTAAAATTGAAAGAAGCAGCAATCAAAGCGGTTCAGTCTCATGGTGCAGGCTCTGGTTCGGTTCGCCCTATTGCTGGGAATATGGATCTGCACATTGGGCTTGAACAAAGACTAGCAAGATTCAAACACGCTGAGGCTTCGCTTGTTTATCAAACAGGTTTTGCCGCAAACGCGGGTTTGATTCCACAGCTAGCTGGTAAAGAAGATCTTATAATAAGCGATGAACTTAATCATGGAAGCATAATAGACGGCGTTAGACTTTCTCACGCCGAACGAGCAGTGTATAAACATACAGACGTGGAAGATTTGCGGCGGGTTCTTGAGGAGGCAGAAAAGCACTCGCCACCCTATAGGCGGATTCTGATACTGACAGACGGAGTGTTCTCAATGGACGGCGACATAGCGCCTTTGGATGAAATAGCTAAACTCGGTGAGGAACACGGTGTAATGGTTTACGTTGACGATGCGCATGGTGAAGGCGTACTCGGCGAGGGAGGAAGAGGAATCGTTTCTCACTTTAGACTCACACGTGACAAGGTTCATGTGGAGATGGGTACGTTTTCGAAGGCTTTTGGCGTAGTAGGCGGTCATGTTTCTGGTTCTCAAGATCTGATTAACTTCGCTTACAACAAATCACGAACATGGCTTCTCAGCGGGTCACATCCGCCGGCAGTTGCGGCTGCTTGCACAGCTGCTATTGAAGTTTTAGAAAATGAGCCTCAGCATGTACGTACGTTATGGGAGCATACACATTATTTCAAAAAAATCATGAAAGATTTGGGCTTTGACATCGGCAACAGTCAGACCCCCATAACTCCAGTCATAGTCGGCGAAAGCACTATAGCAAAGAAGCTGAGTTCAAGGCTTTTTGAAGAAGGCGTCTTTGCTCTGCCAATTGTATATCCAATGGTCGCACGAGACAAAGCCCGCATAAGAACAATTATGAATGCCGCTTTAACACAAGAAGACTTGGAATTTGCCATAAATACTTTCGAAAAAATCGGCAAAGAACTGCATATAATCTAGTCTTTCCACACTTCGGCATTTTCTGACGTTGCTTAGTGAGGATGATTATGCGATAGAACAGCTAAGAAACTTACGTGAAGACATTTCACTCTGATGAAAAGAAAGTAGTATCGCATATTTCCACTTCCTTGTTACTGACAATTCGACTTTTGCTGCTTCTTGGAAAAGTGCACTTAATGTAAGACTTCTGAAGAAATGAGAAAAATCCAAAGCAATACTTACTAATCGATTATGTACGACAAAAGGCTGGAGAATACGCGTTTTTAGGCGCAAAAACGCATTGTAGCATTGCTTAGACTGAACCGGACTCTCCTAAACCTTCTTTTCTAAAAAAACACTGAATACAATACATTTATTGCAGAAGACATATAAAACAAACGTGATTTTCTGGATTATGCCGAGCCTTTCTTCAATAATGTCGTGTTTTACATTTATTATCACTCGAATAGGATAGACTTCATCACCGCAACTTTTCTAGAACTCTATCGACATCGTCAAGTCCTAGCTTTTTGAGGATGCTTGCCGTTGGTATCCCCTTTTCATCCCATCCAACAGCATTATAGTACCTCTTTTTCTCTTCTACAAATCTAATTTTATCTACAGTCTTTTCTTGATAAGGTCCAGAAGGCAAAGGATGATAAAATCTTGGCGGGTTATCATCGTGAATTGCAGGGTTCCATTTTTGGTCAGGGCCACCTAGAAGCAGCATGGTTCTCTGCAATTGTAGGATCTTCAATGCTTTCGCATTGACCCATTCTTCTTGCGTCAATTCCAAACCTGTAACAGCCCTATAGAAGTCAAATTTGATGTTGCGTGGAAGGCCGAAAATGTTGAAGTAGCAGTATACTGCTGAGTCATTGAAAGTCATCATTAACTCGCTTCTGAGGTCATTCAGTGGCAAGCAAGCGATAGACGTATGGTCTCCACCTTGAACAGAGCAGGCGTAGGAATAAATCTCTGGATAATCCTTTCCGCTGCGGATGCCATGGGCGCCGATACCTATGCCCTTAGCTTGTATTGCATATTGCAAAACCTTCGTCCGCTTCATTTTTTCAATTCTTAATGCCGCACGATAAGTTCCCTCAGCTAGTAAATCTCCTATGCCTTCTCTAAAAGCGATTTTTTGTGCTAAACTTGCAAAGGCTTCGGTATTACCCCATTTAAGCTCTATCCCGTCCAAATCCTTCTTTGTCAATATTCCCCTCTGAAAAAGTTCGGCTGCAAACCCGAGCGTGTTTCCTGTTTGTATGCCACATAAACCCAAATCGTCGATAAGCGCGGTGAGATACACATTCTCTTCTGGAGTGAAGATTCCCAAGTTCGGTCCCAAATAGGCTTGCAGTTCATAATCTGGATTGTCTGTTATCGCGCCTTTGAATTTTCCAGTTCTAACCATCGCAACTTTTAGGCAGCAAGTAGGACAGCCGAAATCGCTCCAATACTGCTTTATCCATACTCTATTCTCGAACTGATCAACGCCGAAGCTTTTTTCATCGTGCCATTCGTCTTGCCAATTGCGGACAGGTTCAGAACTTGTTTTGGCTCCAACTTCGTATCCGCCCGCGCCTGTGCCCCAGCGTCTCCATAATTCATTTTCATAAGCGTTGTTGCATACTCTCTGGATTAGTCTTTTCACTATTTTCATGTCAGCTACATTTGGCAATGGTCCTGTGCCTTTGACCGCCACGGCCTTAAGCTTTTTGGAACCCATAACTGCGCCGTAACCCCCGTAACCCGCGGCATGTGTCCATTTTGCCGCAACAACTGCCGTGCGTACCCTGTTTTCTCCGGCGGGTCCGATATAGAGTATTGAAGGCTCTTTCCACTCGCCGTATCCAGCATAGCGTTTTTTCAGGAATTCTCTGGATTCTTTGGTAAGCATTCTGACTGTTTGTTTTGCATCTTTGCCCCAGATGTGATCGGCGTTCCTAATTTCGACATCGGAATCTTTGATGAACAAGTAAACAGGTTTTTTTGATTCACCGGTGAAGATTATCCCGTCGTAGCCAGCACATCTCAGTTCAACTCCGAATTCGCCACCAACAGTTGAGCCTATCACACCATTGCTTTGTGGCGATTTACCTGATACACAGGTTCTGCCGCCTGGAAAAAATCCCGTCAATGGGCCTGTTAAGAATAGAAGTGTGTTGTCTGGACCAAGCGGGTCTATGGTTTCCCATTTGCTGCCTAATCTGTCCCAGAGAATTTTCGCTGCTAACCCTCTACCCCCAATATAATCTTCTAAGACATCATCATCAAACATTGATTCTTTGATGGTTTCTGTTGAAAGGTTAACTTCCAAGTATTTCCCTGCATAACCCAAAATCACACGAGTTCCTCCGCATGCTCTCCATAAAATTTCCTAGCCAAATCTTTCGTTACCTCCTCTGGAGTGCGCGCATAAAGCTTGAAGGCGTGGTTTTTCCTTGAAACTTTTTTTAGCACGCTCCAGCCGCCTTCTTGGCAAACTTTGACGCATTGTGGGTCGCCTTTGCACAAGTCGCAAATCACAACGTATTTTCCATTTGGATGCATATACGGGATTTTACCCGGACAAACGTCTAAGCATTTTCCGCAAGCTGTACATGCGTTGGTCTTAACCGTAACTGCCCCAGTTTTATCGCTTACTGATAGGGCTTTGACTGGACAAGCTTTCACACAGGGATAATCCTCGCATTGGACGCAGAAGTGTGGAAACTCTAAGCCTGGTACGAGCATGAAAACTCGTATTCTTGAAGCTTCTGGCCATATACGTTTTTCATGGAAAAGCGAACAAGCAATTTCACATTTTCGGCATCCACTACATTTTGAAAGCGCCCTTGCAATCCAGATCGACTCTTTTCTTTTCACCAACTCTTAAGGCCTCTTAGAAGATTGTAGAAGTTGTGTTTTGTTCTGCTTTGATTTAAACGTGATGTTTATGCGGAAATTCCTTTAAGCAAAGTGTTTGTATCATAAAGAAGAGAGTGAACCTTCAAGTTGGAGTTTGGCGATATTATCTACTGGATGGAGAATCTTTCCACAACCTATGGGTATTTTGGGATCTTTCTCATAAGCTTAATTGGCGCATTATCAATATTCTTTCCAATTCCATATACTGTGATTATTTTCACTCTTGGCGGGCTTCAAGTTGATGGCGTATGGGTTTTTGAACCTGTTTGGATTGCCGCCGCAGCTGGAATAGGTTCAGCGTTCGGGGAATTTTCAGGATATTTTCTTGGTTTCAGCGGCAGAAAGGTCATTGGTGAGAAATTTAAGAAAAAAATGGATTTCCTTGTGAGGCTTTTCAACAAGTTTGGAGCCGCTATGATATTTTTGTTTGCACTAACACCCTTACCTGATGATTTGCTTTTTATTCCGTTAGGTGTGATGCGGTACGGTGTTATCAAAGCTCTTATTCCCGCTTTGTTAGGCAAGTTCTGTATGAATTTGATAATAGCTTATAGTGGGCGTTTTTCGATACAGATTATTCGCGATCTCTTTGGAGTTGACAGCGACTGGATGTCTGCCTTGGTTGGTATGGTTCTTGCGATAGTTCTATTGGTCATCGTCCTTACCATTATGTTCAAGATGGATTGGGAAAAATATCTCGAAAAATACGTGACTGAAGAAAAAGCTGAAGGCGAAAAAAGTTGAGAGTGATAGCCGATCTGCACATTCACAGTCGCTATAGCCGCGCGACGAGCGAAAGAATGAACGTTAAAGAGATAGCGCGGTTTGCAAGGATTAAAGGACTAAACCTTGTTGGTACGGGTGATTTTACTCATCCACAATGGTTTGAGGAACTGCAGAAAACCCTTATTCCAGATACAGATACAGGGTTGTACAAGGTAGCAGAAGATCCGAAGCTACCAGTCTATTTCATGTTAACAGCTGAAGTAAGTACAATATTCACTTTCGAAAATCATACCAAGAAGATTCACCATGTTATCTTAACTCCTAACGTCGAAACTGCAGCATTAGTTAACGACAGTCTGTCAAAACATGGTGACCTTTCCTCGGATGGCAGGCCAACGTTAACTATAGATGCGCCGAGTTTGGTTGAGGAGGTAATAGAAATTTCAAAGGAAAACATTATTTTTCCAGCTCATGTTTGGACACCTTGGTTCAGCATTTTCGGTGCCTTCAGTGGTTTTGACAGCGTTGAAGAATGTTATCAAGATATGACTAAGAACATTTATGCGTTGGAAACTGGGCTTTCTTCAGATCCGGCTATGAATTGGCGGCTGAGCAAACTTGATCGATTTACCCTAGTTTCAAATAGTGACAGTCACAGTTTTTGGCCTTGGCGAATTGGACGAGAAGCAAACGTGTTTGAACTAGGAAAAATAAACTATGATGAGGTCATGAATGCTATTCGTTTTAAGGATAGAACGCGTTTCAAATATACAATAGAGACCGACCCAGCATACGGCAAGTACCATTGGACGGGTCACAGGAACTGTAATGTTGCGCTTTCACCGAAGGACGCAATAAAGTTTGGAAACATTTGTCCAGTTTGTCGTAGAAATCTTACCAAAGGCGTTGGGCAGCGTGTAGAGGAGCTGGCCGATCGCCCAGCTGGATTTGAGCCTGAAAATCCTATTGGGTTCAAACGCTTGCTTCCGCTTTCTGAGATTATTGCTGCGGTGCTGGGTGTTGATTCTCCATCTCTTCAAAGAGTTTGGAGTATCTACAATCTGCTTATTGAAAGATTCGGAAATGAATATTCTATTCTCATTGATGTTTCCCGAGAGGCGTTATGCAAGGTCGCCGGCGAGAAAATTGCTGAAACAATCGTCAATGTTAGAGATAGAAAAGCCAGGGTGATGCCCGGTTATGACGGTGTTTATGGGAGACTATCCCTTTCTGAAGAGGATCTTGCAAACCCTGCTTTTGAAAGAGTTCAACAACGGAACCTTACAGATTTCATTAACTAAGGGTTTCTACATTGCCGACGTGTATTTGTGTAATACAAGTATACGACAACGCTTATTAAGTCGTAATACTAACGATGCTGTGTAAGGGTGCCGTAATGGAAACCATAACTATACAATCAAACACCAGTATTGACGAGAAGATCACAGAAATCATAGACCGTGTCCTTACCCAAGTCTTTGGAAAAGAAGCCACGCAGTTGATCTATAGACATTTGAAACGGAACTACTCGCTAAAACGTGGAGAAGTTGCTGAAAAGATCGACGTATTCGCAAAAGGACTTGAAGATTTCTTGAATTCTGGCGCATTTGTTATTGAACGGCGAATTTTTGAAGACATATGTTCAACTCATGGCTTACTTCGGAAGACTGGACTGAAAGAAACATATGAAGAATCAGATTTTGCTAATCAAGTCAATTTTCTAAAGAATAGAGCATTAGAAAGTTGAATCTGTTTTGGTGAAGGTTTTCGGCGATCTCTGGAAGGAAATGCGTTCTTGGAATGATAAATGGTGAGTGCAACAAGTGGGAGGGATCATTAAGCAACTGTTGTAAATATGATTTTAGGCGTTTTTGTTGAATAGCGACAGAAGAGCTAAGGCGTCAAGTGTTTTTGACGGGATGTTCGAAAATTTGAAGAGTTTTTCGTCTTTGTGTGGAGAACCGCAAGTTTTTAATAGGGTTAGAAGAGTTTTTTGTTGTTTGGATATTGTGTTGAGGGTGAAGGCAATTTGTGGTTCTTGTTGGTTTGTCTTTTTGCGTAGGATGAAAGCGTTTGCGTGTTTGAGTTTGTTGTTTTGGCTTGTCGTTTTGGTTTCTGCCTTGGCCAGGTCTTTCTTTTCTGTTCCGCCTTTTTATGAAGAGGTGGGCTTTAGGGCTTCTTTTCTTGTTTTTGGAGATAATTGGATTTTTGTGGTTTTGGGCATCTTCTTTTTTAATCTTGTTTTGAGCGCTTTTGTAGTGGTGACTTTGCCTGGGCTGGTTCTCTTTCCGCTTAGTGTGTTTTTTCTCTTATTTAGGGCGGCTGTTTGGGGTGAGCTTTTGGCTTTTGCGTCTGCCATGCGGTTTGTGGTTGCTTTGCCTGTGCTTATGTTGGAGGGTGGGGCTTACGTGTTGGCTGCTTTGGCTGGGAGTCTTTTGGGTTTGGGTTGGCTGATGCCTGAACACCAGGTTTATGCTGGTGCGGGCTTTTCGCGGCGCTATGCAGTCGGGAAAGCGTTTCGGGAAGCCCTCAACCTTTACCTTCTCGTGACTTTATTGTTGTTGGCTGCTGCGGTTGCAGAAGCAATCATATTGTCACTTCCACCAAAAGCTTTTTAGGCTTTCGCTTGCGATAGATAGGATGCGGATAAGACTGTTTGTTGGTGAAAATCCTTCATAGACTGGACGCACAACAAGAAATGGCTGTCCATAGCCCTCATAGGCATAATAGTGCCCATAAGCCTCCTAACGGCACTTAAGCTTTCAGGTACAATGCCAGAATCACAAGCGGAACAAATCACCCTGGACCCAGTATTGTGGAGAATGGAAAGGCCTGCTTGTTTAATGGGTATTGGCCGCAGGCTGGAGAAATTGCATACTGATGATTGGTTCTCAGCGATTTTTGGTGTTCATGTCGCCGAATATAAGGAGGACAGTCTAACCGATCCTTTCAATGGTAGAGATGGCGTTGAGCTGAGCGTGTATGTTAATGCATCGGTTAACCTAGGCTTTTTGGTTTACATCTCACATCATGTTCAGCCAATGGACGCAAATTCCACTGCGATTCTCTATATTGGGGATCAAGAATGGCCGCAAAAATATAATGTGACCGTGACAGATAGGGAACTTTATGGCAGCGTGGATAAAGAAGCTTATGCTAGAGCAAAGGTTACTGGTTCGCATTGTTATTGGCTTATGCTGACTCCTTGGGTTTTCCACGATGAAAATTCCGTTGACCATAGGCTTAAAATAACTAGTGAAATCCTTTATTATACCGGTTCTGGCTACAGAAATGTTTCTGCCACTTTTATCGTAGAAGTATTCGTATCTGCAGGCAATGACTTTGATTCGCCTGAAATAAGGGAAATAGGCTTCGGCAGCTTTCTGGCAAGCATAGATTCTCATTACGACCCTGTGGACTTGTATAAAATCTGGTTGGAAGAAGGTCAATCAATAATTGTTGAACTTGTTCCTTTATCATTATCTAGACCAGACCTTGACTATTACCCAGACCTTGACCTGTACCTGTATGACCCAGACAAAACTTTAGCTGGTTCGTCGTGTTCCAGAGGAAACGTTTCTGAACAGCTAGAATTTACTGCAAACAAAACGTGCTTTTATTTCATTAAAATAGTTTCTTACCAACGCTACCGGGGTACATACATACTTCGCATAAGACCAAAAAACTAGGAGGTCTTTAACCCATGAAAAGACTAGCAACCTTGGCTTTAGCTTTTCTGCTTTTTCTCTCTGGTGTTCCTTTGGTAGCAGCTTTTGAAATGGAAAGACCCCCAACACTCACAGATATTAACAAAAGGGTTCAAAGCCTCAACTTTACCGAAGAAGCATCAGTGGGAATTGGAGTACATATATGTGAATATAAGGAGCATAGTCAAGAGGATCTTTTCAATGGTAATGATGGTGTGGTTCTGAGGGTAGCGGCTACTGCAAACACAAGAAAGGCAATTACATACAAATATCTCACCTATGAAATTCTCTATGACTGGGTTGATGCTAATCAGCCAACAGGTATAACAGGCGATAATAATGGAGCATGGTTTAATCTTCCTTTTCCAGTTCGCTTTTTTGGTGGTCCTGGTGCTCAAAATGAAAGTTTCACATACACGAAAGTTTGGGTATGCGGCAATGGTTTTCTTAGCTTTGATAACAGTAATTCTACAAGTGCGACTCCTTCTATTGGCAACCCTGCGAAGCCTAATGCTTTGATGTCTGTTTATTGGACAGATTTGAGTCCGGCTGGAGGTTCAATCAAATACTGGGCAGACGACACTCAGTTTGTTGTATTGTGGGATAACGTTCTAAACAAGAACAATGGATACCGAGAGACGTTCGAAGTCGTGATAAAGTATCAACGCACTCCGACGTATAGAGATCAAAACCGTTTCATGTTTCTTTACAGAAATGTTAGCGGGTACGCCCATGTAGGCATTGAAGACCAAGAAGGCTACAAGTACATGTGTGCAACAGCGTCTAGCGGAATAGAAATTGAATGGTCCACAGAAGACAGGGCAGGAGAAATCAAAGAAATGGTCATAATTGCGGAGAAATCAGATGGAGCGGCGAAAATATGGATGATTGGGGAGCCTTATCTCAGAGGGTACAATATGCATTGGATAAGCCGAGAAGGCGATTCTGAAAGCCTTTATTCAATGGCTCTCAGAGGAGGTTTAACACTTTTGATGACTGAAGCTGCAGGTGCAGTTGGAGGGTTGATCGGAGGTTTATCTATGGGAATGCTTTTGTTAACTGTTGAACTTGCTCCTTACTTTTCGACAGAACTCTATAAAGTACATGAACTTGATGTTGAACATGCTGGGGTGACAGAGAATTTTGCTTATGTTAACGTATCCGCGGCTCAAGATGGTGCTTTACGATGGCCTGTTGATGCTGAACTGAGCGATACAATAGTCTGGGTGTTTACAGATGATGATGGTACGCATTCAATTAAGCTAACCGCCTTGCTCAAATACTACTCTTTTGAAAGTTACACTGAAGAAGTAATTTCGACTTCAGTAAATGTGACCGTTGTTTCTGACGCTGGCAATACGAGAGACGATGCAAGACAAGTTGAACCGGGCAAGTATCTAGCTTATGTAGACGACATATATGATAAAAACGACTATTACCAACTTGCAGTTCCATCAGGAAAGTGGGTCAATGTGCTAATGACACCTCCTAGCGACATGGATTTTGACTTATATCTCTATGACCAATATGGAAACGAACTCGATAGTTCAGAAGAAACTGGTGATGGAATAGAGCATGTATATTATAAAGCTACGTACACCGGAGATTACTACGTAAGAGTATATGCACGGGATGGAAGAGGCTTATACGAAGTTGATATGAAGATAGAGGACAGTGGTCCTCCTGGTGGTTGCCCCTTTGTTAGCGTCTGGAACGGAATCGGATACGTTACGGACAACAATCTATTGCCCGCTTCTGAAACAAGCACCGGCATCGACGTTGAAGATTATTATAGGCTTGAGCAGCCGCTTGTTCGCAGAGACGGAAAATACTATTTACTGCTCAGCGAGTTCGAGCGTGAACACTCCTATTTTGACCGGGTCAGACTTATGGCTGTAGATCACGATGTTGACGTGAACGTAGCCCTGACCCCTACTGGCGAGATCCTCACCTACACGAATCCCCACACGCCACTATCCGCAGCTGACAAGCATGGCAAAGACTGGCTCGAAACCATAAACTCTATGGACAGCAGCCATTACCAGGGCAGCGCGGGCGAATGGTTGCTCCTCGACTTCGGCAGCCTAGACACCAGCCAAGCCGTTAAGCTGGTTTTACGCGCAAATATGGAGATACTCCCAAAAAGCCCATGCATCCACGTTCAAGCCTTAAACTCTGCAGGCGAGTGGATTGACGCTGCGATACTGCAAACCCGCAAAAACATGTCAACCCGGATAATTGACCTTTCAAGTTATCTGCAAAACGTCAACGATAACATCCAAATCCGCCTATACTTCACCTCCAAACACAAAATAGACTACGTGGGCTTAGACACCAGTAGGTCAGCAGACCTCAAAATACGATACGCCAACCTAGCCTACGCCCTCCACTCCACACAAGGCGACGTAAAAGACAAGCTCATGAAAACCGATGGCACACACGCAGAACTCCTCCCAGGACAGCAGATAGAGGTTGCCTTCACCCAGCCCCAAAACACCCGACAAACAAGAACCCTCATCCTCTACACAAAAGGCCACTACCACACCATAACCAGCCAAAACCCCTAAAACAACACCCACACATTCCGTATCATACCATAACAATTTTATAATTCAGCTCTGAACTAGTTTCTCTAAAACTTGCAGAGGAGAAACCTTTGAAAGAAATCCTAACCAAAGTAGTTAATACCGTTTCTCAAAAATCCGGGGCAGAATACGTTGAGGTCTGTGCTCAGAAGCTTTTCAAAACAATGCTTACTCTCAAAGAGGGTCGAGTTGAAGC
>CAZGNE010000012.1:0-33226 GCA_964527165.1 uncultured Candidatus Bathyarchaeia archaeon
AGTGCGGGGGGTGGGATTTGAACCCACGAACCCCTGCGGGATAGGCTCCTGAAGCAATCGCATCGCCTATGCGGCGACTCTACGCCTTTGACCATGCTCGGCGACCCCCGCACACTTGCAAGGCGTATGTTAAGAAAAGGTTTAAGAGTTACTATATCCTTCTTAAATAAAACGGTGAGAAAGAATGCCGACCCATGGTTCGCTTTCGAAAGCAGGAAAAGTTAGGGGACAGACTCCGAAAATACAGCCTACTGAAAAGAAGAGCCCGAATCCCAAATCCAGAAACAGACGGAATTTTGAAAAGCGAGTAATGCTGCAAAGAAAATCTGGACAGAACTGGGTTTAGGCAAGCTAAACTTTTATTCCCGCAGATTTCTATTGAAACATATGCCAGAAGCAACAATCATAATTCTAAATGCCCATGCAATAACCTTGAATCCCAAACAACCGACAGCAGAAGCAATAGCAATTTGCAACAAGAAAATAACAGCCATAGGTTCAAACAAGGAAATCCGCAAGAGCACAGGCAAGGAAACAAGAATAATCAATGCAGAAGGAAAGACGGTTGTTCCAGGTCTTGTCGACTGCCATGTACATATGACTGGTTTTGGGCATCTCCTGCAGACATTAGAATTGAGAAGCGTAACATCTTTGAAAGAGCTTCAACAGAAACTGCGGAAACATGCAAAAGAAGCGAACAAGAAAAGCTGGATCCTAGGTGGACGCTGGGATCAGGAACTTTTTTCTGAAAAACGTTATCCAACTCGCTGGGACTTGGACGCTGCTGTTCCAGACAAACCCGTTTTCCTAACCCGTGTCTGTGGACACGTAGGTGTCGCTAATAGCAAAGCATTGCAGATGGCTGGCATAACATACAAAACTGTTGTTGAAGGCGGAAAAATAGATCTGGAAGAAGCAACGCGAAAGCCTAACGGAATATTGCGAGAAAACGCTCTGGAACTAGTTTGGAAAGCCATACCGAAACAGACAGCCCAGGAAATTGAGCAAACATGCTTGCTAGCATGCGAAAAAGCAGCTGAAAATGGACTCACTTGTGTTCACTGGATTCTGGGCTCTGCAGATGAAATGCGCGCCATACAGAAAATCTATTCTATGGATAAACTGCCTGTGAGAGTTTATCTCGGCATTCCAGTAGAAACTTTAGACGAGCTAGTCAACCTCGGGTTGTTAACAGGGTTCGGAGATGACATGGTTAAGATAGGTTTTGTCAAGATCTTGGCGGATGGCTCCCTTGGCGGGCATACCGCAGCCTTAAAAGAACCCTATTCTGACCATCCCGAAACGGATGGCATGATTCTTTACACCCAAGAAGAACTTGACAAACTTGTTCTGAAAGCTCACAAAGCCGGCTTACAATTGGCTATTCACGCTATAGGCGATCGTACAATGGAAGCTGTTCTGAAGGCTTACGAAAAAGCTTTGAAAGAACACCCAAAACAAAACCATAGGCACAGGATTGAACATTGCTCAGTCTTAAACCTTAAGCTTGTCAGACGGATAAAAAGCTTAGGCATAATAGCATCTGTTCAGCCTCATTTTGTGGTCTCCGACTTCTGGATTACAGCTCGAGTGGGCAAAACTCGAGTCCGCTGGACCTATCCATTCAAAACCCTCATACGTGAAGGCATAATCGTTGCTTCCGGTTCAGACTGCCCAGTAGAGTCTATCAACCCAATTCTAGGCATATGGGCGTCAGTCACAAGAAAAACCTCTTCAGAAGAAAGACTGACTGCTGAAGAAGCCCTGAAAACATACACCGTAAACGCGGCTTATGCTTCCTTTGACGAAAACAAAAAAGGAACAATTGAAGTCGGAAAACTTGCAGATCTGACCATTCTATCAGATGATTTACTGACTGGTCCACCTCAAAACATTAGAAACATTACTATTGAGATGACCATTGTCAATGGCAGAATTGTCTATGAGAGAGCAAACTAGGCTTTCAGCGTAGTTTATTTGCGTGCTCATTGTAAATCTTGTGTGGCTGCCGTCAACTTGAACCTGAACAACGCCTTAAGAGAGATAATCGAAAATCTGAAGAGCATCAGCTCACCAACTATCAAGGATCTTAATCAGGCTAAGACGCAGGCTGCAGCCAAATACCACCTCAAAACAATGCCTCCAAATTCAGAACTAATACGTGTGTTGAAATCAGAAGAAAAACGGAAACTGCTGCCTCTACTACGCAGAAAAGCCATCCGCACAATTTCAGGCGTCACCATCATAGCCGTCATGACAAAACCCTACCCTTGTCCACAGCCCGAGCCTTGCGCCTACTGCCCCGGTGGTCCAAGATTCAATGTTCCACAAAGCTATACTGGCTTCGAGCCAGCTGCAATGCGCGGAATACAAAACCAGTATGACCCCCATATGCAGGTCAGAAGCCGCATCGAACAGCTCAAAGCCATAGGACATGAAGTCGACAAAGTAGAACTCGTTATCATGGGCGGCACTTTCCCAGCCACACAAGAAGACTATCAAGCTTGGTTTGTACAACGCTGCTTAGACTCGATAACGGACCACGATTCTGCAAACCTTGAAGAAGCTAAGAAGAACGCGGAGGTAAGCCAAATTCGCAATGTTGGCATAACTGTAGAAACAAGACCTGACTGGGCTAAAAAACCACACATAACTAGAATGCTGGACATGGGTGTGACACGCGTAGAATTGGGTGTCCAAAACCCAGACAATAGCATATATCATCTTGTAGGCAGAGCACACACAGTCAAGGATGTGACCGAAGCCACTCGTATCATAAAAGACGCAGGGCTAAAACTGGTTTATCACCTAATGCCGGGAATGCCTGGTTCAAACCTGAAGAAAGATCTAGTCCATTTCAAGGAGATTTTCACAAATCAGGATTTCAAACCTGACATGCTTAAGATTTATCCATGTTTGGTCTTGAAAGGAACAAAGGCTTACGAATGGTATTGTGAGGGCGCATATGAGCCTTATGGGGCTGAAGAAGCAGCAAGCCTGATTGTTGAAATTAAAAAGATCATTCCGCCATGGATGCGAATAATGCGCATTCAACGCGATATTCCTGCTCACCTTATAGTCGCTGGGGTTAAAAAAAGTAACCTGCGCCAATTGGTTCAGCAAAAACTCCAAGAAGATGGCATAAGATGCAGGTGCATACGCTGTAGAGAAGTGGGTCACAAAATGACCAGTGACAAAGCCATTATTGACCATAATAAGGCTAAGATCCTGACTACTAGGTACGAGGCATCTGAAGGCGAAGAACTGTTCATTTCAGTTGAAGACAACAAAAATGACGTTTTGATAGGTTACTTGCGGTTGCGAATCCCTTCAGAGAAAACTCACAGACCTGAGATGAAAGCGATGCCTTGCTCAATAATTCGAGAGCTTCATGTCTATGGACCACTTGTACCTGTAAGAAAACATTCAGCTAAAGCGTGGCAGCATAAAGGCTACGGTAGTACTCTGTTGAATGAAGCTGAACGCATTTCAAGAGAGGATTATGGTCTAAGAAAGATTTTAGTTATAAGTGCTCTTGGCACTAAAGAATACTACATGCGGTTTGGCTACCAGCATGATGGAGTTTACATGTCAAAAATATTGGAGAACTAGGAAATGAGTCGAAAAAAAGAAGACTTCGGTTATAGAGGCGAAGCGTTAGAAGCCATTAGGAAGGCTGAAGCTGAAATAGGAGACATAATCCGCATAACAAGAAACGGAGAAATCTATGACGGTATTTTGATTCCCCGCTCTGAATACAGCGATGAAAAGCATGTAGTCATAAAGTTGAAAAGCGGCTACAACATCGGAATACGAATAACCCCAAACACAAAAATAGAAAAGACAGGAAAAGGCACAAAACCAACCTTTACTTCACCCTCGCTTCCAAAACAAAATCCAAAACTACCAAAAATAGCCGTAATAAGCACTGGCGGAACCATAGCCAGCCGTGTGGATTACCGAACAGGAGCCGTCAGACCAGCCCTGACAGCAAGCGACCTGTACAGTATCGTACCAGAACTAGCTGACACAGCCAGAATGGAAGCCCAAATCCTGTTCAGCCTTCTCAGCGAAAACATAACCCCTAAACACTGGACAGAAATCGCAAAATCAGTTGCTCAACAAATCTCTAATGGTGTTGATGGGGTCGTTATTGCCCACGGAACAGACACTATGGGATATACGGCTGCAGCCTTAAGCTTCGCACTCCAAAGCTTGCCATGCCCAATAGTGCTTGTAGGCTCGCAACGCTCAGCAGATCGCCCAAGCTCTGATGCAGCAACAAATCTTGTAGGCGCTGTCATAGCTGCGGCAAAGGCTCCTTTCGCCGAAGTAGCAGTGGCAATGCATGAAACGCCGTCAGATACTTCCATAGCAATTCACAAAGGCACCAAAGTTAGAAAATGCCATACCAGCAGCAGAAACGCTTTCAAATCGGTAAACACGTCGCCAATCGCCAAAGTCCAAAACCGTGAAATAATGATGCAAACAGCCGACTACAAAAAACGCAACCCCGCAAATGAGCTGATTCTAAAGCCAGAATTCGACGAAAAAGTAGCGTTGGTGAAATTCTACCCAAGTATGAATGCTACGCTGATAGACGCGTATGTAGGCAAAGGATACAAAGCAATAGTCCTCGAAGGAACAGGTCTAGGACACATAGGAAATTACTGCTTTGAAGCCATACACAATGCCATAGCACAAAAAGTCTTGGTTGCCATGACTTCGCAATGCGTTTGGGGACAAATAAACATGAATGTCTACGACGCAGGTCGAGATTTGCTGGCTCTAGGCGTAGTTCCCCTAGAAGATATGCTTCCTGAAACTGCTTTGGTCAAGCTCATGTGGATATTTGGGCAAACCCAAGATTTGAAAGAAGCAAAAAGCCTTCTAAAGAAAAACATTGCAGGAGAATTCTCACTACGTACTCTTCCAGAGAAAATAGGTTATGAATAAGAGGAGTGTGCAGATCACAATTGGAAATGGACTATGAAAAAATCGGGTTAAAAGTTGGCTTGGAAATCCACCAGCAATTAGCCACTTCAACAAAGCTCTTTTGTAATTGCAGACCAGAACTTTTCAAAGAAGAACCTAGGATAACGTTTTTGCGCAGACTCAGACCCACCCAAAGCGAATTAGGTCAAGTAGACCCCGCAGCCTACTTCGAGTTCCAAAAAGGAGTAAAAATCCTCTACGAAACAAACACTGAAACCGCATGCTTGGTAGAGATGGATGATGAGCCTCCTCACCAGTTAAACATGGAAGCAGTTGAAACAGTCTTGACAGCGGCTTTGATGATGAAAGCCAAGCCAGTTGATGAAATTCACATTATGCGCAAAACAGTGATAGACGGCTCCAACACCACGGGCTTCCAGAGAACCTGTGTAGTAGCTCTGAATGGCGAAATTGAAGTCGATGAGAAAAAAATCCCAATTCAACACGCCAGTCTAGAGGAAGATGCTGCAAGAAAAATGGGAGAAGATGAAGGCAACACCATACGTTTTCGCATAGACCGATTGGGCATACCATTAATAGAAGTTGCAACTGCCCCTGTCATAAAATCGCCTAAAGAGGCAGAAGAAGTAGCATTCGCAATAGGCAACGTCTTAAGAGCAACTGGAAAAGTCATGCGAGGCTTAGGAACAATCCGCCAAGACCTAAACATATCAATTTCAGACGGCGCATTAAACGAAATTAAAGGAGTGCAGGAATTAGAGCTTATCTCGCAAGCTGTAAAGTATGAAGTTCAACGTCAACTGAACCTCATAAGAACAAAAAAAGAGCTAGAAGAGAAAGGCGCACAAGAAGAAGAGATAACAGAAGAATTTTTCAATGTCACCGATGTCTTCAAACAGACAAAATGCAAAGTCATCCGAAAAGCCATTGACAAAGACCATCAAGTGTTAGCATTGAAACTTCCAAAATTCAGAGGCTTTCTAAAACAAGAGCTCTTGCCAAATATTCGTTTAGGAACAGAAATGGCTGACAGAGCAAAGTTCTGGGGAAGAGTAGATGGCATATTCCACACAGACGAGATGCCAGCCTATGGAATAACACAGGAGGAAATCGAAACCTTGAAAAACGTTGTAAAAGCTGAGAAGAATGATGCCATCGTATTTGTTGCGGATACTCTAGAAAATGCTCACGATGCCTTGAAAGCAATTGTGGAAAGAGCCCGCGAAACTCTAAGAGGCGTACCTGAAGAAACACGAGTAGCCAAATCCGATGGAACGACAAGGTTTATGAGGCCTAGGCCCGGCGCAGCGAGAATGTATCCTGAAACTGACATTCCACCAGTGCCTATAACAGAGGAAATGGTTAAGAAAATCAGTTCTTGTTCGCTGGAGCTTCCTGAGCAAAAACTTGAACGTCTTATGAAGGAATACAGTGTAAACCTGAAGTTGGCTAAGCAAGTATTGGATTCGGAGTATTGTGAGCTATTCGAAATAATCGCAGAGGAAAGCAATGTTTTGCCGACGACGGTTGCAGCGTTTCTTACGGAGAGCGTGAAGGCACTTAAACGTGATGGTGTGAAGACGGATGCTATTTCGGACGGGCAGATGCGAGAAATCTTCAAGCTTGTGGGCTCTGGAGACTTGGCAAAAGAAGCCATACCAGATGTGGCAGTTTGGCTTTCTGCACACGAAGGAAAAAGCGCTAAAGAAGCAGTTGAAATGCTAGGCTTAAAATCCGTATCTGAGAGCGAGCTGGAGATGTGGGTCGAGAAAATTATTGCAGAGAATAAAGAGTTGGTCAAGCAACGACGAGAAGGAAGCTTTGGCGTTCTAATGGGAATTATCATGAAAAATATGAGAGGCAAAATAGATGCTGCCAGTGTAAGCAGAATACTGAAGAAAAAACTGGAGGACGTATTGAAATGATTCGTAGTTTGCTATTTGTAGTCTTTGAGATTGATGACGGCGGGCTGCAGCAGCTTTGTGTCTTCTCCGCAGTAGGGACACATGTTGAACTCGGGCAATAATGGCTTGCCACATGCCGGGCAGAGTTTTTGGAGCCTTTTTTCACTGATTTTCCCAAATTCTTTTTTAAGTGTGACCAGTTCTGCTCTCATTTTTTCGATAGTTTCCTTCAGTGGTTGAATTTCCTTTGCTTCTGTCCTTACGTTGCAAATCAGGTCTTTGACTTGGGCCAGAGTTTGGTTGCTTGCCTCCATGGTTTCAAACATTACATCCAGTATCTCGCTTTTGTTTTCGAGCAGTTGGTTTTCTACACCGCTTTGGGTTTTTGCGTCTGATAAGACTTTGTTCAGAAACGTCTCAACTGGGTTTTCGAATGCTATCGCGCAGGTTATTCCCCAAAAGATAAGAGATGCGGCTCCGCTTACCCAAAGATACACTGAGGGCGTTACAGTCTGAAGTTTTTCGCCTATGAAAGGATATAATTGGAAAAGCCACATCGGGTCACCAAATGCGAGAGTGAATATCGCATCTGTCAAGTGCACTATGGATATGAAGGTTAGGGAACTGAAGAGCCATATAGTGAGCCCTTTCTTTGCCAAGGAAATCACTCTCGCTGTTTAGAACGGATTCGTAAGGACATATTAGGGTATCTTAATATTTAAGATGTTATTCCTCTTTCGGAATATATCAAAAGACGCAAATCCTAAAAGGAGAATACTAGTTCTATATTGTGGGATAACCTTTGAAAAAGAAGGCACGTAAGGAGAAAATTGGAAATCTCGCTTTTAGAGCAAAAATAGGTGAGTACGAAATTGAACTCGATGGAAGTAGAGAAGAAGTCTTTAAGACAATCGAAGATCTTCCAAAACTGATGGCCAACGTGCACAGAGCTTTTGAGGCCGTTAAACCCAAAACTGTTGCCACACTTACAGTCAAAACGGAACCGCCAAAAGAAGAAGCCCGAACACAAAAATACCCCAAAATTTCACCAACAGAGAACTGCGATGAAGCCATCCTAAGAATTCTCGAAACCGACTGGGGAAAATGGCGACCCCGAATCATTGAAGAAATAAAAGAGGCGCTACAAGCAAATGGCATAAAATATTCAGGGCGCCTTCTATCAGGAACCCTCAATGGTCTGGTTAAAAAGGGAAGAATTAGACGCTGGAACACTAATGCAGGCTTTGTTTATATTCTTGCTGAAGAAGAAGCATTAAGCAAGAAGGGAACAACCGAATGACAAAGATAGAAACTCGGATTAAGACGTCTTTCGGTGAAATAATAATTGAGGGAGAAAAACCACAGGAGATTCTTGACATACTCTCTGCATTTCCAGAAGATTTCGCTGAAAAAGCGTCCAGTCTGATTTCAAACCGCATAATCCCATCAGGCGCTCAACTGAAAGGCATTATCGAAATCACTACTGAAGGCCCAGTCATAATAGCCCGCGAAAATCTAACGCATTACGAGTCTATAGGCTTAATTCTGTATGCTTCCGAGGGAAAAAAGAACACAGCAGCGCATATGCAGAAACTCCTCGAGTCAAGCGGAATAAAATGTATGGTTCCAGCACGCTTGAACGAAATGACAAAAAGAGGACAAGTATTCAAGCCAGATCCTAACAAGCCAGAGTTCAAATTGACGATACAGGGCGAAAAATGGATTGAAGATGAGGTGTTGGCTAAGCTTAGAGGTAGAATGGTTTGAGTGAAGCGAATGAAGTGGTGGCTCAACTCAAATACAAAGGTGTGGAGAAAACTTTCATAGGCAAACCAGAAGAAGTCTGGCTTTCTATAAACAAATTTTTCACCGAATTTCTTCCTTCCTTCAAGATTGCCGAAAAAATCACTCTGAAAGTTGACTTACAAAAACTCGTCAACGACTGCAATGACATGATCGCATTTTCACCTGAAGGCCCAAACCTGTTGATTTCAAAGAACAAGCTAACAGATAATGAAGCTTTGACCTTATGGCTATTAGCCAACCACACGGGTTTTCAACTAGGCAAGCTGAAAAGCGATGCCGCTTCCAAGGAAGAATTGCAAACTAAGCTTGGGAAAAGCCCAAAGATTGTGAGTACACGCCTTGGCGAGCTAGTTAAGAACGATATAGCCGCTAAAACAACTGATGAGAAATATCGAATCACCACTTTCGGCATTGTCCAAATGCAAAAAGAAACGCTCCCGAAAATTAGAGCAAAATTAAGTAACTAAACATTTTCTATTTCCGCAATTGCTTTTGTAACCATGCCGATTGATGTTATGGTCTTATCTGGAGATGTCTGGTTTGTCTGTAGGTCGCCGACGTTTCTTGAAAGTGACACAAGCGAATTTGGATCAGATTCGGCTATCTTATCCCGTCCGGCGGTGCTTGAGAAATATATCGCCTTGAGTCCAGCGTTTTTGGCGCCCCACACGTCACTTTTTAAGTTATCACCTACATGAACAACCTCGTATGGTTTCACCTTCAATTTTTTTGCGGTCGAAAGGAAGATCTTCGGGTCAGGCTTCCGAATGCCCAATTCATCAGAAAAGGTCATCACGTCAAAATACTCTGCCATGTTTTCATCAGAGAGAAATCTCCGCAATCCGCTTCCTGGAGTCAAACCCGTATTGCAGATGAGCCCGATAAGTCTGTTTTTGCTCTCAAGTTCTTGTAAAACTTTCTGGGCATCTGGATTTATGTAGGGTCGGACTTCGAAAACTGGAGAGATATAGGCTGAGCTGAGCTCTTCAACGGATTGCTCACTCAACATGACTGAACCGTTTGATGCATGCTTCACGATAAGATTGATCTGGTCTAGATATGTAACATCTTTGTTCTTATCCCAGATTTCCAGAAGCGAGCAAATCATCTTGTTCAGAGCAGATTCCACCTGTTCCACAGTAACCTTTATTCCGAGCTTGCTCAACGCGCATGCAAGGTTTTTGCAGCGAACAATTGTTCTCTGTTGGCTTGCTCCATCCTTTTCGAAAAGCAAAGTTTCCCAGAGGTCAAAAGTTACAGCTTTGATGACTGATTGGCTCATGTTCAAGGCGGCAACTCCATCATGCTGTATGTATTGGTCAGCATTCCTTCTAAATTTTTCTGCGTAAACTGAAACTGATTTTGAAGCACAGGTAGAACATGTGATGATTCAGAGTCCCCATCCCAGACAATTTTCCGCCGCAACCATGTTTTTTGATTCTCGCTTTCTTCTGGATTTGGACACGTCATTCAACGCACATGCCACAGTCAGTGCCTTTATTGAAATCCATTTGCGCAATAATCCCGGATTTTGCCATGTGACACTTGACCCAATGATTTGTGAAGGTCCTTGGAATCATGCGGCAACAGCGACAGCAACTGCAAATGTCTAGCACCTTACATTCAGTCAAGCCCATATATGACATGATGGCAGAGTTGTGAAAAGCTGCTCTTGTACTTCTGTGTGACCACAGTTTCTTTATGTGTAGGATTTCAGCTTGGAGCAATTTTTTGTTAATAACATGGTCAAGCAAGTTATGTTAACGGCTTTCTGGTTAGTTCTGTGACTTTCTGTCTAATCTGTTCGTAAATTTCCAATGCATCTCCTTTATCCATGAAGTACGGGTCCTTAATGTTCCACAGCACAATCTTATCTGTACACTTCATGCACAGGCTTAAAACATAGTCCTTGTGTTTTTGCTCCATGGCCACAATCAGATCATAATCATCAAGTCTCTTGTTCTGCAGTCTTTCAGGTTCTTTTTTCAGATGTTGTTCAGCGTTTTCTTTCACTAAATAGTCCTTTACTTCATCCGCAATTGGGATTACTGTATGTATCCCAGCGGAATCCACCTGCAAGTCAGGCCTCATTTTTTTCAGCAGAGCTTCTGCCAATGGACTGCGATGTGCATTGCCAGAACAGACGAACAAAACTCTAATAGGCTTTCCCAAGGCTTTTAACCCACATTCTGAATAGTATGATTACATTTCATGAATATTATTCTTTATTAAAAAGACTTCGAGATCTCACTTCAAGATAGAATGATTGAAAAAGGAAAATTCGACGAATAAGAGGATGAAAAACAGAAAATCGCAAAAATCGATACTCCGTTGATACGGATCAACGTCGTCAAAAGCTTTAGAACTAATTTTTTGCGATGTTCAATTTTCGTAGTCTGCGCGAAAGTTTTGTTATTGATAGATATTTTGGTTTGATATCACTTCTCCGACTGATCTTAATGACGCAGGCGATTCGGCAGCTAAATAGTCCAATTGAACTAATTCCGCAATCCGATATGTTCAATCACTTACAATATTTTTTTCAATCTGTCATTTTCTTCAGTACTATAAAAAGTGCAATTTTAAATGCCCAAGGCTTCGACCGTGGCGACCGACAGCAAGTTCCCGGTCGCAGTCCAGACGATCCAAATTACCTTAGCAGCGACTTCGTCAAAATCCATAAACAACACTTATTGCGGAGGTCTCTTCTGAGCATATTGATATCGACGCGGTTTCCCCTCTCTCGTTAATATTCCATCTTTGACCAAGTCGATTAGCGCATGGGCTACTGCCGTGCGATCGTAGTGGAACCCGCGCCTTGCCATTTCTCCGTGAACTTCGCCTAAGCCTTTAGGCGTTGAGAACAAGCGTTCTTGCCAAAGCTTTTGAATCACGCCTTTGCATGTTTCAGCTCTAGGGGATGCGGTTCTTTCTGTTATTATTTGTGTTTCCTTGAGTTTTTCGGTTACGGTTGAAAGGATTTTGTCTACCGTGGTTTGCAGTTGGTCTTCTTGGCATTCGATCTCGAATTCCACGTCTCCTATCTTCATCTTTACTCGAATCGGTGGTTTGATCTGTTTTTCTGTCACCCTTTCACCTTATTGTTTATTGTATTGTGCATCTTGTACATGCACAACACTTAAATATTTAATGCTCAAATTATTGGCTATTGGTGAATCATGGTGATTGAACAATACACTATTGCAACAGCACCAAAATATAACTTTTCACAATCTACCATGGATTCCACGCTACCACACTGCTTCATAGAACAAAGCATAAGCTCACTGAAGCAAGCAAGATACCAACCTTTTCAACTAAATCAACAAGCAATTCAACAAAACAGCACCAGTGAGAACCAAACACAAGTGTTTAGACTTAGCCTATATCCAATACCATTGAAGCCGAAACGTGAAGAAGTCACAATCGCCGCTTGCGACACATCAACCTTAAAAATTGGTGAAACCAGCACCGGCATGCTGATAGCTGTAAGAGGAGCAAACGTCCTGAAACAGAACAAGACTTACAAATATACAAGGCTTGGACCATTCATATTTCACATAACTGAAGAAAACAAGAGAGAAGTGCTTAATACGCTTGAAAGGGCCTACTTTTGCTACTCACGCGAACAAAACCATCATAACATCAGCTTCTGGCAGATGCCCACTCGCATAGCAAATCTCCTTGAAAGATGGCTCCAAGCGATGCTCACAAGAACATTGACCAATGGACTGGTTCTCTTTGATGGTTCACTCACAGCCGGAACCAGCGATACTCCCGTTCAACAGATGAAACAAATTCTGACAACTGCAAAGAAGAGAAACAATGTGGTTTTGGCTTTTTCAAAAATGACGAACCTGAGGACGAATGGTTACTTGATCACCGACGTACCGCCCTGGCATAAACCCCCTTACTTACTGGAAGCTGTTGGATTAAGACCCAAGCCTCCGACAGTCTTGCTGGGGGACATATACGTGGCCAAGCTGGCCTATGGCAACTACGCTTTCAGGCTAGACATCAACAAAGAAAACTCTTCAGAACAGAAAATCGAAGCTCTCGAAAAATTGTTAGGAAACGAAACGGTTTTGCAAAGTTATCCTGAAGCTCTTCGCTTAGCACATATCCTGTGCACTTTTACTGCCAACGAAGTTCTAGCGATGCAACATTTCACCGTACGCAAATTCGGACTCAAACTCGTTAGCAGGCCGGATATGCATAGGCTCCTATTCGGTCCGTTTGGCAGAGGTGAAAGCTGTTCATGAAATTGTACAAAAAAGAAGGCAACGTCCTACAGATCTTGAGTTTTTCCGATGAAACCTTGGAAAAAGGCGATTATCTGCTCATCGAAGATTCAGAGACTGGGAAAGCTCTGATAGCACAGGTTATCGACGCGCAATTTGCAAGCATCTCAGGAGTTCTTGAGGAATTGCTCCGAAGCTTGCCTGATGGCGGTGAATTGATCCGAGGAGAAGACTTTGACCCTTTGGAGATAGCTCCGCACATTACTTATATTCAGGATGCCAGCCTGCTCATCTGCAAAATTCGAGCAACCGCAGAAAACGATTGTTTAAGCCCAAGCAGTTCGTGGCTTCCATCAAGGTCTCAGTCTACGATAAAAAAGCTACCTCTTCCTGCATTGCTCAAGCTTGCGCAAATTAACGGTAAGCTTCCGATCATCTTGGGCAAAGCTAAAGATTCTTCCTTGTTGACCATTGACGCTTGTGCATTGGATGGCGGGCTAAACATAATAAGCGGAAAGAAGGGAACGGGCAAATCTCATCTCTCCAAGCTTCTAATGCTGAATCTAGTTGGGTATAAGGCAACAGTCGTGATCTTTGACTTGAACGGGGAATACTTGAGCTTAGGGATGTCCATGGACGGCAAAAAAAACGAGTATCATGATAAGGTTCATGTTTTAACACCTTCACAAAACTTCAAAGTAGCATTAAAACAGTTGAATTTGTCTGTTGTGCTTGGTATTCTTGTCCATGCTTTGCATCTGCCTGGCACCTCAGCTAGAGAGTTTAGGCGAATTTGGAAGGCTTTACAGGAAAGGGATAGGTTGACTTTGCATGAACTGGGCGAAGCTATCCGCAATTGGAATGGTAACCAGCACGTTCGTGATGCTTTGTCTTCTCGTTTTCATACTTTGATCAATTCAGGCTTTTTCACGGACAATGTTGCCGAAGCTACATTGCTTGAAAATTGCCTTTTCAGAGCCAAAGAAGAAGGGGGAGCAGCAATAATTAACCTTAAGAACACGTCGGCAATTGACCGCCAAATTGTTGTAGAATACGTGCTTGGCAAACTCATCGAATTGCTCACAAGCTGGAAGCTTATGGCAACTTTTCTCTTTGCCGAAGAAGCCCATTTGTATCTACGCGAAACCTACTGGGACGACATTGTAACGCGCATGAGGCATTTTGGAATTTTCACAACCTTCATAACTAATCAGCCTGACACGATTAGAGAAAGTATTTACCGGCAAGCAGACAATATTTTCCTCTTCAATTTCACAAATGAACATGATTTGGATGTGGTTTCGCGTGCCGCGCGAGTTGATGCAGAAACCGTTAAATCAATCGCCAGAGATTTGCCACCTCACTATTGTCTCGCACTCGGAAAAGTCGTGAAAGATTTTCCTATTATGGTTAGGATTAAGGCCTTAGATGTCAAAACCATGGGAGAAACTAGGCTTTTCTTCAAAGACACGAATTGAAGTCTCTCAATTTCTGTTTATTCCTCTGGAAAAAATCCCTAAAAGTTTTCGTCAAATCGTATTTTTCTACTTCGTCAAACACAACCCATCTAAGCTCTTCTGCATCGCTAGATGCTTTAAAGATTCCGCCTTTGAGCTTGACAAAACAGTCAATTATGACAAAATGATATTTTACGTTGCTGTTCTCATCTTTGACTATGTTGTCTACAATGTCGATGTGCTTTGGCTGTTCAACTTCCAGGCCTGTTTCCTCCCGGACTTCGCGGATAATTGTCTGCTCCACACTCTCTCCTAGTTCAACGATGCCTCCCGGAATGCTCCATTTCCCTTTTCCAGGATCGTTTTTTCTTTTTTCAAGCAGGATTTTACCATTGTTTATTATTACTGCGCCTACGCCTATGATTGGCTGTTTCGGGTAGAGCCTCTTCAAATACTAACACCTCTCCTGCCTTATTCGTACCTTAAAGCGTCTACTGGTTTAAGCTTTGAAGCCCGCCAAGCTGGGTACAATCCAAAGATAACGCTAACTATCAAGCCGAAGGCAAAGGCACCGAGAAACACTGTAGGTGTTAAGACTGGCGTTATCGATATTCCGCCTGATGTAGTTGCCACACGATTTCCTATTGGACCCTGTTGAAAGCCTCCGCCGACGAACCCGAACCTTGCAACCGCGCTAGCTAAACCCCAACCAGAAGCCACTCCAATTGCTCCTCCCATAAGCCCGATTATTATCGCTTCACTGAGGAAAATCAGCATCACCGTTCGTCCCCTCATGCCCAATGCCTTGAGTATACCTATTTCTCTGGTGCGCTCCATCAACGAGACGATCATTATGTTCATTATGCCTATGCCAGCGACGAGAAGCGAAATGCCTGCGATTCCAGCAAGAAAAATCTCAACGCTAGAAAAGATTAAGGAAACAGTGCCAAGAATGGCTGTGGAAGAAGTCACGGAAGCTTGCCCGCCGAAAGCATTCCTTATCTGATCTGATGTCTCCGCAATTGTGGCTTCATCGCTACGTTTCAGTTGCACAATGATTGTGTTACATTCCTCGGTGTCAAAGAAGACTTGAGCCTGGGAAATTGGAATATAGATGGCTAAATCAGAGGGACCGCCAAAGCTGAAGCCCCCTATTTCGTTCAAGATAGCCTCCACTTGCCCAGTATGGGTTTTGTTTTCAAAGGCAAAGGTGGTGTTGCTTCGTGTAGTCCAGATCAGTTCAATCTGGTCGTTTACATTGGCGAGTTTTGTTTCGTTCTGCCAAGGGTTATGTATTCTTGCACCGATCACGATTGCATTATTGACTGGGTCTGGATCTATCGTTCCATCTTGAGCTACGAATGTGCTACCGTAAATGCTCTTGTATTTGGCGAAGTCTACGCCTATCACGGTAGTGATAAAGGTTTTTTGGTTGAAGCTGATGGAACATGTTCTTTGGATTATCGCTACAGAAGCGTTGACGTTTGGGAAGGCATCAATAACGTGTGTATCATTCACGTACAGCTTGGTTGATTCTCCAGCGCCAAAGCTTCTAGGCGAGACAATTAGCGTGTTTGTTGCGAATCCTTTCTCGAATTGTTCGGTTATGGTGTTTTGGAAGCCTTGGCTTAGCGAAAGCAAGGCAACAATGGCAGCAATGCCGATGACCACACCAAGGGTTGTTAGGCCTGCACGAAGCTTTCTCAGTCTTATTGCGCCGAACGAGTAAGAGAAAATATCGCTTGCTTTCATGCTAGTTCACCGTCTCCTGAACGACCATACCGTCAAACATTTGTACCGTTCTCCTTGTTTCAACAGCAATGCGCTGATCATGAGTCACTATTATTATCGTCACTCCTTTCTCTTCGTTCAACCGTTTAATGAGCTGGACTATTTCGCTTGCAGTTTTCGAATCTATGTTTCCAGTAGGCTCATCCATTAAAAGAAACTTCGGGTTGTTTGCCATGGCTCTTGCGATAGCTATACGCTGTTGTTCGCCCCCGCTGAGCTCCGTGGGCTTATGATTCATTCTTTCGCGTAAGCCTACAGTTTCCAAAAGTTTCTCTGTGTGTTTTCTTCTTTCAGCTTTTCCTAGTCCCGATATAGCCATTGACAACTCTACATTTTCTCTTGCAGTAAGTCGTGGAATAAGGTTGAAAAACTGGAAGACAAAACCTACGCTCCGCCTTAAATCTGCTAGTTGATCGTCATTCAACGTTGAGACATCAACGCCTTCAATGAGAATCTTGCCTTCAGAAGGCTTGTCCAGTGCACCAATCAGATTTAAGAGAGTGGATTTTCCGCATCCAGAAGGTCCCAAAATCGCGAGGAAATCGCCTTTTTCAACCTTAAAGTCTATTCCTCGTAAAGCGTTTACAGGAACTTTGCCCAGCATGTAAGTTTTCTTGAGATTCATGGTTTCAATAATCGCAGTCATACATATCAGCCACTTCTATTTGCTCAGATATCTCCATGAAAGAATAATGCCTACCGAGGTGAATAGTACTGCAAATATGCCAAGATAGGTAAAGTCAAACATGAGTCTTGCCCAGTCAATATTGTCATATAATATCAATTGTCGAAGTGCATCATTCGTGTAGGTCAGAGGGTTAATTCTCGCTATTGTCTGCAACCATTCGGGCATGTGGTCAATGGGGAAAAAGGCATTGCTGGCAAACATCAAAGGTAGATTGAGCAAGTTCATGACAGCCATCTGAGTCTCCCATCTTGTTGACCTGATTGCAATGAGCACGAACAAGGAGGATAAGCCTGCACATACAAGGAATATAGCGGCAAAAACACCCAGTAGGTTCACAGGGTTAAATGCACTGCCTAGTTGAAGCCCGAGCAGAAAAGCGATTGCTAAGACGATGGCTACTTGAATCATTGACCTTAGCGTAGAAGACAAGACTTTCGAGAAAACTATCGTTCCGCGGGCTACCGGTGTGCTTAGTGCCTTGTTCAGAAAGCCTAGGCGTCTATCCCAGACGATTGACATGCCACTGAACATTGTTGTGAGAAGCGTGACGAAAGAAAGTAAACCGATGGCTGTGAAAGAGAAATAATCTCTGGTGCCAAAAGTCTGTGTCATTATCTGTTCAGCGAATTCGGGTGGGATGCCTGGGTAACTCGTAAAGATGGCGCCCAAGTTCATGGCTCTTCCGAATAATCCTATCCAGATGACGGGTTGAACTATGGAAATAAGCAGAAGTAAAGGTTCTTTGTACCATTTCTTCAGATCCCTGTTTGTCAGAGCCCACAGTCCATGCAGTTTGCTTGTGTTTGCTTCAGTTGTGGAGCTCATCTTCCTCTGGCCCTCCTCAAGGCTATTCTATGCGAAACAAAACTCTCTCGGGATTCTTCAGCGTCACGCATTGACTTGCCCGTGTAATCCAAGTAAACCTCGTTCAGAGTTGGTTTTGTAAGTGAGAGCCTCGTGACAACATGACCTTTTTTCCGTAAAGCATCAATTATGAGGGGTCCAGCTAACTCGCCGTTTTCGGCTTTGACCAAGTATTCCTCACTCTGCTTTTTCACTTCCTTAACATGCTCAATTTCGCTGACAAGTCCGCTGACATCAGCGTCTCCTTGAATGCTCAAAGTGATTATGTCGCCACCCAGATTGTCCTTCAACTCTTCCGGATCGCCTGTCACAACTATTTTTCCATGATCAATTATGGCGATTCGATCGCATAGTGCGTCAGCCTCTTCAAGGTAGTGAGTGGTCATGAAAAGGGTCATGCCAAATTCCTTTTTGAGCAATTTGATGTAGTTCCAGGTTGCTGCTCGGGTTTGAACGTCTAATCCCAATGTAGGCTCGTCCAAGAATAGCACCTTAGGCCTATTAATCAGGCCGCATGCGAGTTCTAGTCTTCGTCGCATCCCTCCTGAATAGGTTGACACTTTCTTGTCCTTGAACCCCGTTAACTCGACGAGCTCGAGAAGCTCAAGAGCGCGTTTCCTAGAAGCTTCGCGTATTATGCCATAAAGGTCTGCGCAGAGAATTATGTTCTCATAGCCTGTCAAGTCTTCATCTGCAGTGTATTCCTGCGGCACAACACCTATGACGTTCCGAACCTCACGAGACTGTTTGATTATATCGTATCCTAAAACAGATGCTGTACCTTTTGTCGGCTTCAGAAGAGTGATGAGCATGTTTATGGTTGTTGTTTTTCCAGCACCGTTGGGACCTAGAAAACCGAAAATCTCACCGTTTCTTACGTTGAAACTCACGTGGTCTACTGCGGTTAGGTTTTTGTTGAAGATCTTCGTCAATTCTTCAGCTTTGATTACGTCATCACTCATTTTTCTCACCTTTTGCTTTTTTGATTATGACTTCGAGTTTTCCAGCCGTCTCACTAAGTAGCTCACAAGCTTCTGTAACGGTTTTTTCTGAAAATCTTTCTTCTAAGCAGCTTCCAAGCTCAAAGAAGCCTATTACAAGACGCCGCATGGATTGGCGTAGCCCGCTTGTTTTTTCGGGCGGCAAGCGAAACCATAAAGCTCCTAGAAACGGCGGTGGAAGAAGCTTTGCCTCTTCTCTGAGCTTCATTTTTATCTTTCTTTGTTCTTCTAGCAAAACCTTGCCACTTTCTGTAAGCGTATAAGGTTTCATTCCGTTTCCGTCGGTCGGTAGTTCTCTTACATAATTGTTATCGTTCAACCATGACAAAAGGGGATATATTGAGCCAGGGCTTGGTTTCCAATGCCCTTCGGTTCTTTTTTCAATTTCGGTTATGATCTCTGAGCCTGACATTGGTTTTTCGTCTAATAATTCTAGGACATGATAGCGTATGAACCCTTTAGGGACGACTGCTGTATGCTTTAGCCAATGTCTTCTAAGGAGATGCATGTATTAATATCACCATTGATGTCAATAGTGATATCATTAGTGATATTTAACCCTTAGTCTTCATTCATGAAAAGGCTATTCGATTAGTGTGCCAACCTTTTTCCCTTCAATCGCCGCCAAGACATTCGCGGGTTTGCTTCCATTTACTACAATAACTTTTACTCTTTCTTTCTTGAGAAGTTCAACAGCACATGGGTCGAGGATTTGATGCATTCCCGCCCTGTGTTTACTCTCGCCAAATATGCAGGATAATTTGTCAAAACTTATGTGCTCAAACTTGACAGCGTCTGCATGTTTCTTTGGGTCTTTGTCATAAATTCCCTCTTGGTCAGTGGCTTTCACGTACAAGTCTGCTTTTATTCTCCTAGCAATCAACGCAGCAACATTGTCAGTAGTCATGCCAGGCTTCAACCCCCCCATTACTGCAATGAGCCCGTTATCCAAGCATTTTGTGGCGTCCTCAATGGTTACAGGAGTAGATTTGCATCCGAGTTTGCCCAGTTTTTTGAGAAAGAGCTGAGCAAACAATCTTGAAACCGAAATTGCCAAGTCATCTTGAGCCTGTTCATCTAATCCCAAATTCCTTGCCACATGAATAAAGTCTCTTGCTAGAGTGCCGCCTCCAACGACTACAGCCACTTCATGTCCTTGCCTCTTCAAATCTTTCAACAGTGCTGTATATTTTTTGATCGAGTCTGGGTTGATTGGTGAAGCAACGACTGACCCGCCTATTCTTAGTACGATTCGCATGATTTGACACCTTTGAAAGGATACTACTGGTTTTGTTTGGGCAAAATAATAACACTTGCGAAAATCTCCGCCTAAACCCCAGAGCTCTTGCTCGATCAACAGTCACCATGTGCACATAATATCCTAGATTAACAGGTTCACACGCAGACCTTGAGTGCAGAACGTTTTTTGCCGATGGCAAACTTGCCTTTCTTCCATTACGTGCGTCATGGCTTCTAGGAATATGTTAACATCCTTGCGTCGGAAGTTAACATTAAGAAACAGAAATAGCATTAAGCTCTTAAGGGACTGAGCCTTGATTGACTAAAAAGACAAGTGCTCCTAAGGCTGGATTCAATATGGTTTCAGACCTTCATCTATTGCCCGAATTCTAGCCTCACGATTTTTCGCGGTTATTGTGGTGAAACTGCCATCACATGTACCATGCACGTCGTTATTTCAGATTTGACGATCCAAAAAAAAGGTAATATGATGGGTTTTTCTTTTGACATCCTGTTTTCATTGATTTGTAGGCTTAGGAAAGTTTTTTAACACCCATTAGAGGGTTTACTGAAGAAGGAGAACAGGCTTTGTTTGAATATCTAGGACCTTTAGGCAACGCAGTTATTCTCCTCGTAGCATTGGTTGCTTTGGACAAAGCCAGCGATTGGACCATAACAAATTCGGTCAGAGTTGCAGATATAACAGGTTTTGGGAAAACAACAATTGGGTTCATCTTGGTTGCGTTTTCCACTTCTTTGCCTGAATTGAGTGTGGCAGTTTTCGCCGCAATAGGACAGGAAACTGTGGGCGTTGCCATTGGAAACGTCTTAGGTTCCAACATTGCCAATATATGCCTAATAATGGGCATATGCTTTCTGCTACTTGCTTTGAAAATGCAGAACACGGCACTTATACCGACCCTAGCAAAGGAAGAGTTAGGGAGCCTGTACTTTGGCCTTTTCATAGCTTCGGTCATCCCTTTAACATTGCTTTATTTAGGATATGCAAGCCAGATCATCGGTCTGATTCTTTTGGCAATTTTTGTCTTCTACATCTATCAGTTGTCAAAAGTGAGGACTCTGAAAGAAGAAAGTGCCTTGGGCGCAGAAAGGCAAAAGCTCCGTAGATACTCGTTTCTGACAGTTTTAGGCGCTTTTGGAGTAGTTGGGAGTTCATATTTCATTGTTGACTCGGCTTCATACATAGCTACTGAAGTAGGGATTCCCAAGATCATTATTGGCGCTACAGTTGTTGCCTTTGGCACCAGCGTGCCTGAATTATCAACTGCTGTTGCGGCGGTCAGAAAAGGACATTTAGACATGGCCTTAGGCAACATTGTTGGAAGCTGTTTTCTGAACATAACTTTCATTTTAGGAGTGACCCTGACATTTTCGCCGTTAAACATTGATATGGGTGCTTTTTCTGACTTGGTCATGTTCTCCCTGATAACCAATCTCTTTTTATGGTATTTCTTGTCTAGCGAGAGGCTGAGTTGGCGTGAAGGCGCTGTTCTGCTTTTCATGTATTTCTTGTTTCTAGCAACCAGTCTCAGCAGTCAATTTTAGCCTGAGGGAAAATCATGTTCAAAATTGAGAAGGTCAACAGAGACCATTTTGAGGATATACCTACACCTTGCAAGTTTTGTCTTTACTGGCAGACTACTGACGATTTTGGCGAGGAAATGTTAAAACCTGAAATGGCACAAGGGAAGCAGAAGTGGTTTAACAAGGTAACTGAAGAGTTTGGGAATTGCATCAAAATAGGGTTCTTAGATGGCAATCCCATAGGTTTTGTTCAATATGCACCAGCAAAATTTTTCCCGCGTGTGAAGGAGTATCCGTCTGGACCGCCAAGCGAAGACGCAGTTTTCATCTCATGCCTCTACATTATCAACAAAGGAGAGCGTGATAAAGGGTTTGGCAAAGCAATGCTCGACGATCTGATAGCCGAGTCAAAGGAAAGAAGATCAAAAGCATTTGAAACATTCGCGAGAAAAGGCTCAGCAGACAATCCATCAGGTCCTTTAAAGCTTTACCTTAACCGTAACTTCAGAATAAAAGCCGAAAAAGACGATTTTCCTCTAATACGTCTAGAACCCTAATAAAAAGAAAGTGGAGACAATTCCTTTGAAACTCCTTTTTCTGATTTCTCAGGTTTACTACAAGCACATCTGGTCTTTTTTAACCTATGCAATATGAGATACATTTATTGCGCTTTGAAGTATGTTACAAATTGGAAACTTGCTTAACGATCGCAAATAAACATGTAAAAACCGGTCTAAACGGTGTTTCTGCAAACCGGAAAGCCTACAGATTCTGAAGAATTGGGATAATGATAGATGCTTAAATAAAAGCCTGAAGTCTTAGAGATTGAGATGAAAAGCATAAAGGCACTAGCACTTCTATCGGGCGGTTTAGACAGCACACTAGCGGTGAAGCTTCTCTTAGAGCAAGGTATAGACGTTGAAGCTGTAAACTTCATGACCCCATTTTGCACTTGTAAGAAGGGTGAATGCGGAGCTCATGGGGTAGCGGAACAATTTAAGATACCGTTGAAAATCATAAACTTACAGGAAGACTACCTCAAAGTCATAAAAAAGCCAAAATACGGCTATGGAAAAAACATGAATCCTTGCATTGACTGCAGAATTTTCATGATGAAAAAAGCCAAAAAACATGCTCGAGAAATAGAGGCAGTGTTTATCTTTACTGGCGAAGTTCTGGACGAGAGACCAATGTCTCAGCATTTCAAGGCCATGAAAATAATAGAAGAAGAAGCTGGATTAAAGGGCAACTTACTCAGGCCCTTATCAGCGAAGCTGTTGCCCAAAACTATAGCTGAGCAAAAAGGACTTGTGGATAGAGAGAGATTAATGGGTATCCGCGGAAGATCAAGAAAGAGGCAAATGGAACTTGCCAAAAAGTTCGGGATAGTAGACTATCCGTGTCCTGCAGGTGGATGTTTACTGACTTGCAAGGAATTTGCCAGCAAGCTAAGAGACCTTTTCAAGCACAAAAAGCGGGTTTCTCTTGAAGATGTGGTTTTACTGAAAGTAGGCAGACACTTTCGATTCGAAAAGAACAAAGTGATTGTGGGAAGAAACGAAACTGAAAACAAGGCTTTGCTTCAGATGAAATCTCGTACTGATTATGGTTTTGAAGTTCCCGATTGTGGAAGCCCGATTACGATTCTTCAAGGACCGAAAACAAAAAAGGCAATTGAGAAAGCCGCAGGATTAACTGCTTACTATTCAGACAAAAAAGAGAACAAAGTTCTCGTGAACTTTGGCATGATCAATCTAAACAAAGCCCTAACAGTGTCTATTCCAATCAGAGAGGAAGTAGAAAGATTGAGAATCGGATGAAAACGAAACTTCATATCCACGATTATACTTCTAACTTTTGTTCATGTCCTCAGCTGATATTGCAGTCCAAGTATTTCGCCAATTAGAAAGTGAAGACATCAGAGTACTCCATGCAATAGAAACCGCGATGAGCAAACATGAATTCGTTCCGAAAGAGCAAATTGCAAGATTGGCAAAACTCGACTTGGAACGCGAAACAGATTTTCGATTAAGCCGCCTAAATAAGCTGGGTCTAATATATCAAACACAAGATCCTTACATTGGTCATACTTTGAACTATGCCGGTTACGATTGCTTGGCTATAAATGCACTTGTCAAAGCAAACGTACTCGAAGCCTTTGGAAAATCGTTAGGTGTGGGAAAAGAAGCAAACGTTTATGATGCATTAACTCCAAAAGATGAGCAAGTGGCCATGAAATTTCACAGACTGGGAAAAATCAGTTTCCGCCAAACTGTGCGAAAAAGAGGCTACAAGAAAGAACATGCAAGCTGGCTATTTCAGTCGAGGCTTGCGGCTGAAAAAGAATATAAAGCCTTGAAACTTCTCCAGCCGCACCATGTAGCCGTTCCGGAACCAATAAAACAGAATCGCCATGTCATAGTCATGGGGATGATTGAAGGAGCAGAGCTTGCTAAATGGAGAAGCATCCCGCATCCGAAAAGAGTGCTAGGAGAAATATTGAGAAACGTTCGAAAAGCCTATCTTGAAGCCGGGATAGTCCATGCTGACCTAAGCGAGTATAATATTATCCTAAAACCAGACATGCACATACTCATAATTGACTTGCCACAATACGTTACTAGGAAGCACCCAAATGCTCAAGAACTTCTTGCACGTGACGTGAAGAACGTTTTAGAGTATTTCAGTCGAAAACGTATGCTCAAAGTTAGACATGAAGATGCCCTCGATTACGTTAGAGGAATGGGCAGAACACCGTTTACTCAGGCAGATTCCAGTGCTATGTAGAGTATGTTGTTTCCGCGAAGCAGCACATTGCCATAGTTGGTCATCAGTTGCTCGTCCTTGCACTCTGATGCACCTTCCATTAGTATGTTCATGTGTCCATCACACTTGATCATCTTACCTTTGTACTCGCAACCATTCTTGAGCATTACTGAAATCGTCGCGTTCAACTGCTTAATCAGCATGTTCAACGGTTTTTTGCTAGGTTCCATGGAAGCACCTTTGCTTAATCATATCCACAACAGTCTTACATATAAAAGCTTTATGAAGCTCATTGCCCGAAAAGGCATTTGCAATATTACAGGACACTCTAAAGCCTCTTTTGTCAAATTGAATTGCCTGGAAATCATAGTTTCTTTAGCAAAGATATGGCTGCAATGATCAAGAAGGCCACGCCTGCCAACCACATACTTCCTGTAAAAAACCAGACAATGAAAGCTACAACTGCTGCGGGAATCAGTATAAGTATTAGACGAATGAGGAAAATTATTATCAGCCCAAGTATAACTAGTCCAATTAACCCTAATAGATCGTAACCAAACCAGCTCATCCTATTTCCCGAACACTCATGCGCAATCAATAGTTATTAATTTATTCCCCAAACCAAATGATAATAACTCCCACAACAATACAGTTTAAGATTGAGGAGTAAAAATGAAACATGAAATAAAATACAAACCTTCTTACTCGATGCTTGTCGTCAATCTAGAGCAAGGTGAAAAGATCACGGCAGAAGCAGGAGCCATGACCTACATGGATCCAAACATAGAGGCGCGCACTAGAAAAAGAGAAAAAAGCCTCTTAGGCAGTCTGGGGCTAGCCGTCATCGGTCGACAATCTTTCTGGGTGAACGACTACATAGCTACTAGAGGTGCAGGCGAAGTGGCGCTCGTTGCAGCACCCGTTGGTGACATAGAAACTTTGGAGGTTAAGCCAGACCAAAGCTATGTGATACAGAAGTCTGCATACATAGCATCAACGGAAAACGTGGATTTGGATGTCAAATGGGAAGGCTTCACAAAGGGATTGTTCGGGCAAGGTCTGTTCATGATAAAAGCCAAAGGCGACGGCACCTTATTCATAAACACCTTTGGAGCTATAGACAAGCACGCTCTAAAACCGGGGCAAACAATGATTGTGGACAACTTTCACCTAGTAGCCTTCAGTGCCACATGCAGTTACAAAGTCACGAAATTTGGCGGATTGAAAGAAACCTTGCTAGGCGGAGAAGGCTTAGTCACTCAGATTACAGGTCCAGGAGACATTTACATACAAACCAAAAACCTAGGCGAATTCGTAGAATGGCTTTGGACACTGATTGAGCCAAGAGTCAGATCAAGAGCTCGCTAAAATCCTTAACTCCCCTATTTTTTCAACCCGCTAATTGCCATGCAAAAAGTCAAGGTTTATACTCCTAAACTATTTTAAAACACTACACACCTTCTGTAGCGGTGTGGAGAGGACTATATGCAGGAAGTATTCATTGACGGAGAAACATTATCAATCATCGACATAGTTAAGGTTGCAAGACAAAACGTAAAAGTGGAAGTTCCAGAACAAATAAGGAAACGTGTTGAAAGAAGCCGTCAAGTCTTAGAGAAGCTGGTTAAAGAGAATCATTCAATTTACGGCGTCACCACAGGTTTTGGAGCACTAAGCAACTTGAAGATTTCACCTCAAGAAGCTCAACAGTTGCAGACAAATCTCATCCGAAGCCATTCCTCAGCCGTGGGAATACCCTTAGGAACCGAAATTGTTCGAGCAACAATGCTTTTGCGGGCAAATACGTTGGCAAAAGGGTATTCTGGCATACGCTTGAAAACCCTTGCAACTATTGTTGAAATGCTCAATAAGGGAGTGCATCCGATAATTCCGTCTAAGGGTTCTGTTGGCGCGAGTGGAGATCTGGCTCCATTGTCGCATATGATTCTAGTGTTAATGGGTGAAGGAAAAGCTGAGTTTCAAGGTGAAACATTGAATGGGAGCGAAGCTATGGAAAAGGCTGGAATAAAACCTGTTCAGCTTGAGTTCAAGGAAGGAATAGCTCTAAACAATGGCACACAACTAATGACTGCAATTGCCACCTTAACAGTTCACGACGCGGAAAGACTGGTTAGTATTGCAGAAGCTGCAGCTGCCTTGACACTTGAAGCGTTACTTGGCATTTCTGACGCCTTTGAAGAAAAGATTCACAGAGCAAGACCGCACAAAGGCCAAATCATAACAGCAAGAAACATTAGACAACTGATCGCTGGAAGCAAGCTTGTACAAACGGGTAAAAACGCTGCTGAGAATAAGCAGCGTCCCCAAGACCCTTACAGTCTAAGATGTGCACCCCAAGTTCTAGGCGCTGTCAGAGATGCAATTGCATACGCCAGGAGGATAGTAGAAATTGAAATCAACTCAGCTACAGACAATCCTCTCATTTTCCCAGAGGATGAAACTTGTCTCTCAGGCGGCAATTTTCATGGCCAACCTTTATCACTTGCAATGGATCTGCTTGGAATGGCTTTGGCAGTTGTGGGCAACATTTCTGAAAGAAGAACCGCTAGGTTGATTGACGAAAAATTGAATAATGGTTTGCCAGCCTTCTTAATCCCGAAAGAAGCAAAAACTGGATTAAATAGTGGTTTGATGACAGCACAATACACAGCTGCATCTCTTGCATCTGAAAATAAGGTTCTTGCTCACCCCGCATGCGTTGATTCAATACCAACATCAGCAAACTTTGAAGACTTTGTAAGCATGGGAACCACAGCTGCGCAAAAAGCTATGGAAATCCTGGAGAATGTTGAATATATTGTAGCCATAGAGCTTCTCTGTGCTGCACAAGCCGTAGAATTTCGTGGTTTAGAAAAACTTGGAAAAGGAACAAGACCAATTCATGCGGAAATAAGAAAACATGTGCCAAAGCTCAAAGAAGACCGTGTCATAAGCGAAGACATAGAACAAATCAGACATTTGATCAAAGAAAATCTGATTCTTGAAGAAATAGGAGAAATTGCGGACAAAGAGTGACTAGCAAAGCAAACTAGATTATCAGTGTTTGCCTTTTGTCTTTTCAGAATGAACTCCCATTTCTTGCAATTAAAGCATGTGTGCTTTGATAAGCTCATCAATGGAATTCCTTTTCCGTGTTAGCATTGCTGAATTCGTCTAAATGTATAGAAAGACTTTGGTTCTATGTCCAGAACATTAACGGGTGCAAGGCTTTGCCTATTTCACGAACTTCATTGGGTGTCTTTTGAATCTTTTCTTGCAAGTCACGCTGCAAAAATAGAATGTTTCTCCTTCGTAGGTAATCTTGAACTTTGAGGATTTCTCATCAAGAATGGCGCCGCAAACTGGATCCGTAGGCAATATCCTTCTGAACCTCGTGCTATTGAGCTTTATGTGTCTTCTGCCTTTTATGGTTAGTGATTGGGCGCTTAAGAATAAGGTAAAAAAAGAAGAGGTTTGATAAACTAAGGATGGATGTTAGTTTGTTAGTCTAATATCTCCTTGGTGGTCTTCGCTTAGAATAACACTCTCGGCAGTATACGGGTCTGCTCCCGTCAGGCTTGAAAGGAACTTCGCATTCCTTTCCACAATCAGCACAAACTGCCTTATGCATATCTTTTCCATACATTGACTATTTCAACTCCTTCTACTACTTAGTGCAAAAATTGCTTCTTCCTGCACGCTTTCTTTAGTAGAAAACACTGTTTTTAAATCTATCCCTAAGTTAATGGTAATTTCAGGGTCAAATCCTGTTTCTTCATCATAATAGCTGATGGTAGAACACAGCCAGCACGCGAGCATTTTCGAACCGTTAATCGATGAAGGTGAATACACGTTACCAGTCAAGAATTTGAAAGCCGGGTAAGGCCGAAATGTAGCTTTTTGCTGATGTTCCCGTATTTTGGTGAAAGCGGTCTGGTCGGGCGGGCAGGATTTGAACCTGCGACAGTCCGGTTTCTGCTTGTACGCCTGGTAGGCTGAGTGACACCCACCGTGGGTAGGCGTCTACAGCATCTCCGCCAGCTAAAGCAGTCATGCCTATGCTGGCTCGGAAGCTCTTCCAGGCTGAGCTACCGCCCGGTGCTCGACCGAAATTCTAGAATGATAAGAATGGATTTATGTTTTACGCATCAGTCTTAAATATGCTGCAGACATCGGGTTTGCACTCATTTTTTTCGGTACATGCGTGTCCATAGGATGCCCCAAAATATGATGTAAGCTAGTGTAAACCAGAAGATGAATACGAGTATTTGGACAGTGCCTAAAGCTATTTCGCTGAACATTCTGATCCAAGAGTATTTACTCTCTTGCTAGGTAAAAGGTGAAGTTTCGAAGGTTGAAATAAACGCAAAGCTGGAAATACTGTTTGGAGAGATATATGCTTGTTTAAGTAGCAAGCGTTTTATAAAGCCTCAATCTCATATAGTTCAGGTCAACGCTGGAGAAAGGAGAGGGCTTTTCATCATCATGTTGTTTTTTGTTGTGGATGTGTTTTCTATGCTTAACCTCAAAAAGGATGTTGCTAACTGCGTGCAAAGGCTGATCTTCTCTGCGTTTTTGGAACTTGCACAGTCGATTCTTGATGTGGGGAGAAAGCTGCCATCGCAAGAAGAACTGTTATGAACCTGAAGAATGTGAACGGCAATGTTAAGCACAACCCATTGAGAATTAATCTCGTTGTTTAGGTTACATGTTTAGGTGGTGAACCATTAGTGAGGTTTCGAGATGGTGCTTGTGTTTCGGTTTCTAAGGATTTGGATTATTGTCATATTTGGCTGTTGTGATGCGTCAGGTTAATGTGCATATAGAAGATTCTTCCATAAGGATTTATCTAGAAAGAGAGGTTTAAGAGTATTTGGAGAAGGGAGAATTCCATATTTGCTTGAGAAATGGGGGAGGTGAAGAGATTGGTGTTTACAGCGAATGCAAAACAGATGATTGCTCTGATTTGGACTATGATTTCAGTAGTTGTGTCGCTTATTGTCGTGCTGACTTTCGGCTATTATCCGTACTTCCCCATTCAATGGCAATCTGCAGCAATTCTATTCTTCGCAGTCTTTCTTGTGATGACTCTTCCAATATATCTACTCATAGCACTGTGGCATATCGTATCTGAGAGGGTTGAAACCGGAGAGTAGAGCAGCAGGCTATTAACGTGTATGCGAAAAAGTAGGCTTTGTTATCTCAGTTGAAGGATTGTAATGTGGCTGACAAACCGAGGGGTAAAGATAATTCGTATAGCTGAAGACATCCTTGGATAAGATCATTCAGAGGAATACGGTGAACACGCACTTGTTCTTGTGGAGTCTCGTGTTTTGGTTCGAAAAGATAAAAAAAAACAATTGGTTTTCTGTTGGTCTAACTCAAAGCTGATTGGCGTGTCATCCGGGGTTTTGATGTATGCAGGTTCACTTTTTCTGGTCCTTGATTCTGCACGTGTAAAGAAAGGTGGTTTGTCACATAATTTGTCAAGTATTTGAGTTTGTGCCGGCATTTTTGCTAGATGTGGGTACGAACTAGAACAGTGTAAGGTTGTCTTTTTCTTGGTTTTCTTCTTCTGCGTCTCCTAGAAAGGAATAGGAGTATGAGTAAGAGCAAGGCCAAGCTTGCTATCGCAGCCAGAGGGATTAGGAAAGCTAGCCAAGCATAGATTGGGGAGATGGCCATGATGGTTATGTAGGCATCTTCAAACCTATTGTTTTCTATGTTTGTTTCGCTCTCCAAGATTGTGACGTTTGCTCTTAGCTTGTATGTGCCGGGCAATACGCTTGTTGTGTTCCACTCGAAAGTTACTGTTCTTTGCGAATGGGCGGGTAATGAAAAGATGGGGATTACTTTGATGATGTATCCATCATAGAGCAATGTCAGATTGAAGCTTTCAGGCAAGTCTCCGAAATTCGCAACTATTGCCGCTATTGTTATGTTCTCTCCAACCATGACAATTGCTGGATTGGCAGAAAGCCCAATTACTGCAATATCGCGAATAGAGGGCTCAAGCTCGGATATCAGTGTTACTTTTCCATCTATGAAAACATTGTTCTCAACATTAACTTCTCCTGGAACAATCTCTGCGAAAGCCCATATGAGGTATGTGCCTTCAGCCATGCCTGAAGTGTTCCAGACAACGGTGAATGTTGTGGTTTGGGTGGGATTGAGAGACAATATTTCTCTGGTGGCGATTTCTGAGTGGTTGTAGTATACTGTTACATGGAAGGTTTCAGTATAGTCTCCTAGGTTGGCGGCTTCCACTGTTATTTCGATTATGCTGCCGACATAGACTGTTAGAGGCGCCGCATATACGTTGGTTATTGCGACATCGTGTATTTCTGTTGGAACGAGGGTTCTTATTGTGACTATGCCGTCTATGTACAAGTTGTTGTCAATGTTGGTTTCGTCGGGTAATGGCGGTATGTAGGCTTTTATTATGTAGTCTCCTTCCATCATGCCTGATGTGCCCCAGAGAAATACTAGTTTTTTCTCAGCTTTTGAAGCTAGATTAGACACGTATTGCGCTGTTATTGGAATATCATTGTAATAGACTACTACGTTGAAGCTTTCTGTTGATGCTCCTAAGTTTTTGACGTCGACCTCTATTTGCACTGTTTCGCCAGGTTCAACTGCAGTTGGCCATGCTTTGACCATTGTTACGGCTACATCACGAATAGGAGGTGGAAAAACAGGCAGGATGGTGACGATGCCGTCGATGAATATGTTATCTTCCACTTCGATTTCGCCTTCGACTGGACCAGCTACTGCTGAAATTATGTAGCTGTCTGGAGGGACACTGATCGTGTTCCATTCGAAGATGATTTGTCTTTCCGTTGAAGGTGGAAGAGCTGATACGTGTTTCTTTGATATTATGTTGTGGTCGTAATAGACAGTTACATAGAAGGATTCTGTTTCGTTTCCTTTGTTTTTGACAGTTACGGCTATCTCGATTGTTTCGCCGCTTTCGATTATCATCTTTGATGGTGTTACTGAGGTCACGGCAATGTCTCTTGTTATGATGAGAAATGTTGTTGAGATGGCGGGGCTATAGAGGACACCGCTGCTTTTTGGTGGGGCAGTGTAGGGGGCTGCCCACGCTGTTGCGAGCCCGATTGTTGCAGTGGTGGGTATTTGTGCAGAGGCTTTTGCGTTGTTTTCGCCTGGTTGGAGAATTTGATCTTCCAGTTCTATGTGCATGATCGGGTAGTTGCTTGCATCTAGCACATCAACTGCTATGGTGGCTGTTTTTTCTGTTGCTGCACGGTTTTCAACGGTTAGATTAAAGATGATGATTTTCTGCCTTAAGAATGCCGTTTGTGGAGATAATTCAGTGTTGAGAGTTTCTATCCTTGTGATTATAATCATCCAGTCAACTTGAAAGGTTAAGGTATCGTTAACTACTTGTTCTGCTATGTCAACGGTTGCCACGGCAGACCATGTGCCAACTACTATGGGTTCAGGGTTTTCGTCTGGCCAAGGGAGCCTGAATGAGAACTCGGCAAGTCCGCTTGCGTTTGAGCGTGAGGCGCCCCAGACTGATATGTTGAAGAAGGAGTTTCTGGGTCCATCAACTTGGAAAGCCACATCTTTTCCTACAACTGGAGCCTCGTTATAAGTGACTAGTGCATGAAACGTGACAAGTTCTTGTGGTTGGTAGAGGGCTTTCGTGGTGAATAGGTCAATGACTCTGCCAGATGCGGCGTCAGTTGACGTGAGGTTTGTGCAGACGAACAGAGAAGTTACTAGGATTATTAGGAGCAATATTGTCTTGTTTTTCGTATTACAGGGCTTCTGCATTTTTTCTATTCCTCACGTAATCCGGCTGGTGTCGTTGGAAGCAGTTGGCATCCAGAAGGCGTTCATGATCACGTGTATCTCCCGTGCTCTCCTCCCACTCTTTTTATGTAAGTTTGTGTTATCAAAATATTTAACGAGCTATGTAAGATTCTTCTATATTTCGAATACTAGCATATTATGTATTGAGAAAGCCTATAATGTTCAGTTTGTGCTGAAGAAAATGATGTTTTGCTTTTTCAGGGTGGGCTTTCTAGAATATGGGTGGTTTTGATGTTTTGATTGGTGAGCAGGTGGCGGCTGAAGGTTTGGCGGAGAATTGTTGGTGTATTAGAGCGTGTTTGTGTTTTGGGGCTAGTTTTTTTCTGGGTTTTTGTGGAATGAGTTTTGGTCTAGGATTTCTTTGAGTGTTTCGGTGGTTATTAGTTGGCGGAGTATGTTTAAGCCTTTGTATAGCTGGTTTAGTTGGTTTGTGTCTTTGGTTTCGGTGTTTTGTGTGGGGTTTAGGGCGATTATTATTTTTTCTCCGAAGGCTCTGGTTAGGGCTGTTTTGACTATTTCGTTTAGGCCTAGTTGGGTGGTGTGGCGGGTTATTTCAGCTCTTACGTGGGGGTTTTTGGTTTTGTTGAGTTTTATGGCTAGCCAGGCGAGTTTGATTATGTAGTCGTTGGCGCCGTCTGCGATTATTATGATTTCGCAGAAGCCTTTGTAGTGTTTGGAGAGTTGGAATATGCTGTTTATTTGTTCGATGATGAAGTTGTCTCCGTTTTGGATTGGGATTACGAATGAAAGTGTTGGGTACGCGTGTTGGCCTGGCATTTTCTCTCAGGTTAATTCTTGGTGTTTGGCGTGTAAAAAGGAGTGTTTCTTACTTCGGAATATATCATATTATGATATAGAGGCGTACTCCATAATTGATAAATAGATAAGCGTGGCTGTTTAGGGTTGAGGATAAGCTTTGAGCCTTAACCAGCTGGACGAGTTCTTGAGGACTTTGAAGAATTGTCCCCATTGCGGTTCAGATGAAGGTTTTTGGCTGGCGGTGAAGCTTTACAAGAAATTCCTACAATGCAAACATTGCGGAGCATTGATCGAACTTTTTGATGCTGTGCAGAAAGACGAGAACGGAAAAGAATCAAAATTTAAAGTTCTGAAGAAAAAGTAAACT
>CAZGNE010000013.1:0-29389 GCA_964527165.1 uncultured Candidatus Bathyarchaeia archaeon
GCGCCAAAAGAGACCATAACAAGGTACATGGGCAGCGGAAAAGTCACAGGCTACATTATCGGAGCTGGGCTAGCGCCTTTCTTTACTGTTTGTTCTTGCACCATGGTGCCTCTCTTTGCCGGGATACTGTACACGGGTGCTGGAATCGGTCCAGCTATTACATTTCTGCTTATGGCGCCTGCGGCAAACATACTTACAATATTGATAACTGGAGAATTCCTCTCTTGGGAGATTGCTGCAGTGCGCATAGTTGTATCGTTGGCTTCTGCAATACTTGCTGGCGTAATAATCTCTAAGACTCCATGGGGCAAGGCTGTTGAAAGAGCTCATCAGATCAACCCGAATCAAAATATGACAACTAAACCATCGGTTGAGATTGTTAAGGCGCCTCTTGATGAAAGACTGATTGCATCCTTGAGATTTGGGGTTTATTTGGCTAAGCAGATAATGCCCTACTTCATCATAGGGCTTCTTGTGGTAAGCTATGTTACTGCTTACACGCCCCAAGACCTTGTTGAAGGCTACTTAACTGGACTAACTGGTATACTCATTGCTTCTGTTGCGGCTGGACCCTTGTATACGCCAACTCTGGTTGAGATAGTCTTGGGCAGAAGCCTGCTGACGCTAGGCATGTCTAGAGCTGCATTGCTTGCATGGCTTATGGGCCAACCATGGGACATACCAAACATGGCTGCCGTCTCAAAAATTACAGGATGGAAAGTCGTCCTGACATACGCTTTCATACTGTGGGTATGTGCCGTTGTATTCTCAATACTCTACGGACTTCTTATAGGATCGTTGTAGAAGTGAAGCAAGATGCCAGAAGTCGTCAAAAGAACAATATTTGAAGAACACCCATGCAAATGCACGGAAGCAGCAATGAACACAGTTTCATCAATCAAGAGCAGAGCACTCAATGAAGTAGCATGCAAAGAATGCGGAAAAACCATCTTGGCAAACTTTGACACTGACTATTACTTTGGCTGGAGAAGAAAAATTGGAAAGTGAGGATTTTTGCCACAATCTTGCGGAACATGGTATCCAACAGTCTTTCCAGACAAATGCGATGGGTGCGCATCCTTTGGAAAGCCCCGCTGCGCGGAATATTGCCCAAACAAAGTTTTCAAAATTCAAAACGGAAAAGTGTATGTTGCTTATCCGCATAAATGCGTAAACGGATGCACCGCATGCGAACCATTATGCCCAAAGAGGGCGATAATATTCCCAAGGAAAGAAGCCTATCTCGGCTCGTCAAAGTCAGAAGACAAGGGACTGCTTCGCAGAACAACCTGTTCAAACTGTGGAAAAATCTTCTGGACTAACAGAGAAACTGATATCTGCATGAATTGCGAAAAGCCAAAATGACAAAATAGGAAACAAATCAGGTGAGAACGCAAAAGCCTAATACCCCTGGAAACAAGGGTAACCCCAGGGCTATTGTGGTTCAGCGGAGAGATTGAATTATATGTGTATGCATAATAGTTGGTAAGAGGTACAAATATGAAGAAGGTTCTTTTTGTTTGTGTTGAGAATGCTGGCAGAAGCCAAATGGCAGAAGCATTTGCTAGGCATTACGGTAGAGGCAAGATTGACGCTTTAAGTGCAGGTACTATGCCATCAGACAGAACAAATCCTGTGGTCATTCAAGCTATGAGAGAAAAAGGAATCGACATATCAGATAGTAATCCGAAACTCATTGACGGAAAAATGGTTCAAGAAGCAGCTGTCATAATCGTTATGGGATGCGGCGCTGAAGGCTTTTGTCCTGCGCCATTACTTGGCAAAGTAGTGGATTGGGGCATTGAGGATCCGAAAGAGAAACCGATAGATAAGGTTCGAGAGATTAGAGACGAGATAGAACGAAGAGTGAAAACCTTAATCGAAGAAACCGCCTGACATCGATTAGTTCACAATTATTAGACAAATTTCAGTACATAATCGTTTACTGTCTGCATAAACGCATCTTCCAGTTCAATACCATACTGCTCTGCCAAAACAAATGCCGCGTAGAGCAGCTTAGAAAGCTCCGGGCCAATCTCTCTCTTGTTCCAGTGCTTTCAGCCTGCTCATAGTCGCCCAACTTTGCGACTGCAGCAACCTCAGCCGAGGCTTCCAGCAAACCTGTAACCACCTCATTACATATCCATCCCTTGCTTCTCTCAGAGTCAAGTTTATCGTTGATTTTCCTAAAGCTTTTCCAGCATAGGTGCTGAGCATCTCTCAGAGTCACAGACATACCCAATTCACCAATTCAAAATTACGCAATCCTAACTTAATAACGATTCCACTTCTTTTCCTATCACCGATTACCATGCATTCGGCATGGAGCAAGATGAATTGATCACTTGTATTAGCCTGCCAATCCAGCAATCGAGTTTATGCTATTCCGAGACAATGAAGTATTCTCCCTTAAGCATATTCTTCTCTGGCTTTCTTCGCCTTTTCAACGTACTGTTTGAGCTCTCTATCCTTAATCTTTTTCTCAGGCAAAGTTTCAGGAGCATACATTAAAGGAATAACAGCCAAAAAAAGAAAAAAGCTAGCTATTGAAAAAGCGGCATATATGCTAATCAGCTCAATATATGGTTCGATAACAAGTTGGATAAACCATGAAAGCAGAAAAGGCAACCCACCTACAAGGTAATATTTCTCCTTAAGCATGTCACCTGCCAGATCACCCCATAAAACTGTGAAGAACACGACGACAAACATTCCCCATGCTATTCCATCAACAATAACATAAAGAAACCAAGAAATTTCCCATGTTGGAAAAAGACCTAAAGAAGCATATCCAACGCCCAATGAGGCAAACCCGATGACCGCCACAATTTTTCGCCCTATGCGATCTGCCAAAAAACCGCCGACCAGTGCTGAGATGCTGCTTAATGCTAGAACGGCCACCGTAAGAAAGTTGAAGAATTCAGAGCCAAAAAAACTCTTTATAATAGGTGCTTCTAAGGAATTCACAAGACAGAACATGATCCACGGAATCATGTAAAGCACTATGGTTTTCTCATGCAATATTGTCCATATTTTTGGATTCTTCATTTGTTCAGGCTCCTTAATTTGTTTCCTAAGCACGAATGTAAAGGCAAGACCAAGCATCAACCATAATATGAAGTATTGAACCCTCCTCACCGGAGATAATGAACCCAAGAGCAATGCTAGACCAAAAAGTGAAGCATTAAAGGTAAACGCTAATAGTCCCCCTAAACTTCCACGTTTCTCTGTAACTGTCACATCAGCAAACAAGGCCATACAGGACGGCATACCAAAACCTACGGTTATGCCCCAGATTAGAGAAACAACCGAGACATTCGGAATTGTTGTTTGTTCAACCAAAATTGACAGTGTAGAACCAAGGATTGCCAGAGCCAACCATAAACGAAGCAGTGTATTGCGTTGGATCAATGTGTTCGACAGAAACGCTCCAGCAATAACTGAGATTCCAACTCCGGCATAGAAGATCCCCATGATGAGCAGTTTCTCAATGTGCATCATTCCAGGAATGTTAGTAATTTCCATCAGAACATCAGACATTGTGTAGTAGTAAGCAAAAGCTGTTGTTGCCAGAGTAAAGACTGCAAAATATTCTATCATAGTTGTTTTCATTTCCTTCCCAGAATCCTCTTCAACCATGCTATACGTCACTTGGTTTTTAAGTCATGTATCCATATTCTTAATAAAGTTTTAGAGATCAACCCCAAGCGCAAAGCTTTTAAGCTTACATGTATAACACATATACACAAGAGGAGAAAGGCAATGAAAAAAACAGTTTTAAATGTTGAAAAGCTGAAAAAGCGACAGAAGCCTATACGAACTTATGTCTAAACGACATCTCTTACAAGCTCTTCGGTTCCAAGCATAGTTGAGTTAATGTTAGCTATTCTATATCTTGAAGCATTGCATATGTCATATCAACAAGTAAAGATCGTGCGTTAGACCTTGTAAGCAGAGACAAAGATTTTTCAGCTTCATCCATTCGAATTCGTAAAAACCGCTTTAGTTTATTCATCAGTTTTGATTCGAGAATAAGATCCAAGATTATCTCTAAACTTTCTTCGTTAATGCCATTCCCTGAAAGCAATATGGCGATCTTGTTTCTAATCTTTGGATCCTGAAACGCTATCAAGATTGGAAGCGGTGGAATTTCGTTCTTCAGTCTGTTGTTAAGTTCATCACATTCATAGAGATCTATGAAATCATTTCTTATGGTAGATAAAATGCCCCAGATTCGACCATACGTAGCTAAGGCCTCAACTTCCTCCTCTGTGCCATCTCCGAGAATCGCACCAATTTTGGTAACTGCCTCCCAGCTGGCCGCTTTCATCCTTACTATTCGGTGATATCTCTCAGGAGTAATGTCTAAATCTCCTTTCAGGCTCACCTCTAAAGCATGGGCTTCTCCCATTTCTATAAAAGCCCTCTTGATTGCTTCAGTTACGCGGTTTGTTCTCTCAATGCCTAACGGCGTTATTGTCTTATTGAGGATCGCAAATCCTTCGAGCAATAACGCGTCTCCTACTAGAAGAGCGATCTCGACGCCGAATTTTCCATATACTGTTTTTTGGTTGTTTTTTTGCAATGATTTATCAATAATGTCATCATGTATATCTATGGCTCCAAAAATTAGTGAAATGGCGGCACCGATTTCAGATAGGTTTCCTGTATTCTCATTCACAGTTTCGCTGGAAAGAGTGAGAAGAGCTGAGGGTGTAGAATTGAGGAAATGATCGAGATAGTATTGGATAGCCTCTCTAACCTCTTTATGGTGAATATTCTCATTTAACATTATTGCTTTCGCTATCTTGAGAGGCTTGTTTGCTTTTTGCTCTAAAACTTTCAAGATGGTTTCAATTGATGGGAAACCTACTTCTGATTTGCTCCTACTCTTTGGTTTTTGCATAAAGGATCATTTCTTCATATCCTTTCTTTTATGTTTTGTTATCTCATTTTTTTCTAGGTTTTGAGCAAATCTTCACTCCAGATTATCGTGTGCGGCAGCCAGGTATTCGGAGAATTTGAGATCTACTTGTTTTGGAACATATTTGAAGGTTTCACCAACTTCCTCGTAAAGACATTTCATTATCCGGATTTCAAGAAGTCTAGCTCCAAATCCGAAAATTTCTTCTAGGGCTTCAGCGAACTTGTTCATTCTATCTGGAATTTCTTCTTTGTTGATGTTGAAGACATTTTCTAGGTGTGTATATAGCGCTTGTTTTGATGAATCTCCTAGCGATGATAGCCCTCCATCAACTGCCCTTAGTAGAAGCTTTTCAAAGCCATGATTGTGTGTCAGCGAAATTGTTGAGGCTGAAACTAGAGAAGTTCCTATACTGGGTTGTATGTCAGATTCTATAGCCATCGATTTTAAACAGACTTGATCTGCATGCCAACTTGACTTGAATGCTCTTTTCATATATTTCACCTTTTTCTAGTGTAGTTTTGTTGTACTGTTCTTTTGTTACACGTATATACAAATTGTTTCGCGTGACTTAATATACAGCTTATTTCGCGCACCGACATATATCAAAAATCGATAGTGTCCCAAAGTGAACAGACTTGGTCAGGTTTCGCTTCAAAACCAGTTGCGAGTTCCCATAATCAGAAATGCTAAGCTTACACAAATCTTCACGAAGTAGCTGGCTATAAGCCTTGAACATGTTTGAGCCTTTGGTAGATCCTATCTGATTCGGCAGCACTAAGCGATCGCAGGCAACAAGCTATCTAATGTCAACGCATTCCAGCTGCTCTCTTATTATGCTTTCATAGGTTTGTATGAACTTTTTTCCCTTTCGCGTTATTGTATACACTTTTCTCGTTCTTCCTCCTTCTTGATGCTTCTGGCTTGCCAAGAAGCCTTTCCTTTCTAACGTATTGAGCAGCGGGTATAATGCTCCGTGTCTGAGCTTTATGTGAAAGTTTGTTTCTACTTGCTGCTTTATTCTGTAGCCCCACATGGGCTGGGTTCTGATAAGGCGGAGCATTTGGATGTCTAACAGGTTCTTGGTGATGTGTTGAACAAGTTCTTTTCTAAGATTTTTCGGCATTTTTTCACGCTTTGAATGTGCTCTGCTCTATAATGGTTCATGGTTTCACTTATTTAGGTTATGTGAGAAACGAGGGAATTCAATATGCTTCGTTATGCTCTTTTATGTTTGTGATGAGTATGAACGTTTATAAGAGCGTTTATGCTCTATAAAGACTCAAGATATGTCCGAAAGAGGACATATTGTAGTCGTGTAGAACAAAACTACAGAAGGGAAATAAACATGGTGAACAACTCCAAAGAAGTTCAAGTCAAACTCATGAAGGGTCTCCTAGATCTGATAATCCTACAATTCCTAAACGGAACACCGATGCACGGTTACCAGATAATCACAAAAATCCGCAAAACATTTGGAGTGTACTTTGGACCAAGCACAATCTATCCTCTTTTGGGCGCATTAGAAAAGAAGGGACACGTAAAAAGCGAGTGGAATATGAACAATGAACGACCTAGAAAAGTCTACAAGCTCACAACTGAAGGACAAAACCTGCTAAACTTCACCGAAGATTCGCTCAACTTCATATGCAGAAAAATAGGCACGCCAGGACTGCCAAAAGACGCTTTAGAAGAAGAAAACACCACACATACCGCACTGCGCCCATTACTCAGAAAAATCGAACAGACAAGACCAATACTCTAGCTTCTAACATAAACGATGCTCTTTCAGCTCCAAACATGCAAAGAGACCCAAAGAAAGTATCATTACCCCTAAATTTTGTTGTTGACTGCTCCTTGCCATTACGTGTCCTCAAATTCAATTATAATATCTGAGTCTGAAAAGAAAGGTCAAAATTTACTTCATTGTGTCCTTTATGATGAATATGAACTCTTGTATTGTTCCTAGAGGATATGCTACCATGAAGGCTAGCTATAGAGTCTCCGATAGGTAAATGTCTGTTCTCCAGTCATCGCTGAAGAGAAGCTTTTATCTGGCTTGTTAATTCTTTCTTGGTTTTCTTAAGTTTGGGGCTGAGTTCAACTGGATATTTTGGAGCATTCCTCAGTTTCTTGAATTTGTTTGGAAGCTGTGAAAGGTTTCTCAGACAGTTATTTCGTATCTCTTCCAGCGTTGGCAAATCATAGGTTAAGTTGCCGTTTTCCATAACCTTTGCCAAGAGAGGTTCACCATCAACTTGTTCGTCTTTCAAGCCTATGATATCTTTATTGCACATTCCTTTTTTGTTCTTCTGTCTGAAAATCTGTTTTGTGCCTGGAAGAGTTATTTTGTCTTTACTAAGCTTCATTGCAGGAACAAAGAAGTTATCTTCAACCTTGCCTGATAGTTTGTAAACCACATCAACGTACGGTCTATCGTAAGAAGTACTCATTCTTGTTCCAACGCCGAACGAATCAATTTTCGCTCCTCTTCTTATAAGCTGGTCGACTTTGTACTCGTCTAAGTCTCCGCTGGCGAATATTTTCACGTAGTCTAATCCGCGTTTGTCGAGGATTGCCCTGACCTTTTTGCTTAGGGCTACTAGGTCGCCGCTGTCCAATCTAACCGCATGCAACCTGTGACCTTGCTTTTCCATTTCGTTTGCCACAATTGCCGCGTTTTCTGCTCCAGCCAAATCGTCATACGTATCAACTAGAAAAGTACTTGTATTTGGGAAGGCTTTAGCGAAAGCTCTGAACGAGTCAATTTCTCTATCGAAGAACATTACGTATGAATGTGCCATCGTTCCAAAGAGGGGTATGCCATATTTCATGCCTGCAAGCACGTTTGAGGTACCATTACATCCTGCTATGTAGCTGCATCTTGCGGCTTTCATGCCTGCATCGGTACCTTGGGTTCTTCTAAGGCCGAACTCTATTATTGGTCTGTCTTTTGCTGCAGTCACTACTCTAGAAGCTTTTGTTACAAGCATGGTTTGCAGGTTAACGGTATTTAGTAAGAACGTTTCCACTAACTGAGCTTCTATTACAGGCGCGGATACTCTAATCAACGGTTCATCTGGAAAAACTATAGTACCTTCCTGGATTGCCCAGACTTCCCCAGTAAATCTGAAATCTTGCAAATAATCTAAGAATTCTTCGTTCAGTCCTTGTTTTGTTAGATAGTTGATCTGTTGCTCGCTGAACTTTAACTGATTAAGAAATAGAAGCACTTGTTCCAGCCCAGCAAAGACAAAATAGGCTCTGTTAAGAGGCAATCTCCTTATGAATAGGTCAAAGTTAGCAATTTCTCGTCTTTCATCTTCAAAGTAACCCGCGCACATGGTTAACTCGTAGAAATCGGTTAGAAGACTCATGCTGTCTTGAGTGACAAAGTCCAATTCTGCTTCTCTCATTTGTACTCCTAAAGTGAGGTATTGTCTCTTGTGTTTTTAAGACTGTTTATGCTTTTCACAGACCATCTTGCAAGAGGACGCTTATATTGTCCTTGCAGTGTGACATCCTGTAATTTGAATTAGAGAGTCAGGTTCCGTCATTGTGCAATATGAACGCAGTTATATTGGAAATGGTTTCCGTTATTCTTATCTACATGCTCAACCATTCTGTTTTCTTCACCATTGATCAGGTGCAACAAGTGCCAGCAATCATTCAGATAAGCGATCTCACAAGGAAATTCGGAAGTTTTACAGCAGTTGACCATCTAAACCTAGAAATTCAAGAGGGGGAGATTATTGGACTCTTAGGTCCTAACGGTGCGGGCAAAACCACCACTATTCTGATGATTGCAACTGTGATTAAACCTACGGAAGGCACAGCTACAGTAGGCGCGTATGATATTCAAAAGAACCCTGAAAAGGTGCGGGGTCTTTTAGGTATAGCCTTTCAAGAACCAAAAATGCTATGGGTCAGCACACCATGGGACTTGGTGAACTGGCATGCTAAGGTCTGTGGACTATCAACTGAAGAACGGAAAAAAAGGGTAAAAGAAGTGTTAAACGCTGTTGAGATGTGGGAAGCGCGACACAAGAATGTTCACGCACTTTCTGGCGGCATGCGCAAAAGAGTTGAAATGGCGAAAATTCTTGTTCAAAGACCAAAAATTGCAATTGTTGATGAGCCAACCGCCCAAATCGACATCGTGGGAAAACATAAAATATGGAATATGCTTACCGAGCTTCGTGACGAAGGAAGCACCATAATCTTGGCCACGAATGAGCTTTACGAGGCAGACATCCTCTCCGACCGTGTCGCGATAATGCACAGGGGCAAGCTGCTCGTGTGTGACACGCCTAAGAAGCTGAAGGATAGCATCGTAGGTGGCGACATCGTGGAAATACAGCTTGAAAATGAGGCTTCTCCGAAAATTGTGGAAGAACTTAAAGGCTTCAGAGAAATCGTGAATATTCTGCAGATAAAACCTTCGAAGATCCGTCTATATCTTAACAAGGTTGAAGAGGTCGTACCAAAGGTAATGAATTTGCTTCTGAAGAAAAATGTGCCCGTTACAACCATACACATGAGTGAACCTAGCCTCGACGATGTTTTTGTCCATTACACTGGATTAACAATAGAAGAGGCTCAGAAAGGGGGAGCGTGAACCCTAAACGAATAAGCTTTTTCTGGTGGTTGAACGGGACATTCGCTTATTCTTTCAATACAAATTCCTAATCATAATTAGAGGTATCTGGTTTGTTTCGCAGATAGCCCTTTTCGGGCTTATCGCCTCACGCATGGTTCACATTCCTGATTATTTTCAATACTACGTGTCTGGGCTATCTGTTATGACGCTTTACTCAGCAGCCATATTCATTGGCTTCGACATCTACGAAGAAGCAGATCATGGAGTCTTCGAATATTTACTCAGCCTTCCAGTATCCCGCAGGCAGCTTGTGATAGGTCGATCAATCGGTGGAGGACTTAGGGCGTTCATATATGTTGGGCCTCTAATAGCCATATCATTATACGTTATAGGAGCCATCAACCCGTTTAACTTTCTGATCTCGCTGTTTGCATTGTTTTTGTTTGCGTTTGGCGTTTCAGGCATGAGCATTACAATAGCTGTCATGATAAAATCCAGTGATCGATTTGACATTTTGATGGGCGTTTTAGATGCATTAATTGTGCGGTTAAGTACTGCCATGTATCCTTTGGCATTTGTACGAGACGCAAATTGGTTGTATGGCTCTATTGCAAGCCTTAATCCAATAACTTTTGCTTCTGACTTGTTCCGATGGGGAACGGGAATAGAATCAATAACAACCATAAACAATCCGCTAGCCCCATTGCTCGGCATAATCGCCTTCTTCGCTTTCTTCACTTATATTGGAATAGCGATCTACGACAGACGCATAGAAGGAGGAGGCTGGCGATAATGAAGGCTATTCTCTACATTTTGGAGTATGATTTCAGAAACTTTTTCCGCTACAAATGGTGGCTAATAGGCTTACTTAGCATGAACCTAGCTGACCTTTTCATAATGGCAATCGTCTACAACCGTATGCTAAACCCTGAGATAATGGAACTAATCCAAAGTTACTTCAACTTCTTTGCTCCAGGACTTGCCGTAACAGGCTTATTTGCCTCTGCATTCATGATCGGACGGGAGATCAACATGGAAAGACGAAGAGAGGTGCACCACTACATGCTTAGTTTGCCCATGACAAGGCTTGAACTAGCTATTGGTCGCGTACTTTCTGGCGGTGTGCGAGGTATGGTATACATGTCCCCTCTTTTGCTAACATGCTTCATCTTCTTGGGATTTCCGACTATCTGGCAGTTCATGTTGATCCTAGCAGTTTTGTTTCTCTTGGCCATCGGCATTTCTGGTTTAAGCATTGCCATCGCAGTTTCCACCTCAAGCCTTGAAAAATTCATCACCGCAAGAGGGCTAGTCTACTACACGCTCTTCTTCTGCAGTAGCGTTTTCTATCCGCTTTCTCTGATTCAGGATTTGGGAAGAGAAGGCAGATTTCCAGCGGTATTGGTGACGTTAGCGGAGGTTAACCCGTTGAGCATTGCGTCAGACATGATTCGCCATTTTCTGCTCGGTCACTTCACGTTCTCCTACATTTCACTCGCGAATATTTTGGTGTTTTCAGTTGTTTTCACGTTTGGCGCAGCCTTTGCCTACATGAGAATAATTGAACGGAGATGACTGCTTAGTTAAATTTATCAGTATGAACAGCTTATTTCTTGTTTCTTCACGTTTCCGCTTAAGATACTTCAAAGGTTGCATTTGAATGGTTGAAGTGAAAACCATCTTTGAACCAAAGAGCGTACTGCTGATTGGCTCCAGCTTGATTAAAGAAAAGGTTGGGATGGCATCACCACAGCTTTTTGCCGATGTCATTCACAACATGAAAAGGCTTTTCCGCGGAAAAACCCACGTGCTGGATCTCGCTGCCAGAGTTAGCTATGACACTTTAGACAAGTTATCTGAGAAACCAGAACTTGCCGTTATAATGCTACCGCCTGACCAGTCAATCGAGCAGGTAGAGAAATGTGCGAGAATAGGTATTGAGGCTTTTGTGTTGATCACAGGCGGATATAAGGCAGTTCAGCGTCAACGGCTTCTTAGGCTCAAAGAAAACTATGATCTCAAGATTCTAGGTCCAAATACAATTATGGGTGTGATAAATACTGCTAATGGTTTGAACACGACTTTCGAGAAGAATGTTATGCCAAAGAAAGGGAGCATTGCGGTCGTATCTCAAAGTGGCGGAGTTGGCGCTTGCCTCCTTGATTGGGCATGCTTCTACAGCATTGGCATAAGCAAGTTTGTTTTCGTAGGCGACAAAATAGACGTGGACGATGTTGACTTGCTGCAGTATTTGGGTAAAGATAAACACACAAAAGTGATTTGCCTGTATATGGAGGGGATCAAAAATGGTAGAGAATTCATAGAGCAAGCTGGAAAAATCGTCAAGCAAAAACCCATCTTGGCATTAAAAGGCGGTGTAACAAAAGAATCAGCAGAAAGAGCCAAATCGCATACTGCTTCAATAGCGGGGTTGGACGAAATTTTCGATGCCGCCTTCAAGAAAGCTGGCATAATAAGGGTGGAAAACATTGAAGAACTGCTGAATATGGCAATAGCTCTTTCAAAACAACCGCCCATGCGGGGAGACAACGTAGCCATTGTGAGTAATGTAGGCGGACCTGCGATACTGGCTGGAGATGCTGTTGTGAAGAACAATTTGAAGCTTGCAGCTCTGTCTGAAAAAGTAAAGCAGGAAATTGAGAGTTTGTACGCAGGCGTTGACGCCGTTAATCCTATAGATTTGATTGCTGATGCAAGGGCTGAAAGATACGAAAGAGTGCTGGATTTAGTGCTTGCAGACGAGAATGTAGACGGTGTTCTAGTAATAAACATGCTTAAGTCCTGTTTTTTCGAGCCAGAAGATGCGAAAGTGATTCCAAAAATAGCAGCAAAGTACCCTGACAAGCCTGTTGTAGATGTACCTGCGGGCGGCGAGGATTTTGCCAAGGTTTACAAGATACTAGGCAACACGACCGTTCCGCTGTATAATTTGCCAGATAAAGCCGCCAAAGCGCTCAAAATTCTAAGAACTTACAGTATGATTGTTGAAAAGCATTAACTATATTTTGCACCAATGCAGACTATATTTGGAATTACAACGCTTCTCCAAGGTGAAATGTTGGTTTACTATTCAGAAAACCTGAGTGAAGAATCGATAGGGAAAATTCTCAAGTTTAGCAAACAAATTGCTGGTTCGGACCAAATGACAGCCGCATATGCGTTTGGCGATTACTCTTCAAAAACATCGGTTATGAAAACAGCACCTCAGCTTCTGCTTGTAATCCGCGGTTTTCAACCCAAGCTAATAAATTATGTGAAGACTTTTGACAAAAGAAGCGTTGTTGTTCTTGCTGTTGACCAGTGGGTTTTCGAAAGAGATGTCGATAGAGGTTTTTTGGGCGAAGCAGTAGCTTTTAGCCTAATTTTCCCATACATGCCTGTGATAAACGAGAAATATTTGATCCTTCAAGAAGTCAAATTGAAAAAACGCTTAATAATAGAGCTTCTCGAAAACCTAGTTCAGGATTTTCCAGAACTCTCGTACGAATTCTGCATAAGGCCAGAATATTTCATGTACGAAACTATGATAAACAGAGCACGGCTTTTTCCACCGATGATTCACGATGTCTTGGGCTATATGCACGAAAACAGCAAAAAAGGCGATACGAAATGCACGATTAACGGATACTTAGAAGCATTGAGAGAATTGGAAAAAGAAGGAATGATCAATTTCGCAGACGGCTATGTGAAAATGTCTGAGAAATTCGTGATTAAGGCTCGAAGCCCCAGAGCTCATTTTGAAAACCTCTCAAAAACTGTGCCAAGAGCCTTATTCACGTCAATGCTAGGGGTTTTCTCAAAAATCCTCATCGTCCTCACCCAAAACAAAGCTTTTTTCAGACCCAAATCTATAAGTGAAGACACCGCAATTGCACAAAAGATTGAAATTCCTAAAAGATACGTATATATTCCAACAGTATCAGGTCTTGTTCCTTTAGCAAACAAGACTGACATCCTAACATCAGCAAGAAAAGTGCTCTCCGCAAACAAAGATACAAAAATCGAAGTTGAGCCAATAGGCGGCATTCTAAATGATGTTTATCTGATAAAAGCTTATGTGGATGAAGAGGAAAAGCGCATAGTTGCCAAACGGTTTAAGGATTGGTCAAATATCAAGTGGTTCCCTCTCACACTGTGGACTGTTGGAACCAGAACCTTTGCCGTCTTCGGCCGTTCAAGACTTGAAAGAGAATGCGCCATAAACCAGCTTTTACACTCAAAAGGCTTTGCTGTTCCAAAACTTCTGTACGTAAGCACTGAAGAGCGCCTAGTTTTTATGGAGTATGTGAAAGGAGAAAATCTTCGACAAATCTTAAAAAAACTTGTGGATCCAGAAATTTCCGCAAAAGAAAAGAAAGAGCTTAAGACCATAGAAAGGGTGGGGAAAAAATTCGCCAAAGTGCACAGTCTCGGCATTGCATTAGGTGACACTAAACCTGAGAACATTCTCATTAGGGAACATGGCGAAATCTGTTTTATGGATTTTGAGCAAGCATTTCGGAAGGGCGACATTGTCTGGGACATTGCAGAGTTCCTTTACTATGCTGGGCACGATCTTCCACCGCTTTCTGGAATCCATACCGCTGAGGCGATGGCAGACGCTTTTATCAAAGGATACTTGGAGGCTGGGGGAAAGGCTAAAAATGTGAAGAAAGCAGCAAATCCGAAATACACCAAAGTGTTTAGCGTGTTCACTCTTCCACATATACTGTTTGCGATCTCCAACAAATGTAGAAACGCAGACAAACTAGAGTGAAAGAGATCGATCAGGAATGAAACGTCACTAATGCTTTTCCCGGAGCAAACAGAATTTGGAGATATAAAGTCCTCCTTAGAGGCAGGAACAGAACTCCTTCAATGGTCTGTTGTTCAGCATTTGAAAACTGCTGTTTTTTACACACCTCTTTGCACCTGAGGAGAAAGCTCCATTTCCCAGACCAAGCACAATTTGGAAGGCAAAATCACGCATCCAAAAAGGAAAAGGAATACAAACTCGGCAAAAGAGTCATTGACTGTGGGTAGGAATTTGCGTAGTTAACTATTTAACTGAAGCGAATCTTCATTTTGTCATATGATATCTGTAATCGGCGCTGGAAAAGTTGGAAGCATAACCGCCTTTAACCTTCTGCGGTATAGAGCAGGGGATGTTGTTTTGGTTGACGTCGCTGAAAGCCTGGCGAAAGGAGAAGCTCTTGACATGATGCAAGCCGCACCAGCATTAGAATTCGACGGCAAAATCAAAGGCACCAGCAACATCAGCGAAATAGCAGGTTCAGACCTTGTGATTGTAACGGCTGGTGAGGCTAGAAAACCTGGAATGTCACGTATCGATCTTATGAACAGGAACGCAAAAACGATCAGTTCAATAGTCAAGGAGATCGTTCGATACGCTCCCAACTGCATGCTTATGATGGTAACTAATCCTGTTGACGCAATGACTTATGTGGCTTTCAAAGAATCGGGTTTTGAGAGAAATCGAGTTTTCGGAATGGGCAACATTCTGGATACATTGCGTTTCAGGTCTTATATTGCAGCTGAACTAGATGTTTCACGAGAAGACATACGCGCTCTGGTAGTGGGCGAACACGGCGATTCTATGGTGCCTCTTGTAGAATGCGCTTCAGTTTCAGGAATACCGCTTACATGGCTGCTTGACAAGGAGCAAATTAACAAAACAGTCAATTTGACAATATCTTCAGGTGCCGACGTGATTAAGCTGAAAGGATCGACAATTTATGCGCCAGCTGTTGTTATCGCAATTATGGCAGATGCGATCCTTAGAGGAAGAAATAGGGTAATGAGCGTATCCACGTTTCTACAAGGAGAATACGGATTCTCTGACGTTTCAATTGGCGTACCTGTTGTGCTTGGCAGAAATGGTGTCGAAAAAATTCTTGAATTCAAGTTGACACCCGAAACAATGAAATGTTTTGAAAACTCTGTTTCTGCAATAAAAGAAGCCTTGGGCAAGCTGAGCAGATGACACTTCAAAATGCGAAGAACCTTCTCTTAAATGTGGGTATTAACAAGGGATATTGAGGGTAGATTATTAGGTTTTGTCGTATTTGGAAATTCGTAACCTATAAGTTAGAGTATGGTCTCTTGCTACTTCAGATGCTCATGACCATAAACACAAAGCTCGACCGGCGAATACGAATGTTTTTCCATAGTCTAGGCTTAAGCTGCATAGGCGGAGCAATATTCCTCCAAATTTTAGTTTTCTCAGACATACTAAACCGCGGCTACTTCGTAGCTATTGAAACAAACCCTGCAATTCTGACCTTCGAAATAGCCTTGACAGCCTTCACTCTTATTTACTTCATATACGTATATCAACATTTTATTCGCTCAATAAAGTAGCCCTTTGTAAACATCAAAATATAAAAAATCTATTTGAGTAAACGCTAAATGCGTAGAGAAGTATAGAAAAGCATTTTAAACAACCTCTACAGACTTGGTTCGTTATTCTTGGTTAAAGGGTGGTGTGATTGAAAATACTGAAAACCACAATATTAATGGGATTAGTGCTTCTGGCTGCGACGATGATAAACGTTGCGAGCGCGGATTCTCCCGATATTCGCACGTATTCATACAGATTGAGCTCTCTCACCGTACATGTTGATAATCCTCGAGAGACGTATCCGAACCAAACAATTACCCTGAACATCACTGTTATAGCTTCTGCCCAGTTAACAATCAATCAAACGAAGATTGAACTCTACACGTTTGATAGCTCGACTATGCAAGATGATGTGCCATTTGATGAGATCGTGCATGCCAGCGGACGAACTCTGATAGCAGGTGAGAGCTTGCCTAAGTCCTATAATATCAGAATTCCTGAATATGCCTATAACATTGTATATGGACGATTAGTGTTGTTATGGACTGAAGGACAAGGAACAGATGAATCAACTACTTATGACAGAAAAACTTACTTCGTCATGATGTGTCTAAAGAACCCCGAGCTTGAGATGCTCAGAAACAGGGTTCCAGAACTGGAACTAGAAAAAACCAAACTGGAAGAGAATATTACTGAACTAAACAAGGCTCTAGTTGAACTTCATGAGAATCTGACAGACATTCAAAACCGTTACACGGAGCTTGAGCAAAATCTAACGGATGTTCAACACCGTTATGAAGGAGAGATAAGCGGTTCGAAAAGCTTGATAGCATTCCTAGCAATAACAACAATAATCTTTGTTGGGACAACCGCTTTTCTATCTTTGCGAAAGCCCAAGCAATACTGGTGAAACAACCTACCTTTTTCTTCACGGCTCTACCGAAAGTCAAAAAACTCATTCTATTCTCTGTGCAGGTTTCGGGCAGCAATGAATGTTAAACCTTGCTCAGTTAATGCTTTGGCTGTTCTGTTCACAGCATCATGTTTGTCGAGATAATTCATCAATAGCTTCGGCATCAACCTCTTCTCAATTATGTCTTTCTTTGGAATAAAATAGTCCAGAAGATCTGATGGGGCATCGCGATTTTTCTCAATGTTTGGAGCTCCGCCTTCATGTTTGGCACTTATGTTTTTCACATGATCGGCAATTTCCACAAGTTCATCTAATCGGTCATAGGGCTGTCTAACAATGCTTTTGTAAGCTTCTGTGATGTGATGTTCGAGACGAACGGCGTTTTCAAATTTGAAGGCTTTTCGGATGTAAGCTGACAATTCGATAGTCTTATTGTCTACTGAGTTTGAGAGGTTGAAGCCGATAAGCGGTGTAGAGCCATCATCACGACAGAATAGTTTGGCGGTCATTAATGTCCACAAGATTGAGTAAGGGTTATCGTTGCCCAGAAAAACTGAAATCTTGAACTCGATGTCAACCCCAAGTTTCCGCAACAGATATCCAAGCAAAACCGTGCCTGAGTTTGTGTTCAAGACTTGTGGAATGCCATATTCAGTATAGTAATGAAGGAATTCTTCAACCCATTTAAGAGCATATATGTTAGGTGTTCCAACACCGCCGAAATATCCTGTGATAGTTTCAGGTCCACCTAAGTGCACGTTAATCGGTTTATCATCCTGACCAGGCATAGTGCCTTTAGTGTCTAACGTCTGCACATAGGAAGCGCCGATGATTTGCATAGCTGCTGCAAACGCAATTACGTCGTCATCTTCAACCTGTTCCTTCATGGAGCGGACGCGGATGTAACGACTTGGCATCAGATCTAGCTTCTCAATAGACTGTTTTGCCTCTTCAATAAGCCATGGAAAGAAGTTGAAGGCGCTGATTTCAAGCGTAACCGCAAAAGAATCGTCAAATCTCATGGAATCAGCGTTATTGCCAAGTATTTTTCTACGGTAGTCTGGAATGCTGATGAATGCCTGTTTGTCACGGTGTTTAATCAGCCATTCAAGGTCTTTAACAAAAGGCGAATTCTTCTTTTCAAGCCGTTTCATTAGGTTATCAAGCTTGCGGGTCTCCTTAGCCTTACGATTAATTTCCTCAACACCACCGTATCTTTCAATAATTTCAAGCAAGCCATTAACAAGAGGATTATCCTTTTTTAACAGAAAATCGTTTATTTCATTCAAATTCCCTTCTTTAATTCGCAGTTTTTCTCTTACGTTCATCCAGATGTCGCCCCAGACGTAAGAGTGTTCGGCTTCTTGAAATTTAAGTATTTTCACTTGGAATTTCTCTTTTCAAGGAGCCAAAAAGTCACTGTAATTTGTCTCTTACTTCGATTCTTATCTTCTGAGCCAGTTATCACAGTATTCTTATGCTCTCATGGTAATTGTTCATCCAATTGACGTTTCAATGCCTAAACCAGTGTAGAGTGTGGATGCTGCTAAACCTTCATTTTTGTCTTTCGGCCAGCCTCAGATACTGCTCTTTGCTCCAGCACTTCTGCACGGAATTCCTTCGGTTTATTGCATGTAAAACGAATACCACTGACAGTATAATTCACATAGCCAATCTCTCTTTTTGATCTGCCACTTTTGAACATGCGATTATTTTGATTGCAAATTGAAAGCTTAAATGATACAAGACCTATGCTAAAATAACAAGGGTAGGAATGTTGTATGTTTAAGCCTGAAGGGATTTTTCCTGCTTTGGTCACGCCTTTTACTGATGACGGAAAAACTATTGATGAGGCAAGATTGCGAGTCTTGGTTAATCATTGCTTGGAACTAGGTGTGCATGGCATGGTTCCTTGTGGTACAACTGGAGAGTTTGTAAATCTGACTATAGAAGAGAAAAAATGTGTGATCAGAACTGTTGTCGACGAGGTTGATGGCAAGGTTCCAATAATCGCTGGTACGGGGGCAAGCGGAACAAGAGAAGCTCTGGAAATGACGCAATATGCAAAGGACGTAGGTGCTACAGCTGCGTTGATAGTTACACCGTATTATCTGAAGCCAGCGGACCGTGGAATCTTTGAACACTATAATACTATTGCAAGCCGCGTGGACCTTCCCATAATCCTTTACAATATTCCACAATGCACTGGGGTGCCGTTGCCTTGGCAGATGGTAGAGGATCTGGCTCAAATCCCCAACATTGTTGGCGTAAAAGACAGCAGCGGACAACTAAGCTACGTTCTGGCCGTGCTGGAGAAAGTCAGAGATAAGATCAACGTTTTATGCGGTCATGACGAAGTAGTTGTGGCTGCTTTAGCTGCAGGGTGTTCTGGAGCTATTCTTGCAAGTGCCAATGTGATACCGGACGTTTGGGTTAAGGTTTACAACCACGTTAAGAACGGTGAACTGCAGAAAGCACGTGAATTGCAGTATAAAGTGCAGAAAATCGCAAGAATCATCGCCGGGAGCGGAGCTGTAGGTACAAAAGCAGCGTTGAATATGCTGAAGGTCAAAGTTGGTCCAGTTCGTATGCCTTTGAGTGTAGGTGGCGAGCTAACTTATGAAGCGAGAGAGGAACTACGCTTAGACTTGGAGAAAATAGAAAAGATCAAGCCGAAGACGGTGACCTTTGAAATCGAGGGAAAACCTATAGAGGAACGTTTCCGAGCCATCGACGTTACCCCTGAGGTTATAAAGAATTTTAGTTTGAAAGTGGGGGAAGCCTTGGCTGGACAAGACGCAGAAGTAGCTCACATAGATCTTATGATCGGCAGCAAAAAAGGACCAGTGTCTGAGGCTTTTGCAAAAGCAAAGGCTATGCCAACTGCAGGTCACGAGCCGCTATTGGCCATTTTGGAGCCGAATCTGATGGTTCAGCCTATGACCTTGATCGTTCCCACTGTCACCATTACGAGTATGAGGCAAGCGGGCATGGTCTATGGACCCGCACAAACAGCAGTGGCGAAAGCTGTCATTGACAGTGTTGCAGACGGCACAATTCCAAAAGAAGCTGCTGAAGAACTCGCAATTATTGCAAATGTTTTCGTTCATCCTGCCGCTGTTGACAGACAAAGAGTTTACATCAACAATTACAAGGCTATGCGACATGCAATTCGGAAGACGATCGAAGGAAGACCAACGATTGATGAGCTTATACAGAATAAAGACAGATCGAAGCACCCCTTCAAATACACGCCATAGTGAGGATTATTGTCAGATCTAAAGATTGCCGATGGTGACTATGTCCTTCTATCCCTGAAGCAACGGAAGACATACATGATTAAGGTTGAGGCTGGCAAAGAGTTCCACACACATAAGGGTTTTATCAAACTCGACGATTTAATTGGCAAAGAATACGGCACCACTACTACGAGCAGTCTGGGCTTCAAATTTGTAGCCTTAAAACCTCTTATTCGAGATTATATTATGAAATCAGCAAGGCAAACCCAGATTAACTATCCGAAAGACATCGCGTTAATAGTAATGTTCAGCGGAATCGGTCCAGGAAGCTGCGTTGTTGAGGCTGGAACTGGAACAGGCGCGTTGACCATGTCACTAGCATTTTATGTTAAACCCAAAGGCAGAGTATACAGCTACGAGATTCGCGAGGAGTTCACAAAAACTGCTGAGAAGAATCTGAAACGTGCTGGGCTGCAGGACTTTGTGGAACTTAGAAACAAGGATGTCACCAGAGGAATCGATGAAAATAATGTTGACGCAGTCATATTAGACTTGGCAGTACCATGGCTTGTTGTTTCTCACGCATATACCGCTTTGAAGCCCAGCGGAACCATAGTTTCCTTCAGTCCTACAATGGACCAGACTGTAAAGACTGTTGAAGCTATGATAGAAAATGGTTTTGTAGACATTGAAACAATCGAGTGCCTGATGCGTGGAATGCAAATCGAGCGGGGAAAGACGCGACCTCAGACCCTCATGACAGGACACACGGGCTACATAACGTTTGCCCGCAAAGCACTGAAACTAGAAAAAGATGAAAAACAATGAAGCCTTATGCAATATGCAGCGGAGTAGTCTTGGTGAAGATATATTGACGAAATTTTCAGTAAGTGAGAAAGAATACGGGTCCAGAATTCAGCGGGTTAGAAAGACTATGCTCAAACGCAAGCTCGACGCCTTGTACTTAACAAATGGGACGGAGCATGTTTTATCTCACTGGTTACTCGTTTATTTCCACCGAACGACCAGCCGCGCTAGTCATACCTATAAACGGCAAAATAACGTTCATGGGGCCTCTCTTAGAATAGGATCACGTGCCATTGAAAACTACTCTAATCGAAGATGTAAGAACCTACATGGATTATCCAGGTGAAAAGCACCCAATTGATTATTTTGCCGATTTCCTGAAGGAAATGAGCTTGGCTGATAAGCGAATAGGAACTGACAACAAGGCTGGAGCAGCTGCGATGTGGGGATATACGGGTACATCACTTACGAAGAAGCTGTCTAAAACGAGGTTTGCGGACATGGCTGACCTAGTGCCCTTGATGCGCCTGGTAAAATCTGAAGAGGAGATAACATTAATGAGAGAAAGTGCAAAGTGGGCTAATCTGGCAATGGCTTTGCTGCAAGAGCATTCAAACGAAGGATTATGGGATGTTGACGTTGCCTTAGCTGCTTCACGTGAAGCGGCGATCATAATGAAAAAAACTCGACCACATTACGAGCCAAAACGCAGCATTAATCCGGTGTCAGCCGTTTTTAGGGGTCAAATAGGCGAAATGAGTGCCATACCTCACTCAATGACCACAGGGCGTATGATTAGAAAAGGTGATGCGATTACCGCGGAAGTAAGTGTTGACGTAGGCGGGTACAGTTGCGAACTTGAGAGAACAATGGTTGTAGGGAAGCCGTCAGAAAAGATGAAACGATATTTCAACATTATGGTGAAGGCTCAGAAGGCAGCGTTTGAAACGATCAAGTCTGGCGTCAAATGTGGTGATGTTGACAAAGCAGCGATTAGCGTGTTTAAGAAGGCGGGTTTGATGAGCTTGGTTAAGCATCATACGGGACATGGCTTAGGTTTGGAGGGACATGAGCCTCCATGGTTAGATGTGGGCAACAACGAGCTTCTCCGTACCGGGATGATCATAAGCTGTGAGCCTGGAATCTACGACCTAGGATTTGCAGGCTTTCGCCATTCTGACACTGTACTAGTTACTGAAGACGGTTTTGAGCTGCTTAGTTACTATCCGCGAGATTTGGAAGAATTAACAATTAACGTGAAGTAAAGAAAAATTAAGGATGTTGGACGACCAAGGTGGTGTTTCTAAGAAGGCTTCCGCAGCATGGGCAACGTTTTCGTCTCCGCTTAGGTGGAAAGCCTCTGCCACAATGAATGCAGATTTGCCTGGTTTCAACTAGTTTGCAGCTTTGGATCGGGGGATACCCTTCAATGAATTGATTTTGCGATCTCCACGCTTTTCTTTTCCAAGTGCAATGTTGACTGGCTATCGCAGACATGCTCTTCACCCTTATGTTGCTGATTCATTCTTGATTTTGCGATTAAGAGTCTCTAGAAGCATCGATATCTTGTAAACAACATATACCAGTAGGAACATTGCTGCAACTTCTGCTACACTTCCGAGCAGTTTGAGGATATCACTTAAGGTCATTGTTGTTCTCTCCTTTTATGGAATGAGACTCAGCTCGTTGACTTGGCTCAGATCCACAAGAGAATTCATTTTGATCTTGTTGGCTGAAATTGTGTAAAGAACTTCTCCTATGTATAGGGTACGCGTAATATGGAGCGAGGTGTCAAGAACGTTGTTTTCAATGTGGGTTATCATACCTCTTACCACAATTTTCTCGTTAGCAGTCAACGATATTGCGAATACGCAAGCACCTTGCCAAGTCAGTCTTCCGGCAGTCCACAGAGGAACATTCGGATCTTTGTTTCCATCAATTGTTACTATTGAAACAGGCATTACTAACAACTCAGCCTCTTTGTTGAACAGAAATGCTTTGTGATCTCGTAGGACGGGTGAGTCTGTTCCTCGGTCTCCGATCTCATATTTTGCCAGTTCCTTAGGTTCTGTCACGTCTGTGACGTCAAAAAGCGTTATTTTTACTCCTTGATACCATGAAAAATCTCCTTTATCCGATTCGGCAGTTTCCTTTCCAATTCCTATGACGTGCTGTTCGCCGTATACGTGCAGATAATCAGAATAGCCTGTTATCTTTAGTTCGCCAAGGATTTTTGGCATAGAAGGATTTGAAAGATCTATGACGAAGAAAGGGTCGACTTTCTTGAAGGTTACAAGATAGCCAATGTTTCCCATGAAACGGGCTGAATAAATGGTTTCGCCAGGTGCAATGTTTTCCAGTTCTCCGACAACATTTAGGTTCGAGTCTAAGGTGTATACATTGTTTTGGCGGATCATGCTTTGTTGAGAAGTGGTGGCTATTCGGAAATAGCCAGCATGTTCGTCCATGGAAAACTGGTTCAAGACAGTCCCAGGAACTTCACCGGTGATCGCGTCGTGGATTTCGCCATTTTCAATCTGGATGCGATGTATGAAAGTCTTGTCATAATAGCAGATAGCTAGGTAAATGTTTTCCATGGATACGTACATGTTCGTTGCCCATCCGGTCAAAATGATCTTATATGTTGGAGCTTGTTCATCTTCGAGCACGTTTACACTTATAATTGTTGAGAAGACATATCCGTAGTCTTGGATGCCTGAGTAGTAGATCTCGTTTGCTGGCACTGTTTTGTTTTCTTGCTCGTAACGAATTTGCGGGAGGTTCACTTCGTCATCAATGACACGTGCTTGTTTTCTGGTTATCACGTACACATGACTACCTATCATTCTAGAATTATAGTATTCGCCGTCAGCACTTGCAGTTCTTCTAAGCGTTGGGGCTTCCTTGTTCGAAATCTCATATATAGCGATAAATGTTTGTCCATAGTCTTTTGAGCGGTTTTCATAGAATATTACGAGTCTCTCTCCGTTTATGAACAACTGGCTTACAGAGGTGTTTAGTGAGATTTCGGATAGGATTCTAGCTTCCTCTGCTGGGTAAGCCTTTATGATTATTACTTTCTCTCCAGAAATCAAATAGATATGTTCATTATCAGTTTTCACTATGTCTGCTTCGTCTACGCCTTCCACTTGTGTATTAGTATTGGAATAATCTGGTAGGCTGTTTGATTGGGTCTTTGCTGAATCAAGTGTCATTCGGCCTTCAGTAAGGTCTCGTTGAAACGTCCATTGACCATAATACAGACCATATCGAGGTTTGAGCTGAAGAAACTGTTTCAGTTCTTCGTAACAGGTGAATCTGGTTAGAGTGCCAGAACCGAATTCGATGTTAACATGCAGCAGTGAAATTGAACCGACGATGACGAACAGTGTTAAGATTGCCGCCTTTTTACTTTTCATTTTCACATTCTCCTTTTTGAGTATTTGCAAGCGTAAAAGTACAAGTTGAATTGTTTAATGCTATGTTTTAGAACATAACTGTACTAAAACTAGTACGGAATGGACATGATCAATCCGCTATCGCGGTAAGGTCTCTTCCGCCTCACAAGGAGGTATGCAACCAAAGCCATCAGGAAACTCACGGCGAAAACCTGAACGTCAGACGATGATGACTGTGGTACATCATAGTATACACCTTCTACTTGCTTAAATCTTCCAGAGAGCGACTCCGGTAGCAAATAACTGTTTTGCGGTCTGATTTCTGCAACCGTAATCAACGGAAGCAGCACTAGCGCCAACCCTAGAATCACTGCAAGTATAGAGTAGCTTAATATCTTTTTCAGAGTTGGTGCCTCCATGAATAGTGATGTAAGGTGAGCCTTTTATGTCTACTTTTTAGAACAGTATGGTAAGCTTTTAGAAAGGCTTTTCCCTCCATAGCTTAAGAGTCTCAAACCAAAAAGCAATTGATGCAATTAAACCAAAAGTCAAAGCGTAAAAGCTTGGATATATTTGACCTATAAGGCATAAAATCAGGTAGCCTGTAAGCATTGTAGTAAAAAGAACCGAATAAAACAAATAACGAGGAACGATGAAGCGTCCCATATGCATGAAAAATTTCAAAATTCCAACTTTAACTTCTCCTTCAAGCACGTATTCGCCAGTTCCTCTCTTGTGAACAAGACCTATATCTTGCAGTTTTTCAAGATGATGAGATGCAATACTGGGGCTTGAAAAGCCTAAAGCTCGTTGAACTTCGCGAATCCCTACAGTGCGTGTTGGTTGCTGCAGCAGATACCAATAAACAAGCAGAGTTTTTCCCTTCAATTGTGATTCTAAAAGAGATGAATCATAACTTTTTGAAGTTCTAGGCATGAAGCATCGCCCTAACAAACTCTAACAGTTTATACATTTAAAAACCTGCTTAACATAGGTCTTGCCTGCACTTAATCAATGCTTTATTCTTGCGCGAAAAAAATATCATATGCCGTCTGAGTAACTCTGAGATTTCATCCAAACGTCAACCTAATGCCTTCTCATCATCCGGCAAAAGCCAATAGTCTAACCAAAAATAAAAACGTTCTCATGTTTTGGCAACTATTAGAAAAATTCTTTAATGTGAGACGCAATGTTATCATACACAAGACCTGAAGGTTGTTGAATTGAACGTGGACCGAAGCTTCATCGCAGGCTTCTTAGTGTTGGGATTTGCAATTTTCATCGCAGGCTCACTCACTGGAATGCTGGCGATTGCCGTAATAGCCGTTCCTCTGGATACAACTACGTTGGGACTTGTGTTTTTCATACTCGGGTTTGTAACAGGCATGACAACCCTTGCTCTAGCGCTGGTAATAGTGTGGTTTGCCGAGCTACGAAAGACAACCAGTAGGAAACCAGAGTCACATATACCTAGAGAATAGCTTTCTGAACTATTCAATGAGTACGCTTTGAAGCAATCGGTGTAACTTGTACCGGTATGGCTTCGTTCAACGTAAGAATTGCTTTTTTTACTTTTATCAGAAGTTCTTGTGTATTTAACACGTTTAGAACGGCTGCTCCGCGTTGAGTAAGCTTCCACACTGTTTTCCTTCTAACTGTGTGCTCTGTCACAAGACCATTTTTGTTCAAAAAATCCAGTCGACGTCTAAGAACCATGCAGTCCATGCTAACTTTGTATGACAGTCGATCAGTCGTCAAAGGCTTATGTATTAACGCTTCAAGGATTTTCTGATACGATTCGAGCTTTGATTTTCGCATTCGAGTTCACCTTACATCTGGTGATCGCTCTGTTGATAAATTGTTTATGAATTCTGAATCTTTAGTAATATAAACGCAGTTTCGCGGTTTATGAAAAAAATCTAAGTATTGTTATGGTTGCTTGCGAATGTGGATTTTGGATTCATATCCTCTATTCATAAGATAGTTATATAGTGTTGGCTTATGTTTGTGCAGAAATTGGAGGATAGCCCTTGAAGAAAACAGCACTTAAACAGAGAAAAGAGTTAGAAGCCAAAATGACCAAAGTTTTCAAAACAAACATTAAAGATCTCTCGACAGAATTGCAAAAAATATTGGTAGACGACCTAGTTACTGCCTTCGAAAATAGAATAAACGTGTTAATGCGAGCACAGACGAAAAGAAGCTACTAATGGAGACTAAATAGGAAAAAGAAAGAGTTTAGATCCATAAAAGCTTTATACAAAAAGGGCGATAAGACTTTCCAAAAGAAGGTTCAGAAATGAGACGTTCCAAACTAGAAATGTATATAGACATACTCAAGGTATTAGCCCAGCGCGGTCCCTTAAAGCTAACCCATGTCATGTACAAGGCCAACGTTAACTGCAGTGTACTTAAAGAATACCTGGACTTCCTGATCAAACAGAACTTAGTCGAAGAGCGAATGGTTGGAAAACGCAGAGTTGTCTACGCTATCACCCAGAGAGGCATAACTGTTCTCAAATACTTTAGAGAACTCAAACAAGTCTTGCCCATAGTTGAAGAAGCTAGAAACAGAGTTCCAGTACCCTTCTAACTCCACATTTTTAGCCTATTCTCAACAAACACACCTTGATTTTTGAGGCTAAAAACATATTTCTCAATCAAGAAAAACAATCCTCTAGTTGTCAGAAGCGTTTGAACACGTCATCGTAAAACCAATTGTCATTTCTCAATATTTTCAACCAAGGGTATAAACCATAGCACTATTGAGTGTTTGCAGGCAAGAACCTTCATAAACCGCAGATGGTCAACGACATTCATAACTCCGTATTTGTTTTCCAAATCAGTATAGTAGCTTCTAATGGCAGTTTCGCAAGACTTAATAAACGCTATATTACTTATTCTTTTGTACACCTGTAAAACATTATGAGGAAGCTACACGTGGCAAAAGAAGAAATCACAGGGAAGAAACCCATTCAAGTGCTTGAGAAGATTAGAGACAATCTCGAGAGACTAAATGAAAAAATGGAAGTTATGATTGAACTGCAAAAACATGGAAGAAAAGATGTTCAACAACCTCTTGCGGCAGATGCACCGCTGGACGTCATGACTTTGCTTTCGATGCCTGACCACCTTCGAAAGACGGCCATGGCCGTGTGTAGGCTTGGTCGGGCCACTGCAGATGAAATTGCTCAACAAACTCGCAGAGCTAGAGCTGTAGAAAGTGCATATCTCAATCAACTTGTTATCATGGGTTACCTGAAAAAAGAAAGACAAGGAAGGAAAGCCTACTTCTACGTCGATAGAGAGAATCGAGAGGAATAGCCTTGGGCAAAATAATCGCTGTACATTCCTATAAAGGTGGAACCGGAAAAACACTTCTATCGTTGAACCTTGCAGCTACTTTCGCAAAACACAGCAAAAAAGTCTGCCTGTTTGACCTTGACTTTCGAGCACCAAGCTTAGCAACTATTCTGAAAATCGAAAAGCTAGACTACTGGATAAACAATTATTTAGATGGCACATGCGATATTGACAAAGCTTTGACAGATTTAAGCGATAGAGTCCACAACAAAGGCAAGCTTTATGTTGGATTGGCTAACCCTTCAACTGATGCTATTCGAGACATTTCAGCAAAGGATAGAAAATGGGAAATGCGAGCTCTAGGAAGATTGTTGGCTCTCAGAGATTCTCTGTTAAATGATAAAGGCTTTGACTATATCATCTTTGACACAAGTCCAGGACTACAATATTCGTCTATAAATGCCATAGTTACTGCTGATTTGGTCATTGTAGCCACGACTTTTGACAGATCTGACGTTGATGGAACAAGACGTATGCTTCGAGAACTTTATGATCTGTTTGAAAAGAAGACTGAGATAGTTTTGAACAAAGTCTTCGATATCTCTTCAAAAGCGAAAAAAGATGAAATGCACACCAAAATCAAAGACATTTATCAGGTTCCGCTTTTGGGAGTGATACCTTGTTTCTGCGACATCTCGAGAGCTGAAGGCACTGTCCTTTTTGCTGAAGAGAAACCGGGGCATCCTTTCACGAAGCTATTAGACGAGATGGCAATTGAGATAGATCGTATGTAAGACAATAGATACCTTAGCGCTCTGCTATTCTGTTCAACAAACGATAAATTCGGCAATTGTTGCATTTTTCGTATTCTTTTTCATCACATCGGTTGCAGATTATGCGGTTCAATTCTTTTATCTCCGAACTCATCATTACTCCCTCAATGTTCCAATGATGGCTAAACCTGTCAGGGGTAATATACGGTATTCCGTTCTAAGAATATTCAACGGAAAAGACTTATAGAACAGAAAGAACTTTTTTTAGCAATTCCTACATGAATTGTGGAGAACATAAACCAGTGGATAAGTCAGCAATCATCCTCGCAGGAGGCTCTTCAAACAGATTCGGACAGGACAAAGGATTGATGCATTTGACAAACAAACCTCTCATACAACACGTGTTGGACACAATCCGCAACCTCGTCGACGAAGAAATAATCATCGTCAGCTCAGAAGCTCAAGCGGATAAATACATCCAAACCTTAAAGACTAAAGCAAGCATTTTAGTTGATCCGAATGGTATTCACACACCACTAATCGGCGTAATGACAGGTCTCAAAGAAGCACATGGAAAGTATTCGCTACTTCTCCCATGTGATGTTCCATTCGTTTCCAAAGAAGTCATATCGCTGCTGTTCGACCTATGCATCAACAAAAACGCAGTCATTCCCCGCTGGGCAAACTGCTACATTGAACCTCTGCAAGCTGTTTACTACACAAAACCAGCTCTAGAAGCTGCTGAAAACGCTCTTAACGAAGGGAAAATGAATATGAAAGCCATGGTGGATAAACTACATGGTATACGTTATGTTTCCACACTTGTTCTGCAACAATTAGATCCAGACCTCAAAACCTTTTTCAACGTAAACACTCCTCTAGACTTGAAAAAGGCAGAACAGATGGCAAAGCGCCAGGACTCATACTCATTTTAGCTTCCCAGATAGCTTGATCCCGTTCATGTCGGCAGTTGGGTCAAATCTCACCTTCACGAGCGACCCGAGTAGCTATAAGAGATAAAGGAAGGCTATACATAATACGCGCAGGGAAGAAGTGCATGGAAACAAGCAA
>CAZGNE010000014.1:0-26369 GCA_964527165.1 uncultured Candidatus Bathyarchaeia archaeon
GTTCTATCGCGCGCAACATTTGAAATACTGAAAATGATGGGGCTGGTCCTGGAGCCTTTTCGCTTGTAATGTCTTCCAAGAGTTTTTTGAAACTGAAAGGCATTGCTTTCCCTAATTATGTATAAAAAAGGTCAACTATTAAACTCTTAGAAAACTGGATTACGATATTAGGAAGAGGTTAAGTAGAGTTTTCGGATGCTTGTTTCATCACGCAATGACCTCCAACCGTGTCCATTCTCAGTGGGATTATGCCCATTATTAACAAGAAAAATAGAAAAAAATCCTGCAAATATGTCTCCAGAAGCATCATCTGAGGGCAATTTCGCACTAAAGAAAACCGTAACTCCTGTCATAAGCAAGGTTGCGACGGACCCAATTTAGAAACCGACACAGAGCACCTGAAAAAACTGCTCATGCTTTTCTCATTATTGTCAGCCTCTGAGCTCGATTTCATTTTTCTCTTCTGGTGAGATATTATGTGCTTCATGATCTTCTGTTGGGCACATTCTCATTCTCATGTATTGCTCGATGTTTTTTGTCATAATGCTTTCCTTCTCGCGTGTCTTGTCAAATGTCTTCTTAGATGGCACTCTTTTTTGCTCTTGTTGTAGAAGTGGACTGGAAGTAGTCGCTTCTCTATCTTGGCTAATGATAAGCATTTGGAATAGAGGAATACTCGAGAAGAAACTATTTTGGAACAAGTTTAGGTGAAAGCTTTTCAACAGCGTCCTTAAGCTTCGTCCATTCGTTCAAGTCTCTTATGTTGAATTTATGCTTCCTTTTCCACAGATCATCCTTTTTCTGCCAAAGATATAGGCCAATTGCCCGCTTTCCGTAAGCTTCGAATATTACTATGGCTTCCCACCATTTTGCACTTTTGAAAATCGTGATGTGATCAACTACTTTGAGGAAGTCAGAGATAGGCAGTTTTTCTTGATCTTGTTCAGCCAAAACTCTCACCTTTCCGTTATGAGTTTTGACACTCAACCATTTAAGTCTTTAAAGCATAATCATCAACTCTGCCAAAAAGCTCCATCGCAATCATTACTCAATTTAGACCGTCTTTGCTAGATGCTTTCACCATAGCTCTTGATGCTTTGAGAATTTGGATGCTTCTGCGAGACCGATTTTCTGCAAGGAAAATCTGTTAGCTAGGATTATGCAAATTGCATCGTGTATATCTAAACATTCTTTTGGAAAGGATATGCAGTAAACTATGAAAAGGCATTACATTTAAGACAGTCTACCTGTCTTTTCAATAAAAAATTCCCAAGCTTTAGCAGTTTCGAAATATCTGCCGGCGTTCTTCTTTCCAAACATTCTCGCCAGAAAAAGCAGAGCCCACAACTCAACGAAGCATTGTTTACTCTCTGAAGGCTTTAAAAATAGTTTAAGCAATATGCTTAGCGCCCAGCGGATATCAAAAAATCGAATGAAGGAATGACCGATTTTGAAGCGAAGGTAAACAAACCGAAATATGTCTCTTATCGTATTTTTTTCTTGATCAATCAGCTGATTCTCTTTCTGCGGATCATGTTTAACAATGAAAAGATTATCCCGTACGATAACGAATTTTCTGCGCCATCTAGTCTTGAAGTCTACGCAGTAAGCATGATCTTCGCCGCGTGGAATAAAGGGATCAAAAGGAAGAACTGAAAAGGCTTTTTTGCTCAAGATTAGTGCACCACCCAGAGCATGGTAGGGCAATACCACAAGCCTCTTTTGTTGCTCAGTAAGGAATGAACGCCTAAGGAACGCGTTCATGCCTGTTAAACTGAAAGTTGCTAAGGCTTCTTCGTATGGATGCTTCCTTTTTTGCAGAACTAACGATAAATCTTCGTAAAGCCCAGAAACTGCAACTATTTCTTTTCCACCTATTTTCTTGTTAATAAGCTGAAGCGCGGCATTCAATCGTTCTGGTTTTTCGATATAACAATCATCGTCTAGAAAAATAACTGTTTCAGGGTTAAAGACTCTAAACGCCCAGTAAATGCCCGAGTTACGCGCTGTCGAATAAGGACCAAAAGACTGAGAAAGCATGCTGAAAAAGCTTTGCCTGAAAGGAGTCAGCTTGGAAAGTGTTTCTGCAAATTCGAGAAAAGGAGACTTTATGCCTATACAAGTTTCTATTGATGCTTTTTGGTTTTCTTCGAACGCTGTTTTATCTAGAACAGTTTGTACTTCTTCTCTTATTTCTAAAGAGCTTTTGTGCTCGTATTTGCACTTGTCTTTGAAGGAAAAAAGGAAGCTTTCTAGGATTTCATAGTTACTGCGGGTGCTATCGTCTATCAGAACAAGGGATGTTAACACCGGTGTTTTCGCTCTGAGAATTGAACTTATCAAACGCTTTGTTTGAAAGGGTCGGTTTTTGGTAATGATGATAACCGTTGTCTTCATTAGTAATCACTAATTAGCTCCTTCTCATTAGAAGGGCATAGATTATCTGATTCCTTTATTTTCCAGATAATCTTTGGCTGGCTTGTCGCCTCTTATTAATGGCATGGTCTGAGCCCAGAGTCTCTGAAAACCAAAGTAACGCGTGAAATGTCTTTCGGTATTACGTTGAACGTCTGATAAGGCTATTTTGATGTTTTCCAGATATTTGGAGAACTCTTTGGTGTTCAGTTCAAATACTGAGTTGAGGGTGGATAGAGAACTGGATATTAAAAACCTGAGTGTCAAATCACGTTTAAGAAAATAGCCTGGGTATGGATCCAAAGCTTCTATTGGCAACTCGTCGGTTCCTTCTATGTGTTTTGCAGACTGCAATTTTTTCCGCATGTAGGCAAATCTGTAAATGTCTTGTCGCATCTCTGACCAGCGACTTCCAACATATTCTGGAGTATGCAACACCCGTAGCTGCGTGTCTAATAAAAACGCGAAACCGAAAATTTTCGCGTTTACAAGCAGATCCATGTCTTCGCCTCTAGTTATGTATGGGTCAAAGGGTGTTTTTGAAAACAGTTCTTTATGAAGCGTCATATTTCCGCCGAAAGCAAAAGATGTGTCTCTTAATCTAGCATCGTTTTCAATAACTTCGAAGGCTCGGTTCATCATTCTCTTTTTTCGCCATCCTGTTTGCCACCATTCTCTGGGCTTATCAGACAACCAATAATGACCTGAAGGGTTTACATAGTAACCGGTCACTCCTCCAATAATTTTTCCCTCGTATTTCTTTCCAACAAATTCTGTGCATTTTTCGAAAAAGACTTTGTCAATGATGAGTTCATCATCATCCAAAAACACTACTGCGTCGGATTCGAGAATTTGACCTATTACCAATCCAATGTTCCTTATATTGGAGTAACCTCTCAAGTTGAGGAAGGATGAAAATTTTGAAAAGACACTGTTTTTGGATTTGGAGACAATAGATTTTAGGTCGGAAGTTGAAAAAGGTGTGACGTTTAATTCGTGCTTGTGCTTTTCTATAATGGATTTCATTATCTTCTCAGCATGTTTTTCTAGTTCTTTATGTGTCACGGCCACCAGAACTACAATGTCGGGGATGTCTGCACCTTGTTCACGTATTTTTTCAAGGCTTTTCAGCAGTTTTGGCAAAGTTCCTGTTGTGTTTATGAAAGTTGGGTGGTCATAGACAGCATCGGGTCTATTTGAAGGATGTTGATTTGGAGGAAATGTCCAGTAAGTAGGTATTACTAAAGTTGTCTTCACTGTTTTTTCTTCCGTCGTTAGTATTGTTTTTGCCATGCTTTGAGGTAGTCATTAGGGTTACATAGGTTTTATACGTTTCTTTGTCCATAAATTAAGTTGCTGTTGTGTATAGAAATGTGGTGAAAGATTTGAGAGGAAGGAGAGACTCGGCGCTACCGAGAAACATTTTGAAAAAGCTTGACAGGTTAGACCGGATGGATATAGTTGCCGGAATCCCATCATACAACTGTGCTCACACTATCAATTACGTGATATATCAAACTGTAAAGGGATTGGAGAAATCTTTTCCAGATAAGAAAGCTGCGGTCATTGTATCTGACGGCGGCTCTTCTGACGGAACTCTAAACGTTGTGAAAGCAATGAAACTGCCTGGAAAAACAAAGCTTGTTTCCACACACTATGTTGGCATTTCTGGAAAGGGAACTGCGCTCAAAGCAATCTTTGAAGCGATGATGTATTTAGAGGCTCAGGCAGTAATTATGGTCGATTCTGACCTGAGAAGCATTACACCACAATGGATAGAGCTTCTTATTTCGCCTACACTAGAAGGGACAGGACTAGTAACGCCGTTCTACACTCGCCATAAATATGATGGCACAATAACAAATTTTCTCTGTTATCCTTTCACAAGAGCTCTCTATGGCAAGAGAGTAAGACAGCCTATTGGCGGAGATTTCGGTCTTTCAAGAGAATTGGTTGAAAAACTGTTAAACTCTGGTTTATGGAGAACGCCGTATGTGCCACGTTTCGGAATAGACATATTCATAACCCACACGGCTCTAGGTGAAGGCTTAGAGGTCAAACAGACTTTCTTGGGCTCAAAAATCCATGAAACCAAGGATCCGTCAAAGCATTTGGCTTCCATGTTCTACGAGGTGGCTGGCTCAATGTTCTCTTGTGCAGAAAGCTATGAAAGCGCATGGCGAAGTATTCAAGGAAGCAAACCAGTAAAAGTGATCAAAGGAGACGTTCAAGCTAGTGTGCCTGAAGAGATTCAAGTGGACCATCAGAAACTGCTCCAAACATATGTAACTGGTTTTAAGACCTTCAGATCAGTTTACGAGAAAGTGCTTACTTCTGAACTGGTACACACCTTGGATAGCCTTAGCACTGAAGCCGTAGATCAATTCAGGTTTCCAACGGAATATTGGGCTAAGTGTGCGTATTCCTTTGCGTCGTTCTTCAGAAAGACAACAGATCTTGAGAAACGGAACACTTTGTTAGAGGCACTCAGAATCCTTTGGTTGGGCAAAGTTGCAGGTTTCGTGTTTGAGACTCGCGAGTCTGACGCTAAAACGGCAGAAAAAGAAGTAGAGAAGGTGGCAAAAGTTTTCGAAGAACTCAAATCTTACCTGCTTGACAGATACTCATGTTAGGTTTGACCTTATTCGGTATAGGAAACTAAAGCGTCGTAGCCTCAACCTCAACTTTAAAAAGCAATTCATCACGATATAGGGCTTAGTGTGTTCGTTGAGAATAGCAATTGTGCGCAGTTCGCTTCATAAAGGATCAGGTCAAGTGACCCACATAGCGAAGCTTGTAAAAGGTCTACAAAATCTAGGTCACAAGGCAGTTGTCTTCTCTAGAGAAGTGGAGATAACGAAAGAGAAAATGCCCATTCAAGAATTGACCTTCTTTGGTGATAACGTTCCCTTTTTCAGAAATTTCATTTTTCCCTTCAGATGTTCAAGTTCTCTTGGAAAATTTGACATTGTGCATACTCAGTATCAGCCTTGCATTTATGTGGGCAACATGGCTAAAAGAATGCTTGGGAAACCTCACGTGTTTACTTACCATGGTTTTGCTCCTGTTAAAATCTGGAAGAAGCCTAAGCAACGAATCAAAATGGTTGACCATCGTGTTGAGACGTTCTTTTCCTTACGCTTTGGCGTTGATAGGATTATAAGCGTTAGCCAATATTTGAAAAGAGAGCTGGTGAATTCCTACAAGTTTAGAGAAGACCTAATTCGTGTAATTTACAATGGCGTGGACACGGAAGTATTTAACCCACAAGTCGATGGATCTGAAATCAGACAAAAATACGGTTTAAGAACTGATCCAGTTGTTTTATACTTAGGCAGATTAGCTCCTTATAAGGGAGTACAATATCTGATCAAAGCTATTCCTCTGATCTTGAAAGCAAGACCAAACACGAAATTTCTTATAGCAGGCTCAGGCCGATATGACATGCTTAACCTTCAAGCAATGGCGGAATCACAAGGTGTTGGAAAATCTGTTGTCTTCACCGGGTTCGTTCCAAACGAGTTGATTCCAAAGTTTTTTGCTTGTTGTGATATTTTCTGTTTTCCTAGCATGTGGGAAGGTTTTGGATTGCCAGTAGCGGAGGCAGGAGCTACAGGCAAACCGGTTGTGGCGTTTCGGAGATGCGCAATTCCTGAAATAATTAAACATGGAACAACGGGTTTACTTGTGGAGCCTGATCACGGGCAATTAGCAAATTCAATAATTACGTTGCTTGAGGATGAGAAGATGCGAAAAAAGATGGGCATGGCAGCCAGAAACAGGGTTTCGCGGCTTTTTTCTTGGCAAAAGATGGCCGAACAGACTCTTGAGGTATACCAAGAGGCTTCAGGTTGAGTAGGCAACGGAAAAACAAGAAGTTTGAGGCATTAGCGATTTTGGATATGGACGGTACACTATTAGACTTGAGAAGCCTTGATGTCTTATGCCAAGAATTAGGATTAGAAACTGAACTCAGAAGCATAGAACAGAAAGCTCATTTAATGGAGGAGCACGAGATAAGCAAAGAAGTTGCACAACTGTTTCGTGGCAGGAGCGCTTCTGTTTTAGAAGAAGTTTTCGACCGTATCAAGATTGTTTGTGGGGTAAAAGAGTTTGTTGATTACTTGAAAGAGAGGAATTTTATGACTACAATAATCACTGATTCCTATACTTTTCTGGCATCAAGATTGGCGGAAAGACTTGGAATTGACGCTGTCTACGGCAACGTGTTGGAAATGGCTGACGGGATGATCACTGGAAGAGTTGCCATGCCGTTGGGCTGGGAAAAGCAGAAAGACTGCCGGAAAAAGGCTGTCTGCAAATTGCATGTGATGTTACAGCTTGCACGGGAAAATGATGTAGGACTGAATCGGACATTGGCGGTTGGGGACTCTAAAGGCGATTTTTGCATAATAGAAAGAGCTGCGATAGGAGTAGCTTTTAGACCTCGAGACCCTGAGATTATCAAAGTTGCAGATTTGGTGGTGTACGGTGATTTTTTTGAACTTGCTGATAGACTAAAACCTTTTTTAATCGGTTTCCAGTAAAGAAGTGTGAATTGAAATGACAACGGCTTCAGACAAGATACTGGATTTGGGCAAATATACACGTTTCAGTGTGGAGAGTTACATTAAGGACAAAACAGAAAGCATGGTTTTGGACGAGGGTGGTCTTTATTCGCCATTATCTATTTCTTTGATTATTCCAACGAAGTTTGGAAGTGAAGAAGGACGCAAAGTTGAGCGAGAAGCATTGAAGAAGATACTTTCTGAATGTAGCCAACTGGTTGATGTGGGCTATATTGATGAAATCGTAGTTATGGATGCCACAAAAGATGAAAAAGGTGTTCCAGATTTTCACGTGCTTCAGAACGTTGTAAAAATAGCGTATGAGGAGCTTGGGCTCTTCAGGGAGCAAGTAAATCTGCTTAACAAGTATGGCAGTGAGAATGAAAGAGCTAAAAGGGGGTTGACCGACTTTTTCATAAAAGTTGTCCATCAAGCTGATGAGAACATTCCGAAAGTGCTGGCAAAGTTTGGAGTTTTCGGGATTTCTGGATTTTTTGGCGTTCCATCGGGTAAAGGAGCTGGATTGTGGCTTTCCATACCCATCACCGAAGGAGATATTCTGTGCTTTGTCGATTCAGATATACTGAATTTCAAGAAGGAATTCATAACCGCTTTGTGCCATCCGATTATCTATTCGTGGAACCTTAGGGAATCTGCGACAAAATTTGTGAAGGCGTACTACACAAGAGTGACGAAGATCCCTGATCTTCCTTCAAAAGAAGCTATTCTAGGTGGGCGAGTATGCCGCTTATTCGCTAATCCTTTAATACATTCTATTACAAGCACTTTGGATGTATATACTCCTCTAAAGACCATAAAATATCCACTTGCTGGAGAGTTCTCCATCTCGCGAGATACTATTGAAAGACTGGACTTTCCTTCGGCATATTCTATTGAAATGTATGTTCTATTTCAGCTACTTGACCTAGTCGGAAGCGCATCATTAGCTCAGGTTGATCTGAAGATTTACCACCACATTGGTCAGGAATTCCAAAAGTTAGAAGGCATAGCACGCCAAGTTGGTTCATGCATTATTGAAAGAATTGGTGAGAAAAGAGGAAAGCCTTTGACTGAAGATGAGAGAAAGCAGATTCTCCTCTTGTACCAAGAACGTGCAAATGAAGTGATCAAAGAAGCAAAGGAACTGATTTCTAAGCTTGATGAATCAGGGGATTTGGATGGTCTCGGGAAACTGTTTTACTCTGCAGAAGATGAACAGAGTTTAGTGCATTTTCTTAAAGTGTTGGAAGAGGTTCTAAATCAAGAAACAAAGCAGAAAGTCACTATTCTTCCTTCTTGGGGGGAGATAAGAGAGAAAACAGGGAATTATTTCATTCTCAGAGAAATGCTTAGAAGAAGAACCAATCAAAGCACATGGTCTCGATTAAAAGAGTGCGGTCTTGTGGAATAGAAATCAATTCTTGGAAGAAGTAACATTCATAAGTGATTGTTGCAGCATAAAAACTGGAAATTGATAGGTGATGGAAAATTAGGATAGGAATCCTTCATTATACATGCCCTGAAGCTGAAAGAAGTGGAGTTACAACCGTTATTAGAAACCACGCCATTCACTTGACGAGTCTTGGAAACGAAATCACGATGATTTATGGCACTGGCGGAGACTTGAAAGGAGTACGAGAAATCCGTATCAAAGAGCTAAGCCCAGAACATCCTGAAATCTCGAAACTTCAGACAGAAATACTCAACAGAGAATTGGACGAAGTAACTAGAAACAAGTTTGTTAAGGTTAAAGATGATTTAAAGAAAAAGATTCGAGACGCCATGCAAGGATTGGACGTTATTATGGTTCACAACATTCCAGCCATGACTTTTAATTTCCCTGCCACAGTTGCAATTAACGAACTTGCAAGGGAAAGCAAGGAAAGATTTGTTTTTTGGATTCATGATTCAGTTGTATTGCGTGAGGAATGGAAGCAGTTTCTTAACATGTGGCCTTTTACAGAACTGCATTATCAACATCCAAACATATTCTATGTGACTATTACCGAGTTTAGAAAGAGACAACTTGCTCATATAAGAGATGAGCGTTACAGAGTGAAACATGCAATGGTTATCCCTAACGGTATTACCGTGGACGAATATATAAAAATCGATGAAACCACTTCGGCGCTGAGGGAAAAGCTGAAACTAAATTGGGAGGACTATGTGATCCTGATGCCGATAAGAGTCCTTCCAAGGAAAAACATCGAGTTAGGATTACGGATTATCTACTCGCTTAAGAGGCTTGTAAGAGAGCCTCAAGTAAAACTGGTAATCACCGGCACATCAGACCCTGAAGCCATGATAAACGGAGAAAAATACGTTGATTATCTTAACAAGCTGATAAAAGAATATGAGCTTGAAGATAACGTTTTGATGATTCAGGATTTAATATCATTTAGAAGAACCTACGAAAAAGACACCATTGTGAGATGGGGAATTGCAGACGCTTATGCGCTGGCTGATCTGGTGTTGATCACAAGCAGTGAAGAAGGCTTTGGGCTGCCCGTTCTGGAGGCTGGGGTGGCAAGAAAGCCTCTTTTCGTCAGCAGAATTGAACCCTTTAAAGAGCTGCTGAAAGAAGGAATTGAGGCGTACATGTTTGAACTTGACGAAAAGCCTGAAGACGTTGCCTTCAAGATTTTCCGCTTTTTCCTAAGTGACATTATTCAATTCAATTTTAACAATGTGGTGAACAAATATCGATGGGATGTCATAGTCAAGGACAAAGTTCTGCCTTTTCTCAAAGAGATTACGGAAATGAAGAATTCAGACCGAAAGGAAAATGATGAGCAAGAGGAACCCACATGGAGTGACAAAGTGGCTTCCCCGGCTCAGCAATAAGACTCTCGAGAAAAAAGGATTAATATGCCGGAATCTTTCCTTCTGCCAGTTCTAGACAAAAGTTTTCTATGTTCTCAAGTTCGCAATCTAGCACTTCGCTGATTTCGCGTCTGACTTTTGTCAGAGAATTACTGCCTTTCATTACGACTTGCGCTGCTGCAACTGCCGGATGGTCAATTGCGCTTCCAATCTTGCTGAGTAGCCAAATGTAGACCTCTTCCAGTTCAGGCACTTGCTCGTGAACGTGTCGGGCTATTCTGAAGGTTAGAACGTTGTAGATTTTGCCAACATGGCTTACTGGATTTTTGCCTGCTGCGGCTTCTGAGCAGAACGGTCTGTTTAAGGATATTAACCCGTTGACGCGGTTGCCTCTGCCAACTTGCCCCGAGTCGCCACTGTCTGCGCTTGTGCCCAAGACTGTCAAGTACAAGCCGCCTATTCCTCTTTTGGGCACATCTAAGGTGTTCAGTTGCACATCAACACTTTCAAAATCAGTATTAACTGCGGCAAACCTGTGGATTTCGTCAAGGATCTTAGCCTTCTTTTCGAAATAGTCTTCTTCGCTGGTTACATAGCGGTCGACGAATGCCATTGCAACCGTTAGACGTAAGTCATCATTGTTTCTGAAACCCATGACTTTTATGTCTTCGCCTGATTCTGGAAAACGATGCTTGAATTCTTCCGAGTTCAGGTAGTTCTCGGTTTCTAATACTATTTTCTCTGTTCGGGTCATGGGTGCATAACCAACAGCAGCTGAAGTGTCGTTTGCCCCCAAAACGCGTCCTTTCCGCTTGAAAATGTCTGTAAGTCCGGCTGAGCCTGGTTTCAGTTCGCTTTGATATTTTACATGCTTCTCTGGGTCGACAAAACGCATGTTTTTCTTGAACCAATTTTTGGCGATGTTGATGGCTACTTGGTTTATGTCTATTTTTTCTCCGTCGATTTCTGATGTAGCTCTGTCACCGAATACGAAGAGCATTGGCTGTTTGACTTTGCCTCCTCCGAACGCGAGTTCCACCTCGCCTGCTACTAGTAAAGATTTGTCTACGTTGTGATGTAATATTGTGCCAGCCTTTTTGAGGTATTCTCTGCTAAGTCCTATGGATATTTGGTCCATGACAGCGTCGCACATGTAATCTGGATGCCCTAAACCTTTTCGTTCAACTATTTCGACGCGTTGTTTTTCGAGAGGTGTCTGCTTGAAGTCTTCTACGATTATGTTTCGCATGCTTGTGCCTTCTTTTTTGTGAAGTTTAAGCTGTATATGCTGCGACAGATATATATTTTACTGTATTGATTCATAAGCATAAATAACTGGTGGTTATTCTAGTTGGCCATTACGAATAGATCGATTAGAAGGCTAAGATTAGAAGCAGGATTAACACAGAAAAGGCTTGCAGAACAGATTGGGGTTTCGCAAGCTCATATAGCCAAGATAGAGCTTGGAAAGGTTGACCCGCGGTTGTCGACGGTTAACAAGATTCTGCAGGTTTTGACCGAAGGCAAACAGAAGAAGTGCAAGGATATAATGACTAGAGGAGTGCTTTTCACAAAGCCAGACAATTCAGTGTTGAAAATAAGCGATGTTCTCATGCGTCATGCTATTTCACAGATGCCGGTGATGGATAAGAATAGGGTTATTGGAACAGTGACAGAAGAAACCATCATTAGAAATCTGCGTTCGAATTTGGCTGAGGAGAAAGCTAGGAATGTTATGGATGCACCGTTGCCAATAGTTCAGGAAGATGTGGGTATAGAGACTATTCGTCCCATACTGGAAGAGCAGCAAGGCGTGCTGGTAGCTAGAGGCAAAGAAATTATCGGAATTATAACTCGTTCAGACTTACTTAAAATCATAGCATAAAAGCTGTGGCTCACAACTAGGCTTGCTCTAAAGGGATCTATAGCTTTTTTTGTGCCGATCTGAAATTTGCATGCTTTACAATCGTGGAGCATGTTGAGATAACTCGGGATGTAAAAAGAGAGGGGGATCATTTGTAAGGTATGTATTCCTTGCCTAGAAGTTCGCGCGCTATTACTATTCTTTGTATGTTGCTGGCTCCTTCTGCTCCGACACAGTAACTCATTATTCCCCGCAATCCCATCTCCAACGGACACTCTTTTGTGTAGCCATAAGCTCCGAGCCAAACCATCACGTGCTTGTATATGTCAAAGGCAAGATGGGGCGCGATGAGTTTGCAGATGGCAATCATGCGACTTACTTCCAAAGGCGAAAACTTGCCTTCTTTGTAGCGTTTATCTTGCATCCAAGCTGTGCGGTAGGTTAAGCTTCTCAGAGCCTCGAGCTGTGCCCAATCGTCAGCCAGTTCGAACTGTATGCCCTCAAATTTACCGATGGGTCTGCCGAAAGCTTTTCGTTCTTTAATATAGTCCATACCGATTTCAAGAGCCCTTTGTGCTGCGCCACAGCAGATTGCGGCGATCAGAATTCGAGCATTGTCAAAGCCTTCCATAGTTAAGTAGAAGCCTTTATCCACTTCTCCAAGACGGAAAGCGTCTGGAATTCTCACATTTTCCATTTTGAACCCACCAGTTGATATTGCCATGCGACCCATGTCTTCAAACCGCTTGTTAATCTCTACGCCGGGTGCATCGATAGGCAGGTAAAAGCCTGTCATGCCCCGGTGGGAAGCTTCTGGTGGTGCAGGCGAAGTTCTGGCAACAACGAAGTAGCCACCGCCTAGTTTTTTCGCTTCTTCTGTGCCGCTAATATACATTTTTTCGCCGTTGAGAATCCAATCGTTTCCTTCTCTTCGGGCAGTAGATTTGAATGCTGCCACATCAGAGCCGCCGCCGCTTTCTGTTGAAGCAATACCTATGAACGCGTCGCCTTTGATGGCTTTGTGAATTACTTCTTTGCGTACTTGTTCGCTGCAGTATCGGTCAACAACGTAGCCCCAAGATGATTCGACAAGCCAAAGTACAGGTAAAGCTATGCTTACGTCAGCATAACCAAGTTCTTCTGCTGCGATGCAGGCTGTAACCCAGTCTGCACCAGTGCCACCATGCTCGGGTGGAGCAGTCATAATGAGCAGTCCCATGTCTGCCATGCTTTTGATGATTTCGCGGGGAATCTCTCCTTTGCCGTCCATTTCTCTGATTTTCTCTAATGGTAGGTTTTTCTGACACCATTCACGTAAAGCATTGCGGAAAAGCTCTTGTTCCTCTGTGAAACTGAAATCTACCATTTTTCCACCTTGAGTCGTATATGAAAGATGTGCATATAAAAGTTGTTTAGAGGCTAAGAAGAAATCTTTGTCAAAAGCTGGTCAACTGGACTTTGGTTAAGGCTTAGTCCAAGTTTGGCTTGTTCAAGACCTAACGCCAAACCAAGCAGTTGTGTGTAGTAAACGACTGGAAGACCGAACTTTGCTCCAACAGTACCTAACGCATCCTTCTGCTTAGAATCAAACATTAAACCGCAATCAGGACAGGAAATAATTAGCCCATCAATGCCTAAGGCGTGCACAGCCTTGAGTTTAGTGCCAGAAAGTGACAAGGCAGAATCCACATGGCTTAACAACAAATGTGCGCCGCAGCAATCCAGCTTCTCAGCATAATCTACACTTTCTGGGCCGATTGCAGCAATCAATTCATCGAGTTTACGCGGGTTCTCAGCATCATCAACTCGTCCCAAATCACTATAACGAAGTATCTGACAACCATGATGAACGGCTAACTTCAGATCTTTGAGCGGTTTAACACCAGCTTTTGCTACAGCGTCTAAGCCAACATGGTCGTGCAGAAAATCAATCACATGCCAAACATTGACGTTAGGATTGTAGTCTAGGTGTTCTTCTTTCAACAAACCAACCATCTTTGCACGGACCTTTTCATCTGTTTCGAGGAGACGTTTTGCTTCAGAAATAACAAAGTGGCAACGGTTACATGGGACAAGCAAATCGTTCAATCCTGTCAGGTTCGCCAATGCCAAAACTCTTGCCCCCAAGTAGTTTGCGGCAAAATCATTTACACTTTTAACAGGATCCCCACAACACAAGGCTTCGTGCAGATCAACAAGCTCCACATCAAACTTCGGAAAAACCTCTCGGACTGACATCTCGTAACCGTACTGGCTTGTCAATATGCGGCACCCCCAAAAAACAGCAAGCTTCAAAGTTCATTTCGCCTCCAAAGCCTTCAAAAAAACCGCTTGAAAACTCTCTTTAGGATCCGCAATTTTCGGCAACTTCAAGCTTTCGCGATCACATGCTTTCAATTTCCTCGTAGTGACTGTTTGAACAGCCTCGGCTAAGCCTGTTTCAAGAATTTGCGAAACTGCCTTCATGATTGCTTCAGGCACTTTTGCTTCGCGCTCAACAGCTAAATTCCTTAAAGCCATGATCACGTGATAGGGTGATGCTTTTTGAGGACAACGTTGCATACACTTCAAGCATGTTACACATGTCCAGATAATTTCTGAAGATGCCAACTCGTCGATAAGACCTAGATTTACAAGTTTCTCTATCTCGTGAGGCTTCAACTCCAAAAGCTTCAGTGCCGTACATCCACTTGTACATTTCATACATTGAAAACAATTGACCGAATCTCTTCCACGGAGCTTCGCCAAAATCTTCTCCAGCGTCTCAAGATTAGGTTTAGCCATCGACATAGAATCAACGAGACTCATGTTCGGCGACCTCCACTGGTTTTCGGCTCGGCAAGAGAAGCCTCTACCTGAGCTGAAACCTGTTTGTTGCCATATTGTTGGATTTTGATGGCCCCTGTGGGACAAGCAGCACTGCATAGGCCGCAGCCTTGGCACATGGCTTCGATAACTTCAGCCCTAAGCTTTTCCACCCCAGCTTCCTCTGTTTTTTTCATTTCAACAGCCTGGAAAGGGCAAACGGTTTCACAAATACGGCATCCACTGCAAAGGTCCTCGTCAATAACGGCTTTCAAAGGTTCAAGCTCGATTCTTCCACTTGACAACAAGTCAACAATTTTGACCGCAGCTCCGCTTGCCTGTGCAACTGTATCGGGAATGTCTTTCGGACCTTGGCACGCACCAGCTAAGAATATGCCAGCTGTGGAACATTCCAAAGGCCGCAGCTTAGGATGTGCTTCCAGGAAGAAGCCATCTGGGCTTCTTGAAACGTGAAACATCTGGTTAATCTTTGCGATATCACTGCTTGGAACAAGCCCATTTGCAAGCACTACCAGATCTGCGTGCATTTCGAGAAGCTTGTTCGTTCCCCTCTCGAAAACATCGAAGTAAAGCGAATCGTCCGAAGCCATTCGGACATCTGAAGGGATGCCTGCCACAAAATTGATGCCCATGTCGCGAGCTCGCCTGTAAAATTCTTCGTAACCTTTTCCGAAAGCCCGCAAATCATTAAAGCAAATGTAAATGTCCACGTTCTCGTCAAGCTTCTCTCGAGCAAGAATTGCTTGTTTCAAACTTATCATACAACCTACACGACAACAATACTCGTGAAAACGCTTATCCCGCGAGCCAACACATTGAACAAAAATAACGGATTTAGGCGGCTTGCCATTTTTCGGTGAAAGGATTTTGCCGCCAGTAGGTCCAGCCGCGTCAGAAATCCTTTCGAACTCGATGTTCGAAATGACGTTGGGAAAGCGTCCATAGCCGAATTCAGGCATTTTTGAAGCGTCAAAAACTTCCGAACCCACGGCGAGAATTATTCCGCCCACTTTAAGCTGGATTTGTTCAGACTGTTGTTCAAAGTCTATGGCCTTGGCTTCACAGGCTTGCACGCACTTGCCGCATACGTCCTTCTTAAGGTTCAGTCTCAGGCAATGTTCGGGATCGATTGTGGCGACTTTTGGCACGGCATGTGATGAATATATTGATATGGCACGTGTCTCGCTCATTTTTTCATTGAACTTATCTGGAACCTTTACAGGACAGACGTTGACGCAGAGTTCACACCCCACACACTTGTTCTCGTCAACATACCGAGGCTTCTTTGAAATTGAAGCTTCGTAATTCCCGATAAACCCCTTCACGCCTGTGACTTCACTGTTCGTCAGCAAAACAATATGAGGGTGTTTGGCAACATCAACCATCTTGGGCGTCAAGATGCAGGCGCTGCAATCAAGAGTTGGAAAAGTCTTGTCCAACTGTGCCATGCGACCGCCAATACTAGGTGCTTTCTCCACAAGATAGACTTTGAATCCAGCATCCGCTAAATCTAACGAAGCTTGGATTCCCGCAATTCCGCCGCCAACAATTAAGACGTCCTTTTCAACATCGACTAGGTTTTTTTCTAGCGGTTCCAGAAGCTTTACGCGGGCTACGCCCATTTTGACAAGGGTCTTCGCCTTCTCAGTTGCTTTCTCTGGCACGTAGGAATGCGGCCAAGAAACATGCTCACGCAAGTTAACAATCTCTATTAAATACGGGTTTAATCCAGCGTCAACAACTGCCTTTCGAAAGGTCTCCTCATGCATCCGCGGCGAACAGGTAGCAATAACTATCCTGTCAAGCTTGTGCGCCTTAATATCTTCTTGAATCAAGCGTTGCCCTGGGTCAGAGCACATGTAAGCATAATGCTTAGCTACTACGACATTAGGCAGACTTTTAGCGTAATCCGCAACATTTTCAACATCAACAGTGCCGGCAATGTTCAAACCGCAATGGCAAACATAGACGCCTATTCTCGTCATGAGTGCAGCCAACTTGCAAGCTCTTGAAGTAGCTTCTGGGTTAAACCAATCTATTATTCTTTATGTCAAATACGCAGCAATTTTCAACATCAAACATTAAGGACAAAAAGGCAGTAGATTATTGAGCAACCATGCTTTTTACTAAGCTTCATTACGAGAAAACCATAAAGCTAATTATCGCATCAGACATAAAGCCAGACATGAAACAAATTATTCCAATTAACGCTCCCAAAATTGACGATGGTGAAATCAAGGCCGTCATCAAAGTCATGAAAAGTTGCATACTTACGCACGGACTCGGTGCTGGTCCAATGGTCACTAAGTTTGAGAAAACTTTTGCCGAATTCGTAAATGCTAAACATGCGGTAGCTATGAACTCTGGCACTGCTGCTTTGCATTCCGCACTTGTTGCGGCTGGAATACAGAAAGGGGATGAAGTGATTTTGCCGAGCTTCACTTTTGTCGCCACGGCTGAAGTTGTAGCTATTGCGGGCGCCAAGCCAGTCTTCGTCGACATTGATTCAAATACCTATAACATATCTCCAAAGGCTATAGCAGGAGCAATAACAAGAAAGACTAAGGCTATAATGCCAGTGGACCTTTACGGTTTGTCGGCGGATATGCAATCCATAAGGGAAATCGCTGACACGCACGGCTTAAAGGTTATTGAAGATGCAGCTCAGGCTCATGGAGCATCATACAAGGGGAAGACTCCTGGCGCTTTTGCAGACGCAGCCTGTTGGAGTTTTTACGCAAGCAAAAACATGACAACGGGCGAAGGAGGAATGATAACGACAAATGAGGACAAACTTGCAGAAACCTTGCGTTTCATTAGAAGCCATGGAGAAAAGGAGAAATACAAATCCTTGATGCTGGGGCACAACTATCACATGCCGGAAATTGAAGCAGCAATCGGTTGTGTGCAACTGAGAAAGCTACCGAAATTCGTGGCCAAGAGAAGAGCAAATGTAAAAAGGCTTACTGAAAAGTTGAAAGAGGCTAAATCGCTGCGATTTCCAACTGAACCTGAAGGTTACAAGCATAGTTGGTATCTTTACACCGTAAGAATGAAGAAGGCTAGTAAAGAACAGAGAGACAAAGTTGTCAAAGAACTTGTAGAGAAAGGAATAGGGGCTGTGGTATGTTATATGAATCCTATTCATCTTATGCCTTTCTACAGTAAATTCGGAAAGTACAAGCTTCCAGAAACTGAAAAAGCAGCAAAACAAGTGCTTTCTTTGCCAGTTCATCCAAGCGTAACTACGGAACAGATAGATTTCATAGCCAAAACCTTTCTACATTTATTGCAGTGAATTCCCCGCGCTAGATTTAAATAGAATCGTATGTTAGTATTGAAGTTCCTTAGCTTAGGTTTTGGTTGGAGGACTACATCGTGCAGAAGGTTAAGGTTATTATAATGGGAGCTGCTGGCAGAGACTTCCACAACTTCAATGTCTACTTCAGAAACAATGAAGGTTATGAAGTTGTAGCGTTCACAGCCACACAGATTCCTGGAATAGAAGGCCGAAAATACCCAACGGAGCTTGCAGGCTCAAGCTACTCTAATGGCATACCAATCTATCCGGAAGAGAAACTGGTCAAACTGATAGAAGAGCATGATGTTGATCAAGTGATTTTCTCTTACAGCGATATCTCTCACGAGTATGTTATGCATAAGGCTTCGGAAGTGTTGGCGTGTGGAGCAGATTTTCGCCTGATGGGACCTAAAACCACAATGCTGAGATCCGTTGTTCCAGTAGTTTCTGTTTGCGCGGTTAGAACAGGCTCAGGCAAAAGCCAGACCTCGCGGCAAGTTGCAAAAATCTTGAAGAGTAAAGGGTTGAGAGTTGCGGCCATTAGGCATCCTATGCCATACGGCGATTTGAGAAAGCAGGTGTGGCAGCGATTTGCTTCACATGAAGACTTGGATAAGTACGAGTGCACAATTGAAGAAAGAGAAGAATACGAGCCACACATTGACAATGGTATAATTGTCTACGCGGGCGTTGATTATGAGAAAATCTTGAGAGAAGCCGAGAAAGAATCTGATGTAATAGTTTGGGATGGAGGCAACAATGATTTGCCCTTCTACAAATCAGATTTGTACATTGTCGTAGCTGACCCACACAGAGCTGGACACGGAATTACTTATCATCCAGGCGAAACTAACTTGCGGATGGCAAATGTTGTGATAATTAACAAGGTAGACACCGCTGACCCACAAAAAGTGAACGAAGTTAAGGATAACATAAAAATGGTTAATCCGCAAGCAACCGTTTTGGACGCTGCTTCGCCAGTAACTGCGGATAACCCAGAACTCATTAGAGGAAAACGCGTTTTGGTTATTGAGGATGGACCAACACTGACTCATGGCAACATGCCTTATGGCGCAGGAACAATATTGGCGAAAAACTCGGGAGCAGCCGAGATAGTCGATCCGAGACCATATGCTGTCGGTTCGATAAAGGACGCTTACAAGAAATTTTCGCATTTGGGCGCGCTGCTTCCGGCGTTGGGTTATGGCGGAAAACAAGTAGCTGAACTCAAAGAAACTATTGAACGTGTACCATGCGATGTCGTTGTGATAGGAACACCTATAGATTTGAGAAGGGTTATTACTATTGACAAGCCAACTGTAAGAGTGAAATACGAGCTTAAAGTGTTAGGGCCTGTTTCTCTTGAGCAGATTCTGGATGAATTCATTAGAAGATGTGGGAAACAATGACTAGCGAAGAAGGAGATATATCACGGATAAAGGTCAAATTTCTGATTGAAGGTTTGGGAGAAGCTGAAGGAGAGCTCGTGCGTTTCTTAGCGCCGAGGACAATAGACATGATCGTTAGAAAACTTCCAATAGAAGGCAGGGCAGCTCTATGGAAAGAGGAAGTCTACTTCGAAACACCGATCAAAATGGGAGAAGAAAAGGCAAAAGCCACAGTTGAAACTGAAACAGTCGCGTTTTGGCCTATGGGAAGCGCCATATGCATATTCTATGGAGAAACACAGCCTTACAGTCCAGTGAACGTGCTGGGCAAAATTACTAAGAACATCGAGTTGTTCCGACAAGTGAAAAGTGGAACAAAGATAAGAGTGGAAAAAAGTTAGACCGCTAAGCCTACGCACTCCTCTGTGGGAGAGTGGCGGCTCTAGCAAGGTATTGCAGGGTTTTTTCCCCTGAAAAAACGACCCTATGGAAAAACTAGGCGCAAAGTACTTCGGCTTCTACTTGTCTAGTTTTTCTTTTTCTAAACGCAGTTCGTCTTCAATGTATCGTCGATTGGACATTTTCTTGATTTTAAGGAGTCTTTCTAGCCCCTTTTCGGTTTCTTTCTCGTAAATGTTTATTTCACCTTCGAAGAGATCAAGAATTGCGCGAACTTCTTGCGAAGAATGCATTCCTGGATCTATTGCAGCTAATGTTGTGAAGCCTTTTGACCTTAATTCTGGAATAAGTGAGGTTAGCCAGCGTCTAGTCTGGACCGCATGATGTTGCAGTAGAACATCTGAAAGTATTCCAATACATGCTCTTCTTGGTTTTTCGCCAAGTTTGTTGAAGGCCGATGTCAAGGCAATGTTAATATCGGTGAGGTTTGCTACGCCTTTCAGTTTGAACACGTTGGGTAGGCTTTGCACTATTATGTCTGCTTGAGGGTTGCATACAAAGAGAAAAAAGTTTGATTGAAATTCTTCTGTGAAAGATTTCAGTTCACCGGGGTCGATGGTAACGTAAAATATGGCTTCACCGTTTTTCGCTCCTGTTTCAAGAAATCTCTTAATTAGCAGATCTCTTTCATCGCATGGAGGTGAAGTTAGTAAAACTGCATAGTTCTTGGGTATCCCCCCGAACAACAAATTGTCAAGACGTTCATCTCCGATAGGAGTGCGGTCTGCGGGAATAACCGCTGAAGCGTCAATTGCCAAAGGCTCAGGCTTGATCGCCTGCTCTTCAGTTCTTGTAGAAGTCATTCGCAACTTTATTTTTTCTATTCTCTTTTTGGCATCGATTTTCTTGTATGTTTCCAGTGCTTGATTTAAGAGCGAATAAGCTTTTTCTCTGTCGCCTTCTTCCATTCTTTCCAGATACATCAGACCATATTCGTATTGAAGTTCAGCGAATTTTGCCATGTGCCATTTTTTTAAGTTCAGAGAATTACATTCTCGAAGACTTTTTTCGAAGTGAAGTATAGATTGCTCCCAATTCTTCTCTTCTCTATAAAGCATTCCTTTCAACATTTCAGCGTCAACTACAGATGCCCTGGACTTTGTTTTTGCAGCGTATTCGCAGGTTTTTTCAACTAGTTCCCGGGCTTTGTCAATTTCACCTTTTTTCAAATATAACCTTGCAAGGGCTGGAAATGCCCCGGTAAGCTGACTATCGTTATCTCCGGCCTTCTCATATATGGCGTTGCATTCGTTGAAGTATTTTTCAGCTTCTTCATAATTTTCCATTTCCAGAAATAATTCGCCAAATCGGTGAGCAAGTTCTCCGGAAAATTGGTACTCGCCAAGCTTTTCTATTATGTCGCGAGCTTCTGTTAGATACTTGAAACTTTGGTCCCATTCGCCCAAAGCTTGAAAGGCAAGCCCAAACGCGCCCAAAGTCTGGGCGATGCCGACGATGTTCCTAGTTCGCTTGTTCAGCGCTAACATTTCCTCTGCCAACGATAGAGCTTTCTGATTCTCTCCCATTATATGATGGGAGTACGCCAGCATCAAACCCACCCAAGCCATATGCCATATCGCGCCAACTTTCTTGGCCAATTCAAATCCTTCCCGCCTCGTTTCGAACGCCTTCTGCAAATCTCCTACAGACGAGTAACCACCGCTAAGATTTGTATAAAGGCGAAGGGCAGGTCTTATACGATTGTTTTCAAGTGCTATTTTCAATCCCTGTTCATGATATCTTATGCTCTTTTCGATTTCTCCAGAGTGCAAACTCAGGATTCCCAAATCGTTATAACATTCTGCGAGGATTTCTGGGTCACCCAATTTCTCTGCTAGTTCAAATGCCTTCTGCGCAAAAGATAAAGCCTTAGCCGACTCACTACCGCTTCGCCAAAGCATATGAGAAATATCTTCATATAAACCAGCTAACTCTACGCTTTCAGGCTCTTCTTCAAGTATTTCCAAAGCCAACCGATGATGCTCTGAAGCTTTCTCCTTGTCACCAGCAACTCCCCAGAGTATCTGCGCCATTTTGACGTGGATCCCTGAAATACTTTTCTTATTCTTCAGCTGATTCCATAACGTGAGCGAGTTATCCCAATATTCCATACCAGCATCAGTTTCCCCAATCCACGCTTTAAGGTCACCGAGTCTCTCCGTTATGCCCGCTTTCTGTTCAAGATCGCCTTCTTTCTTTTCAAGAAGCTCCAGTGCGTGATTAAAATAGGAAAGGGCTTCGTTAAATGCGTGCACATTTTGTGTCTTTTCTCCTGCTTTCAAAAAGTAATCAAGCGCCTTATCTTGGTCGCCGCTTTCCAGAAAATGATAGGCAAGTTCTCCAAAGTGCTGGTCAATTTCTTTAGCATAGACCTTCTCTAGAGCGCATCCTACAGTGTCGTGAAGCTTTTTGTGCCTTAAATGGCTAACTTCCTCATGCACAACGTCTCTCACTATGACATCAGCAAAGCAGTACACATCTTTCCCACGAATCACCCTCTCTTTAACAAGTCCAGTTTTGAGCAGTTTCTCCATCAGTTCGAGCAATCTATTCTCTTCAATGTTGGTCACTCCACATATCGCCTCAAAAGAGAAATCGTTGCCAACAAAAGAAGCTAAAGTCAAAATATTCTGGCAATCCTCGTCAAGCCGACTTATTCTTGCCTTTATAACACTCTTTACAGTCTTAGGAAACTCGATCTTGGAAATTTCCTTGAACTTCCATCGGTTCTCTTCATGATAGATGACTTCTTCTTCTTTGAGAGACTTTATTACTTCTTCAACGAAGAAGGGGTTGCCTCTCGTCTTCTCGTATACAAGTTCACAAAACTCTTTCGGCACGTCGTCTTGTCCCAAAAGTTGCTTAATCATCTCCGAAACATCTCTAGGAGACATACGTTTCAATTGGACTGACTGAAGCAGACGCTCTCTGTTCAACTCTGCCAGCACCGGAGATAAAGGGTGTTTATCATCAATGTCCGTTTCGCGATAGGCACCTAAGAGAAGCAGAGGTGTCTTGTAGACGCCGCGAGCAAGATAGTGCATCAGCAGAAGCGAAGTTTGGTCTGTCCATTGTAAATCATCGAGAACCACCAGCAATGGTGCCTCTTTAGAAATGTTGGTGATGAACTGCGAAACCGCTTCAAAGAGCCTATCGCGTTCATGCTCTGGACCAATAGGTAAAGATTGAGGAATTGCCCCGAGCCTTTGCCTAAGCTCAGGAGCCAGCTTGCAAACTTCACTTGGATAAAAGCCTATTACCCTGTACAATTGTTCAGGACTGCAGCTTTCCAGATAATCTTTAATCACCTCGCTCCAGAGAACGTAAGGAGGTACACCATCCATTCGAAACAAGGCAGGGCAACGCCCGTACAAAACTTGCATGCCGCGCAATCTTGCATAAGCGCCCAACTCTCGGGTTAGCCTTGTTTTTCCAATTCCAGCCTCGCCGTGAAGAAACACAAGACCACCTTCACTGCGGGTTGCCCTGTCAACGGCTTCTCTAAGAAGGTTCATCTCCTCAACCCTGTTGATCAGTTGAATCTCTTTTGCTGCAATGGAACGAGGAATGGGAATAACAATACTGGGCTTATGAGATGGAACGTAAGCTTCTCGTAGGAAACGTTCAGCTATCTCCCTCAGCACTCCAAGCAGGTCTGCCGCTGTTTGATATCTTCTGGAGGGCTCTTTTTCCAAAAGTTTCATTATGCATTCAGCCAAGGCTTGCGGAACATTTGGATTTAGCTTAGTTGGCGAGACTGGATAGTCATGGATATGGCTGGAAAGAATTTTCACAGAGTCTTCTCCGGAGAAAGGCGGTTTTCCCGTAACTGCTTCATAAAGTACTGCGCCAAATGAGTAGAGGTCAGACTTGACATCGGCGCTTTTTCCCTGTGCTATTTCTGGAGCAACGTAGGCGGCTGTGCCAATTATCGTTGGTTCTTGTGCTATGATTGGTTTACCTAGTATTTTGGCTAAGCCGAAATCCATCAGTTTCACGGTGCCGTCCTGTGTGATCAGAATGTTTTCAGGTTTTACGTCTTTATGCAGTGCACTTTGGGAATGTGCATAATTAAGGGCATTGCAAACGTCTATTCCGACTCGTAGGATCGTTTGTATGTCGCATTTGCCTTCGGGGTAAGTTCCAATAAGCTCACGCAGGCTCATTCCATCAATAAATTCAAAAACAAAAAACGGTGTCCGGTCTTCCATGTCAATATCATATATAGAAACAATATTTGGATGATTGAGTTTAGCTACAGCCTGTGCTTCACGCATGAGACGTGAACGCGCTTCTTCACTCAGGATTGCACTCTTGAGCATTTTGACGGCAACAACACGATCTAGCGTTTTGTCTCTAGCCTTGTATACGACGCCTTTTTCGCTTTCGCCAAGCTTTTTCAAAGTAATATATCTGCCACTTTGTAGATGTTCGCAGGAGACCAAAAGTTTCCTCCTTAAGCTTACTTATAGTGTTCTCGCCTCAACTTAAAAAGTTGCGCCATCAAAAAAAGATGCGACCACTTTAGGCTTCTAATAGATCAGGGAGCTTTCGTCCCAAAGTTTCAGAAGTCTCTCGCACTCTCTTCTTATCTCGTTATCTTGACTCTTTTCTTTTAGCACTTTAAGAAAGCCTACGCGTTTTTCTACCGAGCGTTTTTCTGCTTCGCCGCTGTAGTAATGTTTGAGTTCAAGATATTCCTGCATGACGTTGGCCTTTTGTACGAGAAGGCTGGCTGCGTCAACATGGTTTTCAACAGTATACTTGTTCGCCCATATTATCGCGTCTGCATTGCGGAGCTGTGTTAAGCCGTTAATCTCTTCTATTCTGCGGATGTAGGTTCTCAGGAAATCGTAGTAGCCGGCGGTTTTAACAAGTTCCAACACGTGCTTCATTTTAAGCTTAAATTCAGGGCTACCTTTGATTCTTAAGCGATGTTTATAGCCCTTATTGACTAGTTCTTTGACCTTCTTCACTTCTTCATTCGTGTATATTCTCTTGGGGAATGCCAATTAAATTTGAAGCTCCTTGATTCCTATGGAAAACCAGTCGGAATACAGAATAACCGTGTGAAAGTTAGTCTGCTTTGTATATTTTGATGTTGTGGTTTCCAGAAACATGCTGGATTATGCCTTTTTCCTCGAGTTTATCTAGAAAGTCTTTGGCTGCGCTTATTCGTATGTTAAGACGCGTTGCCACTGTATAGGGCGTCAAAACGTTCATTTTCTTTAGTTCGCCTATTAGCTTTTCATTCTTTGTGTCTGGTGGAAGTATTCCCAAAGGCTTCTTTTCTTTTGGCGCCCCGCCCTTCTCTTTTTTCTTCTTTTCTTCCTCAGCGTCTTTCTTCTCGTGCATTCGTTCCATTTGTTTTAGGCTAAGCTTCTTTTTGCCTCCCATGATAATCATCTTCCAGTGAGCAAGTGTTGTATCGTTGCTCTTTAGGCTTTCTACGTTCCAGTGCTTCTCGGATCTTTCAGGGTTTAGTGCCTTTGACAAAAAGAGAGGGGGAAGAAAAGGTTTATCTGCCCATGACTTTTTTAGCGGCGATTTCGATGTCTTCGGCTTTTATGGTCTTTCTTCCGGCGTGCATTGCAAAATCCAAGGCTTCTTTGGCGATGCGTATTCCTATTTCTTCTAAGGCCTTCGCCAATTCTTTTGCTGCCGCTTCGCTTACTCTGTCTGCACCAGCTTTTTTGCACAGTCTGTGCATTGGAGCTACGGCTAAATCTAAATCTACCATAAAGACTCCCTGCACCGTCTTTTTCTATTTTAAGCTCTATTTAACGTTTTTTGTTCTTTGCTTGCCAAAACCTACCGCCAATGCTCAAGATTATTCAAATAAAAGGAGAAATCTTAAAGGCAGAAAATGTGCCAGTCTAGTGAAGCCGTGGACGAATCATGAAATTCATTGATGCTCACATACACCTTTCAGACGAAGAATATTCCAACTGCGTTGATGAAGTCATAGCTGACGCGAAGAACGCGAATGTTGTTGCATTAGTTTCGAATTCCATGAACCTGAAAACATGCACAGACAGCTTAAGACTTGCAGAACAATATCCCGGCATGGTTTATGCTGCTTTGGGAATTCATCCATGGAACGTGCAGACGCTGACAGATGATGAACTTCAGCACACGATTGATCTGATTAAGCAGCAGAAGCAGAACAAAGCGGTAGTTGCAATTGGCGAAATTGGTTTAGATGCTAAGTACATGAAGATCTGGGATAAACAGCTAAAGGTTTTTGACGGGATATTACGTTTAGCAGAAAAACTCGGTTTGCCAGTCATAATTCATTCGCGTGGTACAACAGCACAAATTGTTGATATGTTGTCCTCTTACAAGCTCAAAGGAGTTTTGCTGCACTGGTTCAGCACCCCTATAAGTGCATTGGCTAAGGCGGTGGAAAACGGTTGGTATATTACAGAAGGCCCGCCGACCGTGTATTCAAATGGCATCCGTGAAGTGGTAAGAAGAGTGCCTCTGACTAGTTTATTGACTGAAACCGATGGACCAGTACGCTTTTTCAAGAAGCCTTTTGGCGGGAAGAAAACTACACCAGCTTTCATACCGATTGTAGTCGGTGCAATCGCAGAAACCAAGAAAATAGAAGTAACAGATGTTGCTAAACAAGTAATAAAGAACTTCGAAGAGTTTTTCAGAGTAAATTTAGATAAAACGGATTAGCTTCTGAGTGTTTATTCAGTGATTAATGAGCACAAAGT
>CAZGNE010000015.1:0-10838 GCA_964527165.1 uncultured Candidatus Bathyarchaeia archaeon
TGCGCATAGTAAAAATGGAAGGATGCACACACCCACTTGAATGGATTCCCTTCAAAATAACCAGCAAAGGAATCGAAGTGCTGAGAAAATAGCAAGGTCATGCATGAATAATGGGAAAACTTGCCACAGAAGAACTTGAGAAACTGTTAAGCTGCATAAAGAAAGATTCAAGAGTCATTGTTCCACCCTCGCCCGGCTTTGATTCAGGAGTCCACCAAATAGACGATAGATGCTTGGTAGTTTCCACAGACCCATGCATCGGCGTTCCAGAAAAATGGTTCGGCTGGCTGCTAATACATTATGCAGCTTCCGACGTGGCATTGTTCGGAGCCAAACCAGAATTCTGCACTATAAACCTTCTAGGCCCACCATTAACTAAGCCTCAAGTCTTTCACAAAATCATGAAACTAACATGCAATGCCGCTGACGAGCTGCAAATAGCTATTGTGACAGGGCATACAGGAACCTATGAAGGCTTATCAACATTAATGGGAGTTTGCACCGCATACGGCACCGTAGACAGGAATAGACTGATAAAACCCAGCAGCGCCAAGGCTGGAGACTACATACTTTGCATTAAACCAATCGGTTTAGAAATAATCGTCAACTTTGCATTAACCCATAAGACCCAAGCGGAGAAACTACTTGGAAGAGAAAAGACCCAGAAGCTCACACAACTTGTCCCAATGCAAAGCTGCGTAAAAGAAGCGTTACTACTCGCTGAAACGGGAAGAGTCCACGCCATGCATGACGCTACCGAAGGGGGTTTAACAGCAGCCTTGAACGAAATGGCTGACGCATCTAAGGTGGGATTCAAAGTATATTATGAGAAAATTCCAATCCATGAAGAAGTACGAACGTTGAAGAAGCGGTTTCGACTATCAAATGAACAAGAGCTATCCATGTCTTCAACAGGCACAATCCTCGCTGCTATTGACCCTAAAGCCAAAGAAAAAATCAAAGATGCTTTAAATCGAAATAATGTTGAAGCAAAAGTCATAGGCGTTTTTACACGAAACACACGACGGTTCATGATGAAAAATGGAAAAGAAACAGCGTTTCCACAGAAAGCTGATGACCCTTACCAGAGAATTCTTTCAGGAAAAGCATAAATGTTCATGCGGTTTCCTCGCACAAACCCGACTAGGGTTAGATCCGCATCCTTAGCGACTGCAATTCCAGAATCTATCGCCGCAGCCAAAGACGCCATCAAGGGTAAGCCAACTCTCGCCGTCTTGAAGACAATGTCACCTGTCAACCGTCCGCTCAAAGCGACAAAACAAGAGCTGAAATCAACATTGTTTAAGGCGCTTATGCCGATGACCTTGTCAACTGCATTGTGCCTACCAACGTCTTCGGCAAAAGCCACAGACGCCCCATCCTCTTTGAAGATTGCAGCTGCATGTACTCCACCAGTTTTTCTAAAAGTGTCCGCATCAAAATTCAAGCGATTAACACATGTCAATATTGTTCCAGCTTTAACCTTCAAACGAGACTTGACTTTTGGAACCTTGCCAGAAAACTGATAGGGTGCTTGGCTCCCGCATGCTGAACGAATCACACGAGCAAAAGGCTTTGAGGAGTTCAGCCTCTTTTTCACGTCAACATATGACTTTAGCTTAATGCTGCAGATAGCTTCATCTGTCTTCAATTTCACTTGCTCAATTTCTTCAACAGACTTTACTATGCCTTCAGAAACTAGATGTCCAACAGCCAATTCCTTCAGGTTTGAAGGCGAACAATGGATGGTAACATAATGAACATTGTTTAGAAATATGTACAGTGGCCTTTCTTCTGCTACATAATCAGTTACTTTGCTGGCTTTTCCAGAAGGAACATCAAATTTTACGATTTCCACCTTTAACATTATCCTCACCTTTTTAGTTCTGATAAAACAAAATCAACGATTTCGTCGGCAACGCTAACATTTGAAATGGATTGGAGACCTTTCCATCCTGGTTGACTATTAACCTCAACAACCACTGGTCCATTTTGGCTTTCAAGAATGTCGACACCAGCAATCTTGCATTGAACGAGCTTGGCACATTTAATGGCTAATTCTTCAAGATCCTCACTAAGCTTTAGCGGCTCCGGTTGAGCCCCTTGACTGTAATTGGTTTTCCAGCTATTTGCGATCCGTCTCATACCTGCAATAACTCGGTCACCGACAATGAAAGCCCGAATGTCAGAATATCCATGAGGTATAAACTCTTGGAGGTAAATTACGCCGTGATAGAAGGTTATGGCTTTGAAAATTGTAGAAGCGATTTCCGCATCTCTTATTCGTGTTGAGCCTAGACCTCTGCTTCCAAAAAGCGGTTTAACAACAACATCGCAGCCTAACTCGTCAAAAGCGGTTAAGGCTTCACTAGCGTTTTCTGTAACAGCAGTACGCGGAACAGGCAAACCACCTTCTTCCAAGACAGTTAAAACGTCATATTTGTCAACGCAACGCTCAATAGTTTCAGGCGGATTTATGATGTATAAGCCTAGACGCTGCAGATGATAAAGCAGATCCATTCTGAAAACAAGCTCTTCTATTGAACCACGCCCAACTGGACGAATTATCAACGCATCCAATTCTTCCAAAATGTTGATGCCATCAACTTTCACGCATGGTTTGTACCCAACGTGTGCAACTGACTTGGATAAACTGAAACATGCACATGATATATCATGTTGGGCTAGCGCTTTCTGAAGCTGCATTGAACTCCAAGAGTTCCTATTTTTCGTAACAATTCCAAACTTCAAAAACAAACCTTCTATATGCCGTCTAAATCCACAAAAACGCTAACAGAAATGAGTTCTTAAACTTTCCGCGAAAAGGTGAATCTAAAACTTGTGAATGAAAGGAATTAGTTGCTCTGCATTTTCTATTTCTTCAGAAAGCACCACATCCAAATATGCACCATGAACGTTAAAGTATGGCGGTCCCTTCCTCGAAAATACAGTTAAAACTTGACCGTTATGGTCAATTTTAAAGCCTTCTCGGCAAGGCTCATGACCCCTTATTAATACTTTAACATTCAACCGTCTTAGCACCGTGTTTGTCACTTTTTCGCCGAAGAGTTTTCCCGCGCCTCTTGGCGATGCCCACGTTTCTTCAACCATGTCAGTTGGATCGCTCCACAGAATTTCCTCCAAAAATCTTTGGTTAGGATGCTTGGCATGAGCGTATGCCAAATCCTCAATCGTGCTTGCCTCCAATGGTAGACCTCCGTGGACAAGCAAATAGCGCTCTCCAACCAGTATAGCATTATACATGTGGGCGAATATCATACGGACATTCGTATATGCCTCGCTCCAATTTTCGCCAAACCTTGCTTGAAACTGCGCTGGCAAATCGTGCGGATCAGCCATTAAATCGTTGGGTCCCTCATGATTTCCACGCATCAATACAACTTGTTTTGGAAAGAGAAGCTTCAGTTTTAAAACAGTGTAGTAGACTTCTGCGGAGTATACGCCCCGGTCTCCATAGTCCCCCAGAAAGAGCAAGTAAGCATCCGAGGCTTCATTCAATTTTTGCAGAAAATTGCTCTTTTCAAAAATGTCAATAAGGCTTTCTATGTCTCCGTGCAAGTCGCCGACTATCAGTGCCTCTCCTGAAGGCTCGAGTTTAACGAGCCTCCCAGTTATCTTGAGGCCACCAATTTTTCCATGTTCTTCCCGAAGCAGCAATGCGGCATCTTCAACCAATCTGTTGAAAACCTTGCCATTAACCTCTAAGGCTTCTTTGACAAGCTGCGCAAGGCTTAGTTGCAAGAGCCACACCAAATCATTCAATATGAACTCTTTTGTTCAGGAATCCCAAAACGTTCTTTTCGATTTGGGTTTTGTGGTTTTGAATTTTAACCTCTATTTCTTCCCGAGCTTGTTCTAGCGTTGTTTGTTCGATTTCAACAATCTTCTTTTTCGTCTCCAGTTCCTCGAGTTGTTCTCCAAGTTGTGACAAGTCTTTTTTTGTCTCCTTCACGTCAGATGATGTGGAAAGCCGTTTTCTATGCATTACTATGTTCATGCATTTCTGATGAAGACTTGCCAGCGAGTTCTGGTTAAGAATGTTTTCTGTGGCTTGTTCGGCTTTTCGCATCTTATCTGATTTGAGCCTAAGCTTTTCTTTGGATGTGGCGCGGGTGAATTTTTGAAGAATCTGTTTCAGTAATGGATATCCCACTTCTTCGGTGGCGAAGGCCTGAAATGGATCTTCCACATACTGATTGAGTTTGCTAAACTCTTCAGGTGTCAGCCCGCTTCCTTCTCCACGAAACGCCAATGATTGAAGTTTTATGAAAGGCTTTTGGAGATGGCGCAGGCAGTGTTTTACCTCTGCGCTTAGCGCGCCTATTTCCTTGTCAATCTGGCCTAGTTCGCTTAAGCTTCCTTCGCTCGTCAACTCACTCATCTTATTATGGAGGTCACTTGTCTCCCTTTCAACTTGAGCCATATCAGCCCCAGTTTTTGCTTCTTGCCCTTTTAGATCAGCGAGTTGCTGCTCAAGAGACTGAAGCCTATCTATCAACTCGTATGTCTCTTCAAGGCTCTTGACCTTAATGTATTCCTTTGTCAGAAAATTGTGCAAATCTTTCCACGTGTTTTTTGCCTTTTCAAAGACGACTTGGAATTTTCTTCTATCGAGAATGAAGAAAGGTGAAATACGGTCAAACCATTTTCTCACGTCAACCTCAGTAACTAGGAGGGCCTTTTGAGTTTCTTGCACAAAGTCGTTAAAACTATCATAAGCAATGTTATCAGGGACTATCATTTTTCCCGTTCTCTTAACAAATAGTTTTGCAAGCTTGTTTAAGGCTCTGGCGCGACGGTAGGTTTTCATGTTTCTTTTCTCAATCTCTTTTTGGCTATTTTCTAAGAGCATCGTTGAAACTTCTGACAAAAGTTCAATAGTTTTACGCATGTCGTTAAGCAGTTTTTCAGCTTCTGCATGGATTGGAATGAGCATTGAACTCGTCTCTTGTTCAAGCCAGCCTTTGATGCCTTTCGAAGAGAATTTTGAGGTTACAGACAATTAATTTCCCGATAGAAAATATGTATAAGTCATATTTATCTTTCGATTTTCTAGATTTGCTGAACTCTTTCCTGAGTAGCTACTCTTAAATAATTAATACTTCAAAATAGCTGCCTGCAGAACAAGGAGGCTTTACGTGAACACGAAACAAACTGCGTTTATCGCCATGATGAGCGCTTTAGGCACGGTTATTTCTGGAATTACCTTACATATGGCACCTCTATCAGTAGTAATTCCAGGACATGGAGGTGCAGCTTTGGACCTGTCCCACCTTGCCACTTTCATAGCCGCTATTTTCGGCGGACCCTATGTAGGCGCTTTGGTTGGTTTTCTAAGTGGCATCTACGCAGGCTACTATTTTGGTTACATAATGGGTTCGCTGGGAGTGCTCTCTCTCATAAGTGTACCAATTGGAAAAGCGTTAACAGGCTTAACAGCAGGCTTCCTCTACAAAAAACTGAGAATAAGCAACAGTCCACGATCTTCCACCTTGACGGTTCCAATCATACTCGTATCGTACATTCCAGAATGCCTGTTTACCATTACATACTTCTTATACATAATCCTGTACGTTTATGGATATGCCATGGCTTTCATGATACCCATCGTTATTCCAAAAGCATGGATAGAAATAGCATTGATGAGTCTTCTAATGAGCGCTTTGGCGGGAAATACAGGCTTCAAAGAATTCGCCCTCAGATTCCTACAGCCAACTAAACTGCAAAAAGTCGCTGCAAAAAAATGAAATGACAAGATTAGGCTCATCGGTTTTTGAAGCCGAAAGATTTCATTAGCGCATTAACATTCAGTTCGCCAGTTTGGAACGTATTGCCCGTTTTGATGTTGTTTACTATTATTATAGCAGGAGCAAAAAGGTCTGGATCGATCTTGTAAAAATCCATGTTCACTTCTTTGAAGATTTCTATGAAGGGACGACCATAATCCTTAGAGGCTTTGGACGGAGATTTCGCCACAAATCTTTTTAGCTCTTCTTCATTCTCATATTCGACCGAGTAGTATGCAGTTCCGCCGTAAAGGATGGCATCGTTTGTTCTTGCCATGGCATGGGCAAATTTCGGATGAACTGGCGGAATAGGAGCGGTTCCCCATGCATACTGAATGACATTTGGGTCTAACCCAAGCTTTCTGAGTTTGTGAATACCGGTCTCAACTATTCTGCCGGAAACTTGCGTCGCACCGGCTATGCTAGCAGTTGGTGTCAATATTACAGCCAAATCTTCGAGCGAAACATTACAGTCTCCGGCAAAACGCTCCAAAAGTTTGGCAGGCGGAGGCTTGTCAGTTTCTAAAACTACAATAGCCTTGTCAAAGTCATCCTTATACTTGATTTCTTTGTAGATGTCTTTCGGCTTTAAAGCTAAGGCTCTTGCGGGTCCTGAACCTATCGCAAAATAGTCGCCTTCACCTATTTGCCAACCGGCATATTGAGAGCCTAAGGTCGCAATGACTGGGTGGTCTGTGCTAATGAATATAGAGGGAAGTTCAAGGTGTCCATATTTCTTGCATATTATTCTTGCTTTTCCACATCCGCCCATGCAGATTTCAGTTACAAGTTTGCCTGCTTGAAAACCGCCTTTTGCGTTTACACCAGCATCTATTATGGTTGTGCCGGAACCAGTCTTTTCCAGTTTAACTCCATAAGAAGAAGAGTTTTTGACGAGTTTTTGCAAGAGTTTCCATGCCAGACGGTTTACACTTAAGCTTTTTTCCAAGTTTGGTTTTCTCCCTAAAGATATTTTTCATAACGACTCAGATGTGGATTCTTGTCTTTAGAAACATGAAGTTTGCCCCTTCCATCTTCTGCAAGGTCTCCCAAGAACGTGTAAAACACGCCTCTAACTGTCTCGTCTTCCTCAATTTTCACCTTTGCCTTGACACTATCAATGGTGAACGTTGGCAAAACAGAATCCAAAACGCCTCCAACGACTATTTTGCCTTCAGTCATGCAGGCGCCTGCTCTTCCGCCACAATCGTCTTTAACATATAATGTTCCGGCATGCATACGGAAACCAGCAAACTGACCAGCACTTCCGTAAATTTTGACGGTTCCCTTTTTCATGTGAGCACCTGCTTCACTGCCCACATTTCCATAAACAGTTATGCGCCCTCCACCTATGCCCACACTGCTTCCTCGGTATGGAGCACCAAGATAGTCGCCAGCATTGCCATGAATCTCAATTTCGCCGCCTTTCATCATTGAGCCCGCCCAACTGCCCACATTACCATACACGCTTATCTTGCCTCCCCTCATTTCCTCGCCTAAATGCATGCCAGCATTTCCTCTGATGACTATTTCGCCGCTTGTCATGCATGCGCCTATCTTTCGAATCTTGCTTACATCACCACTAATGGTTATAGCTGTGCTTTCACCTTTGGCGTGTTCAATTTTAAATAGTTCTCCAAGCATTTTCTGCTTGTTTCCTTCCCAAACCTTGAGTTTCAGCATTTCTTCACGTCTCTTGCCGCCAAAAATGTCTGGGCTTATGCATTCAGCTAGAACTGGAAACTGAAACTCCTTCAATGGATAGAGGTTTATCATCTACACTTCAGCCTCCACGGTTATCGGATGAGAAACTTGAAGGTAATGTTCTTTAACAGGGTAGTTCTCATACTCAACTGTCCAGTATTCCCTGAATCTTCTCTTCATGTCTTCAGTTACCCATGAAGGCTCAGAGGTCTGCACGTCAAGCCACATAGTTGCGCCTTCCACATGCTTGACCACCTCGCCAGTTTTAACAACGATTTCGCCGTCCTTGATCGTGTAAGCAGCCCGTTTGAAGGCTTTACGCACCGCTTTATATTTTCGAGAAGGATCAATTGCTTCAGGGTTCACGTTGTAGACGGCTATGTCCGCATCAGCACCTATGCTTAGATGCCCTTTATTCTTAAGTCCCAAGGCTTTTGCTTGTCCAGCTCTTGTTACAATCGCGATCTCGAAAAAGCCCAGTTCACGGTCGATTGATGAAAGAAGGCTTTTGCTTCGGGCTCTGGGATTTATCTTTTTCAGGGTGGCTGCTCTGGCTTTGCGGCTCATAAGCCAAGCCAATACACGTGGATAGTGAATGAACGGACCACCGTTAGGATGGTCTGTGGTCAAGAAAATCTTCCACGGGTCTTTGATGAGCAACGCCAGTTCCAAGCCGATTGACCATTGAATTGCGTGGACATAGCTTCTGCGGCGGTAACGGAAGGGCACTACGCCTCCGCTAGTTTCAGTTTCAACATCATGATTTGTCCATTTATTTCCAGTCAACGAGTATAGCGTGTACTGGAATGGACCGTCAGCCGTCATAGTTGTCGTGTCAGTAAATATTACTTGACCCATATCCATGGTTACATGAGAATGACTGTTTACGTAGTTGGCGATTTCTTCGGAGCCAGACTCTAAGGTTTTCCAATCTTCACCTTTAAAAGCGCTGAACTGGCAATGTGTTATGTGGATGGCTGGTTTATTTTCAACTGCCAAATCTTCAACACATTTCATTGTTTCCAGAGCCGTAATATAGTTTCCAGGCTTCCCCAGATTATTCGTGTGGACATGAATTGTATGCGGCAAGTTTAGCAGTTTGTTCACCTTACATAGTCCGCGCAGAATGTCGCGTGGAGTTATACAGAAACATGGAATTTTACTGTCTAAACTGTTAACGTTTTGTCCATAGCCCCAAGACTCTAAGCCTCCCGGATTGACGATTTTTATGGCATAGCCTTTAGTAGAACTCATCATCCAAGCGACATGCCGTGCAAGTTCCTCAATGCTCCCAGTGTTCAAATATTCGAGCACAAACCACCAATCGCCCAAAAGCGGGTAACTGGCCTTGTCAATCATTGGAGTGTCATTCAACTCTTCATGCGTATGTTTGGCCTCCAGCGGCGGCATAGAAGGATTCATAACAGTAGTGTAACCCATCCTTGCATAACGATAACCGGTCGTAAAAGTCGAAGGAACTGAATAGCCCACTCCAGACCTTGTGATTGGTGTCTTGCGTTCGAAATCTTTGAAGTGATCTTCAGGGCGCATAAGTCTTCCACTGTTTACCTCAGCTCCAGCAATGTGACTGTGGATATCGACTCCGCCTGGCATCACAATCATCCCTGATGCATCGATCTTCTTTGCCTTGCGTGCGTTGACTTTCTCAACAATTTTCCCGTCTTTGACAGCGATGTCTATTTTTTCGCCATTAACCTCATTGATAGGGTCATAGACAAAGCCGTTCTTGATCAAGAGCTCCATTTTACGACGCCTCTGCCTGTTTTCTCCTTCTTATTTTTCGAATTTCAATCAAGATTCTTCGCAAAATCTCCTCGTCTGAAAGCACTCCTTTTGGCGGTTCAACAACCTTCTTGAGCGGAAGTGGCACGTGATCCATACGATAAGCTGTTCCACTTGCTTCTATTCCTACAAAAGCCGATGGAAAGACAACGTCAGCCATCTGCGCTGTCGTGTTCATGTGAGGGTCTATAACTATCAACGGAGTCTTAACAAGGTGTTCAGCAGCCATTTTCGGAAAGTTTGCAACAGGATCTGAGGCAACCACCAAAGCAGCATCCGATTCTTTACGCAGCAGTATATCGACAACTGATGTTTCTCCGGGATTGTATCGCGGATATCCCAGTGAAAAATCAACAGCGTAGGGATACCCTGTTTGCCACGTCGAAACCGTGTTTGCACCTGTTACGTTAAAGTGTCCTCTCATCGGCATTATCACAAACTTAGTTCGCATATTCAAGTCGCGAATCAGCGAGAGCGCCGCGTTTATGTTCATAAGCTTGCCAGCGCTCATAGTTAGCCCAACCCCAAAGAACAACGCTCCAAAATTGCAACTGATCATCGCATCGGCGACTTCTTCCAAATATTCCACTGGAACTCCGGCAACCTCGTCAACATCCAACTCTTGCTCACGAACCAAAGCCCTAAAGGCCTGTAAAAGCTCGAAATCCTTGTTCGGTTTAACCTTGATGAAAAAGTCAGCCATTTCAGCAGACCGCGTTTTCCTAATATCAATGACTATTAGCCGTCTTCCCTCTTTGGAAATCGCAGAAAGAGGTTTCCTTTCAAGCGAGATTGGAACAGAAGGCTCTTTCTTGAATATTCTCCTAACGGTGCTTTCGATTTTTTTCCTGCCAATCGAAGCCTTAATCTTGGATAAGTATCCCTTCCACTCGCTCTTCTCGAATCTTCCTTCTGAAAAGGCAGTGTATCTTTCAATGTGTCGCGGATGGGCACTCCAAGGGTCGCTTCCCCAATAAATAACAAGGTCGGCCCTATGTCTAATCTGTCCCAGAGTGCACGAAGGAATACCTATATCTTGAACGCTCAAAAGCGAAGGCCCGTGACAGACAACTGCTGTGTTGTCGATTACTCCCCCAGTTTCCTCCGCTAACTCCAAGCCTATGCGAGTGGCTTCGCAGCTTGTCGAACTCCAACCATACAGTATTGGATAGTTCGCTTCAGCAAGAATATCAGCGGCTTTGGCTATGGCTTCTTTAAGTGAAACCTGAACAAGCTCTCCATTCTTCCGCATTAATGGTTTTAGAACTCTATGCTCACCGTTATAACCAAGGAACTTTGACTCGCACATAGCACAGCCGTTCTTAACCTTAACTATTTTTCCGCTATCGACTGTCAGCTCTATATCATCGCATAGGCATCCACACACGGGACAGGCTACAGCTTCAATCACAGACATATCTGCTACTTCCCAAACTGTTTTCTTAGAAGCTCCTTTAGGCTTAGAATAGGCTTATCAGCGGCAGGCTCAATTTCCGCTGGGATTCCCTTGAAAGAAGGCATCCC
>CAZGNE010000015.1:10938-25956 GCA_964527165.1 uncultured Candidatus Bathyarchaeia archaeon
CGCTTCTCTCATTGCTCACGAATAGAGAATCTTCGGCAACTTGGTCCTAGCGGTGCAGCAAAAAACCAAATGGAGTCCACGTCCTCGACGAGGCAGATGTCCTTCTCTACAAAACCATGAATCGAAAAATAACAGTTAAGGTCTATATCCGCTTAAGGTGCACAGAGCCAAACCAGCAGCAACAATGTCAGCAGTAGTGCCAGGATTCAAAAGATTACTTGAGCCTCTGAGTTCCAGATCAAACTGACGCAGTTTTTCTTTGCCTTTCAAGGTTTCTAGTCCTCCAAGCTCTAGAATCTCTTTGGCTTTGACTGAAACTTCTCTGGTTTTCTCGATGCCTATCTTTCTAGCTATAAAAGTGTCTGGGTATTCAGCCAAAACTTTCAGAAATGTGTGGTTTACAGCCACATTTAGGTCTTCACTCTGCCTGATTTGCTCTACGAGACATGGATAAGCAACGTCGAAGGTTACCGGATAATTGTTGATCCACTCAGAACAGACAGTATCGCATTCTGCAGAGATTTTGAACACGTCAAAAAGCGAAATTCTCTCTCCAAGTATCCTGTTCACTGAGTCCGGGTCGTTGACATCAAGATCTGGAGCCTTACCAAGCCCACTAGGCTTAGCAATTTTTATCGCTCTATAAACGTCAACCGCGTCTTCTGGAGTTGTAGATCTCACAACAAGCTTCAGGTTTTCCCTGAGTTTCAAGATTTCAAAGGCGCCATCTTCCTTCAAAGGAGTAATTCCCGCCGCTACAGCAATAGGTACAAACAAAATAATCGTTCCAAGCAAAGTGTTTCCGCCTTTCTGCCAGGCATTAACCTCACCCACACACTCCTTTACTATTCGTCCCACTCCAACGTCTTCAACGCAGATATCTCCCATGGATACCGCAATCCCACGTTCTGCAGCCAACTCGAAAGAAGGCGAAGCAGCCACAGCCGAAGCAAGAAAATGCTCATAACGTGTACCCTCAAAACCGACAACCAAATTCACATTCCCAGGTTTGTCAGCACTTATTTCAAACAAAATAGCTAACTCAAGACATTTCGAAATATGCACTGCCTTTTCGCGTAGATGCAACCTATAGAGCCTCGCTGTTCGTGTTATTTAACAAGGAAAGTTTTATTAATGTTATGTAAAAAAATACATAGCACAATACAAAACTACACAAGAGTTGTCTAATTGAAGCTCACTACAATTAATGTCGCGTTGATAGCTCTATTTTCAGCCTTCCAAGCTCTTCTAGCGACATTTCCCTACACAATAACGGTTGGTCTTTCTGGTCAAATAACCTTAGGCATCATAGGAGGGTCTCTAATCGGTATCTTGCTTGGACCATTCATCGGCGGATTAGCGGTTTTGATAGGTTCTTTCGTTGGAGTTCTTCTTAATCCTGGAGGAGCGATTTTCGGTATTCTCACAGTAGTCCCGCCTTTTTTCGGAGCATTCGGAGCTGGATGCATAAAAATCAAAAAAGGATACGTTGCAGGAGTGGTTATTCTTGCCGCCCTTCTCGTCTTTTTTGCTCATCCCTTTGGCCGCGAAGCTTACATTTATCCGTGGCTTCACATCATTGCCCTGATTATCGCCTTTTCTCCTCTTGCACATATGGCTGGCTCAGCATTTGATTCATCCATAACTACAAAGCCCCTATTCGGCATAATAGTAGCCGCATTCGTAGGCGTTCTATCGGATAACATAACAGGTAGCGCTTTGGCAATGTGGTACTTTTCACCCTTTTTAACGCCAGAAATATGGAATTCAATCTTGTTTATTTATCCTGTGGAGAGGATTACAGCAGTGGTTCTCGTATCGATTGTGGCTGCTCCAGTTTACTATAGCTTGAAAAAAGCGGGGCTCATAAGAATGCTAATATAAAGGATTCTGTCAGTCTTGCGACAAGTTTCTAAACGGAGACCAGGATGAGAATTCGCGAAGGAGATTTGATAGAAACCTTCGAAAGTCTGATGTTTGACGTAAAAAGTCTAGTTCATCCGCCAGACCGAATAATAGCTTTCATTCGCTATTTCCCAGATAAGAAAGGAAAAAGAAACCGAAAAAAGAAGACTTTTGGTAAGGTTTATTCTTTATCAAAACGTTACGATTGGCTAAAGCAAAACTTTCCACACTATCTTGTTTATGACTCAATTTTTGACGAAGTGCTTTGCGAGGTTCCGGTTGATGATGTTAAGAGGCACTATAAACCTGTTGAGAAGCTTCGCGAGCTTCGAAGATCTAAACGCAGAGATGAACTTGAAAACACATCTGTGAAGTTAACAGAACTACTGAAAAAAGCTGCAAATATTTCAGTGAATAGCATCGGGATTTCTGGCTCCATTATGGCTGGGCTTCACATTCCGAACTCTGATATTGACCCTATCGTTTACGGTTCAACAAACTGCTTGAAAGTTTATGCCGCTTTAAAGATTATGTTGAAAACCAAGACTTCGCCCTTCAAGCCTTACAACCGAGAGGATCTGAAAGCTTTGTTCGATTTCCGTTCGAAAGACACGATCATGAGTTTTGAAGACTTCGAAGCCGTCGAATCTAGAAAAGTTTTGCAGGGCAAATTCATGGAACGAGATTATTTCATCCGTTTCGTGAAAAACTGGAGCGAAATAAATGAAAAGTATGGAGATGTTCGCTATCAGAATGTGGGCTACACGAAGCTTAAAGCAACGATTGCTGATGATTCAGAAGCAGTTTTCACACCATGCACTTACAAGATAAGCAATGTGCAAATCCTCGAAGGACCGAAGATTGAAAATATTGAGCAGGTTGCATCCTTCCGCGGCAGATTCTGCGAACAAGCTAGAAAGGGAGAAGTTATTGCGGCTCAGGGAAAAGTTGAGCGTGTTGTTGACAATAGGCAAAATCGCGAATGGTTTAGACTCTTACTGGGCAATAAGCCTTCAGATCACATGATCCGTGCATAGGCTAGTTCGGAGAAGTGACTTTCAAGACTTGCTCATAATATCTTGGGCAATAGGTTAAAGTGATCTGATGGAAACTTTCTTTGCTTGTTGTAACCTCTTCAAGATTTCCTTCCACATAAACCACCTCGATCTTGCGGGCTTGCATTCGAAACTCTTCCATGTAAGAAACGATGCGACTGGCATTCTCTGCGTCTTCTACCCCATCTAGAATTTTGACTGGTTCAATTCCATAAACAGAAGGAATAAATGGCGCTTCATTATCGTTCGTTATACGTGCGAGCATCTTAACCCAGCCTTTCTGCACAGCTTTTGCCTTTGAACCATACTGCTGGTTAACTATTCCCTTCCAGTCTTTTACAGGTTCAAATTCCGTTTTGATTGTTCTTCCACTTTTCTCATCTTTGAACAGTGCATAAACGAGTTTTCTGCGTTGATGCCACACGAACTCTCTTGGACTGAGATTTTTGAACCGCCAACGCTTCTCTCTCATAGCCTCGTCGGTTTCAAACTCGTTCGTTAACAGCGTTGAATCATCCGCATATAATTCGTGCAAAGCTTCACACAGCTTAGAAGTATTCTCTTGTCCATATATTACAAGATCAATGTCTGAGAATTCTGGGTGGTGAAAATCATGCAGCATAGAGCCGAAAACGCCGAAGTCCTTAACTGACAAAACAGCGTGGTGTGTTACAAACTTTAGAACTTGCTGTGTTGCAGCGATAAGTTGGTCTTCAGGCTTTCTCTCGATTAACCGTTTAAGCTTCTCATCAGGTTTTCGAACCTCAAAAACGTCGTTGTAGTTGACGCCTATGGTCTTCCTGCTAATCGTCCCATGGAAAATCAGATATTGTAGAAAATTGCCTTGAAGGAACGTCCAGCCTTCGTCCTCGTAAAACTTGTAAAACGTATGCTGCCCCCTGCTTCTGGGAGCCTTCGGATTATCAGATTTGAATAGTCTTGCAGGCGCATATTCAAGGTCGCAAATGTAAGCTTTCGGCAGGTGCGAATATCCAAAGACGCGGAAGATTAAGCCTTCCTTGGTTACTACTGCGTCTCGATCCCTGAGCCTCAAAGCGGACAAATATTTTCTTCCTCGTTCCTGCCTGTTCCCACAACAACTTGATAATAGGTATTGTCTGTATCGAGGTTTACAACATGTTCCAGCATTCCCGAAACTTGGATTTTGTCACCTTGCCTTGCAACGTTTCTGTAACAGCCAATCATGGAGACTACAAGCTTCGGAACCATATTTTCTGGAAGCCTTGAACTTGCATTGGACGGTGCGTAATTTTCGATTCTGTAGACGGCGGGACGAAACATGGCTTCACTATCACCTTTGACTGTGCACTTGAACTTTATGGATTTGACTGGCGAATACTTGTAACTACCATATTTTGAGTTGATTTCTTCGGGTTTGCGGATGGCATTGTACATGAAGATTTTGTTTCGGTATCGTCCTTTGAAGTGTCTGGCCGCATCTAAGCGGTTGTTAGCTTGATATGTCAAGCTTCCTGCTTTGACGAGTCTATCAACTGTTTTTTCGAGCTTACGAAAGTTTTCGGCCCCATAAACAACAACGTCAATGTCCGATTTAGCAGAATGCATGTTTAGGGCGACAGAACCGTGAACACCAAAATCCTCTAGGATGATCCTCGATTCCCTTGAAAGCATGTACAGGAAATCTAGCGTCATCTCCTGCAGACTATCCTTATTGTCAAGCTGAATAAGCGAACGTAGGCATTCGCTGGGAACATAGACCTTTTCAATCGAGCTTAATGGTGCACTAATGACTGCTCTTTCTCTGAATGGACAAAAATAGGTATATTTAGAGAGGTTCTTCTGAAAAGCTTCAAGAAAAGCAGCATAATTCTTGGCTGTATAAAGTTTTTCAGCGCGAAAAAGCTTTGCTTGTTCGTAGTTCCAGGTTCTTTCCAAAAAATCAACGTTGAAAAGCTTCTCGAATTTAGCTGGGATATATTTGAGGAAAGCAAAAACGCGGTCTTCTGGGTGCTCGTAGCCGAAAACGTTGAAAATAAACCCTTCTCTGGTTACAAAGGTATCTCCATCTACGGGAGACCAATTCTTAAGCGACGTTTTGGAACACCCAAGCAGAATATGGTCACGAATGGTTAAAATCTATTGCTTGATCCTAGCCTTTTGGGCTGTGTGACCTCATTAGGACTCTGTTGACTAAATCTTCTATTTTGTTGGTTTCGCCGTTTTTCCTCTCTCGAGTACTACACGACAGACCCAGAATCTAGTTGAATTGGCTGTCATAAGATTCTAGCAAGGGTTGGAGCAAAATGTGTTTTTCTTAATCTTTGAACACTACTTTTTGAAGCCATAATGTTTAAAACATGCTCAGCATAGAGCAGTTTGCAGTGACCTGATTGACCGAGAATCTACACCCCTATGTAGTGTTTCTTCCGTCAGAACAAAAGCACAAAATCTTGAGCGCCATCTTCGGTTCAAAAGCAGCAGTGGACATCCTAAAATTTTCGCTCAAACAAGGCATTTCAAACAAGATCTATCAGAGAGATCTTGTCAAAGAGCTTGATTACTCAAACAAAACAATCATCCAAAACCTGAAGGCGTTAACCAAGCTTGGTGTGCTAGAAGAGAACATGGAGAAAACTGAAAAGGACGGACGCATCGTATGGGTCAAGGCTTACCAACTTCTGGACGCAGGCAGATGGTTCACATTGTTACTTGCTGAAGAGAAGGATTTGTCCAGTATTGAAAAAGCGGAGATACTGCAAAACCTTTTTAGAGCATATGTAAAGTGGGTGAAAGACCTTTCAGAAAGACTGCAGGTAAGCAAAAAGATGTTGAAAAAGATTTTCGTGGAGGAAATGAAGCAAAAGGAGAGCTGAAAGCTGAAAAACACAATTATCGCTGTTATAGGGAGCAAAAAATCCGGGAAAACTACAACAATAGAAGCTTTAACAAAAGAGTTAGCGAAGAGAGGTTACAAAGTCGCGGCTGTAAAGCACATTTCCGAGCCAAACTTCACAATCGACACCGAGGGAAAAGACACATGGCGATATGCCCAATCAGGAGCCAAGACAATTGTCAGCATATCAGCTAATGAAATAGCCACAATAGAAAAAACAAACGCAGAAAACCATTCATTAGACACGATATTGCAGAAATGCGGGAACAGTGATATTATTCTCCTAGAAGGATTTAAGAAAACAGTGGGAAAAGACAAAAACATATACAAGATTGCTGTTGTGAAATCCGCAGAGGAAGCCCTAGAACTGGTTAAGGATCTTGAACCAATACTAGCTTTCACTGGACCTTACTCGACCGATAAGCTGAGTTTAAACCAACCGTACATAGACATATCAAAATATCCTGAGAGGATCACAGCCATTATCGAAAAAGCAGTCAAAGAAAGCTGTTAATAACAAATGCATGTGTTTTGTTGGCTTGTGGGGCTTGGAGAATTCTGTTTAAGGGGGAGAAAGGAGAGGTTTCTAAAAATATTAAATAGCCTTCTCCAAACCATTCCACCCAACGCTACAAATAGTCTTGATTCATCTCCTCCTTTTTAGAGAGCTTTAAACGCTTCAAACCATCTGTTATATAGTGATAACATGTCCAACGATACGCTTGGCTTTCTCTCTTCCAATATTTGTCTAAAATCGTCCATCGTCAAACATCGTGGCTTGGCTGTTTTGCTGTTAGCTTGACCTGTTTCAAAGAATTCGCCTATGATTTTTAGTTGTGCTGACTGGCAAACGTCTCTTATGTCGCTTCCTGAGAATCCTTCAGAAATTCTGGCCAACTCGTGCAGGTCAACATTTACAGCAAGATGCAAAGTGCTAGTGTAGAGTTTAAGCATCATCAATCGCGTGTGATGATCAGGAAGGGGTACCAGAATTCTCTTTTGGAATCGTCTTATGAATGCCCAGTCCAAGTCCCATGGTTTGTTTGTTGCGCCAATAACGTAAACGTGAAGCTTCTTGCCCTTGTCCACTATGCCGTCCATCTCTTTCAGAAATTGGTTTCGAACACGTATCTCTCCACCAACCTCGTTTGAATGTTTTCCCATAAGAGAATCAAGCTCGTCGATGAAAACTATTGCTGCTTTTCCTTCCGAAGCTGATTTTCTAATAGACCCGAAAAGTCTTGCAACGTTTTGTTCAGCTTCACCCAGCCATTTGGACATTATCGAAGCAGCATCAATTGAAACAAATGTGGCATCTATTTCCGTGGCAACGGCGGCAGCCAATAATGTTTTTCCACACCCTGGCGGTCCGAACAGAAGAATGCCCCGAGGCCATCCTAACGGGAACAGGTCGGGTCTCTGAACTGGGTAAACAATGGCTTCTTTTACAGCTTTCTTAGCTGTCTCAAGTCCAACAACTTCGTTCCATTTCACGTTAGGCTTTTCCATGACTATAAGTTCTTCATAACTTGATTTGCTGCTTTCAGCAGTTTTTCCGTTTCCTTCGCCGTTGTCCCTTTCGATCATTCTTGGTTCTTGAGGTATTATTGATCCTTGCAGCGCTTTTATCCGTTCTTGATAAGCTATTGCTCTCTGTATGTATACCTTGTTTAGGCTGTATTCAGGATATAGCTGAGTCAACTGCAAGAGGTTTTCTATGGCTTTCTGGTACATAGTTATTGCCAAGCCTTTAGATCCTTGTTTATCGAGACGGACAGCTTCTAAAGCATAGTTTGTGGCAGCTTTCTCGAGTTCTTGGGAAGCACTCATGATTTTTGTCTCCTATCCGCTTGTTTGCAGCTCGATTTTTATTTTTCCTTTTTCGTCTAAACTTCCAAGGGCTTTTTCGATTTCCTCGTATGGAGTTTTCAGCTCTTTTGAGCAACGAGATAGATCAATTTCTCCGTTACTCTTTCTCACATACTCAAGAAGCACATCTTCTAAAGATGGTTTCTGAACTCTTAGGCTGATTTCCTGAATTTCGGCTTTCTTATAAGAAAAGAGGGTTTGGGAAGAATTCTTGGGTTCTTCTTTGTCTAGACCTGATACTTGGGAGCAACCAGTTGTCAAAGCGACCATCTCTTTCAACGGAGTTTGCTCGACCTTAAGAGTTGCTGGCGTAGCGGGCGGTTCCGGAAGTCTCTCGGTTATTTTATTCTCTAAAAAGCCTGTGACCTCTTTCAGAATTTCTTCGCCGCCTGGTGTCTTTCGGTTTACCGGGATTATTGATTCATCTGCATTCATTTTTGTTGCATGCAAAGTTTCGCTTATTGTTTCGTTTACTTGGCTGAGTTCAGAAGAAACATCAGGCAGAAATGTAAACAGTTCTTGAGATATTTTTTGAAGCAATTTTAAGGATGGTTTTAGGTCAGTAACTATCTCGCCTAGTTCTTTTATTGTCTCAAGCCTTAGAATTACACGTTCGATGGCGAGTTCCACATTATAAAGAAATTGAACGAGTTTGCGAACTTCGGCTATTTCATTTGCACAGATTGCGGCTTTTTGTTTGTTCTTATTGTTGAGGGCAGTTACACACGTCTGGAAAAGAATCCTGTCTCTTTCTCTGAGTCTGTAACTTACTTGTTCTAATTTGCTTCGCTGAATTTTCAGTGTTTGGACGGACTTTGTGACTGTTTCTCGAAGGGGTGGAGGTTCGGAACGAATGAAGATTTTGATTCTCTTTCCCTCCGCCCGCTACTCCTTATCTTTGGCTATATGCCGGTTTTTCCAATTTCTTTCACATATACGACTACTGGCGGTTCGGGAAGCTCCGAGACTGAGTCGTCTGAAGCAGTTTCTTTTAGAGATTGTTCTCCTGTATGAACCTCTAGATCTTCAAAAGCTGATGGATTGTCACCTAACAAGATATTTGAAAGATTGTTCTTTGTGAGTTCCAGATCGGTTTTTTCGCGATTGATTTTTTTCAGGTTTTCTTGGATTATTGAGAAGGCCTTCTCATAGCTTGAATCGTCTATCTTTCCTACTTCATGCTCGATTTCAAGATGCACTAGTGCATAGTTTAAAGCCTTGGTTTCCTCAGCACATCGGTTAGTTTCTTTGTCTATTTCTTCAGTGAGTGTCTGTGCTTCATTTTTAAGTTGGGTTAAGACTCCGTCAAAACTGGCGTGCAGTTCGTTGTAAAGATCAGCTGAGATCTTTTTCTTTTCAGACAGTTCTCTGAGGGCTTGGTCTTTGCGCCATATAAGCGGAATCTGATCGCAGAGAATCTTTTCGTTCATTTTTATCTTTGACGAAAGCTTCACTTCTTCATCGTTGACTTCTAAGAATTCAGCCGAATGTTTCAGAAATTTTCCGTCGCCTTGCTCAACAAAAACTCCGTCAAATTTCCCGCTGGGAGTTATGGCTAAAGAGGCTACTTTTCCAATCACACGACCGTAATCATCTTTAACTTCTTTTCCGATAGAAAGAAAAAGGTTGGAGTTTTGTGTCATTTTTTTCCCTCTTTATGTTTATGAGGTTTCGGTGGAAGATTTCTCGCTTATAGTACTTGTTGGAATTCCTGGCATTCCCGGTGGTAGCTCTGGGAACTTTTCTTTGATCCTTTGTTCTGCAACTGTAGCTGCTTCATTGAGAATTTTGCTCGAGTCTTCGTTTACTGCGTCAAAGTTTATTGTCATGCCTGAGCCTTGTCCAGCTTCGATCATTATTCCACTTAGCATATTGCCTATTTCACCAAGCTCGCTTTCTGCCTCAGGAAAAACGCTTACTAAGCCAGTTCTGACAGATCTTAATACCCCTACTGCGGGTCCTAAGGTTGAGACTACATCTCCAAGTTCGGATACAGTTCGTAATCTTAACACGATCTGTTCAAGGGCAAGTCTCGCATTGATGATAAGCCTCTCCATCTTTCGGATTTCAGCCAATTCATTAGCAAAAACGTTGGCACGGGCAGTATCATGCTTTGTGTAAGCATCCACTATCCGAGCGAATATTGTCTTATCTCTTTGACCGAATCTTTCAGTCGCTTGATCTAGTTTTTGCACTTGTAACTCGATACGTCTGACGGCAAAGTCTAATCGTGGTTTCAGAGGACCTGGCGGCTGTACTGCTTCCTGTATGCGTCTTGTGAAGGGTTGCTCTTCTCTCTTGGTTTCCCATTTTCTTGCAAATCTTTCTGACAAATTAGATACCTCCAAAAAATAAAGGATGCATAAAAATGTCTTAACCATTGTTAATATGAAGAAAACATGCCCGTATATACGTGCAGCTATACGTCGAGACGAAAAGAGTTTCTGGCTTTAATTCAATAATTATAAGACCGTGGTGCTGCTTTCGGCATAATAGACAAAAAAGTGTAAGTTAGACTAAAAAGAGGCTTGAATCCAATAGCTAGACAAAAGGTGATCGAATGGGTGAACGAATAAAGATTTTCCTAATCGTGGCGCTCTTAGGTTTCGCTGCAGGAGTAATAGCCCAACTCACGGCTGACTATGTGATTCCAGGACTTCTAGCGATATTGCCCGAACTAGCTCAAATCAGGTTCATGGTTTCAGGGTTTGCCGGTGCTTGCTTGACACTCGTGCTAGTGAGTGTTTGGGCGCATATCACAGGCTCTCAAGAACGTTAGCCTCTTCCCCTTCTCTTTCTTTGTGCATCAAAAAACAGTTCTAAGGCTGTTGTTATCGGGTGAGATTTCAGTCAGAAAAGCTTTCGCTTCTCTCTAGTTTTTCATCAATAGTGTTTTGTTTTGGACTCAGGAGCGGAAAAAGATGTCATCCGCTTTTAAGCGTACTCGTACCTCGATTTCCTCATCGTCCAAGAATAACTCTGGGATCAGACTATTTATGTTTTGAAAAAAATCTGTATAATGAAGGAGACAGTACCTATGTGTGGTGTTTTCGGTTTTGCAGTAAGAAACGCTGTGCCCATGGTTAAAGCCTTCGGAGTCCTTAGAAAACTAGAGAATCATCAATATCCTCAGGAACAGAAGCCTGTAGGCGGATACGGCGCAGGAGTGGCTATTCTCCTAAATAATGGTAGAGTAGTTCTTCAGAAAGTTGGGAAAGTCAGTAATTCACCTGTAAACAGTCTATCAAAGATTAAGGGTATAAATGAAGCTTGTGTTCTGGTTGGACACGTGCGGATGCCAAGCCCAGAGTTTATGACCGCTGCAAAATTCAGGGAAACAACTCAACCCTACGTTGTCCGAAACAAAGAATTGACTCTAGTTTCGGTTCATAATGGCAAAGTTGAAAACTACAAAGAGCTTAAAACGAAATTGAGTAAAAGCCATGCTTTTGAATCTGAGAAAATTGAACTAATCGATTCAGAAGTCATTCCTCATGTTTTTGAGGAATTGTTGAATGGAAAACGTGAACTTGACGAAGCTTTGCGCAAGCTTCTTTGTGTCTTACAGGGCTCAAATACAGCTGTCCTATTGCATGTTCGTGAAAAAGATGCTTTCCTGCATTTTGTCCATAAAGGAAAAACTCGCGGGTTGACGATTTGGACAAATAAGCAAGGAGAAATTCTCTTTTGTTCCAGAAGAGAGCCAATGAATGATGTGTTCAGCAACGTGTTAAGCAGAGGTGAGTTTGTGGAGGAAGTTTCGATTGGCTGGCACGAGAATGTAGAGTTCAGGCTTTCTCATCTACTTGATTTCAAGGTAAAGAGATAAAACTTTCAGGAATGTAATAGCTCTTGGCAAGTCTAATGGATAGAAGAGGTTTGAACTCAAATGTCTTCGATTCTCTCGCTCAACTAGTAAAAGAGGCGATAGCTGAGCTTGGATTTTCAGAACCCACACTGCCACAAATAATGGCGCTTCCGCCTATTTTGGCGGGGGAAAATGTTCTCTTAATTGCGCCTACTGGAAGTGGAAAGACAGAAGCGGTTTTGCTGCCAATATTTTCCAAGTTTGTTCAAGAGAAAAAAGACAATGGCATTTCGATAATTTATGTTACGCCTCTTCGAGCTTTGAACCGTGACATGCTGAAACGTTTGTCCTTTTGGGCTGAAAAACTTGGGGTTTCAGTTGAGGTCAGACATGGCGATACGGAAATGAAAATCCGCAGGAAACAAGCGATTTCGCCGCCGAACTTGCTTGTTACCACGCCTGAAACGATACAAGCTATTTTGCCTGGTTCACGTATGAGGCAGCACCTGAGCCATGTCAAATATGTAGTCATAGATGAAGTTCACGAGTTGGCTGGAGACAAGCGTGGAGTTCAGCTATCAATCGCGTTAGAACGTCTTATCGAGCTTGTTGGAGAAGAGTTTCAGAGGATCGGCTTGTCAGCTACTGTGGGGAATCCTGACGAGGTTGCGAAGTTTGTTGCAGGAACAAAAAGAAACATAAGAATTGTTCAAGTTTCTTTGCCGAAAGGCTACAGATATAAAGTGGAAAACCCAAGCCCCACGGATTTAGATTATGATCTTGCTGGAAGGCTCAGAACCTCACCAGAGGCAGCTGCAAGAATACGGCGAATACTGGAGCTTGTTGACAGGCACAAGTCAACGCTAGTTTTTGTGAATAGCAGACAAAATGCTGAGATGCTTGGTCACAAGTTCAATCAGCTCGGCAGAGCCGACATCGCAGTGCATCATGGTTCTTTGTCTAAGGAAGAGCGGGCTCAAATTGAGGATGAGTTCAAGGCTGGAAAGCTTAAGGCTCTTGTTTGCACAAGCACTTTGGAGCTGGGCATTGATATTGGCAATGTGGACTTGGTGGTGCAATATCTTTCGCCTAGGCAGGTTAGCAGCTTAATTCAGCGAGTCGGCAGGAGTGGTCACCGACAGGACATGCTTTCTGAAGGCGTAATCGTGACAGCTTTTCCAGACGACACTCTCGAGGCTGTCGCTGCTGTAGGAAATGCGTACAACAGCCAAATTGAGCCTATTCTGATTCATGAAAATGCGTTAGACGTTTTAGCTCACCAAGTTGTCGGCCTGCTCATGGACATGGGCGCCATAAGCTTAGAAGAGCTTTTAATTGTTTTGCGAAGAGCCTATCCCTATCGAAGCCTAACTGAAGACACGCTTTTAGATGTGATAGACTTTTTAGACAGGCTGAACGAGTTAAGATTTGATGAAGAAGGAAAAATCCTGAGAAAGGCACGACGGACTAGAAACTACTATTACGAGAATCTGTCTATGATTCCAGATGAGAGGCGCTACTCAATAGTAAACGTGATTTCTGACAGACGCATTGGCACGTTAGGTGACGAATTCATGGCATTGCATGCACGAGTTGGATTAAACATGATTGTCAAAGGACAGGTTTGGCGAATTGTACAAATTGAGAAGGAGACAGGAGAAGTTTACGTTGTGCCTTCCGAAGACCCTCTTGCAGCCATTCCCGGCTGGGATGGTGAAATGATTCCTGTGCCTTTTGACCTAGCGCAACAGACGGGCAAAATACGAGAGGCAATTTGGAAAGCATTGAAAGAATCAGACAAAGTCGAGGCTGCGGTGGAGAGAGTTGAGAAGACAATGGCTATAGACAGCGAGGATTTACTTGAAGCCGCGAAAGAGATAGAAGAACATGTTAAACAAGGAGCACCATTGCCCACAGATAGACATGTTGTTGTTGAGGCTTTCGACAAGTACTTGATTGTTCATGCTTGTTTCGGAGAGATTGTAAACCGCACTTTAGGTAGCGTATTCGACAATGTGCTTTCAGACAGGGAGATCATTGTAGGCTGGTGGAATGATGGATACCGTATTCTTGTCGAGATAAGACACACACTAACGCCGCCTGAACTTGAAAAACTAAGTGCTGCCCTCTTCAGTTTGACAGATGAAGAAGTTGAGGAAGCCTTTAACGAGTATTTGGAGGCAAAGTTCCCATTCTCCTACAAAATGAAGTTTGTTGCAGAACGTTTCGGAGCTTTACCCCGAGGAAAAACCATGGGACCTGAAAGACAAGGACAGCTACAACATCAATTTGAAAATACGCCGATTTATGATGAAACTTTGCGCGAAGCAATAATAGAGAAGGTTGACATTCAAAAAACTAAATATCTCATAAATGAACTGAGAAATGGAAAAATAAAAGTCAGTACTTTGCACCGCGTTGAAAGACCAACGCCACTTGCATATCACATTCTTGAGAAATACTCCGACTTGTCTGAGCTAATGGCTCCAGAACAGGTTTTGTTTAGCAACATTGAAAAAATGAAAAAAACCGTAGAAGCAAGAACCGTTTCACTACTATGCATGTCATGCGGCGAATGGATCGGAGAAGAAAGAATAAGAGCCCTGCCAGAACAGCCCGAATGTGAAAAATGCAAATCAAAACTCTTAGCTGTGTTGTATCCAAGTCAAGATCCAAAAAAGTTACTGGAGATTTTGAACAAGAGGCGTGAAGCCAAGGAATTATCAGAGGAAGAACTGAAGGAGCTGTCTAATGCCAGACGCACGGCTGACTTGACATTAAGCTACGGCAAGAAGGCAATTGCAGCGTTAGAAGTCAAAGGTGTAGGTCCTGAAACTGCCTCCAGAATTCTGGGGAAAATGCATCCTAAGGATGAAGAGTTTTACATGGATTTATTGAAGGCGAAGATTCAATATTTGCGGACGAGAGAGTATTGGGGAGACAAGGAAAAACCAAGATTTTGAAGCACACCCGAAATTTTTATAGCTGAATACTTCGAACATAAGGAACAATTCCATAAAAGGGTCGTGAATCCTTCTACAAGAGCAAAGTGTATGACGGAATCTGATGAAAAAAGGTGATAGCTGTGGAAAAGAGTGCGCTGGTACGGTTTAAATGGATTTTAGTACTTGAAGCTCTGTTTGCTGGCGCTTACGTATCGCTCACGAGAGGATTGTTCGTTATATACCTTGTCTCTATGGGATATAGGATTGAAGACATCTCATTTGTAGTGCTTGTCTCGGCAGCAGCAGCGCTACTGATAGGCATTTTTTTGTACAAACGTCCTTCCTTCATTACGAGCAGGGTAAAGCTTAAGCTTGTGAGTGTTCATGCTCTTGAAAGAATCATGTGGGTGTTAATCCCCTTAGCCACAAGCAGCCTGCTAATATCGGCATTGTATTCGGTTTACATGATTTTTGCTTTTTTCATAAGCACCTTTGTGTCCTTTGCCATATATGGCTCCTTAGCTGAAGAAGACATAAAGGATGTTACAGCAAAAAGATCAG
>CAZGNE010000016.1:0-25408 GCA_964527165.1 uncultured Candidatus Bathyarchaeia archaeon
TAAGAAATGAGCCACAAGTATTGTTCTTCTCAACAAAGAATATGGTGCGGTCGCCGGGATTTGAACCCGGGATCGCAAGCTTGGAAGGCTTGTGTCCTAAACCAGACTAGACGACGACCGCCATGATAGCTCAGCAGTAGATTATCCAGAAGGAGTTAGATAAAATTCCTTCGGTGACAATGCGCTATTGTGGTTTTTTGTCGGGTTTGAACAGTTTTTTCTCATAGCGGGGTTTGGGCTTGAAGCTGCCATGATACGATGGCATAGTCATTCGCTGTTTTTCCAAGTTTTTGATGCGTGCATAAAGCTTTGACACTTTTGTCTTTGAAGGTGTTTTAGGTTTAGGAAAGCGGACTGGAACTGGTGTGAACGGTTTTTTGATTTGAGCAGTGCGGCTCTTCTTTGGACTTGACCGTGTTTCTCTGACTTTTTTGAAGGTCACGTGTCCCTCTGTCAGATTCACATCTTGGACCTCCCAGCCAGCATTCAGCCATGCTCGAGCATGCACACGGGTGGATGAATTGCTCCACCATTTCTCATTCCTATAAGCGTCTATCGGCAGGTTGTCACCAATAATTCCGTCGATTCTGGCGAAGCTGAGTTTCACTGTGTCTGTGAAGGATCCTCTGAACCGCAGATAGCTTGTGAGCTTGTCATGTTTTGAGTAACTCCGTGGTGAAACAACACGTCTAGCACAGTTTAGGCATAGCATTCGTGTCGGGTCGCCTGTGGCAACATCGGGTATCATGCAATCTTTGCAATAGAGTTTGCTGCATCTTTGGCATCGTCCAAGATAACTGTAACGAAGAACCCTGTTGCAGATTCCACATTTGTCTTTCAAATGCTCATACCACTGAACAAGTACTGCACGGTTTTGCCGATAATAAAACTGGAAGCTCTCAATATAAACCTCACGCGTTATCTGCATTTTGCAGAAGATGTTAAACATAACAGCTTTGACTGGTAGTGTAATAGAGATTTTTTATCAAGTATTAGCGAAACATGAGAAAGCGCGCTAGAGGAACATGACATAACAGAGAATTGTTGAAAGTTTTAGCCTTTTATTACGGCAATCGGAACAATCCTAGCGACCTTGGTGGCAATTCCAAGACGGTCACTGACGTCAACGACAGCGTCCACGTTCTTATAAGCATGATCCGCTTCCTCAGCTAATACCACTGAACTCGCAGCTCTGACGTGAATTCCTCGCTGCTCCAAAGCTCTCTTGATATCACCGCCCCAATAATTTCGCTTGGCAGCTGCTCTGCTCATCATCCTGCCAGCACCATGAGCTGTGGACCCAAAACTTATTTCCATAGCCTTCTCGGTACCCACCAGAAGCCACGAGCTTGTTCCCATGCTTCCCGGAATTAACACAGGTTGCCCAGCAGAACGGTAGTCCGATGGAATGTCAGGATGCCCACGTGGAAACGCTCGCGTCGCACCTTTCCTGTGAACCCAAACCTTCTTTTGCTCACCATCAATCCTATGGGTTTCAGTCTTCGCGATGTTATGTGCCACATCATAGATCAGCTTAAACCCAAACCTTTCAGGATTTTCGCCCCAAGACTGCTTGAAACTCTGCCTGACCCAGTGGGTTATGGCTTGGCGATTTGCAAAAGCGTAATTGACTGCACAACCCATGGCCTGATAATAATCCTGTGCTTCGGTACTAGTTCCAGGCGCGCACGCAAGCTCGCGATCTGGTAAAACTATGTTGTATTTCTGAACTGCTCTTTCCATGACTCGGAGATAATCTGAGCATATTTGATGACCAAAACCGCGAGATCCACAGTGTATCATTACTGTAACTTGTCCCTCATTTTCAATTCCGAAAACCTTAGCTGTTTTGCTGTCAAAAATTCGGTCTACTCTCTGTATTTCCAGAAAATGGTTACCAGAACCCAACGTGCCAACTTGCTGTAGCCCTCTGTTTTTTGCTGTCGCTGAGACTTTATCGGGATTTGCGTTCTTCATGCAGCCGCTCTCTTCGCAGTGTTCAGCATCTTCAGGCCAGCCCAGACCTTGCTCGATAATCCAGTTAGCACCGTCTGTAGATATTCTTTCCAAGTCGCCAAGAGTGACCTTTAAATCTTTGCGGCGGCTTCCTAGCCCGCATGGAACATTCGCAAAAATCTCATTCGTCAATTGAGCCAGCTTCGGCCGAATATCCTTCTCTGAAAGGCTAGTAGTCAACATGCGAACACCACAATTTATGTCATAACCCACACCGCCAGGACTGAGAACACCTTCATAATAGTCGGTTGCAGCAACGCCTCCGATTGGAAAGCCGTAACCTTCATGACCGTCGGGCAAAGTTATAGAGTATTTGTATATGCCTGGCAAATGAGCGACATTCACACATTGTTCAAGGGTCCGGTCGGTTTGCATTTTCTCCAGCAAATTTTTGTTAGCAAAAACCATACCTGTAACTTGCATTCCAGGCTTATATTTTGGGATACGCCAGGAACATTCGTCCAACTTTTCAAGAGGAACTTGTTCTCTGGAAGGATGACTCCCTTCTTCTGCCATGTTGTCCACCCATCACAAAAATGCCTAAGCGAAGATATAAACGATTTTGGCTTTAACACCAAAACTCGTCTTATTCTGGAACAAAACCATATTTCGTTACAAAATCTACAACACCTGGCACACTATTGCAGAACACGGTTTCACCCAAAATAGGATGCCCCTTGACATAATCCAGAACCTTCTTCAGAGCTTCATCGCTCTCAACTATACGTTCGCATATAGTGTCCAAGCTTTCCTTGTTATCTAGTCCGCGCTTCGCGATTTTCGCCCACAACTTGAGCTGGTTGGCATGTTCATTCAGTTTTGCAGTCGTGTTTGAGGCTTTGCCAAAGTGGCTATAAAATAAGCTTTTAGGCTTTAAGCGAATCAGCTTGTCCAAAGATGCTAACACTAGGTCTAACCGTAACGGCGCAGGTGTCGTCGGCACAACCACGTCGAACTTGTCAAGATAAATGCCTGCAGCATCGCCTGGAAAAACCCCTTGGCTCAGCGTTTCATAGTAGCTCTGATGATGTGAAGCATGACCGAGGGTTTCCACAACCTTCAGCATAACCCCGTTTCCAACGTCAAAGGTCATACCATCAGTCGCTGCAATAACTCGATCTTCGGGCACAGGTTCAGGTTCACCATAGAGTTCTGTTATGCTTCCAAGAACCTGTTTTGATTGTTCCCAAAGCTTCTCGGGATGAGCTATGTGAGGTGCACCTCTCTGATGAACAATAATCTTTGCGTTGGGCAAGCGTTTCAGTAGTGTTCCAGCGCCTCCAGCATGGTCTAGATGGATGTGTGAAACAGCAACATAAGCCACTTCTTCAGGTCTTATGTTCAGCTGTTCCAAGCCAGCCAGAAGGTTAGGCACTGATGATGCTGGACCCGTTTCAACCATTGCAGCTTGCTTTCCTTTCAAAACGTAGCTACCGATAAAATTCTTGATTCCGGCAGTTTCCGCGTCCACTAGGTAGATGTGTTCTTCAATCTTGGTCATATTCATCTCTACATCACCTTATGATCGCCAGATGGAGTATTAAAATCATTATCAATTCCTTTGAGAATTTCCACCTATAAACATTTTAGATAGAAAAACGCAGTTTTTGCATGTGAGCGATTTATGCTTTTGCGAATTGCAAGGGAACTAACCTCCGAAGAAGTGGAAGAGAAGATCAAAAGGTTTGAGAAAGAGTATGGCACGAGTTTCGAAAAGCTTAAGGAACTCTCCACCAAGCGTAGACCAAATATCAAGTTTGCAAGGGCTTATACTGAATGGGCAGAGCTTGTGGACAGCTACAAGGGATACGTGGAATATGGAGAACTTGATTACATTGTTGAAGAAGTTAGAGACTTCAAGCTAGAACAAGTTGCTTTGCTAACACCAAAAAGAATAGAGCTGTTATATCAGCTTGCGACCTTGAGAGTGGAATCAATAAATGATCTAGCTAAGAAAACAAAGCGGAGCGTGAAAAATGTGTATCAAGACTTGAAGGTGCTGAAGAGATTAGGCTTTGTCAGCCTTAGCAAACGAAAAGGAAGGGCATTAATTCCAGAAACACTTGTGAAAGAAATGACCTTTCTAATTCGTTAAGAGAATGCACCAATGCCTATATGTCAAGGATGAACCTCAGCATAACTCCATCTGGTTCTTTAACAATTTCCATCTGATGATAAGTTACCGCTTTGACACCGACTTTTTGGCTGTGTTTTGCAGGATTGTACTTTTCTCCCCAAATCTTTGCTTCAAGCCTAAAACCAGTCGATGTTTTATTCAAAGTGGGAATTCTAAACCGAGAGTATAGTGTTTCATTAATCTCGAATTTTACAAGAAGAGCTTCAAGCCAACTGTAAAGGAGAGCATATTCGTCTTGGGCTTCTACCTCCACATAATCTTCAATCTTGGGCGCCACCTTTTCCACATTAGTCATCACTTCAAACATTGCTATTGCCGCGTTTTCGAAAGCTTCGGCTAGATTTTTTCCATATGCCGCAATGTAGGCATCTGCCGTATGTTCTAGAAACTCGTAGCTTTTTTTATTGTTCATAAACTTGACCTAACGGTAAGAAGGATGTTTTCACTTTTAAAATCGTTATGTTTCTTGCATAAAAGCTTTAACGGGAACATCAAAGAATCTAGTCCACTATGTTGGAAGTAGAATAACTTGAAAGAAAACGCTATAATAGCAACTATTCTGACGTACTATGCAGTTTCATTGCTTGTAGGGGTAAGCGGCTGGTTTTTTCCCGCAGACACAGAGTTAATTACTTTCATTCCGGTTTTTCTTTCAGTCGCACTGTTATTGCCAATATATTTTTGGCAGAAAAACTACCGCAAAAAAACAGAGCTGCCAACTTCGACGAGTAGAAAGGATAAGGGCACTATGCTTTTTTGGATTTTCGCGCTTTTCGCTCTAGCCCTATCCGTCCGTATTCCATCTGTACTATTATTCGGTGAGCCATATGAAAAGACGCCTCTAATCTACCTTCTAATCATTGCAATACTTGTAATTGAAAAAACCGATTTGTCAACTTTTGGCTTCAAAACCAAGAATCTTGGAAAATCGCTTGGGTATGGGCTATTGTTCTTCGGCATTCTCGGAGGCTTTGCGATAGCTTTTGCTTATGCGTTGATTTATGCGTTCACCAGTCAAATGCCTATTCAGCATTATGACGCTTTGGCTTCTTTGTTGGTAATGCCTTTCATGATCCTGTGTGTAGGCATTAGTGAGGAAGGTCTTTTCAGAGGCTACATGCAGACGCATCTGGAGAAATTCTATACTAGTAAGCAGGCAATTGTATTTCAAGCCATTTTGTTCGGAATATGGCATTTCGTTTGGAATCTTCATCCCTTCGACCCATTCGGCATGATTCAGTACGTTATAACAACATTCTTCATCGGTTTATTGTTTGGCTACTTCTACAGCAAGACCAGAAATCTTGTTCCGCTAGTTTTCGCTCATGGGCTCTGGAACAGCGTCTTTGCGTGGATAATCTGGGATGCATCAACAAGAGGTAATATCTCGATGCTTCCATTGTCAAAACAGGTTTCAATATCAGTTTTGCCCTTCATTGTGTCGTCGATACTAACGTTTGTCTACGTGAAGTACCTAGTGAAAGAAGTCTAGTGTCAAAATCCTGATTGATGCGGGTCTTAGTGTTCACTTATGCCTACTAGGATGTGGACTGCAGTTCGTACAAAATTGACGCATTTTTCTTCAAACACTTTTGCATTTCGAGCCTTTTCCATACCCTCAGCAGTAGAAAGGTCGTAGCCCACGAGTTCTCTGCATAAAACCGTTCCATGACGTTTTTCAAATTGTCTATAGAACTTCTGAGTCATCTCGTAGGCTTTCAAACGTTTTTCGTGGGAAGGCTCATTAGTTCCAAATCTCACACCTATAGCCATGACCCCGCCAGTCACTGCCCCGCACACAGATCCGCAAAAGCCTATGCCACCACCGAAAGCCGCGGCGATTTTAGGAATCAAATCACTTTTCATGCCCCAATATTCAAACATTGTCAACAAAACACTTTGTGCACAATTGTAATGTTGGAGAAAATAGACCGCTGCTTTTTCACAAAGAACATCAGGGCAATCCATGTTCTCAACTGTTAGGGCATAGAAAGGCATTAGACTTTCGAGATGTTCTGCAGAGCAGCAACTGCAAGCTTTACAGCGTTTTCCGCATCCTTCAGGCTGAGCAAGGATGTGGGACTGTGAATGTAACGTGTCGGCACAGAGATTACACCACATGGGACTCCAGACCGCGTTAATGATATGCGTGCAGCATCCGTTGAGCCAGGCAAGCCTGTTTCAAGCTGATAGGGAATTTTGTTTTCTTCAGCAGCATTGATTAGCCACCGCAAAACCTTCGGGTGAACAATTAATCCAGAATCGGCAATCGTTAAGGATGGCCCCTTGTTCAGTTTTATTGGCGCTTCAACATCCTTCACGCCAGGCGTGTCGCCGGCTACAGTAACATCGAGCGCTATTCCAAAGTCAGGATCTATACCGTAAGCAGATGTTATTGCTCCTCTTAAGCCTACTTCTTCCTGCACGGTTCCAACAGCATATATTGTGCATTCTGTTTTTTTCAGCCGTCTCATTATCTCAATCATTATTGCACATGCAACACGGTCGTCGAAAGCTTTTCCAATCACAATGTTCTTTCCGATTCTTGCGAATCGTATATCAAAGCATACTACGTCTCCAATCTTAACGCCCATCTTCTTGGCTTCTTCTTGGCTTTCCGCTCCAACATCTATGAAAAGCTCGTCAGCTGCCAAAACTCGCTTGCGCTCTTCTTCCTTTTGTATATGCGGGGGCTTCGAACCGATAATTCCATGTAAATGTCCTTTTTCGGTGCAGACTATCACTTTTTGAGCTAGCAACACGCGGTCATCTATTCCGCCAATTTTTGTAAACTGCAAAAAGCCTTCCTTCGATATAGTTTTCACGAGCAATCCTATTTCGTCCATGTGAGCCGCAAGCATCACCTTGGGCGCATTCTTTCTGCCTTTCCTCATCCCGATGATGTTTCCAAGCTTATCTTCCACAACATCATCCGCGTACGGTTTTAAGGACGTCTTCATTAAGCCCCTGACTGTTTCTTCCCTGCCTGCAACGCCAAAAGCATTCGAAAGCTTTTCCAAAGTTTCAACAAACGTTTTCATAGTTTCCCTCTTGAAGAATGTAAAATTCTAACACTTCATATTAAACAATTGTGGTACGAACTAAACGCTTGTACCTAACTGGAGAAGGCAAACAAAAGTAGTGAAAGATTTTTATGCTGTTTGTAATACCAAATGATGTGGTTAAATGAGAAAAAGTCTGCAAACTAGTCTAGCTGCGGTATTTGCGGCTTTGCATGCTGCTTTGTATTTTGTCTCTTTTGGTTTGTGGCGAAACTGGGGAATTTATCTTACGCCAGTTGAAGGCATTATTCTAGGTCCAAAAATCGGCTTTTTGGCTGCACTCGTCGGAAGTGTAATAGCACGAATTATCAGACCCGATCCTCTTTTTATGTTCGGCATAGTCGCTGAGCCTGTAAGCGTGTTGCTAACCGCGTTTTTGGCAAGGGCCAAATGGAAACCTGTTTTAGCAGCTTACACAATAATGCTTTCAGCATACTTTGTTCACCCGTTTGGAAGAGCGCTTCCTCTCTGGACAATCTTGGATATTCTGCTTGCTCTGGTTTTAATTTATCCAGCCGCAAAATTCAGTCAAAACCTCTTTAAAACCGATGTTAAACGCTTGCCAATTGCAGTGATTCTTGTCGCTTTTGTCTGTATAGCCACAGACGCTTTGATAAGAGTCTTTCTGCTTATTCCATGTGGTTTGCACAGCATGTTTTTTGACAGCTTCGAAGTACTTTCCTTTGTATTTATTGGAGCCGCAATAGACTCTTATATTGAAGGTGCTGTTGTTGTCATTGTGTCGCTTCTAGTAGGCGCGCCTTTGCTGATGAGCTTATTAAAACTGAAACTTCTGCGGAAATGAAAAACCGTATTCAGCAGTCAGAATCCGAAACATTAATACAGACAATAGACCTCATTTCACCCATGGCTTCTCTGATTTCCCCGGCAACCTTGTCCAGCTGCCTTCTAGCTGGCTTTGAGCCATAATCGGGTCCAAAATGTATCCTAAAACCATCGCCTCTAAACCTTGGAATGACATGTAAATGCACATGGAAAATTTCTTGAAAGGCAGCTTCTCCATCAGCGAGAAGCAGATTTACTCCTTCACATTTAACCTTTGATCGCCTAAGAGTTGCGTTGACCCGCATAGCAATCCTGAACATGTGGGCTCCTGTTTCTTCATCAAGCTCAGAAAGGTTTGCGGCATGAACCCTTGGAATTATCAAAACATGACCAGGATTGACGGGTTGAACGTCCATAAACGCTAGAACTTTTTCGTCAAAGTAAACGAGGCTTGCTGGTTTGATGCCCTTTATGATGCGACAGAAAATGCAGGTTTCCATTTTGGATCACCAGAGATTTTTTTTATTTTAACGGTTATATGTATGTCTATTCATAAACACGGATTGCCATGAGCCAGGGGAGTTTGATGACTGAACCAAAATTCACCTATAGAGCACAAAATGGAAATGTTTGTGAAATAGAGGACACGTTCGCGGAGATGTTTTCCATGTGGGCAGGCAGAATCGTAATCACGGCTGACCGTGAAAAGTGGGCTTTGACCGCGGCAGAAGTTGCAACAGGCTTTGCCACCAGTGTGATTATGTCTCCAGCCGAGGCCGGCATAGAAGGCATTGCGCCACCAGAAGAAACACCTGACAAACGCGTAGGCGCTCTGGTTCAGATTTATAATCGTAACAGGTTCGACTTGAAAAATCAGATGATACTACGCATAGGCCAATGCGTGATGACTTGTCCCACAACATCGGTTTTCGATGCCATGCCAAACGCCAAAAGAAGACTGAAAGTGGGCAGAAGTATACGGTTGTTTGGTGACGGGTTTCAAAGAAAAAGCATGGTTGCCGATAGAAAAGCTTGGAAAATTCCGGTTATGGAAGGAGACTTCATAGTAGAAGACTCTTTTGGAGTGGCTGAAGCAGTGGCTGGCGGAAACTTTCTAGTCATGGCCAGAGACATGCCATCAGGACTTAAGGCGGCAGAAGAAGCTGTGAAAGCCATTAAAGCCAAAGCTAAAGAGGTCATTTTGCCCTTTCCAGGCGGAGTTTGCCGCTCAGGCTCTAAGGCTGGATCATTGAAGTATAAGCTTAAAGCGTCTACACACCATGTCTTCTGTCCAAAATTGAAGACGGTTATATCAGATTCGCAAGTGCCAGATAACGTTGATTGTGTTTATGAAATTGTCATTGATGGCTTGACAGTTGATGCGGTTAAAATGGCTATGCGTGAAGGCGTAAAAGCAGCTGCGTGCGTGCAGGGTGTTGTTATGATTACTGCTGGCAATTATGGCGGAAGGCTGGGTCCATACAAAGAGTTTTTGAAGGAACTATTGGAACTCTAGCTCAAATTGACAAATCATTTATCTTATTCGTTGTAATGTAACGTTAGGATCAAGACAAAACCAGTGAAAACTGTTGAGCATCGCTAAGAAAACCTCGTTGGAATTGTTCAGGCTGAAAAAGACACTGATAACTCTGGCTAATAAGGAGGGACGTGGAACTGAGCTAGTATCGGTTTATGTCCCACATGGAAAGCAGATAAGCGACGTAATAAACACGCTCAGAGATGAATACGGCACAGCATCAAACATAAAATCCACAACAACCCGCAAAAACGTCATGGACGCCATTGTCAAAGTTCAACAACGCCTAAAGCTGTTCAATGAAGCACCTGAAAACGGATTAGTGATATTTTGTGGAGCAATACCTCAAAACGGACCAGGCAGCGAAAAAATAGAAACATACGTGATTATACCACCTGAACCGATAAACGTTTACTTATACAGGTGTGACGCCAGATTCCACACCGAACATTTGCAGGAAATGCTGCGAGAGAAGGAAACCTATGGCATTCTTCTCATTGATGCTTCAGGCTCCACGCTTGCCACACTTCAGGGCAGAAGATTGGAAATAGTGAGAGAAATGACCTCAGGTGTGCCTGGAAAGACGCGTGCTGGCGGGCAATCTGCTAGACGGTATGAACGACTTAGAGACATGAGGCTTCAAGAATACTTCACTCGAGTTGGTCAACAAGCTAATGACATTTTCCTGCCAATCGAGAACTTGAAAGGCTTGATATTGGCTGGTCCAGGTCCGACGAAACAGGATTTTGAAAAGGGCGATTATCTGCATTATACGCTGAAAAATAAGATTATAACTGTAGTGGACACGGCTTACGTTGAGGAACAGGGCGTAAAGGAAGTTGTGGATAAAGCTCCTGAAATAATGCGAAAAGTACGCTATGTAGAAGAGAAGAAATTAGTGCAAGAGTTTCTCTACGGGATTGGACACGATACTGGAATGGTAACATATGGTGAAGAAGATGTTCGCAGATCTTTAGAGGCTGGCGCAGTAAGAACATTGCTTCTCTCAGAAGGGTTGGAGATGACGAGAGTCACAGTGAAATGCAACGCATGCGGTTACCAAGAGCAGCAAACAATGAAAAACCAAGCTCTGACAGATTTTTCACAAGAGCTTTCGGGAAAGCACTGCCCGAAATGCAAGGCATCTGCGTTTGGAGTAGCGGAAACGCAAGACCTTATAGAGAATTTTGCCCAATTGGCAGAATATACGAATACTGAGGTGGAAATAATATCTGTTGAAACAGAAGAAGGTCAAATGCTCAAAAAGTCTTTCGGCGGGATAGTCGCGATATTACGTTTTAAAACTCATGGTTGACCAGTTTCACGCAATAAGATGTGTTCTATTTCGCTTTTGCAGGCATCTTCTATAAACAATTTCTTCTGTTTCGAAGAATGCCCAGAAACAAGCTTCACTTTCCTAAGAAAAAGCTTGGAAAATTCTTTGACTATCTCTTTGTTAACCTTCCCCTTGACGGGTTCTTCCCTACAAAAAACTAGAATTTCATCATGCTCAACCACAATTCTAAAATCTCCAGATTTTGGCTTGACTAGAATCGCCAAGATGGATCCTTCTTGTGTTTCACTAATTCGCATAAGCCTTCAAAGCAAATGCTGGATTTACCACATAAAAACATATTCAAACAAAACCGCTTATATGGAAAAAGATAAGGATAGAGACATTCTACCAGAAGGCTAGGAGCAGCTTAAGATGAAACACCATTCAGCATACCTTGATTGGTATATTGGCGTCCCCAAGGTGAAGTTTGATCTCAGATCAAGCGGCTTAGCGTACTTCAGATACTGGCTCGATCTAGGTGAAGTCGACTTGAGCGTTAACTACGTGTACGGAAACCCGGAGACTACTGAGCTGTTGGCCAGAAGGTATCAAGTATCACCTGAAAATGTTCTCGTTTCAAGCGAGGGAGCTTCAGGCTTGAATTTTCGGATAATCCGCTGGTTGGCAGAGAAGAATGAGGGAAAGAATGAAGCTGTTGTGGAGTATCCGACTTATGAGCCTCTTTTGCGGCAGGTGCAAGAACATTTTTTGTATGTGAAGAGACTTGAAAGAGAGGAGAAGGAAGCCTATAGACTTGATGCTGATCAGCTGCGGAAGATTGTTTCAAAGAAGACTAGGCTGCTTGTATTGACGAATCCTCATGCACCAAGTGGCGCGTTAGCCAGCAAGAGCGATTTGGCAGAGATTTTGGCTTTAGCAAGAGAGTATGGCTTTTTTGTGGTGTCTGACGAAATATATGCTGAATTTGACCGAAATACTGTGCCTACGGTTTCCTCTATTGATCTTGAATATGGCATAGTTACAACTAGTTTCACCAAGGCTTATGGTCTGGGTGGTCTAAAACTTGGAACAGCGCTTGCCAAGAAAGAAATTGTGAAGGAATTGTACAAAGATGTTTTATACACGGTGGGCAATTGCCCGAACATCGTGCAACTGATTGCTACAGAACTTTTGGCGAACTGTAAAGAGAAAATGGAGAAGCACAAACTAAAATGGATGGGCATTAAAGATGAGACAGAGAAATGGCTGAAACAAAGAGCCCTGGAGTACTTCCCAAACAAAATAGGCGTCACGTTTTGGGTGAAATTGCCGATGAACGACACCCACAAGTGGATCAACGATCATGCGCTACCGAAGTATGGTCTGGCTCCGGTCCCAGGAAACTTCTTCTTGTTCAAGAATAATTATGACCTTCAGAAGTCGAACAAGATTAGGCTAGGCCTTGGCACTGTAAATCCAGACAGCCCTTGCCTGCCAGAAGCCTTTAGAGCATTTGAACAAGCAATGAGAACTTGGACAAGTTGACAAAAACCACTGATTGTCAGATCATAAACAGGCTTTAGGATCGCGTCACCTAAAGGCTTTTGCAAGGTTTCTCTAGAACCTGAGGATTTTGTCGATCAACAACATGGTAGTGCAGAAACCAACTATGCTTGACCAAAACCGAAATCGCTGTCATGAAGCCCCTAAGAACAACTAGCACACATCTTGGAAGGAAACTCGAAAGGGTAAAAAACCACGCCAGAAACATGCTATGCTGGTCGTGAGCACCGCCACAATTCGCGAACCCTTACAATACAGGACAGAAAAACTAATAGACAGGGCTATCGAGCATTTTGTACCAGGCAATGACTTGAAAGCGCCTTGGAAAGGTTGACGACAAAATATGACCAAGGGTTTGCATAAAAACACCGACGTGAAAAGCAATAGTCGTCTCTGAAACATAACCAGCTTAATGGAAGGATACAGCGTGCAAATAACGTAGTTTATCATTGGCTATAAGACTATTATAGGACCGTGAGAAGAATAATGATGAATAATCGCGCCAAAAAACTCTGGCATGAAGTGAGAGATTGAACAAAAATATGATAAGAACTGAAGAAGATGTTAGACGATCTTTGTCCGGCAAAACAGAATTCGAGAAGAAAGTATTAGTTGCCACATTCAAAATTCCACGGGGAAAAATCAGCACTTATAAGAGAATTGCAGAGAAAATCGGCAAACCTCGCGCCTATCGAGCTGTAGCCAACGCGCTCCACAAAAATCCTCTTCATCCAATTGTACCATGTCACCGTGTTGTGAGATCCAATGGCGAATTTGGCGGAAAAAAGAGTCATGCTGAATCGAGAATGAAACTTGTGAAGAAAGAAGGCGTCTCAATTCAGAATGGCAGAGCAGAAATAAGTGAAAAGACGCTCTTCTGATCAAACGCTTTCATCTGTACTGACATACTCCAGTTCTTCTATCGCCCAGACTTTCACTTTGTTCATAGCATCTTTTCCACTCAGGTATTAACCTAGCGCGTTTAACCTGAAGCTCAGAGCGTTAGCACATGGCTTCTGCCAGAACAATTACGAAGAAACGGGATGATAGCGTGTGGTTAAAGTGTTTCTTCCAACATGCTGACGAATTCTTCTGCTTGTTTCATGCCTTTTTCCCAAAAGGTTTCGCTGGTTACGTCGAAGCCTACCTCAGCAGCAAGTTCGCTTGGAGCTTTTCTTGAGCCAGTTGCTAATAATGCTTTGAGCTTAGGCGCGAAGGCTTTGCCTTGTTCCTTGAAGAGTCGGTACAGTGCAAATACGAAAAGCTGGGCGAACACGTATGGATAATTGTAGAAGCGGTAGTTCCCCATGTAATAATGAGGCGTCTTTGTCCATTCCCACTTCATAGCTTCTAGCCATTCAACAGCGTCGCCGCAGATTTTGTCGCGAGCTGTGACCCATAGTTTGGCAACGGTTTCGCCGTCTAGAAATTGTCCTTGTTTTATTGCGTTGTACATGCTATTTTCGAAGAAGTATCTTGCAGACACCTGGAAAGCAGCCATGCCAAACTCGTCCAGTATCGTTGTAAGAATTGCTTGCTTCTGTTCTTTTGTTTGGGCTTTGGAGAGCAGTTCTTCCGTGAGGAGTAGTTCACCGAATATACTTCCGGTTTCTGCGATGCAGCTGCCTACTCTGCAGTTAGTCGGTTTTTGTGCTCTTGACATCAAGTAATCGTGGATAGCGTGGCCAAGTTCGTGTGCCTGAGTGTAGACGTCAACCATTCGTCCATTGAAGCTTTGGAGTATGTAAGCACTTCTTCCAGCTAGCCATGGGGCGCAAAAGGCTCCGGCTCTTTTTCCTTTTCGCACTTCGCCATCAAGATGTCTTTTGCTATACATCTCATCGATCCAGCTGCCTATTTGCTCATCAAACTCTGCATAAGCCTTTGTTATTTCCTTTCGGGCTTCTACCCAGCGAAAAGCCGTTTCAGAAGTGTTGGGCAGAGGCGCCATGATATCGTAATTAGCGAGTTTAGGCAGATTCATCAGCTTCGCTTTCAGCTTTAGATACTTCCTGTACAAATCTGCGTTTTTCTCAATTGTTTTCATAAGGCTATCTAGAGCTCCATGGTCAACATCGTTGTCAATTAGGCTTTGAGTCGCAGGCATTGGATACTTTCTCATTTCGCACATCCGGAGATGATCCTCACACACTGCCCGGATGGCGCTTGCCCAGACAATTTCATCCTTTCCCAGGCCCTCATATACCGTTTGGTAGGCGTGTTTCCGCAAGTCACGGTCAGCGCTTTGGAAGAGACCCACTATTTGACCATAGGGCATTGTTTTGCTTTCACCTTTAACTTCCATCTCGAACGTCCGAGTTGATAGCCAATCTCCTTGAAGTGTTTCCCAAGCGTTAATGCCGTTCTTGTCCTTTGCAATTATCAAGCGTTCTTCAGTTTCTGAGAGCATGTGCGGCTTTTTTCTCAGTATTCTTTCCAGATAATGCTTGTACTCCGCTAGCAACAGATCAGTGACTAAATTCGGCTTTTCGGCGAGAAGCTTGCCTAACTCTAAATCCACAAAGGTTAATGCTTGCCCAACCTTGACGTGTGCGTTTTCTGCAGCATCATTAAGCTGTTTGGCAACTGGGTCGGTCGAGTTGGCAGCGTACATAAGGTGGCAATATAAAGTAGCTCCTTGGAACTTTAGATAATAGGAGTCACGCGTCTCTAGAAGCTGAAGCAGGCTTTGCGCCTCTAAACTGCCGATTTTGCCATGATATTTGCTTCGGAAATTTTCTGCCTCAATCACCATTTCTTGAAGCTTCTTATGAATAGAAGATACGTCAGAACTCTCAACAAGCTGAGAAAGATCCCAGACCATTTCATCATTAACCATAGTTTATCATCTCAATTTATGTCAAAATCTCGCATTCATCCTATTAAGATAATCGCTGCATAAAATGCTTTATGATCAAACATTGAGATAATCGCAGTAGAAAGAGCTTGTTCAGAATAATCGTTTTTGTTAAAGGAGGTTCATCTGCCCGGTGTTTGTTGCAGTGGACCGGTGGGGATTTGAACCCCAGACCTCCTGAGTGCAAGTCAGGCGTTCATACCAACTGAACTACCGGCCCGCCATGCGCTTTCTGAACTGCTTTCCCATTCCAGCAATATTTAGGTTTTGTTCCAACTACTAGCGAGAGAAGACAATTGAATGTGCAGAACAGTTATTGAGAACGAAACATATTGGATGTATACTGTAAAATAGAAAAGGTGATTGTGAAGAATTTAAACGACTTGCTCAGTCTAGAATCTTCGTCTCTGTGGTCGTTTCTTTGACCAGCAATCTCGGCAGTAAACTGGCCTGCTCGGGTCAGGTTTGAATGGGACTTCACATTCTTTGCCACATTCAGCACAAACTGCCTTATGCATCTCTTTCTCTGACATATACTGTTTCAACTCCTTTTATTCGCTCTGTGCAAAAAACAAGGTTCTTGCACGCCATAAGCCTCGAGAACCCAACTTATAAAACTTGTCGTCAACTTTTTGTGATAAAACAAGCCTCAGAGAAGACACTCTCAAACTTTTTACCCCGCCTTAGCGTTAACTATGAGGTGAAAGCATATGTCAACTCGACAAGTAGCAAGATTCGTGATCCAAAAACATGCCGCGACCCATTTGCATTATGACTTCAGATTGGAAATGGACGGCGTTCTCAAAAGCTGGGCTGTGCCAAAAGAACCGCCAACCGAGATAGGAGTCAGAAGGCTTGCGGTGCAAGTTGAAGACCATCAGCTAGGATACATAGACTTTGAGGGAACAATACCAGAAGGCGAATACGGCGCTGGAAAGGTCGAAATCTGGGATAGAGGCACTTACACGTTTAAACAGAGAAGCAAAGACAGAATCATGTTCACTCTCAACGGCAGAAAACTCGGCGGAGATTATACGCTGTTGAGGTTCAGAGAGGACAAGAACTGGCTTTTCTTCAAAAACAAACCAGCCTAGACTCGAAATCATCAATTGGATCGACGAATACGACGAGGCGAAGGCAGTTAATTCTTAAGAACAAGTACACATTACAATTGTTAATAGGTCCTCAAAATGCTCGAATTTAAAACAGTTAAAATCGAAGCACCACATGATTGCAACACAATATTAGGCACGGCTCACTTCATAAAAACAGTTGAAGACCTTTATGAAGCTCTTGTTAATGCGGTTCCAAACATAAAGTTCGGCATAGGTTTCTGTGAAAGTTCAGGACCATGCCTTGTAAGGCACGAAGGAAATGATAACGAGTTGAGAAAACTGGCAGCGGAAAAAGCTTTCGAAATAGCCTGCGGCCACAGCTTCATAATCTTCATTAAAAACGCCTACCCCATAAATGTTCTAGATAAAATCAGGAAAACTCCTGAGACATGTGCAATCTATGCTGCTACTGCGAACCCGTTGGAAGTTGTAATTGTAGAAACTGAGCAGGGGAGAGGAATAGCCGGTGTTGTAGACGGGTTGAAAAGCAAAGGCATTGAGAACGAAGAAAACATCAAGGAAAGGAAGGAGTTTTTGCGAAAAGTAGGCTACAAGCTCGGTTGAATATAATGACCATAGACACGCCGGCACTGAGCAAGGTTTGACTTTTGCATTTGCTAGTGGAACGTTTTCCTACAAGAAGGATGAACAAAGCAGGGTGGATTGCTGCTGGTTTTTCGCCCATAGAGGATGTGTGACTTTGAATGGCGTTTGACTATTATGTCCAGACGGTTGGTTCTCATCTGTTCATTGCCAATTCTTGCTGCAGTTCAAAGGGAATCTTTTCCTTCATTCGTTCAGCAACATGTGCAGCTAATTCTTTCAACTCTCTCTGTGACAATACATGACTTGCTTTTGACAAAATCTCAAGACAGATCTCCTTAAAAACAAGATCGGCACAGCCCATTTTTGCATCGTCAACTAATTCCTTGCAAGCCAGAAGGATTTGTTCATTCAATGCAATCACACCCTGCAAGTAATAGCTTCAGTCTCAAACATTAAAAGACTTATGAATTTGCAAGCAGAATTATAAATACACTTTAGACTCTTCCTTTTGAACAAAATAGTTACAGTTCAGACAAAGATTTTTTAGAGGCTAGCGCATGCTTCACTTTAGACGCAAAACAGTTCATTGGGGCTTCTCTATGGTTATGGCAAGTCGAACACGATTGATTGAAGAGAAAAGAAAACAGCTTCTAGAACAAGAAGCCAAACTGAAAGCCACAGAAAACAAAATCAACCCTAAGATAGCAGTTATCAGCGGCAAAGGCGGAGTAGACAAAAACACAATATGTGCAAACCTAGCAATCACCTTTGCCTCGCATGGACACGCCAACCACATAGGAATGCTAGATGCAGATATACATGGATCAAGCATAACGAAAATTCTGGGATTAACCGAACAAAGACTTCAAACCGAATCTCGAGGCATTCTCCCAGTTTCAGGTTCATCAGGAATAGAAGTGGCTTCCATTGATTTCCTCCTACCCAGCACAGACCAGAGGATCGGTCACGGAGACTCAGATAAAAGCTTACCGTTCATAATAGCAGATGCAGAATTCTTTGCCTCAAGGGCTCTTGAGGAAGATGAGAAAGTTGACGCCTTCTTAGAAATCAAAGAGAAGCAAAACCAATCACAAACAAGTTAGAGAAGAGGAAAAATGGGCACACATGGAAAACTATGTTTCATTGGGATAGTAGACAGAGCAGGAGAACAAGAAGCTAGAATACGCATTTTTGAGGAATATCGTGCAGGGCTTAAGGGTATAGAGAAATATTCTCACGTAATCGTTCTTTACTGGTTTCATGTGCGGGATAATGAAGAGGATAGACGAACATTGCTGGTTTTTCCTAAAAAACATGCGGTAAATGTTGAGACAGGCGTTTTTGCCTGCAGAAGCCCTTCCCGCCCTAACCCGATAGGTTTGTGTGTAACCCGGCTTTTGAAGGCTGAACAGTGCATTCTAACCGTCAAAGGACTTGACGCCTTTGAAGGTTCACCAATAGTTGATGTAAAACCATATGTTCCCAGAGCGGATTCTTTGTCAGATGCACTTGCTCCAAAATGGACTTATAGTGGACCGTCAACGTGAAACCGTTGTCTGGTCGCCGTGTCAAATCCCTATTCTTGATATAAATTCGAAGTTCATAATCGCTTTATACAATCCATTACAAAGAATCTTCAAATTTACACAATATGCTCATTCCGAGGAAAAGACGTTGTCTAAACGCGATTTCGAGAAGGTTCTGTTTGAAGCAATAGATGAAGGGTTGTCTTCTTTAGGAGAGTCTCCAAAACAGGCGATCTATTTTCATCTAGACAAGAACTTTAATATTGAGAAACATGAGATTCCAGCTAAAATTGAGGCTTTTGCAGATGCAATTAATAGCATCTTTGGATTGGGTGGCAGTTTTCTTGAAATTATGATTATGCAAAAGATACGTGAAAAAATGGGCAAAGACTTTGGAGTAGACATTTCAAAGAAAGTTACCCTTAAAGAATATGTGCTTGCCGCCAAAAAGAATTGTGGAAAAAGAGAAGTAGCAAAAAACGCAACGATGGAGTGGGTCATTTGCGACCAAACATCAGTGGAAGGTTGAGCGATTCTTTTTCGGAGAAAAAATTCCTTGCTAGAGCATTCGAATGCTTATTTGAACATTCTAGGGAAGCGTTTTTCATGCTAGATACGCGTGGAAAGATTATCGCAATTAACCGTAGAGCGGAGCAGCTTGCAAAAATTGGCAGAGGAAAGATCATTGGTAAAGCTTTTCGAGAAGTCGTCCCAACGGAGATCTTGCCCAAGACAACCAAAGCCTTTCAACAGTTAGTACGTGGAAAACGGGTTAAGCTTGAATTGAAATTCAAGACATTAAGCAATGACAATGTAATAGTTGAAGTCATTTCAATGCCGTGCATCAAACGTGGGAAGGCTATTGGCGTCCTCGGAATCGTTCGAGACGTGACTGGAGAGAGAAGAACAGAGAGAACCCTTCAGGAAAATGAGCAGCTTTTCCGCAATATCGTTGAAAACTCGCCTGAAGCAATCTATTGTATATCCGAAAACGGAACATTAGTTTCGCTGAATTCTACGTTCGAGAAAATGACTGGTTGGCGATGTTCTGATTGGCTTGGCAAATCTTTCGTGCCGCTCATTCATCCGGATGATCTACCTCTTGCGAATGAAACGTTTCAAAAAACATTGTGTGGGGAAACAGTACCACTGTATGAACTGCGTATTCGCTCAAAGTCTGGCAACTACATTATCGGGAAATTTACCAGCAGTCCTTATGTTAGAAAGGGAAGAATTGCGGGAGAATTCGGAATTGTTCGCGATGTCACAGAGCAGAAGAAGGCAGAAGAAACGTTGCGAACCTCTGAAATGGAATTCCGCATGCTTTTTGAGAAAGTTCCAGTTGGCATATACCGAAGCTCTTCTGAAGGAAAAATTCTTACGGCTAATCCAGCACTTGTCTACTTGCTTGGATATGATTCACTAGAAGAACTGCTTTCCATCAACGTAAAACGCGATCTATATGCAAAGCCAACAGATCGGGCGAAATGGCAACGACAATTGGAGGAAAAGGGCGAAATACAAAATGCGGAACTCGTTCTTAGACGGAAAAACGGTCAGAAGCTAACAATCCTAGAGAATTCTTACATAGTACGTGATGAGCAAGGAAAAATTCTGTACTATGAAGGAACACTTGTCGATATCACCGATAGAAAGAGTCTGGAAGAAAAGCTCTCTACACTAAACTTCTTCAGTGAAAAACTGAGCAAAGCCTGCGACCATCAACAGATTTACGAATTCACATTAGACGCCTTGGAAGAAACACTGGGTTTTGAAAACGCGGCTTTTATGATAATAGAGAAGGGTAGTCTAAAAATTGGTGCTCAACGTGGATACAAAGAACTATCGTTGGAACTGCCGTTAGACGGATCTAAGAGGGGGATAACCGTTAGAGCAGCAAACACGCGTAAGCCAATGCTTGTTCCAGACGTGAAGAAAGACAAGGATTACGTTTCAGGAGCTCCCAGCGTTCGATCTGAAGTCGCTGTTCCTGTCGTCATTGAAAACAGGATTCTCGGAATTCTAGACGCTGAAAGTGATAGAATAGGAGCATTTGATGAAAGGGATGTGGCATTGCTGCAGATTTTAGGGTCGCATGCAGCAACTGCTATTAGAAACTTGGAAAGGAGACAGGAAATCGAGCAACGCTCTGATCAAATGGCGGTGTTAATGAGTTGTTCTGCTGACATGATTCGTCCCATGAACTTGAGAAGAAGGCTCAGAAAAATCGCAGAAATCATTGCGAAGCTTGGGTGGCGAAGAGTAGTAATCCGCGCCATTAGAGGCGGAGATCTGCATATAACAAGTCCTGAAGACCTCGTAACTTTTGGCTTATCAAGAGAAGAAAAAGCTTTCCTGTGGAATAATAGAACGTCTGGAAAAGTGTGGCAAGAACGCTTCGGACCAGAATATGAACGTTTCAAACTCGGCGAATTCTATCATCTCCCATGGGATGACCCTTGGGTTAGAAAGAAATTCAGCAAGAGTACTGTCCCCAGCAAGTTGGTAAAAGAAGAAATGGTAGACTGGAACCCACAGGATCTGCTTTACGCTCCACTTCACTTGCCCAACGGTCGCGTCGTAGGTCTATTGAGCATAGATGATCCTTTGGATGGAAAAAAACCAATCAAAGAGTCTTTGGCTCCCTTAGAGCTTTTTATACATCAAGCTGCTATAGCCATCGAAAACGCACAGTTAATTGAACAGTTGAATGCGGCTAACGACAAGATTAGAGAATACGCTGATCAACTTGAAGAAAAAGTGAAGCAAAGAACCAAGGATCTGAGAGAAAATGAAGAGAAACTCAGCAGTATATTTGCTTCCTCTCCAAATGCCATAACAGTTACTAACCTCAAAGGGGACATAATAGAGTGTAATCAAGCAACGTTGAATTTGCATGGATATTTATCGAAGAACGACTTGATTGGCAAAAATGCTTTTGAATTTATTGCGAAAAAAGACCGCATAAAAGCTATGGAGAACTTGGGAAAAACCTTACACTGTGGTTCAATTAGAAACGTTGAATACACTTTATTGGCCAAGGATGAACATGAATTTCCAGCAGAATTGTCTGCAGGCATCCTTCGAGACTCATCAGGAAAACCTAAGGGGTTTGTAGGAATAACAAATGATATTACTGCACGTAAGAAAACTGAAAAAGCATTACAGGATTCGCAACAGAAACTTCTCAAGTCTGAGAGACTAGCAGCCATAGGAGAAGTAGCCGCAATGGTCGGCCATGATTTGAGAAATCCGTTAACAGGTATTGTTGGCGCTGCTTACTACCTAAAAATGAAGTTAGGCGCCAAAATCGATGAAAAATCAAGGGAAATGCTTGAAATCATAGAAAAAGATGTAGAATATGCAGACAAGATCGTTAACGACCTTCTTGACTATTCAAGGGAGATACCATTAGAGCTGAAGGAAACCACTCCAAAATCAATTGTGAAAGCAGCATTATCTTTCGTCGATGTTCCAAAAAATGTTCAACTGTTAGATCTGACACGGAACAAGCCGAAAATGAACCTAGACACAGGAAAAATGACGCGAGTCTTCGTTAACCTCATAAAAAATGCAATTGACGCCATGCCGAAAGGCGGAAAACTAGCGATAAATAGCAACAGAACAAAGAATGGAGTAGAAATCGTTGTCATTGATACAGGAACAGGTATGTCAAAACAGGTCAAGCAAAGACTTTGGTCACCATTGTTTACAACAAAGGCCAGAGGAATGGGATTTGGCTTACCGATCTGCAAACGTGTCATAGAAGCCCATGGAGGCAAAATCTCTGCAGAAAGCGCGGTAGGCAAAGGAACGATTTTCACCGTGATTATACCTGTTAAACCCAAATCGGAAGGAGGTGAACAAATTTGGTTGAATGTGCCAGAATCCTCATTGTCGACGATGACGAAAACATAAGAAAAGTGTTAGCGACCATTCTTGAAGAGAAGGGATACATTGTTGATAAGGCAGAAACTGGAAAAGAAGCTATCGAAAAAAGCAAGAAGAACTTCTATAATATGGCTTTGGTAGACATTAGGCTCCCGGATATGGAAGGCACCAAATTGCTGACTTTGATGAGAGAAACCACTCCAAGGATGGTGAAAATAATAATCACAGGTTATCCTTCACTGCAAAACGCAATTGAAGCAGTCAACAAGAATGCAGACGCTTACATACTCAAGCCAGTAAACATGGACAAAGTTCTTGACACAATTAAGGAGCATCTGAAGAAACAAGAAGAAGAGAGGCGATATAGCCAAGAAAAAGTCGCGGAGTTCATCGAAACAAGGGTCAAAGAAATAGAAAAAGAGAAACTAACGATTCAGAAGAAAACATATTGACAAACTCCCACATTTCTTTCTTTCCGAAAATCCGAAGAAGTTAGATGATATTTCATGTTAGAAGCTTCTAGCTCGTTCTTACAAGCTGGGCTTCTACTATTCTATGAGCCACTTGAATATTCAGTCGGTGTGAACTATAGTTCAAGTGTCTAACTCGGAAAAATTTATGTAAAATGTTAAATGCTGATCAGCCAACGAAATCCAAAAATTAACAACGCTCGCCAGATTAATGGCTACTAGTTGCTCGTCTAACGAAGCTACCCAGAATGAACTCTCAAAACCAAACTGAAAAGCCAAAATTTTAGAATTATCAGATTCTTTTCAGTTTGAGCCTTACTAAGCATGGTAAGCGGCTTTCAAGACTGCGTTTAGATTTTCAATAATCGATTCAGCTGAGACTAGTTTTCTGTGAACGCAGTTTGGTACAAGAAGCCGAACCTAAAAGGTTTGAGTTCAGCATTGATTTTGGATCCTTTTTTTCTTCTGCTAAATAGCCGTGATGCATTGTTATTCTTCTTCTAGGTTAATGTTTTTGCAGCATCTTCGCTCCAAATGACCCATCATGTCTATGCCTGCTTTTGCCCTCTCTTCCTCTTCTTCAAGATGCTTCTCAAAACCAACTTGCTTCACGCGATTGAAGTTATCGATTACAAAAGGATACCATTCGCGATGATATTGAGTGTGCTTGCAGGTGAGATAATCGTCGCAGAGAAGGCAGCTTTTCAACTCCTTCGAGGGAGCACATTTTCTGTTTTCGCAAGGCGCGCCGCCGCCATTAAGGCACATTGGACATTGTGCGCCGGCAAACCATTCTAAGCCCTTCCTAAACTCTTTGAATTTGAACGATTTCACTACTGATTCCATCCAGTCATAGCGAACCGTGTCAACAAGCCTCTTCAGCTCGCCAGCCATCAGTTTCACTCTTCCATTTCCAGCCGGGCATTGACCGCAATAAACGCCACATATTCCATATTGAACATTTCTTTGCTCCATCTCAAACAGCCCTACGTATTTCAGTGATTCTAAGATTTGAAAACAGACTTATAGCTTTGATGTGTCAAGTTTTGAAGCTATATAACCCACTTTCTACCAAATCAACGAGCAAGAATGCACATTGTGAAATCAGAACCGGCGCATTCAAGTCATACAAGATGAGTTCAGAGATTAAAGCTGCTAGCATGCTTCTTGAATGGAACAGGAAACATAGGTGTGGATTCTTTATATTTAACGTAGGCTTGACCAAAGCGGGTTACTAGTTCCTTTTCCTCGTATCTAAGAATGGCGAAAAGAAAAATCGGATAGATGGCTGCCGTAAGGAAGAGTGGCACGAAATCGAATGTGAAGGCGAAGCCAGCGATTACAATAGTAAATCCGAATGTAATTGGATGGCGACATAAGGCGTATGCACCTCTGGTCACAAGCTCTGTGGTTTCAGATGATTCCGTAAGCTCCTTTCATTCAGCGCGATTCAACCCCAAAGAAACCACGCCCCAAACGATAAAGGTGCAGGCAAAAATGTTGAAACATTGCCCTATGGATAACTCGAGGACACGTAATGACCAATGCAAGGACCATCTAGCAAAAACCAAGGCAAGGAAGACATGTAGGTGAGAGGAATCATAACGATTAATACAACAAAGAATAGTAGATTAGGCAGATATATGATGACAAACCTGTTTTTACTTCGAGGTGAAACCATTTTAGAGCCTCAAGAAATGTAGCTTTGTCCATACACATAAATTCGCACTGAAGTTCATAAACTTGATAATTTGGTCTGTCTGCCATTGATTATGCCGAGCTTCATTTGCAAAAATAACCCGAGAAAGACGTTATTTTTGATGCGAGAAGGCTACGTTTAGGCTTCGATTTAGATTCTCGGAATTTTCTTTTCACAAGTTTGCTGAAAGGGTGGGTCTCTTTCAAAGAGAGGTATTAGCCATTTTTCTGTTTTGTATAATTTTGTGAAACTTTTCAAATACCGTTTTCGCTCTCGGTCTCATTTCCTCTGGAAGGTTAGGATCATTGTCCAAAACGCTTTCTTTGTACTGCCTAAGTCTGATCTTGACCCAGAAATAATCCTTTTTGAACAAAGCGTATGTGAATTCCGTTTCCATTGCTGTTAGATGTGCATCATAGATCACAGTCTTTGGTGAATCTACGATCACTCGCTTGTCAATGGTTTGCCTCATTTTCTTCAGTTCATTTATCTCAACCAATTCGTGAACCATAAGATACTCATTGCCTAAGACATCCGCAAGAGTAGTTGTGTCCTCTGAGAATATCTCTCCAGTCATGTAAACATAGAACTCTAGTGCTGGAACTACTTCAACAACATAGTTGATGGAGCTGAGCGCTTTTTTTGTTGCTTTAATTTTGTTTTCAATCTTTGTTAACAAGACCTGAACCAGAGATATCTGATAGCCTCTTTTCGCTATTTAATTTTGTTTGTATGAAAGGTCCAACTTGAAGCAAGTGCCACCAATAGGTATCATAGTAGTAGATCAAATAATGTGCTCAGATAAAATCAAAAAGACGACGAAAAGCTCCTTTTAGCCGGAGTGCGGGGGGTTCATCCAGAACAATGTTGAAAGTGCGGGGGGTGGGATTTGAACCCACGAACCCCTACGGGACAGGGTCCTAAGCC
>CAZGNE010000017.1:0-25261 GCA_964527165.1 uncultured Candidatus Bathyarchaeia archaeon
CCCCACCCGCGATCCCCAACCAGCACACTCTGCCTCTTCTCACTCAGCACCTGCAGAAACTCAGCAGGCCCTAGGCTGAGGCCCTTGCGGACCTGCAGCCACTTGAAAAACATGCACAAGTACCGACTGAAATTAAGCCGCGTAGACTCAGCATACTTCCGCAGAAACTGCCCCACACACGCGTTCTCGGCAACAAAATCCTCAACCTCTCGCCGCGTAACCCCGTAATCGTACCTGCGCCGCCAATCCATTATCCTTCCCTCTAAAAACAAGAAACACCTCATATACTATAAGCATTTGCCTCCGATACCCTAGAGTACATCATCATTTCAGTCGTTTAGGTTCTTCATCGGCGATTATTATGAAACCTGAAGCAATGTAAAAAACTGTTCGGTTTCGGCGCGGAGAAGCAAAACATATAAGATATGCTGAAAGATATAACGTGTATGCAAGAGGACCAAGAGAAGACACTGGACGCATTAACAAAGAAGCGTGGTAGTTCATCAAAGCGTACAACAATAATTCTGGAAAAAGAAGAACGAGAATTCATCGACTCACTCATAAGAGAAGGAAAGGAACCGGGTCTCAAGCCACTTATTTCCAAGATGCTTGATGTTTACAGAAGCATGATGGTTTATGACTGGCGCTTTCCAGGCGAATACTACTGCGGCATAAGTCGTATAGCCTTCGTAAATGTAGAGCTAATAAACATATTCATTCAACATGTCTCAAAGGAAAAATATCTTGAAATCGGCAGAAAAATGGGCGAAGCAGCTAAAATCTCTATCGAGACAACTCTCGGCATCCAAACTTCCAACAAGGAAAAATGGCAAGATGTTTTTAAACGTTTAAGAGTGCAAGGATTCGGTGACTTCTACGTAAAAGACAAATACATACTCATAAAAATGCCATTCATTAGTGAATCAGAAATCTGGGCTGGTTTCATGGAAGGTTTGTTTGGCATAAAATTGGAAGTAAAGACCAGTTCTCCACCGCTCGTTTTCGAAGTTACAGAAAAACCCAACATACAAACAAGCGAATGAATCATATACTTCGGAAACAAACATTCTCATGCAAAAGCACGGGAGGGCATCGCATGTCGCTTCACGAAGCTATGCTTTATGAAAAAATGGAAAACAACAAAGTGAAATGCATTTTGTGCGCTAGAAAATGCATCATCAACGATAAGGGAACAGGCTTCTGTCTAGTACGGAAAAACGAGGGAGGAACCCTTTATTCGCTTGTGTATGCAAAAGCAATTTCAGCATGTGTAGATCCCTTAGCGAAGAAGCCTCTCTCACACTTCAACCCTGGAGCGCTGGTTATGTCTATAGCCACGATTGGCTGCAACTTTCGTTGTCAATTCTGTGACAACTGGATGATAAGCCAAGGAAAAGAAATAGTTGGACATCATTTTCCTCCTGAGGAAGTTGTTAAGGCCACAAGGGACAATGGCTGTCAAGGGATAAGCTACACGTACACAGAACCGACAATTTTCATGGAGTACGCCTATGATACTGCGAAGCTGGCAAAGCAGGCTGGATTTTTCAACACGTTCGTTACAAACGGTTACATGACACCCGAAGCAGTGAAGACCATGGCGCCCTATTTAGACGCGGCAACAGTAGACTTCAAAGGCGCAGGAGAAACAAGCTTCTACAAAACATACTCCTCAGTACCATCAGTTGAACCGATTTTCGAAGCCTTAAAAGAAATGAAACGAAACGACGTACACATCGAAATCACAAACTTGGTTATCCCAAAAATAGGAGACTCAACAGAAAAAGTCAAACAACTTGCAACTTGGATAAAAGAAAACATCGGCAAAAACACACCCCTTCACTTACTACGCTTTCATCCAGACTATCGGCTAACAACAATTCCAGCCACATCAACTGAAACTATGGAAAAAACATACGCTGCCGCAAGGGATGCAGGATTAGACTATGTTTACATTGGAAACATGCCAGGACACCCATGCGAAAACACGTATTGCCCAAGCTGTAACGAATTGTTAATAAAACGTTACAGTTTTGAAATTATAAAGTGGAATCTGACCAAAGACATGCGTTGCCCTGTATGCAGCCATAAAATCCCAATCAAAGGCAATTTGCATACAAGTGACCGTTCTTACCCACAAACCTTGTTTTGACAACTTCAACGCAAAGACGTGTTGGACACAAATGTGGAAAATGGTTCGCCCGGATGCCAATACCGTACTTAGAGAAGAAAAAGTACGAAAAAGCCTATCCAGATACTTTGCGGTCATGCAAAATGAAAAACCGGCAAGATTTATGATCGCAAAAAAGCTTCATGCAGAATTCGATATAAATGATCCAGCAGAAAAGCTTTGGCAAGCCCATGCCCATCTTGCAGAGCAGTTTTACAAAACCGAGATGGAAATCGATACAAACCAGAAGAAACTGCAGGAAATACCTGTCCCAGAAAAATCTTATTTAGATCTGAAAACTGAAATCGCAAGAAGAATACTTATGAATTGTCATTTCTGCACTCGCAAATGTGGAATTAACAGAATCGAAGGAAAGCTAGGCAATTGTGGTTGCGGTAAGGAAATAACCGTTTCAAGCATTTTCGGACACACCGGTGAAGAACCAGAGCTCGTGCCATCAGGAACAATATTTACTATGGGCTGCACAATGCAATGCAAGCATTGTCAGAACTGGACGATCTCTCAATGGATGGAAAATGGAACAATTTACAAACCAGCAGACCTAGCCAACGAAGTTGAAAACCTGCGTAACGAAGGCTGCAGAAACGTGAATCTGGTAGGTGGAGAGCCAACGCCATGGTTGGAACAGTGGCTAGAAACATTCAGGCACGTCACCACAAATGTGCCTATTATTTGGAACTCAAACAGCTATTACAGCCATGAGACAACCCAACTGTTGGCAGGTTTCGCAGACGTCTATCTTCTAGACTTCAAATATGGTCCAAGTGAATGTGCATCAAGAATTTCGGACGCGCCAAACTACTGGAAAGTTTGCACGCGCAACCTTTTAGCCGCAAAAAAATACGGCGAGCTTATAATACGTGTACTCATTTTGCCAAACCATCTAGAATGCTGCACAAAACCAGTCCTAAACTGGATAGCCGAAAACCTAGGTCAAGAAACAAGAGTCAACGTCATGTTTCAATATAGGCCCGAGTGGCGAGCACATGAAATCCCGGAAATACGACGAAGATTGACAAGAGATGAGATGGACCAAGCGATTCGGTTGGCAAAAGCAGCAAGACTCACAAATTTCATAATCTGAGTGTGCAGATCAACAGCTGCAAAAAAGCGAAAGCTATTTCACAAAGCATACACTTTTTCTAAAATCTGAACGAGTGAAAACATGACATACTGCCCAGAATGCGGCGGCGAAATGCACTACATCATAGCAACAAAAAATTACGTCTGCAAAAGCTGTGGACTATCTGTGACACAGCAAGAACTAATGGAATTGAAACAGAAACTAAGACCTAGCATGGAAACTAAAAAAGACGAACAAGAAAACCGAAAAAAAGAATATCTAAAATGGTGGCTCAGCAAGAAGAAATAGCTGTCCGCAAAAAATCGAACATGCCTTTGTCAGCACTCGCTATTTACGTTCCTATAAAAAGACGCCAAACTGTTTTTTGTGCAGACAAGTTCAAAAACAACCTCTGACAACTCGTTAATCTTTTTCAGACCGAGAGCTGCTTTCACATAGGACCCAGGTGATTGCCCGAAAAAGACCAGCGTGATTTTTTGCACAAACCTCAATTCTACAGCCACTGTGACTAGGCACACGCTTAACGGGCTTTAAGCCTTTACCGCCTTGCATTCCTTTCCCTCAACAGCTTTGAGTGTAGCAGCGTGTTTGCGGGGTGACTAATTGACCGACTGTAAGACCGATCACATAAGAAATAAGACCGAGTTCTCTATAATGTACTGGTTAGTGAGAAGCCATGTCAAGCAAAAGGAGAGCGAAGTTTGATATATACTCGGATGTAATAGAAATGATCGCGAAAAAAGGCTTGTGCTCCTTGACATTGCTTTCTTATGGGGCCAATCTGCCGGTAGATCGAGCAAAAAATGTTCTTCAATTACTGGTCTCACACGGATTTGTCAGGGAAGTACCTGTTGGCAAAAACCGAAGGTACAGAGCGACAAAAAGAGGCATTGAATTCTTGAAGACATACCGAAAGCTTGAGAAGTTTTTCGAAGGATTGGAACAACCAGTATCAATGGTTGCTGACAGAGCAACTCTTCCAAATCGCTTACCCACAGGATGTCAGGAACTTGACAACGTGCTTCTTGGCGGAATTCCAGAAAACTATTCGGTCATATTGACGTCACCTTCGTGCAATGAAAGGCAGGTATTAATTGACAATTTCCTCAGGGAAGGACTAAAAGATGGAAACCTTGCCATAGACATTGCCACAGAGCTTAGGAGAAACATGTTAAAACTTGCCGAAGAAAACGCGACCAACTTTCACCTCTTCCTGTGCAACCCTCTTGCAAATGAACTAGTTGGAAGCCTTTCGAACGTGTCAAAACTAAAAGACGTGGAGAACTTGAACGAGATAAGCATCACCATGGGGTCAGCCTTCAGAAAACTCCACTTGAAACCTAACGAACCCAAGAGAATCTGCATAGAAACAGTCTCCGATGTCCTATTACACCATCGGGCTCTTGACACGCGAAGATGGCTGATCGGATTAACAACCGATCTGAAAAATAAAGGATTCACAATTCTGGCAGTAATGAACCCCTACATGCATGGCCACGAGGAAGTTCAGGCTATCCTCGACCTCTTTGAAGGAGAAATTGACATGTATGAAAAAGAATCAGAAGAAGGTCTCAGAAAATACTTGAAAGTGAGAAAACTATATGATCAGGATTATATGGAGTTTGGTGTTCCAATAGGTAGAAAATCATTTGCGGGTGGTCTGAGAGACTAATCTATCTCTCAGCAAACAATGGCATATTTGGGTATATCTCGATTCCGCTTTGGTCGATTGAATAGGGTACGAGATTAGGGTTGACTTTAGTTCCTCTCATTTTCTCAACTTGAATTGCTCTTGTCGTTGTGCCTCCTGAGAATAGCGTCTGCATCATCACAACTCCATGCACCAAATATTCTTCCTCAAGAGCGCTTCTTTCCAAACCCAATTGACCTAGCTCAGTAGTTACTATAGTGGTTGTCCCAAAACTAGCTAAGGCTTCAATAAGGTCAACAATAGCGGTTCTTCGTTCCATTGCATCAGGAAATCGATAGAACAAAGATGCAAGCGTGTCTACTGCCACTCTTTTTGCGCGAACCGATTGTATCGTAGCCTGCAACTCCTCAATTAACCTGTCTACTGAGAGTCTCTTGCCTCGCAAGCTTTTGCTTTCTTCACCATAAAGCTCTTCTTTGACCATGGCTACTCTGGACACTCTAGTTGCATCTATGAACGCAAACTTCCTATCCGCCTCGGCAGCCTTGAAGTCCCAGCCGAATTGTGCCATCTCAGAATAGAAGTGGTCCTTGTTTTCATCAAGACTTACAAAAACTGCATTTTCATCATATTCTTGGATTCCCTTGTACAGGATTTGAGCTGTAAAAATCGTCTTTCCAGTACCCGGTCCTCCGACAACAAGTACTGTTCTTCCTTGAGGAATGCCTCCTCCAAGTAAATCGTCTAACCCTTCAATTCCAGTTTTCACATGCTTAATCATCGTCTGTTTCTCCTGCGGTTGAGAGCAGTATATGCTCAAAATATTTATAGTTTGCGCATGACAATCACAGAGCCCAAAATAGCTTTTGAGACAAACGATACGAGTAGTTACAACCTGTAGTTACGATATGTGAGTTTCATTTTTATGTAAGCAGACGATAGTCCATAGCTTGTGGTGATACGTTATGAAAATAACAGTCCCGTCAAGGAGCAAAGAGAAGCTAGACTGCGTTGAAGGAGACCTTGAGTTAGGCACGCATACAGTTGTTGAAGGAACAGGCTTGCCTTCTACAGTGAAGGTTTCTGGGAATGTCTTTTGTGAAGGGCACAACACCTTTGAAGGAAGTGTTTCAGCAGAGAAGCTTTTTGCTGAGGACGATGTTGACATTCGTGGAGATTTGATCATTAAGGATGAGGTGAAAATCCATAATGGTCATCTAAAAGTTGACGGAAACATCGTAGGTCACAATGTAGATGTTGATGGATCATTGAGTGTAAGAGGAAACTTGGAAGTCGAAAGAGTCAATGTATGCGGTAGTCTTAAGGTTGATGGAAAAGTGAAGGCAAAATCGGTTGACTCATGTGGTAGTTTTGAAGCAAAGGCAGAAGTGGAAATCGACACTGTCGATGTAGGCGGTAGTGTAGCAATCGAATCCGACGCTAGAATAGGTGAACTCGACGTGGGAGGCTCTGCTAGAGTGGCAGGAGGCGAAATCCAAAAAATAGACGTAGGTGGCTCATTCGAGTCAACGCAACCATTGGCATTTAGTGAAATCGACGTGGGGGGAATCGTACGCCTCAATGGCAAAAGCAAAGGTGGAGATGTTGAAGTGGGAGGCGTGTTCAGAGCAGACGGCGATTTGGAGTTTGGCGACATTGATGTAGGCGGCAAAATTGAGATCAATGGGTCATGCCATGGAGAGAGAATAGACGTCGGGGGTACAATCAAAGTGAGCGGTTCTTTGAAACTTACTGATAGCTTAGAAGTCGGAGGCAAGGTCGAGGTTGGGGGTGAAATCTCGGCAGGACATATCGAGGTAGGCGGAGTGTTATCAGCCCACAAAATCAAATCCGATGATTCACTTGAAGTCGGTGGGAAATTGACTACAATAGAAGGCGCTCAAGCTTGTAGCATTGAGATAGGTTCTCGAGGCAAGGTTATTGGACCAATGAAGGCTGACACTGTCATCATTGGAAAGGACGCGCAAGTTCAGGTTGTTCATGGGCGAAAGATTCATTTAAGAAAGGGAGCAAGTGCCGAAAGCATCTATGGGGAGAACGTGATCATAGAATCGCACTGTCAGATAAGTGGACAGATAAAGTATAGCAATGAGCTTCGTATAGGCGAACAAGTAAGCCTAGCAAAAGAACCTTTAAAAGTAGATACCTTTTCTGAGATCGAGACGTAATTCAACAAAAACCGAAAAAGCCGCTACATGATTCGCGCGTACCTGATGATAAGCGTAATAAACAACCGCTCTAATATTCTCCAGAGTGGTTAGCCATGAACGCTCCACCGTACGTTAAGAGAATAGTCAATACATGTTTAAGAATAAGCAAAGATGACAAAGTTGCTATTTTCGCGTGGCGACATATGCTTGACTTGGCTGAAGCTTTGGTGATCGAGTGTAGAAGAGCTGGGGCGCACGTATATACTGAATGTGAGTCCGATGAGATGTTTTACGATGCTGTATCTAATCTCCCCAAGGACTATCTTGAAAAAGCAAATCCTTTTGATCTTGCTTTAGCAGGAATCGCCACGGCAAACATATACATATCTGGTCCTGAAGACCCTGGGAGACTAAAGGATGTGCCTCCTGAAACGTGGGTGGCAATGGCACGGGGAGACAGACCACCTTATGAAAGACTTCTTGAAAGAAAAGTTCGAATGGCCGAGATAGGATTAGGACATGTTACGCCTCAACGAGCAAAAAACTATGGTTTCGATTATGATGCATGGAACAAGAATGTCAGAGATTCAATCGACGTAAGCTATGAAGACATGCAAAAACTCGGGAAGAAACTTGGAGTCATCTTAGACAAATCGCGAAAAGTGCAGATAACAGCCCCAAACGGGACCAATCTCAATTTTGCGTTGGAAGGACGAAAAGCTCACATTTACGATGGCATCATCGATGACGAAGACATCGAGATTGGTGCAGTATTCGCAAATCTGCCCGGCGGAACAGTAGCTGTAGCGCCCAATGAAAATAGCGCAAGTGGAATCCTAAAATCCAGCACTCCATTTGCACAGGCTGGTGTATTAATTCACGATATTACTTTGAGTTTTGAGAATGGAACGCTCGTATCATTTGACGGTGGTCTGAACATTAATTTCCTGAAGAGCATGTGGAAAGAGGCGACAGGAGACAAAGATCGGATAGGATGGTTAACTTTAGGTCTTAATCCCAAAGCAAAATTAGGGTTTATACATGAAGCTTTGGTTCTCGGAACAGCTACGGTTGGTATAGGGCTCAATAAGGAGCTTGGCGGTGACAATGAAGGCGATTTTGCTCTGCCAGTAACCATTGCTGAACCAACGGTGAAGCTCGATGAAAAGATCGTAATCAAGCAAGGCAAGCTGACTTTGTAAACGGTTCGATCAGTTAACAACTGAAAGCAACATTAACAGGCGCTGTTTTAACTGAACCCAAGATGGTACAGATGACGCAAGACTCTTACGATCCTAAGGATTCAGGCAAAAAAGTAGATCTCCTTCTTAGAAAACTCGCAGTCTTGCAAGACAAGATCATGGTGAGGAGCAATATTTATGCAAAAACCCATGCAAAAGAGATAACACGTCCGCTCCTGCGGGGGAAAGTGATTTCAGACAAGTCTGATGTCCTAGTTGGTGAAACCTTCGGCTTAGATATCGAGATTACAAACATCGGGCGAATACCCGTTGCAATAGACGGAATCGAAGAGATTCTGCCTCTCGGAATCCAGCTGACAAAGCATCCTGTTCACTATGATTTTGGGGATTCTTATCTTGATATGAACCGGAAAGTCTTGAAGCCTGCAATGACTGAAAGACTACGACTTTCCGCCTTAACGTTTGAAAAAGGTACATTCACAATCTCACCGAGAACACTATACACTGATGCGAAGGGAACCCAACGGTTACTGAATCTTGAGCCTATCACCATAAAAGCTGAAGAAGTTGTCCTTCCAGATCGTGTAAGCACCGGCTACAAAGATCTGGACAATCTGCTTCTGGGGGGATTGCCCAACGGCTATGCAACTGTTTTGAAGTCAGTTTCATGTGATGAAACCAAACTTGTGGTGAAACGATTTCTAGAGAAAGGCTGCAAGGATGGCGAAACAACAATATACGTTACCATCCACGCAAATAGATGGGAAAAATTCGCTGAAGAAAATCCAAACTTTTACCTGTTCGTGTGCAATCCTCAGATGAACACCACAATAGAAGCCAGACCAAATGTGATAAAACTACGGGGCGTTGAAAACCTGACAGACATCAGCATACCTCTAATGTCAACTCTCCGCAAAATTGCTAAAACAGGTGAAAAACCGAGAAGAATCTGCATTGAAATTCTCTCGGATATCTTGCTTCAGCACCATGCTGTCCAAACAAGAAAATGGCTCATCGGGCTGGCCGCAGAGTTGAGATCACGAACATTCACGACCTTAGCAGTATTAAATCCTCACATGCATCCTCAAGAAGAAGTCGAGGCCGTCCTCGATCTTTTTGAAGGAGAAATAGAGATCTACGAAAAAGAAAACCGAAAACTCTTAAGGATCAAAAAAATGCTCGGGCAAGATTATCTAGACAGCGAAATTCCACTAAAAAAGGAACGATTGGTCACTATGGGCACAGCAAGAACATGGAAATTCCGCAAGTACTAGTTACTTTGATTGGAAAAAAGGTCTAGACACCATTTCGCTAGTTCAACTTTTCATATTGCAGGTCACCGAATGCCGCAATATATCTGTTCAATGAACACTTTGAAGATGAGAAATACCTGAAATACGCTTTCCAGAAAAACGAAGACTATTGTCATCCAACATGTTGCAATATTTGCATTGACAAAAACCCTCTTGGATTATTGCTCTCAAAGTATAAAAAACAACACAATGGAGAATGCACAAACATGAAAAAAATTAGGATATGTCGCTAGTTAACCCAAAAATGATCAACTCAGTGTCAACATCAATAAAAAGGTGAAACTCGTTAAACAAATTGATTTGAGGGGAGGGTGCAAGACATTCTTCAAACTCCATTACGAAGGAGAAGGGAGAAAACCTTGCTAAATGCTCTTGCTTGCACCCACAATAATTTATGGAAAATTGAGGTTAAAAAGGTTTATGAAACATTGTTACACAAAACGCTGCTTGCAAGCCAGATTCGGAATCATTATATAAGGTGTGTTCACAGTCAAAACATCATTTGAAAATCTATGGCAATTTTTGACGGTTTGAGGATCGAGATGCAGAAAGAATAATTCGTATTATTGTGAAACCAGCCAATGAAGCCCTAGAAGCTTTCAATGCGGATGTCGCGTTTGAATTGCTTAACTGGTTCCATAAGAATGCGGCTTCGGTTCCAAAGGTCAAAAAAATGAAGGATGTTGTAACAAAGGCAAGACCGTTCCTAAACAAATAAGAGATTCTTCAGCAAATAACCGATGAGGGCGAAGAACAGAAAACAGATAATCAACAAACCTTTTTCAAGCATCTTCTCAATGGCTTCGTCATAATCAAGATTTTTCAAACGAACACCGCTATTTCAGTTGAATATTTAAAGGGAAAGGCTTTATGAAGCAGGAATAATCATTCCAGATATAGCACGGATCATGAGAGCAAAATGTAGCCCTAAACTGGCAAAAACTGGGCCTGTAGTCTAGTTGGCTAGGACGTCGCCCTCACGCAGTGCTTATGGATAGACCATGCCTGAAGGAAGCGGCGAAGATCCCCGGTTCGAATCCGGGCGGGCCCACCAAAAACCCGGCTGGTCGGTTTTTCGTTCTCTTATAGCTGGAAGACTCGTCATTTATCAAAGCGATGCTTGTTTTGCCATAGAGAATGAGAAGAGGACAGTTATATATTCTGTATTTAATGATAAGGCTAGAGTTGACAATGCTTGCTTCCGCTTAAAGATTTGAACAGGTCTTTGGCTATTTCACATGTGAATCGATGGTTACTAGCCCTTAACCTAATTGTTTTCACGACTTATTGGCTTTCAGCCCAAAACATTTTTTTCGACGAAAAATTCGCCTTGGAAATTGCAGACAAGTTTGTTATGATCCCAGCTGAAATCGTTCAAGGTCAGCGACCTTTCACTCTTCTTACTTCAATGTTTATGCATGCAGACTGGCTTCATTTGTTCGGGAACATGCTTTTCCTATACGTTTTCGGAGACAATATTGAGGGTGCCTTGGGGCATACTAGCTATTTGATTTTTTATCTGGTCTCTGGATTAGTGGCTAGCTTTGCGCATGTATTGACCACTATGCTTTTTCTTGGAGACTTGACCGTAGGCGTGGTAGGTGCTTCAGGCGCGATTTCAGGTGTTTTGGGCGCGTATTTTGTGCTTTATCCGAAAGCAAAGATTTTGACGTTTGTTTTTTATCTAATATTACCAATTCCAGCAGTTATTTTTCTAGGATTCTGGTTTGTGATGCAGTGGCTTTACGGAGTTCTTCCCATTTTCTTGCCAATCCTCGACATATTTGGAGTTGATGCGCAAGTTGCTTATTGGGCGCATATAGGCGGCTTCATTGCTGGAATGGTAGTGGCTTTAACAGTTGGGCGAAAGAGGAAAAAGGTGCGGGAAGCACGCTTGCGCTTATGAACTGCAGTCTTTAGGGGTCTGTCCGTCATAAGTTCTTCATCTGGATAGATCAGACTGGGACGGCGACATCATCCCCTAGATGCATAGATGAAAAGGAATCAGATAAACTTTCCATAATATCCCTAGATCATAGAGCTGCTTTCAAAAATTCTCAACTATTTTTTTCCGTTGAAACATTCTGTAGTGTCCAAATAATTAAGGGTTGCATGTAGGCATCAAACTCATAGACATAGATCAATCTCCGAGATTGCCTACAATTCATCAACTTCCACCAGTCCCTCTGATTGACAAACTGATAAATCGGCCCAGGCCTAAAGGCTTATTCTCTTATTGAGAGCCTTTAATGTCCCCGACACTGCCAAGACGTGTAATGCTACTGGTACGTCATCTACTTTTGTCGTTGAGGCTAGCGCCGCCCGAATCATATCAACAGCCGCGTTGGCTGCGCGGATAGTAACAATTCTTTGTCCTACTTCATAGTTTATCATGGTTAAACCTGTTTTGCTGGCTCCGTATTCTCCATAAAGCTTCGTTATGGCAGCCCAAATGGTGTCCATAAACTCTTTTGAGTCGAATGTTTCGGCGGAATCTATTTTTAGGGCCAAGTAGCGGCGTTTTATTCGTTTTAGCAATCTTTGCCCTTCCTGACGATTTGTATTCCAGGCGCAACAAATCTGGGATCAAGCTTTTCTCTGTTTCTCTTCACTAATGTATGTGGAGCCTTTGAGATTGCGTCTAGCGCAATTTCCTTGTCTAAATCGAAGAGAAATGTTAGTGAAGCTTGTTCTATTGGTTTTCGAAGAAGTAGCTCGGTGGATACTCCGCTTGAGATGACAATCGGCACGTGGAAGTCTTTGGCGATGGAGGTCTCTTTTCGCAGGCTTGATAGCAGCCTGATTCTTGCTGGGCCTTGCAGAGTGAGTAATGGCTTTGTGTCTATTTCGAATGAAGCTAGAGAGTTTGAGGCTAGTTCTGCTTCTGCTCTGTCGAAGAATCTTCTGCGGAAATCTGCGGCAGGAAAGTTCAAGAGGTCCACGCGGCGATCCTTTGCCGCTTGTCGTGCAACGTTCTTTGATTCGCAAATTACTGCTATTATTTCAAATTTTCTTCTCAGCTTCCTTAGGATACGAGTTAGCTCGCTTGGCGCTCGGGGTCTCAGGTCAACGCGTGTGGCTAAGTCCACTTTCGCTGCTGTACAAACGTTTTGTATTCCATGAATTTCTTGTTCGCTGTAGTATGGTGGAAACGAAATAGCTATTAGCTTGTATCCGAGCGCAGCTGCTTTGTTTAGCAGGTTGGAGGTTTGTTTGACGTCTCTTAAGTTTGGAGAAAGATGCAAGTCTGCATATGTTCGTTTCATGGAAGTAACCCGTGTTTCCTGCAGATTTCAATAACTTCTTCTGTACTGTGTCTTTTGAAGTGGATCCGGAAGTGAATTGGGTCGGTTTGGCATAATTTGAACTCTTCTAAATAGGCACTTTGTTTGTCTAGCCTTAGGTACAGGTTTCCTTTTTCCAAGTGATCCTGGATTTTGTTATTTAGGAGTTCTTTGTCCATTATGCTTAAGCCTGAAGGGAGTTTCTCAAAGGTTTTTTGTGCGGCGATCTTGTCTTTTATTCTTGTTTCGAGCAGGATTATGGGATTTCCATAATGCCCTGCCAGACTTTTTTTTCTGAAAACTGTTCTTTCGATCAGTTCTGTAGGGAGCGTGTTATGCACGGCTCTTGAAACCTTGTCTAGATCTTCGGTAGCATGAGCTGATGTTCTAATGTCAATATAGGCTATTTGTGGTTTAGAAGGCAATTCGAGTCACTGCTAGGATAATAAAGCATAGGGTTAACTTTTAGATCTTTTGCTAGACCTAGGTTTTTTAGTTTTAACAGCAGCTTTTTTAGTCTCCAAAAGGGTTCGTAGGGTTTCAACATTTTCTGCGTGGTTTGTTTTACGTTTCATATCAATGGGTATTCGAAGCTTTATGGCTTCTCTCGGGTTTGTTCCCGCTTCTCTCAATTCATTTCTGCTAAAGCCTCTTCCTTCTCGTTGTTTTCCGCCTTTTCTGAACACTATTGGTTTAGTTGCCATCATGAGGCTACTACGCTCCTACGTTGGCTTTTTTGCTTGGTCTGAATTTTTCTGCCCCTCGCCCTCTTCTTCGCAGGCTTCTGACTTTCTTACCTGCACTTGTCAAACCTCTAGATACGCGTCCGTGATGTTGTTTTTGGCATATCCAGTTGATGATTGGATCAGCCTTTATTACCGGATGATTAGTGTCGACGAGGATGACTTCAAACCATTTCGAGCGTCCGTCTTCACCAACCCAATAAGAGTTCAGCACCTCGAGATTTGGGAATTTTCTTGAGGTACGTTCTTCAGCGATTAGTCTTAGGCTTTTAGCAGGTTTAAATTTCTTGACGCCCATACGTTTGGGTCTTCTTCCAGATCTAGGTCTTTGCTTTCTTAAACCGCCTCGTCTAACGCGGGCGCGAGCTATTATGTAGCCTTGTTTGGCTTTGTAGCCCAACCTTCTGGCTCTGTCCAAGCGTGTTGGCTTGTCAACGCGGGTTATAGTTGGCTGTCTACGCCATTCTATAAGCCTCTGACGTAAGAGCTCATCCACATAGGATTTTTCTGGTTTTGCCCATGCTTCAGCAATATACTTGTAGGCCATTTTTTCTCATCACTACTCCATTACTTGTTTATGGTTCACCCTTCTTGTTATAGGGCACATCCCAGCGGACGATAAATCCGCCTGTAGTTTATGTGATAGCACCAAGCCACAAAATAAACCTTTTCCAGCAGTTCCTTCACAGAAAGCACATTGCCCAAGCTTGTTATTCCACCATGGGTTGCGCAGATTCCCAAGGCAACAAGAATCCGCGATTTCGCCCGTACTTCTTTGATTAATCTTTCATCCTCTTTTGTTCGAATTCCACCCTCAACTATTGCCAAGTCAACATTCGGAACCTCTTTTAAGTCGACGAATGTAGGAGAATACACTATCTCGAATTCCTCCGAAAGAATCTCCAATAAAGCCTCTCCGGCATTTAAGAAGGAGGAAACACATCCGGCACAGCAAGTCAAAGAAATTACGCTTACCTTCACCGGTCTATCACTCTCGATCTTAAAACTGCAGATACATCAAAAGGCTATATTAATGGTGCCCTTAAGTTTTTCTTTTCCACAGCCAAGCTAAAGCTTTAATAAATCAACTTCAGTATCTTAAAAATATATTGGAGTGGACCTTGATGGAAAAGAAAGACGAGATAATCCAGCTCATCAAGAGACATATAAACATTGAAAGAGACCATGTGTTACGTCTCAACGAAATCAGAAAGAAAGTTGATAATGCCGCCGCAAAACTTCTTCTGCTGGAGATGCAACTAGACTCGAAGAAGCATGAAGACATACTAACAGCCATCCTCACCACCATAGAAGGCGTTCCTTCATCTAAGACATTATGGCAATATAGACTCGAAGGATACATCGACCCCATTCTAGCTAGAAAAGAAGTTGAAAACCACATTCAAATGGAAACAGACGTTTTAGCCCATGTTGAAGAAGAAATCAAAAAGACGAAAGACGAAAGCATAAAAATGCTGTTACAACACATCGCTGAAGACGAGAAGAAACACCACAAAATCCTTGAAGAAATCGCCAAAAACACATACAAGATAACAAAATAAGCTCAGAAACAATTTCAGATTTCACTTGCTGCCAAAGAGCTTCAGATTAATGTTGATATATTGACCCATTTTCTCTTTTCAAGAAATCCGTAATCTTTTTCAGCTCGATTTGCCTAAACATATCACTGATTGCTATATTGATGTCTTCTTACGAGCTGTTTGGCTTCAAGCTTAACAGGTTTTTGTTTTTCTTCTTTTTTGATCAAATGTATGGCTGCTACTTGAATCTCATGCGTTAGCTCTTCTATTCTCCGAAGCATGTATGCCATTTGAAAGCCTTTTGAAGTCAAAACATAATTCTTCAGTTTCTTCCTTGTAAAGACTAGCTTTTTCCCTTTCAATCGCCTCAAATACTTGTAAGTTCGCCTGAGTGAAATACTTGTTTTTTCTGCGAGTTTTCGTGCAGAAATGCCTTCTTCAGAGATGTTGCTATAGACTCTTTTTTCCGTCGGTGAAAATCTCTCTTTGTCCGGATCTCTTTGCGTTTTGAAGAAGAAAACATAGTCTTTTTCCTTTGGCATTTCTATAAGACCTGCCGCCTGTAACCGACTTAGAATTCGACCCACACTTTTGATTGGAACCTTGTCTTGTATGACTTTATAGTTTTTAGGTCCACTCATAAGCGTGACTAATATTTCTTCTTCATAGCATTCAGAATGAGGCGGCAGAAGATCTCCCATATTCTGGAAGTCTTTTATCAACTTCGCAAGCATATGACCAAATATTGTTGCACAATATTTGTTCTGGTTTTCTTTTACTGATTTAATTGCTATTAGCGGACTAAGGTATTCTCCGATTATCGTTTTTCGGCTATGATAATACCCCAGTGTCCTCAGATCTTGTTGGAGTTTGTCAATTGAGTATCGACTTTTGGATATGAGAATCAATATTCGTAGGCGCCTTTTGTTTTTCAGCGTATTCAGCAATTGTCTTCTGAACCTTTCTGATTGAGCTTTCCTGTATAATTCACTCAATTCATTTTTCAGTTTCCAAACACTGCAATTTGTCACGCAGGAGACTACGGATAATGGATTACATTTTTGACATATTTCCTCCATTTTGTCTATCATTTCTGTCAAGTTTGTTTGATAGCTTGCTTCTATTATTGGATTCGTGCTAAGCTCGATGTTCATTTGTTGGTCACCTTCAGCGAATGTCATGATAGGGGATTGGGAGAAAGGAGTGAGACTTTCAAAAGTTCGTTTGTCTCTTCCCTGTCATGACATACGTCATATGAATATGACGTACGTCATATTTATATACCTTTTCCTCCAGAATAATAGAACGAACGGTGAGAAATCTGATAATCCCATGTGAAGTTGCCGCAAAGTCAGTGGTACCTGCAGTAAAGGCATTAATAGCAAAGAATCTTGTAGAAAAGCATGGCTTAAGACAAGACCAAGTTGCTACAATCCTAGGGATGTCACAATCTGCCATAAGCAAATACACCAGAAAGGTTAGAGGATATGCAATAAAAATCGACGATATTAAAAAAATACAACCACTAATAAGCAGAATGATAGTTCTACTTTTAAGTGAAACCTATCAGAGAAGAGAATTTTTGAACATCTTCTGTCAAACATGTGTTACTATACGCGGAACAAGGCTTATGTGCGTATTCTGCAACAAGACCGATCCAGAAATTGAGATAGAAGAATGCCGATTCTGCTTGGCATATGATAAAGCCGAAGATGGGAGGTAAAGCGATCTTCACTGCAAAAGGAAACTGTTCTTGATTTCTTGAAAACACGCGTGAAAGCAAATCAGCATAGACACTGTTTAACTTATGCATCACTTCGACTAACAAGTCCAGTAGAATGAGTCAGTAAGAATATAGTCTGTTCGAAGGTCTGCAGGTTAGCCAATAATGACGTGTTTAAGGAAATGGGAGGTGAAGATCTACAAAGCTCTATTTTTGGAATTTCGGATCAGGGTTTCCACCTTTAGCCTTTTCATTCAGCCAAGCCTTGGTACCGATCTTTTTCCTATAAACGAGTTGTCCGGCACGATAGAAAACGCGCCATGCTCCTTCGTTTGGATCATAGGTCGAAAGATAATAGTTGCAGGGAAAGTCTATGCATAAACCGCAATGTTCGACACCTTTTTCGCGTACACAGGGATAGAAGCGGCATTCGCCCCAGAAAGGCTTACCTTTTACATAGCCGCAGCCTTCACAGTTTTCTTTGAAGAATCTGCATTCACCGCAATATAAGCCGCATGGCGACACTAGATCAAGGTCATTTGACAAACTCGTCTTCAATCACCTGAGTGCTTTTCTTTTTGAACAAATAAAAACATATTGTTGAGAATATTGAACTTGTTGTCCAGTATCTGGACAAGATTTAGATTCCTAAAAGTAAGGTAGAACCGTAAAGAATGTTCCGCGAAAAGTGGTTGAAGATGAAGAATTAAGAGAAAGACCAAATCTGTCAGTATTAGCCTTAATTGCTTTCATCCGTTCCTTCATAAGCGCTAGGGCATTCACAAGCTTGAACCCACATATTGTTCTGATTGGAGGAGAATATCACATTCACCACTTTTGGTACGGTCTAGCCCTGCTTGCTATAGGAGGTTGGCTCGGCATTAGTTACGAAAATGAACGGATAAACCGTCTAGCCGAAATTCTTTACGGAGCAGGTGGAGGGCTTATAGGGGACGAGGTGGGCTATTGCTCACCTTTGGTGATTATTGGACTGAGATTACCTACATGTTGGTGATAACCTTTCTAACGTTTGCAGCAATGATTAGTCTAGTATTTAGATATCCAAAAATTATTCGAGCAGAATTTACCCAGTTCTTGCGTAGCAATGCAAGTCTCTATGTCGGTGTTTTTCTGACGGCAGTTTCGGCTGCGTTTATCCTGGAGGCAACCAATATTGCAGATCATAATCTCAATTACATTATTAGTGATCGGCCGCGTCCTTATTGTTGCATATTTCGTTCAACAACTCAGGATAAAATATTAGTATGAACATTCTTTTCCGAAGTGTTTAAATGTTTAACTTTTTCTTGTCGAATAACAAACGATGTGTGATCATATGGTTAACATAGCAGATGCGGATGCGAGCAATTGGACGCAGAATATTCTAAAATCTAACAAATTGACAATTGTTTATTTTTGGCATGATCGATGCTCATGGTGCATTAAGCTTAATCCGATATTCAACGCACTTTCTGAAGAATATGAAGGCAAAATAAAGTTTGCAAAGTTCAACATTCTGAAAAGTCAGGAAAACCAGGAATTGGCAGCCAACAATGGGGTGATGGGTACACCGACATTGGTGTTTTTCTGTCAAGGCAGAGCCATCGGACAAGTAGTAAGCTTTGCACCTAAAGAAGAGTTGACAAGGGTTCTGGAGGACATGCTACAGAAATACGAGCTATGCCTTAAACAGAGTACAGACCTAAAAAACTACGTGATCTAAAATCCTTATATTGAACCAACAACCATCTTTTCGGAAAGGGACAAAATTTATGCGAAAAGTATTGATCATAGTGGAAGAAGGATTTGAGGATTCCGAGTTTCTATACCCCTATTACAGACTCCAAGAAGAAGGCTACAAAGTAGATGTTTTAGGTCCGAAAGCCAACGTGACCTATACTGGAAAATATGGTGTGCCAACAACTTCCGAGTTTTCCCCAGAGCACGTCTCCCTAAACGAATATGAAGGGCTAATAATTCCAGGCGGAAGGGCGCCTGATCGCATGAGGATAAACAAGGGTCTGGTAGACATTGTAAGAGAATCCTGCGAAAAAGGTTTGGTCATAGCCGCCATTTGCCATGGTCCGCAGTTGCTGATAGAAGCAGACGTAATTAGAAGCAAAAAGATCACGTGTTGGAAATCAGTAGCTACTGATCTGAAAAATGCTGGAGCAGCTTTCATAGACGCGCCTGTTGTTGTAGACGGGAAACTTGTGACTTCGCGTAAGCCCGCGGACTTGCCCGTATTCTGTCAGGAAATAATAAGACTCCTCAAGAAATGAAGCTCAAAGTAACACTATAGATTGAAGTTTTCCGAAGAAGTTGATTGTTTGAGCCAAAAAAATATGAACGAAATCTTGACCAAATACAAGACGGTAGCCATTGTAGGGTTGTCTCGTGACGCTTCCAAGGATAGCTATAGAGTGGCGGCATATTTGAAGACCCATGGCTTTAGGATTGTTCCTGTTAATCCCTACGTGGACGAAGTTTTGGGAGAGAAAAGCTACAAGAGCCTTGTTGATGTTCCCACTGAGGTTCTGAAGACTATCGAGATCGTTGACATATTCAGACCCGCTATTGAGGTTTTGCCAATAGTGGAGCAAATCATACGCTTGAAAGAATCATACGGCGTGCCCCAAGTGATTTGGATGCAGCCTGGCATAGTTAATGAGCAGGCGTCTGAAATCGCGAGAAAAGCAGGCTTAGTAGTAATCGTGGACAAGTGTATGATGCGAGAACATCGGAAAATAGTTGAAAGAAATAACTAATGGTAAGACTGGGCTAACTGTTGATGCATCTTACACGATTTCGCCAATTATTAGCGACACGATGGTTGCAACTATGATTATTGCTGTAGTTTCGAGTAGGGTTATTTTCCAGTGTACTTTTGATCTTTTGGCACGATAGCGCACTAGGAAAACACCTACGATTGTTCCAACCATGGCGAGTGATAGGATTATGTCAAGTGGTTCAGGAAGCATCAGGAAAGCAAGTATGGGTATTGAACCTGCCAGAAAAGTGGTCGTGCCGCAGATTATCGCTGCATAAAGGTTTGACCTACCTATTTCTTTGTGCAAAACAGTGAATAATTGTTTGACTAGTAACAGTGACTTGTTCCTCTCTTTTTTGTCAGGAATATCACTGAGACTGTAATTCATCAGATTCTGAAGAGTCAGCATATCTGCCAAGTCCTCAGTTATTCCGCCGAGTAGAAAGCTGGAGAAGTTGGTTACTGCTACTGCGGTCAGAGAAAGAAAAGCTGCAAAGGCTGCAACTTTAAAGGTTAACCCAGCTATGAAGGCAGAAAGCACAACTACAAGTCCTGTGATCGAGCCGTCGACTAATCCAGCAACTACTTCGATTATGGGTTCCTTTTTCATGAGCAAGCTTCGCCAGTCTTTGCCTAGCTTGACGCCCTGTTCAGTCAGCTGAACCCGACCGTCATGATTGAGGATTAGCTTTTCTTCGGTCATCTCTTTCAAGGTTTCGTCCAGATCGCTCATATCTATGGATACATAGCTTTTGCATACTTTGTCAATTCGTTTTTTAAGAAAAGATTTTTGCATTGTTGTACCTTTGCTGAGGTTAATCAACACAATTACTCTTAATATGTCAGGCAACTCTTGAATCTCAAATGACAATCGGGTAAGTCACCATTTGTTGACTGAAATAAAGCCTGATAGACTAATAACTCTTATGCTTTGTGCGTATAGTGGCTTTTTCGCTCGTTTTCTCGGTCTTTAAGTCTAGGCAAATAAGGCTTCAAGCAACTCGTCTATAGTTCCATTTTGTCTTTTCATTGTTCAAACTCTGCTTCTCATCGATTATTACGCTTGCAAAAGGCACCAAAACCAGAGGCTCGATGACGAGGTGCATGTCAAAAAAGACGAATGTCTGTCGTAGATGATATTGTGCTCTAGTTGAAAAGGAAAATTTCTTCAAGATCGAAAAACTCAGTTTCACGTTTTTCAATGCCAATTCAACAGCTACACGTAATAGTGCTTTGTTGTAAGGGTTTTTCGTAAATTGCCAGAAAAGCCAAGATTCTTGTGATTTGGTTAAGGTTGATTGCCCGTGCTGGTTAGTTTGAATCCCTTCTGTTTCACATAATGTTCAAAGCATAATCTTAATTCAGAGAGTCAGTGAATTGGCAACTTTTTTCACAATTTCTGCTGACTTCTGAAAATCTTCAATTTCCTTTTTGTCTAGTGGAAGCTTGACGAGTTCTCTTACGCCGCCACGATTGAGGATTGCTGGAACGCTGAGGCATATGTCGCCTACACCATAATAATTCTCTAGGAAGGTTGATACGGTTAAGATGGCATTTTCATTTCGCAGTATGCTTTCCGCGATTCTTGTCATCGCTAATGCCACTGCATAGTAGGTTCTTCCTTTGCGGTTTATGATCTCGTATCCAGCATTTCTTACTTTTAGAAATAGATTGTTAAACGCTTGTGTGTCATAGGGAATTTTACAGATAGGGCAGTATTCTTTCAGTTTGATTCCTGCAATGTTTGCAAGGCTCCAAACGGGCACTTCGCTATCGCCATGTTCGCCGATTATGTAAGCGTGAACGTTTCGAGGGTCGACTCGCAGATGTTCAGCGAGCAGGTAGCGGAGCCTTGCAGTATCTAGGGTTGTGCCTGAACCGATTACTCTGTTTTTTGGAAAACCAGAAAGTTTCAAAGCGACATATGTCATAACGTCTAAGGGGTTGGTTACGATTAACAGAATGCACTCTTTGTTGTACTTTTTGATTTCGGAGATAACTTGTTTCATTATTTCAAAGTTGCCCTCAGCCAAATCGAGGCGTGACTGTTCGATTTTTTGCCCCTTGTCTACGGCAATAGCTATGAGGTCTGCGTCTCTGCATTCGGAATAATTGCCTGTCCAAATCTCTACGGGGCGAACGAAAGCTAAGCCATGATTTAGATCCATGACTTCACCTTCGGCTCTTTCTTTGTGAATGTCTATGATTACGATTCGAGAGGCTAATCCGCGGATCAAGAGAGAATAGGCAAATGTTGCTCCTACGGAGCCTGCTCCTATTATGGCAATTTTTGGGCCATTTGAACTGCGGGTAGACAAATTCAATCCCTCACAAAATATTAGACACAGCTGAAATTATGTTTTTCCCAAATACGTGTTGTTGCTACTTGACGTTTTCAGTGTTCAATGTTGATGAGGAAGAGCAGTAAAAATTCAGCACATGTTTGTTTTTTCACGACGAGCAGTAGCTTAAATAGAATGGGATTATTAGTGCATTTTTGCGTCTTATAGTAGCTTGGAGTGCCAAACGTGAGTCGGAACTATGAGAAGTGGGATCAGGTTTACAGGAGATATCAATTGGAAACCTTGCCGTGGGAGCTTGGCAGACCTAGGGAAGCTTTGGTGAAGCTTGTTGAAAAAGGGATAATAAAAAAAGGAAAGGCTCTAGACATATGTTGTGGCGCTGGAACAAACACGATTTACCTGGCCCAAAAGGGTTTTTCGGTTACCGGAGTTGATATTTCATCCAAAGCTATAGAACATGCTAAAAGGAAGGCTGAACAAGCTGATGTTAAGATCAGATTCATGGTTCAGAATGCTCTAACGCTTCCATTTGAAGGTGGCGAGTTTGATCTTGTCTTTGACATGGGATGTTTTCACCATGTAGAAATCGAGGATAGAAATACATTCATTAAGGGAGTGCATCGAGTTTTAAAGAAAGACGCGGCCTACTTAATGGTCGGTTTCAGCTATAAGAATGGGTCAGCATGGAACCACTTTACTAAAAAACACATATTTGAGATTTTTTCAGATTATTTCGAAATCAAAGAAATTGAGCACATATCTTCTGTTGAAGGAGATGGTTATCGGCGATATTTCTATTCAGTGTTGATGGAAAAAAGGTCAACTTACTAGCTGAAAGTGAAAGCTGAAGGACAAAGCTTGTTAATTACGCATTTATTACACTTCGGCCTCTTTGCTCCGCATATTCTTCTTCCATGAAATATCAGCAAGTCTGTGACCCTAATCCACTTATCATCTGGAACAAGCTTCATCAAATCCTTTTCTATTTTGTTAGGATCTCTGTTCTCTGTGAGACCGAGTCTTTTTGTGAGTCTTCGAACATGTGTGTCTACCGCTATTCCTTCAACTTTCCCATAAGCGTTCAACAACACGATGTTAGCCGTTTTTCGGGCCACTCCCGACAATTCCAAGAGTTCATCCATCGTTCTTGGAACCTGTGAATTAAACTTAGCAATAAGCATCTGACAACATTTCTTAATGTTTCTAGCCTTGTTTCTATAAAAACCTGTGGACCTTATATCTTGCTCAAGCTCTTTCAAATCCACATTGACATAGTCTTGAGGAATTTTGTATTTCTTGAAAAGATTTTTTGTGACCATGTTGACTCTCTTATCGGTACATTGTGCTGATAAGATAGTGGCAATAAGGAGCTCTAGTGGAGCGCCATAATTTAGAGCTATCTTTGCATCCGGATGTTCCTTCTCAAGCAATTCAATGATTTTCATCACTCTAGCCTTATTGTTCACATAGACTCTTGCTGTTTTTCTCGTCAACGTTTTGACCTCCATATAAAAGAAGACTTGCTATTCTTAAAGCTCCACAAAAAGCTTTTACCCTTAGTAATATACGTGATATTTGAGGTGATGTGCTTGGGTGTTAAGCTTTTTATTGATGGACAAGAGATTAGTTTGAACGAGTTTGTTTCGAAGATTCTAACAGGCACAGTTGTTGGTGCTGTCACTTCTTTGCAGGGGATAAAGAGGGATTGGAAAGAGATTGAGATAAGAATAGCAAAGTAATCATCTACCGCTTTAAGCGAAATGTTATCCTGTCGCTTTCATATGAATGGATATCTCTGCAAATAATTCTCTCTTTGCCTTGCATATTGGACAGACGTAAGGTGGGTCTTCACGGAAAACGACATAGCCGCATTGTCGACAATACCACAGTTTCTTCTCAATCGCGGTCGATTCTTTGGCAGTCGTCGTGCCAGCTCCAGTTTTCTCCATAGTGTCTTCTGCGGCTGTTGGGTATGAGCGAACTTGCTTTTCCAAGGGTCTCCGTTCTGGAACAGGCTGCGCTTGAGTTTTACGTTCGTAAACGTCTTTTCTCATGTACAAACCACAGTAGCATGCTCCAAACTCAACCACGTCTGGATCCCGATAATCGCAAGGGCAAATTATGTCACGGTCGATTTCAAGGTTTCCCAGTGCCAATCTGCACGGGCACGAAGGATAGCCATAGCGTTCTTCGTTACTTTTCAGTCCTTCCAAAAGGTCTTGCAGAAAGCTTGGATCAGGATTCAGATGGTAACCATAAGTTTTAGCGTCGGACTCTGCCCTTTGCCGTACTTTTTCCAAAGCCATCAAATTTTGAGGGTCTCCTTAATCTTGTCTTTTTGGAAACCGCTAATCAAAGTTTTATCGTTAATTATTATTACTGGATAGCTGAGGTGTCCTCCTCTACTCAAAATGTCTTCCTTGACTTCCTTCAAATCTTCATCGCTACACTTGTCAACATCTACAAACTCAAATTCAACGTCATGATCTTTAAGGAATTGCTTAGCCATCTTGCACCATGCACACGTGCTCAAGGCATATACAAAAACCTTGTTTCTGTTATCCTTTCCAAGAATTTTCTCTACTTTCATTATTCTCATCCTTACCGCATGGTTTGCATATTGATGATGGCTGATATAACGGTTTAGCTCTAAGCCTCGTGCAAGTTAACGAAGGCATTTTGAACGACTTCTGACATCGCAGGATGAATGTGCATGCTTCTCATAATTGGGACAGAAGTTCCATCTCCACAGTTCATCGCGTTGACAATTTCCTGTATAAGTATTGAAGCAAAAGGTCCAATAATGTGACCGCCCAGGATTTTGCCAGTTTTCTGTTCCAAGATTACTTTTGCAAATCCGTTAGGCATACCCATTGCAGCACCTATCGCAGTGTCCTTGAAAAATGCAGTGCCCACTAGAAGCTTGTACCCATGCTGTTTTGCTTCTGCCTCTTTAATGCCTACTGAAGCAACTTGTGGATGACTGAAGACAGCATGAGGCACGGCTGAGTAATCCATTTTGATCTTGTGTGCTTGCGATGCATTGTGCCATGCGATTTGCGCCTCATAATTGGCTACATGCTTGAACATTTCTTTGCCAATAGCATCTCCAAAAGCCCAAATGTTCTTTTTTCGAGTTTCGAGATACTCGTTCACTTTCACAAAGCCTTTTTCGTCCAATTCGACACCAGTCTTCTCTGGCTTCAGAGTGTCTGAATTGGGAACACGTCCAGTCGCTACCAGCAAGGTCTCCACTGAAAACTCTTTAAGGCTTCCATCATTGCG
>CAZGNE010000018.1:0-24848 GCA_964527165.1 uncultured Candidatus Bathyarchaeia archaeon
GATTCAAAAAGGTTATATGTTTCTGGCGTTATTGTGGTGTGTTTGCGGGTGTAATGTGATGCAAGGTGACCGCCAAATTCAAAACTAATTCTAAACTAATATTCACTGTAGACTATCGCCCGCTCGAACTAGAAGAAGAAATACGTTTGTTCTGGCAGAACAGTGAAACTAGACAAAAGCTGGAGGCTTATAGAAAAGACAGCAATGTGGGCACAATAGGTTTTGTTGAAGGACCTCCAACGCTCAACGGGATACCTCACGTAGGGCATGCACGCGGTCGTGTTATGAAGGACCTTCGTTACCGTTGGAAAACCATGCAAGGTTATTATATGCCTTTTTGGGCTGGCTGGGACTGTCAAGGTTTACCTGTGGAGCTTGAAGTTGAAAAGCTCTTAGGCGTCAGAAACAAGCGTGAACTTTTAGAGAGAGTGGGTGAAGAACGGTTCATACAAGAATGTAAAAAGGTGATTATGAAGTATCATAAGGAATGGGTACAAGCAGACAAAAAACTCGGGATTTGTATAAATCACGACAAGGCTTACTGGACCTATCATGATAGTTACATTGAAAGAGAATGGCAATACCTTAAATGTGCGTGGGAGCAAGGCTTGCTGGAAGAAGGATATTACGTTGTTGCTTACTGTCCAGGTTGCCAAACAAGCCTAAGCAGCGCCGAAGTAGGCTATGAAGACTCGTACAAGATAGTTGAGGATCCCAGTCTATACTTCAAGTTCAAAGTAGCCAGCAGTCAAAACGAGTATTTTCTAGTCTGGACTACAATGCCCTTCACGCTCGTAACAGACACTATGCTAGCTGTTCATCCCAAAGCTGAATATGCAAAGGTCAGAGTAAAGGATGAAACGTGGATTATGGTTAAGCAACGTGTCGAGCCAGTCATGCAAGAACTGGGCATAGAAAAATACGAAATAGCCGATACCGTAGCAGGCAGTAATTTGGAAGGCGAAAAATACGAGTTTCCATTTACGGACTTGGTGCCGGAACAAGCAGAACTCGAAACCCTGCATGCGCTTGTGCATCGAGTTATATTGGAAGACTTCGTAGATGTAGACACTGCAACGGGCGTTGTGCATCAATCGCCAGGCAATGGCGAAGAAGACTTTTTTGCTGCTCAGAAACGGGGTATTCCAATATTCGCTCCTTTCGACGATGAGGTTAAATTTACCAAAGATGCAGGCGCTTTTGGAGGCATGTTTGCGAGAGAAGCTGATCAAAAGGTCGTTGAAGAACTTCGTAAAAAAGGCTTGCTTGTAGACGTAAAAATCATAAAGCACGAGTATCCAACTTGCTGGCGTTCACATCACAAACTGGTTTGGCTGGCGAGAAAAGAATACTTCTTAAGGACAGACAAAATAAACGCGAAGATCCTTGAAGCCGCTAAAAATGTGGAATACTTCTTTGAAAGCCTCAAAAACCGTTTTCTTGCTTTCCTTAAAGAAGGCAAGCCATGGTGCTTATCCCGAGAACGCGTATGGGGTGCCCCTTTGCCAGTATGGAAATGTGAAAAATGCGGAGCAAAAACCTTAATGGCAAACAAGGAAGAGCTGATCGAGAAATCTTTAGAAAAACCACCAGCAGAGTTTGAACTGCACAAGCCATGGGTTGATCGCATAACAATAAAATGCCAAGAATGCAAGGGCATCATGCGAAGAGAAGACTTCGTGCTGGACACTTGGCACAATAGTGGAGCCTCGCCATATGCAAGATTCACAGACGAAGAATTCAAAGAGTATGTGCCAGTCGACTTTCTAACAGAAGGAATAGACCAAACCCGCGGATGGGCCAATTCTCTTCTGCTGGAACATGTCATCCTGACTGGAAAAGCTGAAGCCCCTTACAAGGCTTTTCTTTTTCAAGGTTTAGCTCAAGACGCAAAAGGCAGAAAAATGAGCAAAAGCCTAGGAAACGTAGTAGAAGCCAACAAACTATTGGAGAAAAATTCTGCTGACATATGCCGATTCTATATGCTACGGAAATGCTCACCTGAAGACTTCATCAACTTTGACTTGAATGAACTAAGCAGGCGTCCCTATCAAGTACTGTCAACCCTGTACCATCTGAGCAGGTTTCTTCTGCAAAATGCAGAATTCGATTGCTTCAACCCTAGAGAACACACAGTCGAATGGGCATTGCACGAAAACCAACTCAGAAAAGTGGATCGTTGGCTAATGTCTAGACTCCAAGAAACAATAGAAACTTACACTAACAAACTTGACACCTGCCAGTTTAACTTCGCTTTAGCCGTCCTGGAAGATTATGTCATAGAGACTCTAAGCAGACTTTACGTACCCATGATCCGAAAAGAACTATGGACCGATGATCCTGAAACTCTCAATAGAAGACTGGCAGTGTACGCAACCTTGTGGAATGTTCTTAAAACAATTACACTACTTTTCAACCCAATAACGCCTTACCTGAGCGAAGCATTATATCAGAAGCTCTACAGAAAACTGGATCCTAAGCTGCCTGAATCCGTAAACTTTGAGAATTGGCCAAAACCTGACGCAAAATTGCGAAACAAAACCCTTGAAGAAGAGTTCAAAACACTATTCCAATGTGTTTCGCTTGCCTGTGCTGCTAGGCAGTCTGCCAAGCTGAAGAGACGCTGGCCTCTCAACAAAATGGTTGTTGTTGCCAACAAAAAAGTCTGCAATGCACTGAAAGACGTTGAAGACGTGTTTCTTGACCTTGCCAACGTTAAAACTGCAGAGTATGCAGAGAAAGCTTCAGGACCAACCTCAGAGGGCTGGGTCTTAGCATCCGATGGGGATACCCGAGTTTTTTTGGATGCCAACCGCGACGAAAAGCTGCTAGGCGAAGGCTTGATGCGTGATCTGGCTCGGAGGATCCAAGTTTTGCGAAAGGAACTCGGATATATGCCAACTGACATCCTTGACGCTGTTTACATAGCTGAACTTGACGCTGAAAGCATCAGACTGTTAAAACCTTACCTAATGGAAATGGAAGAACTCGTACGGACTAAGAAAATCCATTTACAATCCGATTGTGAAGGAATGAAAACCAAATGGCACAAATGCTCAATGGACGACAAACAAGTCTACATCACCATATCTTGAAAAACAAGCTCTTTAAATAATCCCACCTGTATCGACTAAAGCCTCACAGTAACATGAAACCTTTGCAACTGCCAGGCTTATAGCAATCTATGAATTCTAAAAGGAACGTTTAGCGGAACGCAATATGCGGTGACCAAAAGCTCTAAATTTCTACCGCTCTTTCTACTCTCAGAAAGAAACAAAAAAGGGCCGGTAGATCAGTCTGGTATGATCGCCGCCTTCGCAAGGCGGAAGCCGCGGGTTCAAATCCCGCCCGGTCCACTTTTTGGGCAGTATGGCATATAGTGCGTCTGTAATGCCAATTGCAGTTTCGATCAGCTGCTTCTCAGATCTGTTTTGCTTTGGGAGACGATGAATCGTAGATGAAATAGGAATTTGGCAATCGAAAAAAAAGAAGCTGGGTCAACTTGGCAGGAACTCGTGTCGAATATAGAAATTTATGAACAGTTAGGATCCAGCCAGAATAACTAGTCGTGCGAATCGTGAGCGCGATTTTTATATTATCGAAAGGCATAATCAATGTCATGAACTCTTCGATCACCATTGAATCTGTTTTAGGCCTAGTCTTGGCAATTGTATTAGGCGCAGTAGTTGGAATCGAGAGGGAAATCACTCACAAGCCCGCAGGATTGCGAACTCACATGCTAGTCGCAGTCGGTTCGTGTCTTTTCACCCTCGTTTCAATCCAAGATTTCAGCCTAGACTCTGCCAGAGTTGCCGCTGGGATCGTCACAGGAATAGGATTCATAGGCGCAGGCACAATAATCGCTGAACAAGACAAGGTCGTAGGCATAACTACGGCATCAAGCCTATGGGCAACCGCCGCAATAGGTTTGGCTGTTGGAACTGGAAATTACTTGTTAGCTATTACAACAACATTCCTTGTGTTTCTAATCTTATCTTCAAAATTATTCCTGAAGAAACTAAACATCCAGTGAGAGTAACCTGCCAATGATCTGTAACGTTCGCTTCATTGATAATCTGCATCACCTTAACATAAGCCGATATGTACACCCAATTATGGCTGAAAATATGTATAATTCATTTTTTGACAAGTCAGCTTTCAGTGTTTAGCGGGCTCGAGTAGATTTGAGTCCTCGTCTAAATTCCCCCTATTAAGGAATATAAGCATAATCTCCTTGAATAATGGATGTCGGGGTTTAGAGTGTGGAGATTCAATGCTTTCCTAGACTTTCAAAGGAACAGCAGAAAGTTTTGCCAAGAAATTATGTTCCTCCTCCAATTGAAGGAATGTATTCTGTTGATGAAAAACACCGAGGAGGCATCATTTACGTATATGTAGGTTGTTGCAATTGGGAAAAGAACTTTGACTATTGCTTAAAAGAGTTCATTCTGACAATTTTCCATGAAGCCATGCACATAATGCTACCTGAAATAGAAGACTACATCCCATACGCAGAAAAAATACTAGCCGACGTTCTAGAAAAGGAACCTAATGAAACGAAAGATTCCGAAAACATAGATGAAAAAAGCGGGCCCGAGGGGATTTGAACCCCCGTTCTTCGGCTCCGAAGGCCGGTGCCTTAATCCTGGCTGGGCTACGGGCCCAATAAGAGAAATAGTTGAGGAGCAATTAAAAGCGTTCCGAAAATCCTTAAAAACAATCATTGATTTATAATAGCGTGCCCGTTAGGGGCCGGTAGCTCAGCTTGGCTGGAGCGTTCGGCTGATAACCGAAAGGTCGAGAGTTCAAATCTCTCCCGGCCCATTTCTTTACTCTCCAGATCCACTATGAGATTCTTCAGTTATTTCACCTAATGGAATATTGAAATTATTGTTCGAATTCTTTTTTGCTTTGCACGTAGCGTTCAAAGCAGTTTGCGGGAATATTGCATTGTCCTACACGATTTTGATCGTGTAATACTTGGCATGTTCTCGTTGGATTTGTTCTTGGCAGTAGGCGATTAACAGGCACAGCCCATTGTTTTCTATACCGAATTTCTTTTGTTCATCTATTGTAGTTGCCATGCTCTGGAAAATCTCATCGAGTTCTGCCTTAGTACCTTTTTCCAGCGGAGACCGGTTTCTGTCTTCTTTCTCTAAAGGGAATTTTCGCTCTAATTCTTCAATTGCTTTCTTTTCTTTCCATAATCCCTTGACTTCTTCTAATGGAACGCTTAAACCTTTGTCAATAAGTGCATTTAGCCCAAAGGTAAGATAAACAAGTACGCTTTCTTTTACCATGTGCCTTTTCACCCTTGATAATGGGAAATCCATCAACGATTGATAAATCTTCTCGAGGAAGACTATCATAAATGGCTATTGTTTATGGATGAACATGTCTTTTTTGTGGCTTTCAATGTTAAACCCGTGTTGAATTTCAGACAGTTCCCATGAATTTGGAATTTCTAATCTGCGCCGATTTCCATATTTGCTTTTTGTTTTATAAAGAAAAAATGGAAGGTGGTATTTATCAGGTGAGAAGTGTGTGCATTAGATTTACTTGCAACAGGATTTGGTTTGTTTCTTCTCTTCTTTCATTTTTTTGCCTTTTTTCTCACACATGGACTAGTCCACCAATCAACAAATGAGCACATGAGTAGTTAAATTTTTCTAATGCTTTTGAAAATGCCTACGGAAAGAGCTGTTCACATGAGGTCTAGGCTTGTCTCATAGATTTTTTCTATCATTTATTTTTGCTAAAGACGATCAAGGCTATTATTGTGAACTCGGTGGAAGCAGCGGCTAGGAAAACTGGTATGACCCAATCACTGGCTATGAGAAAGGTTGTGAAAGCAATGATTATCGGCATCGAAGCAATTACTAGTCCAGGCAACAATATTGAAATATATGTGGACAGTCTGGCGTAGAGGTTGCCTATGACTGCTCCTTCTTTCCAGAATTTTCGAGCCAAGATTGCCAGTTCAAGTATGATGGCAGCAGAAACGGAAAACGTGTGAATTACCCCGAATGTCAGGATGTAGATGAAATCTCTTTTCAGGTACAATGTTACAGCAAGAAGAACCATTAGCGAAACGAGGTACGTGAAGGTTGACAGCAATGCTTTGGAGAAGATTAGGGTCCTTCCTGTGAGTGGTAGGCTTCGGGTGTAGGCTGATGCTAGACCTTCGATTGAAAAAAGGATAGGTGGAAGCAAAAGAATGATTATCGAGAGGCCTGTTAGAACGCCCAATGTTGTGATCAGCCTTGCTTCGCCGAGGGCGGAGAATGACATAGCTAGAACAGCTGCTTGTATAGCTGGCAAAAAAAACAGGCTTGCAAACGAAGGTGATCTGGATGCTATTCTCAAATCTTTACGGATTATTCCCAACCACGCAGTTTGCGGACGAATGAATGTATCTTTGACCACCTCTCTGGCTGTTGAGACTATTCCACCAAAGCCGATTTTTCTTGCAATGTTTATAATCCATTTAAGGCAGTAGCCTGCCAGAACCAAATACCCAAGAGAAGAAGCAATCACGATGCTTAAGCTTGTATAGTCAGTTGTATGAGAGAATGTTGTCAAAGACACTAGAAACCCATAGGAGAATGGGTAAATTGCTGTCAGGATTTGCAGAGTAGAACTCAGGAGTTGCGTTAGAGAGGCGAAGGATTGGACTATTTCCACGCCGAAGTTGATTATGAAGTATATTCCGAAGGATGGCAGAAGCCACATAAATATGAAGATGAACCTCATGATAGTTTTCCATTTTGATCTTCCGCCTCCGCCTGCGATTCTGTAATAGAAGAATTTGGATAGTCCTATTGTAAGAGTGAGGGCGAAGACTTCGGTTATGCCCACTCCTGCGAGACAGATTAAACCGCCTAATATCGAGCTGCTGACGAGAGAATAAGCCAGTGGGAAAGCTATTATTGCAGTCAACAAGGGTATGTCAAAAATCCTGACAAAGCATAGAAAGATGATCTTTGAGATGTCTTGTTTCGTAACAGGAAGAGGGTTAAGGATTTCTGAGATTTTTGAGGAGATCAACGCTGTTGAAACCTGAAGCCCCATGATGATTATCAGGAAAAGCACAATGGCCAAATAGGCTGAGACGCTGCCTACTATAGCCAATTCTCTAGGCGGAGCAGAAGACCCAAGATTCACCGTTAGTGGAAACAATACCATTATCACAAAGATTCCTATGAAAAGGCTAGTCAGAATTTTGCTTATGAGCGTACTAGTCATCGCATGTTTGATTTGCTGCTGGATGTCGGTCTTGCCTTTCTGTGGTAGACCAGCGCCCAAGCGAAGCGAAAAAATCGATTGAAAAGAAACCTCCCTGTACACTATTCGAGCTGTTCGCCAGAGCTCAGAAAAATTCACTTGTTATCCCTCTTCTAAAGCTCTTATTATCTCCTGCATTCCTGCTTCTTGTTCAGTCACTTTTAGGAATATGTCCTCAAGTGAGCCTTCTGCGCTTTGGAAAAGCTTGCGGAGGTCGTCAACTGTTCCTTCACCTACTATCTTACCTTTGTTTATTATGCCGACTCTCGTGCAGAGTTTTTCGGCTACCTCCATTATATGGGTTGAGAATATTACCGCTCCGCCTTTTTTCGCGTGAAAATTGACGAGTTCCTTGAGTATTTTCGAGGATCGGGCGTCCAAGCCTATTAGCGGCTCGTCTAGAATCAGTAATCGCGGTTCATGCAACAAAGCGGCGATGATTGCCACTTTTTGTTTGTTTCCCATGGACAAAGCTGCGATGGGCGTGTCAAAGTATTGTGTAAGCTCGAAGGCAGAGACTAGTCTTCCAAGTCGGACATTGGCAGTGCTTGCCTTCAAACGTCTTATGGATGCGATAAATTCGAAAAACTCTCTCGGACTAAGAGATTCAAGCAATACCACTTCTTCAGCAACATAGCCAATACTGCTCTTAGCTGCTACCTCATCGGAGAGAGGCATACTAAAAACTTCGATTTTGCCAGCGCTAGGTTCAAGAATGCCCACCATCACCTTAAGCGTGCTGGTCTTGCCAGCGCCATTGGGACCTAGCAAGCCGTAGATTTCTCCGCTCCTTACATTGAAAGACAAGTTGTCAACGGCTACGAAATTGCCATATTTGACCACGAGTCCTTCGATGCTTACCGCCACCTCTTGCAAGTGTGAGCCTCCAATTGTTGATTGAACTGGTTACCTTAATAGATTTCTAACTCATAACTAGATTTGTGTAATCCAGGAATTTGGCAAGAGCAATTTGCCTGAAAAAAAAGCGGATGAATATTTTCATAAATGGAATGAATCTCTCCGGATCTTTACACCTGCAAGCGGTGGGACAGCTAACGTTATAGAGTGTTGCTGTAATCGTGGTCGGAGTTTTCATCAGCAAGAACAGAAAATTCGATTTGAAAAAAGACAGGTTACAGGGTTACGGTAGATGGTTTATCCGCTTGATGAGTTTCTGAGTTAAAACAGCAGTTGGGAAACGCTCGAATTCCAAAGACACCTCCAAAATGATGCAAACAACAAATAAGCTTAATTATCCATAAGATCATCTATAAGATATTGAAATAATTCCAAAGGATTAAGGTCAATTGCTTTCAAAGGAGCTTAAAGATGACAAAGAAAACTTTCGAAGAGCTCTTACTTCAAACAATAGATGATTCGCTCTCTACCCTTGGAGATTCAGCCAAACAGGCAATCTATTTCCATCTTGAAAACCAATTCAGAATAGCCAAAAAAGACATTCCGTATCATGTTGCAAATTTTGAAGATGGACTTGAGAAAATTTTCGGTGCTGGAGCACAATTCTTGGAGATAATTATCATGAAAAAACTATTTGAGAAAATTGGACACCCTTTAGAATGGAGCGAAAATAAGGATCTTGTTTTTGTCGATTATGTGATGGCGGCTAAAAGAAGTTTTTCAAACAAAAAACAATGAAATTCGCAGTTTTGCAGTATTAGAATCCTGCCAATTTTGATCAATATTTGTGCTTCATAAACAATTTATGAATGCATTGAACAAGAGAAAGAGGTGAAGACATGTGGATGAAACCATCAGAATCCTTATTGTTGACGACGACGAGAACATACGCAAAGTGTTGACTACAATACTTGCAGATGAAGGATACGTGGTTGAAACCGCAAACACCGCGAAAAAAGCGATAGAGATAACTAGGGCAAAATTCTGCAACCTTGCTTTGATGGACATTCGACTTCCAGACATGGAAGGAACTGAGCTTCTGACACGCATAAAGGAGACAACCCCAAGAATGCGAAGAATAATCATCACGGGCTATCCGACGTTGCAAAACGCAATAGAAGCCGTAAACAAGAAAGCAGACGCTTACATCATGAAACCCTTTCAAGTGGAAGAAGTATTACAAACAATCAAGAATCAGCTGCAGAAACAAGAAGAAGAAAAGAAATATGGCCAGGAAAAAGTCGCGGCCTTTATTGAAACCCGCGTAAGAGAATTGGAAAAGGAATCCGCCTGCAGAAAAACAGTTTAATCTTTCTTCCCCCCCAATTTTGCATCTGCGCTTAGCTGTTCAAGTGTTTCTTCATGAATTTCCACTGATGCACGATTCCAAAGCCAAGTTTCTGCAGAAGAGTTACTGAAGGATTGTTCTGTTCGGAAGTGTATAATGCCACAGAGTCCATTCCCTTTTCAAAAAGATAGTTCATAGCGCAAACTGTGAGCGCTGAAGCCAAGTTCTTGCTTCGATATTCTGCAAGTGTGGCAGCAGGACCAAGATAACCCCGATTGCCCTTGAAGAATCCGTTGTAATGCGTGTCTGGCTTGGCTACAACGACTGAAACGATCTTGTTATCGACCTCTGCGACGTGAATCCACTCTTCAGTGAAAGGCGGATTCTCAGTCTTCCACCGCTCTATACTGCCCATTTTTAGCCTTTCCCATCCAAATCCTGCATTTATGCCTCTAACAAACTCCTCTTCTTCATCCGGCTTCAAGCTCCGCAAAATCGTGTTTTCCGGAACTTTCGGGAGAGGCTTAACTGCATCAAGTTTTGCAAACATATGATGCATTCCTCCTTCAGGTTTGTATCCACGTTCAATCCATTTATCGATTTTCGGGCTTCCAGCATCAACAAGCGTGAAAATCGTGCCTTTCCTGACATATTCCTCTATTTCCTTGATCATCATCTCCTCAAGTTTCTCATTGGAGTTGTCTTTGACAGTAAGCCATTCAATCTCTTCGCCCCAATGTCCATCATTGTATGCAATTGAGCCTAGGACTTTTCCATTTTCCTCAGCTATCAGAATTCTGAGCTTACTCTCGTTAACCCAAGAGCGAAGACTCATCTCAGTGTAAGGCATAAATTGGTAAGAGTTTTTGAATGTTCTATTAAGCAATTTAACAAGACTCGGCAAATCTTTATCAACAAAACTTCTGATTTGCACAGTCATATCTTGGTCTCCAACTCAATGAACAAAAACCGGTAATAAATGTTTTGAGAAAACTTCTGCTAGTAATCAGTGTGTATATACAAAGGAAGTTTTGGAAAGAGAACGTCAACCAAGTGTTTGTGGCTAGGTTGCACAGTGAAGTCCGGGTAAATCATCTCAAGTTCATCTCGGTTTCTATACCCAAACAGCAACTGAACAAAAACAAGTGGGTTAAATCTTATCGTTCTGTCTTCGTTGCTCCTTAAACGCTGTATATCAGTAATCTCGCCGTTTTCGACTGCAATCTGAACTGTGTAACGATAAAAGTTGAAATTCAATTGCTCTGTCAAGTGACAATACAAAGAAGAGGCGAGACGCTTTTCAAACAAAGGCTTCATCTTCTGAAAAAGCTGTATGTAATCAACCACGCGTATTTGCCATGCATAAGGGGGGTTTTGCATCCCACCAATAGCAGCCATCACCGCTGCGAAAGGCTCATGGTAGCTTATCAAGGCAACGAGAGTTTTAAGTGAACGTTGCTTACCTAAGCCTTTGAGAAAACTAAGAATTGCATAAGCTCTGATCTGATCAACTTGTGTTATTTCACGCAAAAGCAACTCTCTGGTTTCCAAATTCTCGTTTATTCTAAAGTAAGCAATCATCTCCCCATTTCTTTCAACGGTATACCCTTCGGACTTGTATTCAGCCACCATTCCTGTCTCTTGCTGCATTTTCCAAACATCTTTGTCGCGAATTGAGTGAACGTAAAACTTCTGCTGAGATTGACCAAGAAGCTCCATTGCTTTAGGGACATCTTCTTTTGTGAAGGGACGAATTACATATTCAAGCTTATATTCTGGTATTTCATGAAACTTCAAGACTGTTTTCTCCAAAAGAGGCAGAGCAAACTCGTATCCAAACTGACGGTAGTAATAGGGGATGCCTTCAATACTCGACAAATCGTATCCTTGCTCAGCCAACTGCTTATGATATTCTACCATCAATCCTCGCTGAAGTCCTCTATGGCGATACTCGTGAAGAGTTGCAACACATCCTAACTCAGCCACTTTTAGTAGAATTCCTCCAACACTCCATCTTAACGGAATCAAGTTGAGACAAGCAACCATCTTGTTACGATGTTTCACCACAAAAAAGTCCTTAAGAGTCATCTGTGGATGATGATCAATCCACTTTTTGACTTGCAAATCAACACCGCTGCTTTGTCCGAAAACGGTTCGCAATAGTTCAAGATGCTGCGCTACATCATCTTCGGTTCCCAGATGCTGAAGACTCAACTCCTCGGTCAACACTAAGCCTCATTTGTTAAGGTTGACTTTCAAATGGTGCAATAGCTGGCTATACATATAAATCATCGGAACATGCGTGACTTCCTCTTTTTTTATATCTAAACTCTTATTCTCTTGCATGTTTTCTGTCTAGCAAAAGAAAAGAAAACGAACCTTGAAACCGCGGTTGAACAAGTTGAGAAAAGCTGCAATGATGAATGATTTTTATCGCTATCTCCAAGTAAAACTTGTCAAGAAACATGAATATCTATCATTTACTTTACGTAGTTTTTATCTTTTCAAAAACAGTAAACATGGAAATGTTCTCCTTTTCGGGAGCCCTCGTCTATTGGCACCCTTGGCAGTTTTTCTATATCTATTAGCCGTTGAAATTCATCTTTTTAGAGCAAGACGTTTCTTCATCAAGTTTGATGATCACACGCTTGCTCAATTTGCCCTGACCGAGAAACATGATAGTCTTTTCATAAGTAACATAGCCGTAGCAAACGCGTATAGACGGTTGGGAATAGCCACACATATTCTGAATCTTATCGAGAACATAGCAGCGGCACTCGGTAAATATTGGTTAGAGCTCTCAGTTTTGCAGGCAAACGCTCCTGCTCAAAGGCTTTACCTGAAGTTTGGCTTTACAAAGAAAGAGAAGCGAAGATGGACTTTTATTCTGATCAAGTCTCTCAAAGCTTCTTAATTTTGCTCTGCGATTTAATCAATGGAAAGTTTTAAACACGTCATAAACATTTCAAAATCAAGGTTCTTTTCACCAGAGACGTCGATTTTGGCAGGCATGTTTACATTGATTCTGTTTACGTCACCCATGATCTTCCGAATTTGTTTAACTTGTTATTTCAACATTGCTGTGGAAACAGCTTATATAATAAACCTCTACATTTAGTGTCTACTCTTATCCATAAACACTACACAATTTAAAGCAGTTGAATGTGATTCCATGAAATGTCCATATTGTAGATCTGAAAACTTGAAAACCCTTGAAACAAGGGATTCGCCAGATAACACCGTTAGGCGACGCAGAGAATGTACCGATTGTGGCAAACGCTTCACCAGTTACGAGTACGTGGAAACAATTGAGCTGATGGTGAAGAAAAAGGACAGTAGGCTCGAACGCTTCGACTTGAACAAAATAGTGAGGGGTCTACAGAAAGCATGTGAAAAGAGACCTGTAACAATGGAGCAAATTCGCGAACTAGCGGAGCGTGTTAGGCAAGACTTGGTGCTAGTTGGAAAGGGCGAGGTTAGCTCAAGAGAGATTGGAGATCTTGTTATGAAACATCTGAAGAACCTTGACCGAGTGGCTTACATAAGGTTTGCATCGGTCTACAAGCAGTTTGAAGAACCTGAAGACTTCAGAAAAGTCCTTAAGGAGATAAAGGCATGAACTTCGTTAGAAAACGTGACGGAAGATTAGAACCATTTAACCAAGAACGTATAACAAACGCCGTCTGGAAAGCCGTTAAAGCTGTTGGCGGAAAAGATCGTGAACAAGCAAAAACAATAAGCGACCTAGTTGTAGCTGAACTCACCAAACGTTTTGGAGAAGACGGCGTTCCAACAGTCGAAGAAATACAAGATTCAGTAGAGAAGATGCTTATCGAGAAAGGACATGCACGAGTAGCCAAGGCTTACATTCTCTATCGGAAACAACACCAAGATCTACGAGAGCTAGCCGCCATCTTAAGCGATGGAGACATGGTAGACCAATACTTGGACATTGAAGATTGGCGGGTCAAAGAAAACTCGAACATGAGCTATTCATTGCAGGGCTTAAACAACTATCTTTCATCAACCGTAGTAGCCAAATACTGGATTACAAGAGTCTACCCACGAAGAATTGCAGATGCTCATTTCTCCGGAGACATACACATTCACGACCTCGGTGTTTTAGGCGCCTACTGCGTAGGTTGGGATCTAAAGGATCTGCTCCTTTCAGGCTTCGGCGGAGTTTCAGGGAAAATCGAAAGCAAACCAGCCAAGCACCTTCACACTGCACTCGGGCAAATTGTAAACTTCTTCTATACTCTTCAAGGCGAAGCCGCAGGCGCCCAAGCATTTAGCACATTTGACACATATTTAGCACCGTTCATACGCAACGATGGGCTAAATCAAAAAGATGTTGAACAGGCGTTGCAAGAATTCTTCTTCAACATGAACGTGCCCACCCGTGTAGGCTTTCAAACGCCGTTCACAAACGTAACGTTAGATCTCTCGGTGCCAGAATTCATGAAGGACGAACATGTTGTAGTCGGCGGAAAAGTGATAGATGACACTTATGGTGACATGCAAGAAGAGATGGACACGTTCAACATGGCTTTCGCAAATGTTATGAACCAGGGAGACTCAAAAAGCAGAGTCTTCACCTTTCCAATTCCAACTTACTGCATAACAAAAGACTTTGACTGGGAATCGCTCGTGACTGAGAGAATTTTTGAAGTAACAGCCAAGTACGGAGTTCCATACTTCTCCAACTTCATTAACAGCGACATCAAACCTGAAGACGTTCGAAGCATGTGTTGCCGCTTAAGAATCGACAATCGAGAGCTGGCTAAACGCGGTGGTGGATTCTTTGGCGCAAACCCTTTGACTGGGTCTGTAGGCGTGGTTACACTTAACCTCCCGCGTATTGGCTACTTGGCAAAGGATGAAGGCGAATTCTTTGAACAATTGACCAATATGATGGAAATTGCCAAAGAAAGTTTGGAAATCAAGAGAAAGGTTTTGGAAACGTTTACAGAAAAAGGCTTGTATCCGTATTCCAAGCGCTATCTTCGTGACGTGAAAGAGCAACATGGAAAATACTGGCGAAACCACTTTTCAACCATCGGTATAGTAGGTTTGAATGAGGCAATTCTGAACTTGTTCGGCAGTGGCATTGATTCAATGGAGGGAACCGATTTAGCTATCAAAACCCTTAATTTCATCCGAAGAAAACTGGTAGAATTTCAAGAAGAAACGGATAACATGTATAATCTGGAGGCTACCCCTGCTGAAGGAACAAGCTACAGGCTTGCACGCATAGACAAGAGAAGACATCCCGACATAATTGTGGCTAATGAGAAAAATGTTAAAACAGGTGCCGAACCATTTTACACAAACAGTTCCCAATTGCCTGTTGATTACGACGGTGATTTGTTCGAGGCCTTGGAGCATCAGAATAGGCTTCAGCCACTTTACACCGGAGGGACAGTCTTTCACATATATCTTGGCGAGAGACTCAATTCATGGAGATCAGCAGCCGAGCTTATACGTAAGGTTACGTGGAACACACACTTGCCTTACTTCACGTTGACTCCTACTTTCAGTATTTGCCCAAGCCACGGCTACTTGAGCAGCGAACACAAGCAATGTCCTACATGTGGAGCAAAATGTGAGGTTTACTCGCGAGTGGTTGGTTACCTGCGTCCAGTAGACCAGTGGAACGATGGGAAACAAGCCGAATTTGCCATACGCAGAGCCTTTGCCAAAGCGAATGTGACTCCCACAGCAGCTGCAACGCCGATACCTGCTTAAGTGAAGGATTAATGAAGTTCAGTGGAATCCAGAAAACGAGCTTGGTTGATTTCCCAAACAAGATAGCATCCTTGCTTTTTACACCAGGTTGCAATCTCCGTTGCCCATACTGTCATAACTGGCGAATAGTTGTCGAGCCTAAACCACCATTTCTGGATGAAGAGACAGCTACGAAAATTCTGGAGAGTCGCAGAAAATACGTGGATGCCGTTGTTGTAACTGGTGGAGAGCCGACAATTCACAACGAGTTGTCAAGATTCACGAAGAAATTGAAGAACAAAGGGTTTAAAGTTAAACTTGATACTAACGGATTGAACTCACAAGTTATTGAAGAATGCTTGCCTTATGTGGATTACATAGCTTTAGACGTAAAAACCACTCTTGAGAAATACGCAAAACTGGGCGCTGACAACACTACAGAACTTGTCCGCACAATTGAACTTCTGAAAAGTGGGAAGGTGGAATACGAGTTCAGAACAACTCTTGTCCCTAGCTTTGTTGACGCCGAAGACATAGCTCAAATGGGCAAGCTGGTTAGGGGTGCAAAAACCTTTGTCTTTCAACAGTTCAAACCTGAAGACACACTAGATAAAACTTTTAGAACCCTCAAGCCGTATTCAAAAGAGACAATTCAAGCTTTTTCAGAAACTATGAAAGAATACGTTAATGTAGTGTCACAACGCATCTAGACTATCAAGCACTGAATAGGAATATCGAGACTGATAAGCTTCTATCGTTTTAGGAAGCCTATCATTCTTGCACCTAATCCCTGTTCAACGTTGTTTAGAAGCACAAAGCTTAAAGGGTTAATCTCTCGTTTAGGTTTCGAATGTTCTATAAGCTGAGGTTTAGAGTTTGAGCACAAAAAAGCTTAGTCTAGAAGAGCGCAAAGCCGAAATTCTGATCAAGTTACGCGGATACAAGCTAATTAAGAAAGAGAAACATGAAGATGAAATACATTACATTATAAACATGCCGAAAGAAAAAGAGAAAGCCATCATATGGTGTGTACCTGGCGAAAGCACAATAGGCATAGCTTCCATAAACCGTTTGCAGAAACTCCTGAAAGAAAAGGAAATAGAAAGAGGAATAATCGCTACCGATGGAAGATATACCCATGCAGTCAAACAAGGAGCCAAAAAAAGAAAAATCGAACTTTTGCCGAAAACTTTTCCAGTCTTTGACATTTTTGAGCACGAACTGGTTTCTAAACACGAGATCATAAGTGAAAAAGAAAGCGAGGAGTTGCTAAAAAAGCTAAGAGTTCAACCATACCAGCTTCCACAAATACTTTCTGCAGATCCGGTAGCTAAGGCCATCGGTGCAAAACCGGGCGATATTTTGCGCGTAATCAGGAAAAGCCCGACAGCAGGCAAACACATAGCGTACAGATACGTAATAGAGTAGTCTATCCGCAAACCTACTCAGTTGATCGAGGGAGCGTATTCAGGATTTTCCTTTTTTCTCTTGATTCAGTTCATAAAGAATGACAAGAGCTTCGCCTACAGGAATATTTAACCTCGCAGCAAGCTCTGTGGCATTGATTTCCGATCTTTCGGGGAGTATGCTTTCTCTCGTGTATGCCTTGTGATTTGGAAACATTACTAAAGCGTGAACCGTTTCAACAAGTACGGACCAGAGCTTGTCTTTTGTGTATTCCTCAAGGTTCATAGTACATCAAAACATATGCTATACTCAAGGTTGGATATCCAGTTTGCTTTTACCGCAAAGTATATGTTTCTCAGAGAAATGATTAGACGCTTCAAATCTATCCAGAAGAGTTAGGCATGAGAACCGCTATAACTGTTAAAGCAGTTGTTTTCGATCTTGATGGAACAATTACAAGCTTTAACATAGATCGTACAGCAGTTAGAGCGGAGATTAGAAGCTTTCTCATTTCAAGTGGTATACCTGCTTCAGTGTTGTCAGTGAATGAAAGCACGTTTGAGATGTTGAAGAAAACCGAGATCTTCATGAAAAATCATGGTAAATCGAAAGAAACAGCCGAAAAAGTTGTCGAAAAAGCATTAGCAACTGCTGAAAAATACGAGCTGGAAGCAGCCAAAAGTACTAGTCTCTTATCGGGAGTGGTAGAAACACTCAAAACTCTGAAAGAAATGAGCTTGAAAATCGGCTTATTCACGATAAACAATGAAAAATCAGTTGACTATATTTTGAAACGGTTTCAAATAGCCAAGTACTTTGACGCTGTGATCCCGAGAAATAAGGTCAAACACATAAAACCCAGCAATGAACATCTTGAAACTGTGCTTGAAACTCTAGCGGTTAACGCAAACGAAGTAATCGTAGTTGGAGACGGAACAGTTGACATGCAATGTGCAAGAGAGCTGAAAGCGATTGGAGTAGGTTTGCCGACCGGCATTTCTTCAAAGACTGAGCTCATAAACTCTGGAGCTAATTATGTAATAACAGCGATTACCGACTTGCCTGCCTTAGTCAAGTTTGTAGGCAAAACCTAAGAAAAAATAGAAAGGGCAGTAACCTGCTAGATTTTCTTAAAGTAGTATCTCGACCACTGCGGCCATTGCCCTGTTGCTGTACAAGCGTCAAACGCAATTGTGACCGGCATCTCAATCTTGATGTTTTCTGGTGCGACATCCTTGATTATACCTGGAATTTTCAGTCCATGCTCAAACTCGACAATACCAACAGCATATGGTACCATAGGCTGGAAAGGCTGGGCAGCAACATGGATAATTGTGTAGGTTAAGAGTTTTCCTTTCGGCGAGATTTCAATCCAATCAAATTTTTCTGAGAAGCATTCGTCACAAAGGGGCCTGGGTGGAAAGTGGATTTTTCCACATTTCCTGCATTTTCCACCAATCATCTTTCCTTGACCTATGTGTTTGGAGAACTGTTCTATTGTGAACTGTGTTTGTTCGCTCACCTTACTCACTCCTGTAAATATGCACGGTTGCTGTTGCGCCAGATCCGCCCACGTTATGGGTTAACCCAATTTTTGCGTTTTTGACCTGCCTCTTATCAGCTTGACCTGTTAACTGCATGTATATTTCATAAGCCTGAGCTGTTCCAGTTGCACCCACAGGATGACCTTTTGACTTGAGACCGCCACTCGCGTTGACTGGTATTCGTCCGCCGAGCTTCGTTTCCCCTGTCTCAGTAAGGCGTCCACCTTCGCCGGTTTTGCAGAGGTCCAAGTCTTCATAGGCCATTATTTCGGCTATTGTGAAACAGTCGTGAACTTCGGCTACTTCCACATCTTCTGGTCTGGTTTCAGCCATTTCATAAGCCTGTTTGGCTGCAATTTTCGCTGCCTCAAGCGATGTGAAGCTTTTGCGTTCGTACAAGCCTATGGTGTCGCTTGCTTGCCCACTTCCGGTTATGTACACCGGAACGTCGGTGTATTTCCTTGCCAATTCCGGCTTAGTGATTATTAAGCAGCTGGCTCCATCAGTAATTAATGAACAATCGTAAAGCTTCAAGGGCCATGCTACCAATCGCGAAGACATTACAGTTTCAAGGGATATCTCTTTTTGCAAGTGTGCTTTTGGGTTGAGGCTACCATGATAATGATTCTTCACCGCTACGCTAGCCATCTGCTCTTCTGTCGTGCCATACTTGTGCATGTGCGCAGTAGCCATCAGCGCATACAATCCTGGAAAAGTTATTCCGTTCCACTGTTCAAACGGATAATCTGAAGCCATTGCAAGATATTCAGTCACCTCAGCTGTGCTTCTGTGTGTCATTTTTTCCACGCCACCAACCATAACAACATCGGCCAAACCAGAAAGTACTGCTTGAATAGCGGTGCGAATTGCTGCTCCCGAAGAGGCGCAGGCGGCTTCTGTTCTGGTGGCTGGCACATGTAACAAGCCTGCCCAATCGGCCATGGTGGGTCCCGTGTGCCCTTGATGTTCGTAAGATTCGCCCATATGCCCCACAAACAAGGCTTTAATGTCTCTTTTCGGGTTTAGGTTTGGGCAACGATCGAAAGCTTCTTTGGCTGCCTCTGCAAAGATCTCTCGTGCATACAGACCTTCCAGTTTTCCAAACCTTGATAAGCCAGCGGAAACTATTGAAACAAGAGGTTTTCCTCTCAATGTATATCCTCCGATTGTGAAGAGAAAGGTAATATACGCTCTTTGCTTAATTTAAGCATTGTTTTGCATTTCTACGTTTTTTCATTGAGCAAACGAGTGTGAATTTTGCGAAAGTTTTATGAGAGTAGGATTTACACTATAGATTTCTAAACTTGAGAAGTGAAAAAAAATGAATGATGTTGCGATTGTTGGCGTTGGATGTGTTGGCTTCAGAACATTAACCCCGGAGCTTTCTTACAAAGAGTTGATGTTTGAGACTGCTGTAAAAGCATATGAAGACGCTGGAGTTAACCCGAGGAAAGACGTTGACGTTTTTATCACGTGTGCAGAAGACTATCTAGAAGGCTTTAGCATTTTCGATGAATTCGTTCCTGACCAGCTTGGCGCAGCCTTGCGACACCTTTTCACTGTATCAGGAGACGGCATGCTTGGGCTAGCAACAGCATATATGCTCATCAAAACGGGACAGTTTGACACTGTCGTGATAGAAGCGCACAGTAAGGCTTCAGACATACTATCTTACATGGACATTGTCAATTTTGGACTAGACCCTATCTTCAACAGACCTTTGGGAGGGCATCCCTACTATGTAGCTGGAATGGAAATGCAGCGATATTTATACGACACATGCACGACTATCGAACAATGTGCCCAAGTTGTTGTCAAAAACAAGAAAAACGCCATTGGAAATCCACACGCTGCCTATGGCGCAGATGTAACGTTAGACCAAGTTCTATGCTCTGATGTTTGTTTCCATCCATTGAAAAAGATGGAGATAGGCACACCAGCGGACGGCTGCATAATAATGGTCTTAGCTTCAGAGAACGTTGCCCAAAAACTCACCGACAATCCTGTCTGGGTCAAAGGTATGGGATGGTGCACTGAAACAACAAATCTAGAAACGCGCGACTGGACAACGGCAACATATGCACGCTTGGCAGCGGAGATGGCATACAAACAAGCCAAAATAAACACTCCACAAAGAGAAATTGACTTTGCAGAAATTCACGACTTATATGCATACAAGGAACTTCAACATATGGAAGCATTAAAAATCTGCGAATATGGTGAAGCTGGAAGATTGACGGAAGATGGGCTCACATCCCTAAACGGTGCATTACCTGTCAATTCGTCTGGCGGCTTGCTTGGAATGGGATACGGACTTGAAGCTTCTGGAATGCAAAAACTTCTTGAAGTTGTTCTGCAGTTGAGAGGCGAAGCAGGATGTAGACAAATACCCGATGCGGAAGTTGGCGTGGCTCAGACGTGGCGTGGGATTCCAACAACCACTGGAGCAGTGGCTATCTTGAGTAATGTTGAGTGAGGTGCAAAGTGAAATGCTTGGAAAGAAAAGAGTTGCAATAGTCGGAGCGGGTGTAACCCTATTCAGAAGAAACTTGAAGGAAACCGGCAAGGAATTGTCTTTTGAAGCTTCAAAGATGGCTCTTGACGCAGCAGGACTGGAACTAAAAGACATGCAAAGCGTCGTAATGGGATCGGCGCCAGACGCCTTCGACGGAGTACACATGAAAGGCGAGTATTTAGCTGACGGAGCAGGTGCGTACCATAAACCATACACGAGGGTTTTTGTGGGAGGAGGCACAGGCGTTTTCACGCCAAATGCTGGCTGGTGGCATATTGCCTCTGGACAGTTTGACACGTGCCTAGTGGTGTGCGAAGAGAAAATGTCTTCTTGCTATCCACACCCGCAATATGCTTTTACTACCATATTTGATCCAATTCTCGAACGACCACTAGGAATGAACTTAGTCTGGATATTCGCTCTGGAAATGAACCGTTACATGCACAAACATAACCTCAAGAAGGAGGAAATAGCATTGGTTTCAGTGAAGAACAAACGAAACGCTTTGGACAATCCAATAGCACAGCTTGGCGCAAACATAACGGTTGAAGATGTCTTGAACTCTGAAGTAATGGCATGGCCAGTTCAGCGGTTAGACGTCAGCCCGACAAGCGATGGTGCTGCTGCACTCGTGTTGGCTTCTGAAGACGTGGCAAAAGAAGTTACTGATAATCCTGTCTGGATTGACGGCGTAGGCTGGTGCATCGACTCTACGCAATGGACAAACCGTGACCTGTACTATCCAGATTACGTTGAATATGCCGCTCGCATGGCTTACAAGATGGCTGGAATAAAGAATCCACCGAAAGAAATTGACGTGGCTGAACCTTATGATCCGTTTGATTACAAGGAACTGCATCACATGGAAGGACTACTGCTCTGCAAGAAAGGTGAAGCACCGAAACTAACCGCCGAAGGCGTAACTCAAAGAGACGGAGATTTGCCAATCTGCCCATCTGGTGGCTTACTTGGATGCGGCAACCCCATAGCAGCAGCTGGACTAATGAAAGTCAGCGAAATCTTCTGGCAACTCCGAGGCGAAGCAGGAAAAAGACAGGTACCAGGTGATCCGAGAACGGGTATAGCCCAAGCATGGGGCGACCTAATGCAATATGGCTCAGTAATCGTGTTGAGACGTTAAAGGAGGAGATGAAAAGATGAGTGCAAAAATCAAGCATTATCCGGGTGAGGCTTTAGAAACCAAACACATTAGAGAAGGCGTTGTTCCCACCGAAAAGTTCAGGCCCAACGCAAAATACGCATGGAGCACAGGCGTTGCCATGAGCAGATTTCTGGATGAACTGAAGAATGGAAAGATAATAGCGACAACATGCAGCAAATGCGAACGCATTATGGTTCCCCCTAGAATATACTGCGAAAAATGCTTCAAGCCTACAGCTGGCTGGACTTACGTGAAAGATACAGGTGTGATCAACACGTTTTCAGTATCATTTCTTGCTGCAGATGCAACTAGACTAACCGAACCAATAATTGTAGCAATAATAAACCTAGATGGAGCCTCTGAAGGCATGGGAATAATTCATAGATTAGACGAAGTCGCTGATTGGAAAGAGATCAAGATTGGGATGAAAGTCAAAGCCGTGTGGAAGCCACCGAAAGAACGAACAGGCTCGGTTACAGACATCAAATACTTCAAGCTAGTAAAGGAGGAATGACTATGAGCTTGGAAAAGATAACAAATCCATTGAATCTGCGCCATTGGATAGGTCACATGGAAACAGATTATGTATATACGCTAGGCGTAGCCGGTGAACGATTCTTCAAAGAGATAAAAGAGAACGAACGAATAATGGGCGCAAAATGCCCACATTGCAATATGGTCTATCTTCCCCCAAAACTCTATTGCGAATGCTGCTTTGCAAATCTCGAGGAATGGGTCGATTTGGGCAAAAAAGGCATGATTTACACTTTCACGATCGCTGCGGTAGACATAAACGGGTCAAAGCTGGAAAAGCCAGCCATTTACGCACTGATAAAATTCGAAGGAGCCCACGGCGGAATAATTCACAAAATAGGCGAAACGGACAAAGTAAGCATTGGCATGAAAGTCGAAGCAGTGTTCAAACCGAAGCAAGAAAGAAAAGCTTCAATAACCGACATAGACTATTTCAAACCAGCCAAATAATTCCAACCTACTTTTTTTTTGAACACTTGTATTGGTTAATCCGCCGTTATTCTTACATCTTGCAGTGGTTTTTTTGATCCTTTTCAATTTCAAACATTTGTGCGCAAGCTGAATCGAGGAATTCCTTTTATAACCTCTGCCTCACCTTTATTGGCATGCAAATACTCCAATTATCAACAGCCTTACCCAAAGACAGGTATTCAACTGAGGAACTGATACAAGCGTTTCCATGCAAGCTACCAGAAGGCGTTAGACAAAACGTGCTTAACCTAGGAGTCTCAAACCGCTACCTCCTAAATCCATCAACTATCTCGGCAAAAACTGAAAATGTTTCAAATGAGAATAGGCTTGCAAACCTTTGCTCAGTAGCATGCGAAAAAGCCATCAAAGAAGCAGGTTTAACTGTTAAAGACATGAGTTTTTTGATAGCGACTTATGATGCAAACCCATTCTTGAGTCCAGGACTCAGCTACTTTCTGGTTCCAAAGCTAGGTCTTGACCCATATGTCAAGCACGTCAACGCCCAAGGAATAGCTAGCACAGCGTTTCCTAAAGCGTTGGACCTTGCACAAAACTATCTTGCGGTGCATCCTGAAGATCATGTCCTGGTATGCATTTCTGGTGTAAGTTCCTTCTGGTTTCAGAATCAGGTGCATGGGATAGAAGAGGTTATGGAAGTTAGCAAAATTAGCCAGATAAGAGACGAAGCTATGAGGTCAATGGAATTGCAAAAATGGATTGCCACAATGCAATTTTTCCTCTTCGGAGACGGTGTAGCCGCTGTAGTTGTAGCTAAGAAAGGAAAAGGAGCAGTTGTTAAGAGAATCGTTGAAGTCACAAATCTGCGAGAGAAGCATTGCTTGGCTGGTTACTCAAGATTAGCAGCACTTGATCAACCTTTCAAATTTGGTTTCTTTTCATATCTGGATAAAGAAATCCCGAAATTGGGCTCTGAATATGCTGGTCTGGTGTTGGAGAAACTACTTGGAAAAAATGCAGAAAGCACGATCAAAAGTGCGAGAAAATGGGCAGTTCACACGGGTAGCGAGAAAATACTAAATCTTCTGGCTGAAAAGCAGGGCATTGAGCGTGAGAGGCTTGAAGAGTCATACTTTGTGCTAAGGGAATATGGCAATTTGGCTGGGGCTAGTTTGCCATTTATTTTGGAGAAAATTTTTTCTGGCGGCAGATTGACCGAAGGTGATGTGGTTTTGATGGTGGGTTATGGTTGGGGATTTACTGCTGCAGCATGCCTGTTGGAAAACATGTAAACAGGATTGATCAACAGAGGAGTTATTCAATCGGTTCTTCCCAGTCCGTCGTGCATCCGCCTTCGGGGACCAAGATTATGGTTGTTTCGTCAGGTAAGGGCATTCTCAAATTTTCTCTTAGGTTCAAAAAAGGTTGTGAAGCCGTGTACGCTTGAACTGCGATCTGCTTGTAAAAACGGTCTTCGTGAGGGTGGTAAACCATGTGGAGCAAGCTTTTACAATTTTTAATTGGAAACCCGCCGCATTTCTTCGTTATTTCTTCATCAGCTTTTCTAATAGCATCAATGATAGAGGCGTTGTCCTCTAGCAGAAGCTGAAAGCCACTGGGAAACACTTTGCTTACCTCGGCTTGTCGAACAATTAACGTGATTTTCTTCATACGTAATCACCTTACTTTTGCAGTGGATACAGCTCAGGATATTAGTGGGGTTGTTGTATGCCTAACAAAGTTAGTCGCTTCTTGCTTTTTATGCCTCGCGCCACATTCGCTGGAGCAAAGACCATGTTGCTTCGAACAACATCAACTTTTTCATTGCCTACCGTAATTATTCCGTTCCCAGCAATAACATAGAAATATACATCATAAGGTTCTGAACGTGAAGGAATCTCTTGATTAGTCTCAAGGCAGACAAGAACAATATTAGACCACTTTGTCTTGCAAATGTCTTTTTTGACCTTTTGAGTCTTTGAGAATTCGGTTAGTTTAGATAGATTCCACACCTCTCTTTTCATTGTTTCACCTCCTTCT
>CAZGNE010000019.1:0-19672 GCA_964527165.1 uncultured Candidatus Bathyarchaeia archaeon
GCGCGGATGCGATGTCACGTTAGGATTGTTGACATGTTTGTTTATGTCCATTTCCGCCTGCATGGGCGAGCTTTAGGCTTAAATAGTTGAAACGTGAGTATCCTAATTATGCTTCAACTATTTGTCAACAGACAACAGGAGCTTCAGTTCTTAGAAGAACACTACAACACAGAAGCAGCCGAACTGGTAGTCCTTTACGGCAGACGAAGGGTTGGAAAAACCGAGCTCGCGATCAAGTTCTCAAAAGCTAAACCCCGCATCTACTTCCTCGCCGACCGCAGACCTGAAACAGAACTAATCCAAGAACTGAAACAGCAAATGAGCCTTTATCTTCAGAATGACAGCTTCGCGAAACTTGCCATCACAGATTGGATAGAGCTTTTCCAAGAATTCACAAGATGGAACAAAAACACCCGTACAATCATAATTATCGACGAGTTTCCAGAACTGATAGAAGCAAACCGCGCCATACCTTCAATCTTCCAGAAAATCTGGGATCAAAACCTAAAAAACACAATTACAATGCTAATCCTACTTGGCTCATCCGTCGCCATGATGGAAACCGAAGTCCTGAGCTACAAAAGCCCGCTATATGGAAGAAGAACCTCCCAATGGAAAGTCGAACCTCTCAAAATACTCCATCTCAAACCATTTTTCCCAAACTATGACCTCGAAACCCTGATACATGCCTACGCCTGCATAGGCGGTGTACCTGCTTACCTACAAAAATTCAATCCTCAAATAAGCTTCTGGCAAAACGTACAGCAGAAAATCCTCGCAAAAGGCGAATTCTTGTACGAAGAAGCTGAGTTCCTTCTCCGTGAAGAACTTCGAGAGCCACGCAACTATGCGCTGATACTGAAAGCAATAGCACATGAAGCCACAACCTATGGCGAAATACTCAACAAAACAGGCATGGACAAAAGCATGCTCTCGAAGTATACAAGTGTACTGGAAGACTTGGGCTTCATAAAAAGAACAAGCCCCATAGGCATCAGTCCTAAACCTCGAAAAAGCCAGTACACCATAGCCGACAACTACCTGAACTTCTGGTTCAAATATGTGTTTCCGAACAAAACCGAGCTGGAAACAGGGGACACCGAAAATATCCTGAATAAGATCAAGCGGGACTATAACGCTTACATAGGTCGCACGTTTGAACAAACCGCAACAGAGTTCCTAATCGAAATGAAGAAAAACAACATACTGTCCTTCACCTTCACGACTATAGGAAAATGGTGGTACAAGAACAACGAAATAGACCTTATAGCAATAGACGAAGCAAACCAAACTGCAACATTCATAGAAACAAAATGGAGCACCCTTAACAAGCAAGATTGCCGAAGAATCCTTCAAAACCTAAAAACTCGCGCACAGCACTTCAGATGGAACCGCAAAAAAGAGAACTATATAATCATTGCAAAACAAGTCAAAGAAAAAGAGCAACTGACAAAAAAGGGACACCTAATATTCGACCTAAAGGACTTCAAACCACTGCTACAGGAACAAGACAAAACCTAAGACTGCTTACAAACGAGCTTGTGCCGCGTCCGCCTCCGCATTTATGCTCAGCCACTCCTACCGGCGACAACTCCTCATACCTGATGATTCAAGAATGAAGCCGATAGCAATAGTTAGATATTGTTACGTTCTTGTCATTGTTCATGGTTCTTTCCATGTATGCCATCGCCTTTGCAAAACATAACATCTGAGAAAACCAAAGCATTAGCCTTTCTAACACGCTCATTTCCCGTTTCTTCTGCTTTAGCTTCTTTTTCGGAAACTGTAAAATACCCCCTCGAGATAACATAAGATTTACTGGATAAACAAGAGAAAGGAAATTGAAGAAACCATTCTTCACGATTTTGTTTGCGCTACTGCTGACAGGCATGTTGGCGTTGGCTTTTGACCTTCGACCAGTCAAAGAAGGCATATACCCTATTAGCGCGTTGGCTCAAGAGCCACCACCATCACCTACACGAGACGAAACAACATCCGCAATGCCATCGATCTTGATACCCCTATGGACATTCGGAGCTGCCATAATAGCCGCAGCTGGAATGATTGCGTGGAAATATAAGGCTGTTCTAGAATTCATGGTCCTGTGCTGTTCAACGCAGCGGGCTTCATAATAGGGCTTGTTAGTACTCCACCCTGCGCAAATGTTGGACCAGCAATGTTTGGCGCCTTAGCAGGACTCTTGATTTCAATCGCGGCAGTCGCTTCCATAAGACTGCTGAAGACCAAACACTGAACAATGCTTATCCTTAAAGCCGATGAAACACAGAAGAGTAGCTTACGAAGACGCTGCGAACAACGCCAAAAAAGACAACAACGGCTATGATTACAAATACCACGTGATGCCAGAGTTTCCATCAGCAATGGTTTTGCTGCTACTCATGCTTTTCACGATACTTGCTGTTGTCTTCGCAAAGAAGAACTCGTTACCACGTCATAGACAATCTTCAGCCTCTGCCATATCAACCAAGGGCAAAGACATAAGAACCTTTGAACCTTACGCTAAGGTTATTCGGCGATGTCCTAGGTTGTTCTCAAATAGCTGCTGGTTTAGTTCAAAGACAAACAAAGTGTTCAATCCTATAGTTTGAAGATGTTGGTCAAGCTTCTCCCAAGTTTCTGGAGACCTGAGAAAAGACCAGTCTGACCATGTTTCGAAGTCGGTCTTTTTTGCCGACCACGCTACAAAAAGTGTTTAACATTTTTCAAAACCAAAAATCAGGAAAACCACCCCAATAGAACGTCTAAAGCAACAACATTGGCTAATACAACAACACAAACATGTGGAGGCTACCTGCACAAAAGCCTTTTTGTGATGTTGAAAAGTCAGTCATCTGAGGCAATGTTATGATGACTGTTATGTCTTCGTTTATGTCGATGTTCGTTACTAGTAATGAATCATAGGAGCTATCTTCTGGTGGGATGATATCGAGCGATACGTTGGCGTTTGGGAACACTGTGATATTGAATTCTCCATAATCATCTGAGAGTGTCGACGCTTTAAACCAGCCTGAAAGATCGTCAAAAGCCGTCAGTACTTCTGAAGAATTGTTGTCCGAGGGCGTTACTTGAATGGAAACGTTGGCCACTGGGTTGCCTTCCTCGTCGATTATTTTTCCTGAGAAATAACGGTTTTGAAGGGTGAAAGTTATGGAGGTATTCCCGGAGATGTTGAGCGTCGTGTTTCTTGAGAGCCAATATTCTTGGGGAATGTTCGAAGTATGATTTGAGCCTGACAGTTCTATAGCGTAAATATCGGGGGGAACCGTTATGGAGAATGATCCTTGTTCGTCGGTATAGACTCCGACGTTGAAGCTTTCAGATTTAAAGGTTACATGTTGGTTTTGAACAGCGGTGCCATTTCTGTCACACACTGTACCGCTTATCGTGAATTCTACAGGGTTATCAACTGTTATTGTCACTGTTTTCTGATCGATGTTACCGTTTGCGTCTTCAGCTCTAACTGTAATTGTATAGGATGTATTGGCTTCACGTGGTGTATCCCACTCTGCTTCCCAATAACCGTTTGTCGAATTGTAAGCCATCCCTGTGAAAGTGGAGTTGTCAATGGCATATTCGACTTTATTTATAGGTGCTGTAGTGTTTTCAACAGATGCTTGAACGGTTACAGTGTCTTTGACTGTTGAGCCGTCAGGGGGATTCACTATGTTGACGGTTATAACTTCAGGGGAAATTGCCGATATTGCTGCTGAAGCGTTTACCAATCCGTAGCCGTAGAGGTTGTCTCTGCCTTCGTCGCCTAGATCTGTGGCTGTGTTCTGAAGTGTGCTCCTCACTTCTTTGTTGGTTAGGCTGGAATCTTTATGCCAGATGAGGGCGGCAACGCCTGACACGTGGGGACACGCCATCGAGGTGCCGCTTGCAGTGGCATAACTGTTGCCTTTCCACGTGGAGTATATGGAAACGCCTGGTGCCGCTAATTCGACAGTTGGACCTGTACTAGACCAATAAGCCCGCTCATTATACCTGTCCGTGGCAGCAACGGCTATAACGGCATCATATCTTGCAGGATATTCCACATTGTCTCCTTCGCCATTAGATTCGCCACTGTTGCCTGCCGCTGCCACGAGTAGAAGCCCTTGCCGATAAGCCGAGTTCACTGCGTTGCGCAACGCTGGATGGTTGGTTGAGCTGCCCCAGCTCATCGAAACTATATGCATTTGGTTATTAATTGCCCATTCAATGCCCTTTACAGCCCAGCCTACTGTGCCGCTTCCATCACTATCTAACATTTTCACGGCATACAAATGGACCTCAGGAGCCACGCCGACCACTCCTATGGTGTTGTCTATTGCAGCGGCTATTCCGGCAACGTGTGTTCCGTGACCGTGATCGTCGCTTGGATCATCATCGTCATTAACGAAATCGTATCCTCCATAGATCTGCAAGTCTTCATGGAAACTAACGCCAGTGTCGAGAATTGCTATTTTTATGCTGTTGCCTTTTGTTTTGGGCCATACTTCAGGCGCCTCTACTCGTTCGACCCCCCAAGGGGTGACTTGCCCAAAGATTTCCACTCTACTGTTTTCGTGAATATATGCAACATTCGAGTTTCTGCTTAATGGTTCTACAGCTACTCTAGGCATAGTAGCCAGCACAGCATTAATTAGTGTATAATTATGTTGAATTTCGCCTCCATGCTGTCTAATTAATGCGACGTCCAGATAGTCGACGAAGCCTATAATAACCTCGACCTTGGCTGCATTGGCGTCTAATGATAAAAACCCGTAGCTAAAACTACCGAAAGAAAGGACAAGCATCATCAGAAGGACACTTAGCCGAGGTTTACACTTCATATCTTTCACCTCTACTAAAAAACATAATAGCTGGTGTCTCTTTTAAACATATATCAACATGTGTCGAGCATATAAACACCTCCTTAATGCTTGAAAACCTTTTACATGCTTCAACCTCCAACTACCTGCCTGCGCACCCGCACTTCTTGAATCCTAATTAACAACTGAGGCCTCGCCAAGTCACCGTCTCTCCACAAGGCTACAACGAACACCCCAAAAAAACGTTGACTGTTATTAGAATAACTCCTCAAGCCTATTAACGCCGCCATGTGTAGTCGAGCTTTTCTCTGACGTAGATAGCTAACGGTTAGTCGTTTATCCTCGTCTTATTGTTTTATGTTGGTGTTGCCGAAAATGTTCTTTACAAGTGCAACTGGTTAAGCATTGTCAACCGTCTTCTGCAACAACCGCAGCTGAGGAAGACTTAGCTGTTTAAACATTTCCTCTTCGAAGGCGTTCTCCAAGAAAATGCTTGAAAATAGCTTTGCGGAAGAATACAACAGGTTTTGAAGGATTTAGAAAGAAAAAGAGCCATTATGGAGGATTTAGGATGAAACCGAATGGAAAAAGGCTTTTATTTTGGTTTTGCACCTTGTGTATCAGAGATTAAAAGAGGTTGAGATGGAATGAATGTAAGGATTAAGCGCTTGTTGCTGCTCGTCACAATTTCAGCTATGCTGACATATGGCTCTGTTTCCACATTAATAAATGCGCAGAATCACGAAGAAGGACTCGGCAAAGAAGTAGCAGAAACATTTCGTGAAGTTATGAAAAGCCATCAAAGCATCATCGAAAAGTTTATTCTTGACACCAAATTCAGTGTAGCAAACAACACTGAAGCAAAACTCAGCATAATAGACGAGTATGTAAATGGTACCCTCAGAGTTAAAATCGACGAAGTAAATCAACAGCGCGAAGAATTAATTGCAGAGTTAGAAGCTGGAGATATAGATGATGAGACGTTTGCGATGGAGATGAAAGCTCTAGCAGCTGAGTTAGCTAGCACTGCGAGAAGAATGGGAGAACTTGGAACAAAACTGCAGGGATTAGGAGAAGACTTGGCAGGAGACCTCGAAGAACGTGCAGACCAACTAGTTGACGATCTTCAAGAATTCGCAGAGGAAATGGCCTCAATAGGAAAGTCAATCGCTGAAGAAATGAGGAACCGTGATCTTCCTGTTCCAGAGATACCTGAAAACCCAGGAATACCCGGCTGGGTGGAAATCCCTCCGCTTCCAGAATACCCTGTCGAAGAGCCCGAAATACCAGATGTTCCACAGCCGCCGGAGACTCCAGGGCCGCCAGGTAGATGAAAAACTGAAAAGTGCCGAACACGGCAACACGAGTGTGACGAGACAGCTATATATAACATCCATATTTTGTTTTCATAATTGTTAAATAGGCAACACGAAGAAGCATGTTGGTCGTGTGCAATGGAATCGAAAACAGAAACAGTGCTCTTTTTCTTCCTGATTCTCATCTTTCTCGCCCCTTTGAGGACAGTATCGTGCCAAAATCAACTTCCAGAAACCACGCTAAAGATCGAGCTGCAAGCAGACGGTTTAGGAAGGTGGGTGATTGAACACCGTTTTCTTCTGAAGACTGAAGAGGACGTAACCATTTTTCAACAGTACAAATCAGAATTCGAAACTCAACGAGACATGCATCTAGCAGAGTTTATCAATAAGACGTGCAGCCTTGTAGAAAGAGCAAGCATAATCACAGGCAGAAGTATGAGCGCTGTGAACTTCAAAATAACAATCGACCTCCTTGAAACGGCTCCAGCCCTCTCCTCTTATGGCATCATAAAATACCAATACGACTGGATAGGATTTGCAGAACCTCGAGACAAACAAATAACACTAGGAGACGTGTTCGAAGGAGGTTTCTACCTCTACCGAGACGACGTGTTGATCATCCAATATCCAACAGAATATTCCATAGAAGCCGTATCTCCACAACCAGACGTTTCAAGATATGCTGATCGAACATTAATATGGGAAGGCCGCAGAAACTTCGGCGCTGGTCAACCAACTCTCATTCTACAAGAAAAAACGCCAAGCGCGGTGGAAACCTTGCAGCAATACTTGCCTCTCATCATCATTCTGCTAGCAGCCGCAGGAGCAACCACTGGACTCTATTTCAAGTTTAGAAAAAAGAAAAAACGAGACGGCGAACGTTCTCTACTCCAAGCTACTCGAGAGAAAATGGAGAATGACGAAGAAAAAGTCGTCAAACTACTCAAGTCCGCAGGCGGACAGTTATATCAATCGCTCATAGCCAAACACTATGGATTTTCAACATCGAAAACCAGCGAGCTTCTAAAAAACATGGAGAACAAAGGAGTAATCACTAGAAAAAAGCGAGGAAGAGAAAAACTCGTAAAACTGGTAAAAACCTAATGTTAAAAATATATCGATTTCTTACGCATTCAAATCCTTCAAGCGTTGCTCTAGCCAATTGTGAAGATCGTGTTCTTAGTCAAGCCGAAGCTTCAGCACGTACAAAGGAGCCTCAGCTACTGCGGCTATGTCCTCACCTATTCAAGCTGCATATTCTCATCCATTAAGCATGACAGCCGTTTTCCTATGTTTTAGACGTTTTCGACAACAGTGATTCTGGCACGTTTAGCCAGATTTTTTCTCTTTCCTCTGCTTCGATTTCGGGGCTAATTGGAATTGTTACTGTGAAGGTTGATCCTTTATGAGGAGCGGTTTCTACAGAGATTTTGCCGCCGTGGGCCTCTATTATGCGTTTGCAGATCGCCAAGCCAAACCCCATTCCTCTGGCTTTGGTAGTAAAAAGTGGGGTCCAAAGGTTGCTTAATGTTCTTTTTGACATGCCAATTCCCGTGTCTGCAAAACTGATGGCTAGACAGTCTCCAGTTTTTCTGCTCCTTATTGTTAACGTTCCGCCTTTCGGCATCGCATCAACCGCGTTCTTAATCAAGTTACTGAAGACCCTGCGCATTTTTTCTATGTCAACTTTGATCTTCGGAGCTCTTCGAGTCACATCAACTATCTTGATGCATTTAGAGGTTTCAACTTGAGGCAATATTTCACTTAGCAAGGACTTCGGGCTAGTTTCCGTCAAATCTAGTTTCATTTCTCGCGAGTATTCCAAAAGGTCATTGATGATCTTATTGGAGCGTTGAATGTCTTTTTCAATAACTTTAAGCATCTCCTTGGACGTCTCGTCTACAACAGAGGTCAGTTTCGTTCTTAGATAATAGGCTGCGCCAGCAATTCCCTGCAATGGATTGCGCAAGTCATGTCCCACCATGCCTGCCAGTTGGCCAATGGCAGCTAACCTTTCGGACTTGAGAAGTCTTTTTTGTGCATTCTCTAGTTCCCTTGTTCTTTCCTCAACCTTTTCTTCCAAATGCAAAGTATATTCCTCAACTTGTTGCATCAACCTTGCATTTTCAATGGCGACTGCTGCTTGATGTAGAAACATCTCTAGTGGTGTCAAGGACTCTTTTGTCGGTCTCTTTCCATCCATAGGATCATCAATGCTTACTATTCCTACGATGCATCCGTCGGCAAGTCGTAATGGCGCATAAAGCAAATCCTGTGGATCCCAATCAACCATTTCCTCTTGGGACAGATTGCTTGGAATAGTGCCTTCACTGAAATGTTCTCTGACCCAAGGGTCACTCCATGGGAGATGATAGAATTCACCTATCTTGAAGCGTTGAAAATCTGAGCTTAAGCGTTCTCGCCACTCTTTTCCCGATTTTCTGTTATCCCACATGTGTTTTCTTTCTTTTTCGCTTAGACCTACAGTTACTATGTCTTCTGGCTGCTCTATGTCTAGATCCTTGTTCCTTACGGAAAGGACTACTCTTCGCCATCCCAGTCTATGGGTTGCCTCTGCAATCGTCTCAAGCCTTTTATGCAAATCTGTAGTCTTAATCATCTCTGCGGAACTTTTCAGCAAAGAAGCAAATTGGTTGGAACGTTTTTCAAGCTCTTTTCGTTTTTCAAGGTTGCTGAACGCGGTGGCTACATGTGAAGCCAATGTTTGAAGCAGATTTTGATCTTGCTCGTCAAACGCTCCTTTCAGTTTACTTTCTACGTCTAGCACTCCTACTATCTTGCCTTCTATTTCAACAGGGACTGCCAATTCTGATTTGATGCCGGGCATGCCTTCGACATAGTCTTCGTCTTTTGTGGTGTCGTCTATAAGAACTGGTTTGCAACTTGTCACAGCTTTAACAGTTAAGCCTTTTTTCGTTCCATTCAAAGGTAGCTGCAAATTCAAAGGTTCTGGATGTCCTCGTTGACATGCGATTTTCAGGTTGCCTTTTTCTACGGCCATAAAAGCAGCATGTTCAAAACCCAGCATCTTTTCCATGGCATCTAAGGTCGATTCGTAAATCTCTAGAAAACTATCGGCAACATTTAATTTTCTGCCGCAAGCATTTAGGGCGGCAAGCTGTTCTTCATAACGTCTTCTCTCTGTAACATCTCGGAAACTCCACACTCTTCCAACGTTATTTCCTTTGATCTTTTGAGGTTTTGAATAGCGCTCAAAAACTCGTCCGTCCTTGAACTCCAACGTGTCATAGCTCTCAGCATCAGGTTGTGCATATAATTTTTTCACTTTTGCGAGGAATGCTTCTGGATTCTTCAGCTGGTTCAGAACATAACCTAGCAATTTGCTGTCGTCTCTTGATTTAAGAAGAGAGTTGGGAATTCGCCACATTTCAGCAAATTTTCGGTTATATCCAGTTACTTTTCCCTCTTTGTTCACAATAAGAAGACCGTCTGCGGTTGATTCGATCGCAGCGTTCAAAACTGAAATAGTGCTTTCAAGTTTCTGTTCAATATTTTTTCTGTCACTAACGTCACGGGCACTAAAAACAACTCCAATCGGCTTGCCACCCTCACCAAGTAGTAAACTGCCGATGCATTCTAACCATAAATAGTCGCCATCGGCATGTCTGAAACGAAACTCTGTTCTCCTGAAATATCTTGTCTCCCTTGCTCGTCTAATGCCATCTTTTATAATGGCTATATCCTCTGGATGTACAAAGTCAAAAGCAGACTTGCCAAGCATATGTTCAGGCTCGTATCCAAGCACACGCTTATGTGACGGACTGACATACTTGAACAAACCCTTTGTGTCGATTTGGACGATCAGATCCTGCATGTTATCGGTGATTTGTTGCAAACAAGCCTCGTTCTCTTTTACTGATTGTTCCATCCATTTTTGTGCGGTAATGTCCTTAACATGTTCTAACATACCATAGATTTTGCCGCTAACGTCTCTTAATGGATACACAAAAATTTCCATCCACCGGTTTGAGCCTTCTCCACCAGGACCTGGAACAAGGCTAGAATGAGGTCGTCCTGTTTCTAGCACCTTCACGGACGGACACCATGGACATACTGAACTTCGATTTTGGTAAACCGCATAACATTGTTTTCCTTCGATATCCTCACCGTATTTTTGCTTCATAAACTCGTTGACTTTAACGATCCTTAAGTCGCAACTAAGCATCGAAACACCATCAGTAATCGCTTCAAAAGCGTCTCCTAGAAGATGCTGAGCGTTCAATGCTTTTTGTTTTGCTTCTTCTATTCTGTCGACAAACCGTGAAAGAATAACACCAAAAAACAAAAACACAGCCAAAGTTAACGTTCGATGATGTAACTCGTGGGGGGAAACAAATAACAGTAAGTCTAAGAGCTCGCCCTCATTGAAAAAGAAACCCACAAAAGCTTCAGCAAGCCAAATTGCTGAGCCAACAAAAATAGACGCCATCAAGACTTTAGTGCTACCTTTCATTATAGACTACCCTTCCTGCTTTTATTGCTCCCCGCGTGAAGCCTAGTCTCTCTTTTGTCGCAATCAGAAATGATGCTTTCTTCAAGCAGAAAATAATCAGCTGCTTCGCAGATTTTCCTAAAGAACCTAAAGTTTCATGAATGGCTTCAAACCAAAGCCCAGCGAAAGCCCAAACAGACAACCACAGATCCTCACATATAGACAAATCAAGATTGAGACTCGTTCTATAACATAGCGAAATAAAACACTTGTGAACAACTACTAAATATTATGAATTCTTCAAAAAAAAGAAAAAAGAGTTATTGATCGCCGTCACCGAAGCTTACAAGTTTACATTTCCGGCGATGCCGTACCCGAAAGATAGGCATCATGAAACAAACAGATCTGAGGCTATAAGATCAAGGTCGAAAGTTCTTGCAAAATCTTCCACTACTTGAAAACCTGAGAAAATCAGCTACTACTGACCATGTTCTGAAGACAGCCTCTTTTGCCCACTGGCTACGAAGAGTGTTCGGCAGCTTCAGAGCCGAAAGAAACAGTGCGTTGACCTAACTGAGCGTCTAAAGCGACAACATCGGCTAAAATAACAATGCAAACACGTGTAGGCTACCTGCACAACAATCTTTATGTTATGTTGAACAGCCAGCATTCTGAGAGAGCGGACACTATCTAAACTCTATCCAGAGTAACAGCATCCTTTTTCCAGCCTTAGTATCAACTCAGGACTCTTTCAGCATTATTCTGCATTGACGAGACGGCTGATTCAAGCCCGTAACAGCCATTGGTCATTGAACAACTCTCAAGATCCTGACGCCTTCAATATGCAGAAGCCTCAATTTGCTATAACTTCAACCTCAATCCTAGATTTACATTATTGGATATACATTGAACAGAACAAAAGGGTGTGGGCACTAAGATGATGGAGCTTACTCACTTAACAGTCGTCTGCAAGCCCGCGTTCGGAGTGGACTTGGTGAAGCAGAAAGCATGATATGACCAGAAAATGGAATTACTTATTATATAGATAACACTAGACTAAATATTCCAAGTTAGAATAAAGGTGACGTCATGGATCTGCTGTTACTTGTTCCAGTTTCTGTTTTTTGTGCTTCATTCTTCGTAGTCTACTTGATATGGAGTATTCTTAAGAAAGAAAGTGGAACCGAGGCTATGAAGGAGGTTTCTGCTGCCATCCTTGAAGGGTCAAAGACATTTCTGAAAAGGCAGTATTTCACAGTTGCAGTTCTAATCATAATCTTGGCAAGTGTTATAACCGTTCTTCTGAGTCCTTTTGATGTTTTGGCTTTTGTTCTAGGAGCAGTCACCACTGCATTAGCTGGATACATAGGGATGAGCATCTCAGTTAAAGCAAATGTAAGAACAGCTAATGCTGCAAGAAATAGTCTTGGCAATTCGTTTAACATCGCTTTCATGGGCGGGGCGACGATGGGTTTGTCTGTCGTGAGTCTAGGTTTAGTGTGTGTAGCCACTTTGTATTATTTGAATCCAACTCCTATCTTGTTTGTCGGAGCTGGTTTTGGGTCAAGCGTAATGGCATTATTTGCCAGGGTGGGCGGTGGAATTTACACAAAGGCAGCAGACATTGGTGCAGATTTGGTCGGGAAGGTAGAGCGGGGTCTAGCTGAAGATGATCCGCGAAATGCGGCAGTGATAGCAGATGCTGTTGGGGATAACGTTGGTGATGTAGCAGGCATGGGGTCTGATTTGTTTCAGTCTTACGTAGCTGCTCTCATCGCTGCTATGATCGTGGGCTCCACACCGTTAAGCCCTTACGGAAAAGAGGGTATAATATTACCTTTAATAATGTGCGCCGTTGGGATTTTTGCCACTATCATTGGATGTCTTGCGGTGAGGACAAAAAGCAACCCCTCCCAAGCCATTAATAAAGGGATATTTGTCACCAGCATTTTTGCAATTGTTTCTTTCTATTTTTTGGCGCAGTACATGATGGGTGATCTGAAGCTGTTCTTTCCGATGCTCTCAGGGATACTAGTAGCAGTCATAATCGGATTAGCTAATCAATACTACACCTCTTATGACAGAGGACCGACGCAAAGAATTGCGCGAATGGCTCAAAGCGGACCAGCGCTTAGTATTATTGGTGGGTTAGCGACAGGCATGATGAGCGCAGCGCCCGTAGTTATAGCTATTTGCGCAACAATCTTCATAGCTTTTCAACTTGTTGGAATATACGGGATATCCATTGCCGTCATTGGTATGCACGCCCTGACTGGCCTGATAGTGGCAATGGACTCCTATGGACCCATCACGGATAACGCTAGTGGAATTGCAGAAATGGCGAATCTGGGTCCAGAAACAAGGGTGATAACGGACAAGCTTGATTCTGTAGGCAACACAACCAAATCCATATGCAAAGCGTTTGCCATTAGCGACGCAGCACTTGCAGAACTAGCGTTGTTCACTGCTTTCTTTGCCATCCTGGGACTTGAGGTCATAAGCATCACAGAGGCAAGAGTTGTAGTTGGCTTGCTCATTGGCGGAGCACTGCCCTTCATTCTGAGCAGCGTCATCTTACAATCGGTAGGAAAAGGCGCATTTGAAATGGTTGAAGAAGTCAGAAAGCAGTTCATTGAAATTCCAGGTTTAATTGAGGGAAAAGCCAAACCAAACCATGCTAGATGTATTGACATTAGCACTCGTACTGCACTCAGAGAGATGACCTATCCGGTAATTCTAGCAATAGTTGCGCCAATAGTCGTTGGGATTCTCTTCGGCATCGAGGCTCTTGGAGGTTTGCTCGCAGGCAGCATCGTAAGCGGACTAATCCTCGCAATATTGATGGCTAATGCAGGGAACATGTGGGATAATGCAAAGAAATACATCGAAGCAGGCAATCTCGGTGGCAAAGGCACACCTGCACACGCCGCGGCAATTATCGGTGACACAGTTGGAGACCCATTAAAGGATGCGGCTGGTCCTTCGTTAAATGTTCTCATAAAACTGATGAACACCATATCATTACTATTTGCTGAATACTTCTTGCTGTATGCAATTCGGATAATGTAGCAAACGCCCTCCATTTTTCCTTGCAAGAAGCATTCTCAAATTATGCCTTCAAGGATCATCATCTGTTCTTAAAGCTGGATAGTCCTTCAGACATGTCTTGCATTCTCCATTTTGGAATGTGATTTCAGTTCTTTTCGTTCTATTGTCACGATTAGCCATAACACATTTTATTCAAGTCCCCGTCGTCCATCGTCAAACTCGAAGCTTCTGAACATCTTAACCCAGTCATTGCCAAGAACAAGAAGATGGGCGTTCGCTTGTCAGTGTTCAAGACCTCAAATCATTGCTTCAGCTGGCTCTTTATTCGGTAGTTGCTTCTCATAATCCTCTGGAAAGTAGGTGTATTTCAAACCATTCATCAAGCAAACCATTTGAAAGTATCTGGCAATGAAACCTTCAGCCATCACCGACCATATGAGCAGAAACAGAACAAGAATGAAGTGAAGCACCTTAGCCTAGAGAAGCTTGCTCACCTGATCAAGGTCTGCCGATTTCTAATACAAACGAAGGCTCACTTGTCTTTGACGATTTGAAGAATAAGCGAAAGCGTGCACGCTAAATTCTTGAATTATCAGTGTTTTAAAGTAAGCTGGTAGGTGATTAGTGTCAGTTTTTTCCCCCATGGGGTTTGTATTGTCGCTTCTTCTATTTGTTTGAAGCCGTTTTTCTCGTAGAATCGTCTTGCGTGGCTTTCCTCTTTTCCAGTGTTTACGATGATGTTGTTGACTCCTTTTTGTTCTTGATCTATGAGAACCGAACGTAGCAGTTGAGTGCCGATGCCTTCTCTTGTATGTTGTGGAAAGATTATGATACGGTCTAGTTCAGCTGTGTTCTCATCTTGCTGTATGGTTTGGGCGAAGCCTATGATTTCGTTGTTTTTGAGAGCTAAGTAGAACGTTGTTTTCCCCGTGGCGGCTGCTTTTAACAACGTTTCTTCTGCAAGAGCCTTTTTAACGTGATCTTCGGGGATGCCGAACTTGGCAACGTTATCTTGGTAAACTTGGCTGTTCTTGTCTTTTAAATGCATCAAGAGTTTTTTGCTGAGAACTCGAACGTCCTTCTGATCTGCCTTTCTGAAAACAGCCATGGTTCAGGAACAACCTCCGAATTGGCAAATTATGAAGAATGAAGATGAAACGCCTGTTTCAAATATAAGGTTTTTGACGAAAGACCGCAAAGCTCGGGGATAGGTCTGGATCTCGATCCAAGTCATCGGTTCAAGTCCGCATACTAGTTCACATCTAGATTCAGTTATAACCGTATTTATTCCAATATCATATGATTACAGAGGTATTAATGGTGATGAAGCCCTTTGAAAGAATCTTCAAGCCAGTTCCTCCTTTTGATTTTGACAGCACAGTTTATGTTCCTCATTATTTTCCAGCACCTGACTTTGAGTGGCAGCCAAACTTCATATGGCAGACCTTAAATTTCGAAGGAAAACTGCTAGGATTAAGGATGGAGAACAAAGGCGTAGCCTCTGAACCGGTAGTAAAATTGACTATTTACTCCAAAACGAGAATTCCAGACAAGGAGATTGAGGAGATTGTAAAGGAAGTGACTTGGAGATACGGTTTCGAAGAGGACATTTCCGAATTTTTCGTCAGATTCAGAAACGACAGATTTCTCAAATCAGCGTTTAAAAAGTTACAAGGCATGAGAAACAATTGCACAAATTCCCTCTACGAGCTTTTGATCATTTCTATAGTTCTACAGAATGCCACGGTCAGAAGAACAGTTCAAATGATTAACAATCTGTTTAATGCTTATGGCACAAAACTGAGGTTTGACAACAGAGTACTGTTGGCCTATTGGAGTCCTGGAGATCTTGAGGAGATAAGCGAGGAAGAGCTGAGAACTTTAAAGGTTGGCTATAGAGCAAAAATGATAAAACGCATTTCAGAAGCCTTTGCTAAGGGCCAGATAGACGAATCAAAAATAAGAAAAATGAACACTGAAGACGCCAAGAAAGAGTTGATGAAACTCTACGGAGTAGGTCCAGCAACAGCACAAAACATACTCGGTGGATACCTGAGAAGATATGATGTTTTTGACTTGAGAGGTAAGCTATGGGAGCAAAAAATTCTTTCAAAAGTGATGTTCAAAAACGAACTAGTTCCTGCTGAAGAAATCACTGAAGAGTTTGAAAAGAGATACGGGAAATGGAAGGGACTAGCTTTTCATTACATTTTCACAGATGTATTCTGGAGACATAGAGAAAAGAAAATCCCTTGGCTAGACAAGGAGATCAGACTATGACTTTTTTCTCACCTGATGCACATTGTACACGCTTAGACGACTAGTGAAAATCTGAGATCGAGAAAGCTTGTTTCTGAAGCCTGTTGAATGCTTTGATCATCGGGGTCGCCCAATACATCGGTTAGAGCGCGCACACTAAAGAGGCTAAATCTGCTTGAAAAAGCTAAAACTTGCTCATCTACCCCTGCTTTCATGTGGCAAAATCTCCTTTTTTCTGGTATGGCACTAACAATAATTAGCCTGTGTAGGCTAGAGTTTTTCATAGACAGGTTCAAATCTAACTCTTTTTTCGTTTCTTAGCTTGTTTTCAAACCAATACTTATGCATTAAACCGAATGTAATGAGGAACCGATTTGCATCATTCCCATCAATAGTGTTCATTATCTGTTTGTAGTTTTCACCATTATGTTTTTCCCATAAATCATATTGAGGATCGTTTCGAAAAAACCAGAAACTCTCAACAAGCTTTAACCCCTCAGTTATGTCATTACAAGCCTGAGAGTTTAACTCCTTTGCGTTTCTGAAAAGCCTGGGCAAAGAGTCAAACACTATTAGGTTTTGCACATCTTCAAGAATTTTCATTTTTACCTCTCTATACTCAACAAGCTCCTTCTGTCGGTCTCCCATTCTGTGATCTTTTCAGCATAAAGAAGTGAACCCACATCCACAGGAATCACTTCGTAACCAAGTTCTTTAGATAATGGAATTATGGCCTCTCTGTACTCCATCTTGAAATCTGGCAAATTTTCGTGGTCACCGTAACGCTGCTTCCAGTCAGGCACCAGCTCCGCTACCACATATTCCGGTTCAATTACCCTCAAAATTCTTTTTAGATCTTTTAAAGAGAATATCTTTCTGAACTTAGTTTGATGATAATTGTGAAGAGTGCCAAGCACCGAAACAGATTTCATGTCTCTGTCTATCAAAAACTGTCTTTATTAGCTTAAGCGCGGGCTGAGTTCGAATTAACATGGAAACAAGTAACAAAACATAAGTTATCTGGAAGGCTAGATTAGGGCAAGGGAAAAAGTTGCCTCAAATCTATGCTTGTCGAAACTGCGGAATGACCTATTCTAATGAGGAATATTGGGAGAGCCGGTTTTGTCGTGAGTGCGGAACCTATCTAATGCTTGAAAGCAAAGTGGGGAAGTTCTTGAAAGAAATCCGCAAAGATGTGAAAAGTGAAGCCACGAGGAAAGGTATACTTCCTAAGAACTATGAGCTACGAAAGGAACAGATGAAGTTTGTCAGCGAGGCAACTAACGCCTTAAAGAGTCATGAGATTTTCTTAGGAAGTGCCCCCTGCGGAATTGGCAAATCTTTGGCATCACTGCTTGCTGTTCTGCCTTTGCTTGAAGAGAACAAGCTGATCATCTGTTTTAGAACTAGAAGCCAGTTGCATATTTACCTTAAAGAATTGAAGGCACTGTCGAGAAATCTTTTTGCAGTATCGTTCTTCGGTAAACAGGACATGTGTCCATTGGGGACAAAAGAAAGCTTTTCCCATTTTGATTTTTTCGAGAAATGCAAGAAGCTGAGAGATAACTGCGAATCCTCCACCAAGCCCTTCTGCAAGTTCTATTGGAACAACATCAAGGCGAAGAAAGAGGCTGAAGAACTAGCTTTAGAATGTGCTCAGAGAATTCTTTCTCCAATGGAAGCAGTCTGGTTGATGTCTAGACGAGGATTTTGTGCATACGAAGCACTGAAAAAGATACTTCATCGAATCAATGTTTTTCTTGGGACTTATCACTACGTCTTTGATCCCAAAATCAGAAACACGCTACTGAAGAGTCTAAACGTAGACTTCTCCCAAATCTATCTCATTGTAGATGAAGCCCACAATCTCCCCTCCTTTGCGAGAGAGTTGCTTTCCGACAAACTGACAAGGCACACTTTGGAAATGGCATTTGAAGAAACTGAAAAATTCAAAAACGATACATTCTCTTCTGTTCGAGAATATCTGGACATGTTGACCGAGCAGGTCTTCGAACATGGTCAGCGAAATCTGAAAAGTGAGCAACTCCAACAGATCAGCCCGCAAGAGATTAGCGACTTGTTTCTCGCCCGAAGCGGAGTCCCAGGTCTTAAGGCTGCAGAAACCCTTCAAGAGTACGGTGAATTTGTGAAAGAAAAGAGACTCGAATCAGGCTCAGAGAGCGTTCTTAGCTACAATCATCGCATAGGCACATTTATAGAAAATTTTCTAAAAAACGATGGAATGGCACATATGCATCTAATAGAAAAGGATCAGAAAAACAGAATTGCCTTGGAAGTCAGATGCTTCGACGGAAGAGATGTGACGAATCCTGTTTTAAGAACAGCGCGAGGATGCATCCTCATGAGCGGATTCCTCTCTCCTCCTGAAGTGTATAGAGATTTGACGCTTAGCGAACCCAACAGCATTTGTCTAAAAGAGTTTGACTCCCCCTTTCCTCCTGAGAACAGACTCATACTCGTCGCCAGAGACGTGTCATCTGAATTCAAAAGAAGAAACAGCGAAATGCTCGATAAATGGAGAGATTACATTGAAGCGATTTCCGACGCAAATCAAGGCAATATGGCCGTCTTCTTCACAAGCTACGGGCTAATGCACAAGGTTCTGCCATTCATAAAAACAAATAGAAAAATGATCGTAGAACTTCCCAAGACTAGAAGAAACGAAGTAATCGAACAAATGACCCGAAGCTCAGACAACATGTTACTGGGCGTAATGGGAGGCAAATTCAGTGAAGGAATCGATTACCCTAACAACATTCTGACCTGCGTTGTTGCAGTAGGATTGCCTTATGCCACATGGAACATCTATCAAAAAGCCTTGATTACATATCTCGAACATCAATTTCCTCAAAGCGGCAGAACATATGCTTATTTGGCTCCTGCAATTCTCCGGCTAATTCAAACTTGTGGACGTGTCCATCGATCAGTCTACGACAAAGGGTGCATAACAATCTTGGACGGACGTGTTACACACCCAAGCATCAAACAACAGCTTCCAAAGTATTTCCAGAAAGAAATCAAAGCAGCAGACAATCCAATAGAATGTGTTAACCTGATAGGAAATTTCTGGAAAGAACACTTGCCAAGCTAAGTTGCTAAACATCCAAAGTGAGATCTTGCACTAAAAAAAAGAGGGATTAAGGTACGGTCAATGATTCACTTGTTTCGACGTTGCTTGCCGAGTCATAAGTCATCCCATCTTTGACCACGTTTGTAACCGTAGACGTGTAGGTTCCAGTAAGTTTCGATTTCAAACTGAAAGTCACAGTTCCATCCGAACCAGTTGTTCCGCTGAATTTCTGGATAGACCCATCTGGCAAAGCGGTATCTACGTACACAGTGGCGCCTGAGACCGCTTGATTGTTCGCATCCAATATTGAAACTTTCGTGTAAACTGTGTACCATGGTCCTCGCTTCACGTACCACATAGAAATGTCGCCAACATGCATTTTTCCTTCCTCGGGCGGCGGTGCTTGTTCCCCACAGGCTTTTTCTGCGTTGACCAAACCATAGCCATATTTGGTGTCTCTGCCTTCGTCGCCCAGATCTGTGGCAGTGTTCTGAAGTATGCTTCTCACGTCTTTGTTAGTTAGACTGGAATCTTTATACCAGATGAGAGCAGCAACGCCTGACACGTGTGGACACGCCATTGAAGTTCCACTCAAAGTAGTGTATCCAGCGTCTAGATATGTTGAAAGTATGCTTACTCCAGGCGCAGCCAATTCTACCGCTGGACC
>CAZGNE010000020.1:0-19557 GCA_964527165.1 uncultured Candidatus Bathyarchaeia archaeon
AGGGCTAAGCGCTGTGAGGTGGGCAGCTGAAGACAGTAGGAGACGGGTTAACATGCCTAATAACGTGAGCAGCGAGTTTGAAGTGCCGCTGAACACTAAGCTGCATGTCGTGGTCACAGTGAGTCAAGCGCTGGTGGAGGAGATGAAGCGGTTTCATGTGCAGGAAGCCAGGCTTAAGCGCCTCCTCTCAACCTCTCCTTCAGCTTCTGCACATTCGATTCGTCAATCAACAGACTTATAACATTGAAAGTGCATTCGCATCCGCCCGAGTGCAAATGTAAGTTGAGCAACAAACGAAATGTTGTCTTATACTTGGATAAGGAATTAGTCAAAAAGACGCGAGAACTAGGCTTCAACCTCAGCAAAACCTTTGAAAACCACATAAAACACTTGTTAACACAATATTCAACGTTTAACCCCGTGGACAACAGCGAAACAAGCACTGATCAAGATTGTGAGTGGGCCGGACCGGATTCGAACCGGCGACCTTCTGCACGTCAAGCAGATGTCCTAACCGAGCTAGACTACCGGCCCATGAGTTAGTCTACTATTTTCTTTTCCTGTATATAGCCACTTCGTCCTTGTCGCTGTAGCGTACGTATTCAAAGCCTGTCGATGAGTTTGCAGGTATCGATCGATCATTACGAGGGCTTCTTTTGCGCTTCCTAGGGCAGTTTCCAAGCTGAAAGAAGAAAAAAACTTCGCGTGCGGCTTTTTTTGTTCTTTCAACCCAAGCCTCGCTAAAAGCCCTAGAGAGTTTCAGCTTAAGAGTAGTGGTGGTTCGTGATTTCGGAGCTTCTACTACTTACAGCCCAAGCCGCCCACGCTTTTCACGATTGCGCCAAGGCTGCTATCCAACCTTTCAGCCGTGAAGCTTGTTTTCGGTGCTCAAAAGAAAAAATCTTTTGGTGCTCAATCCTGCAAGCTGATGATTCATGGGAAGATCCCCTTAACAGGGAATTAAAGGATGCAAAATACGAACTGAAACGCCAATCTGTGTTCTTATCTTGTTATTCTGTGTTTGTTTGTCTGTGTCCTTCTCCGTACTGATATGGCCTCTTCTTGTTCTTCTCCAGTTTTTTGTTGAACATTTCATCCATGTTTACTGATGGACATGCAAGCCGGCTAGCGTCCAACACGTAAAAAATCGCGTCAACTAGCTCCTCAGCAACCGTCTCTTCGCCTAGCCCTTTCTTCCAAGCGTCGGCTGCTTCTCCCAGCTCGATAAACGCAAAAAGAAGCTTCTTCGCAACATCCTCCCGACTGTTATAAAAGCCCTTAGCCACAACAAGCGCCTCAATCTCCCGCTTCATCTCCTCCAAATCCACCCTGCACAAACCTCCAACACAAACAATCACAAAACACAGAATAATAAACTCAATCCCGAGAAAAACCTATAGAGGGATAGGCTCCGAGCCTATAGTCATAGGCTAAGCAAAAAGCAGCGGTCCGCAAAGTAACGATGCAAATATATCGGTAAGCTATTTAAACCCCAAGCGTTACCGATATATCGGCAACTACGCTAATTAGACAACCTTCTTTGTTTCCAGAATCCCTGCAACCAGCTCTTTCTCTTTGTGAACCTTAAAGTCATTGACGACTCTAAGCAGATTACTGTCCAAGTCTTTAAGAAAGGCATATTCACTCGTCACCTTTCTGATAACAAGCTCTTGAGAAGGCAAATCGCCTCTCCTCACCAATCGTTGAAGATCATCCCAGTCATACTGACCCCCAGATATGCTGCTCAGAAGCGCATCAGGATTGAAAGGCTCGAGCATTCCGACACTTAACAACGACAAGCCTTCTCACCCGATCTCTATCAAACAGTCTTCCTGAGAGCAAGTAAAGGCCATGCAAGTCCCGTGCTCGCATCCTCTGAAATGCTGCTCGCATCTTCTCTGCCAGCAACTCCTCCTTCTGCAAATATCTCACAGCGAACCTTGGAAATTCACAAACCCTTAAAGAACTTCAATGAGTGTGTTACTTTCTCAAAACTCGTATATTTGATCTGCACATTTGACAAGATGAAAAGCTTCTCAAAAACCCAATATGTTAACACTTTGCTAATTCACAAAAATAGTGGATTATGTGGAAAAAAGCGATCTCTACACGATCTCGCGCTCTGGCAGATCAAAATGGCAAGGGTCCAACCCAATGAGGGGGTCCAGGTGTCCATGCAGGCGGTCCACCGAACGGTGGCGGATTGCTGTAAGACCCTCCTTCAGCTTCAACATGGACGTTTACTCCAAAGCCCGCAAGACTATCAGTTACACCGTCACCATCTGTGTCAACATTGAGGTAAAGCTTGAAATGAGCGTTTCCAATTTCCACATCTCTCTCACTATCCCAATGGCAGTTCGTGAATGCAAACACAACAGTCACCGTATTTGTATCCAAGTCCACATCTATCGAGTATACCTCACATTCCACACGATCTATGATAGACCGAGGTGAAAACATTTTCAACTCAAAGCTATCATATTCTGCCATGCCTTCCAAGACGTTCCACCAAACGATCAGAGTAATACTATCTCCAACCGAATAATCCAAATCTTCGAAGCTCGAAGCCCATTCTACAGTAGTGTCTCCAATGCTCTCGGTACTCGTTTCTACAAGCTCAAGCGAACCCGAAACTGGCATCATCCCGACAAAAGCAAACATCAAAATGGCCACAGCGACTAAAGACAAAACACAACTCAATCGTTTCACATGACTTGCCTCCATCTCACCTTTGCCCTCATAGTCTTCTTAGGCAAATAAAAAGGTTTTTACGGCTCTTTTCGCCATTCAGCCTAGAAAATAATTCATAATCGTTTTGAATCGTTGCTAATTGTTTTGTTGGTTAAAATAGCCGCTAGAAACAAAGTTTTGCTGCCGAAAAGCTCTTTTTTCGCTCAAAATCACATTAAGACGAATATTCTACAGCATGGTTCGCAATCAGAACACAAAGTCTTATGTTGCCTAAACAGGTCTCCAGGAAGGCCGCCCTGCCACCTGATGCATCATATGCCTTACCGTCAATCTTAGACTAGACCTTGGTCCATCCTGCAGTAGGACTGTTTTTCTATATGGCAATGCAGTATGTTAGGTCTCTCACAGTTAGAGAAACTGCCTTGTCCTGCTGGTTTTCTTCTATGCCCCTTTGAGCTTGACTGCTTCAACCTTCTTGGCTGCTGTGGTCTCAGGCATTTGGAGAAGTATGCGGTTTTCTTTTCTAAAGGTTTATTAGCCGCTTGCGTAATTCGCTGCCTAAATGGAAACTGCAAAAATCGTAATAGTAGGCGCAGGCGTGGTCGGGTTAGCTGTTGCTGCAAGACTCTCAGAAAACAATGCAGGCGTATACGTTTTTGAAAAGAACACACGGTTTGGGCAGGAGACAAGCAGCCATAACAGCGGGGTTATCCATTCTGGTATTCACTATCCAAGCGGCACTTTGAAGGCCAAGCTTTGCGTGAAAGGCAATGTAATGCTCTATGAGCTTTGTGAAAAACACAGGCTTGTCAATAAGAGATTGGGCAAACTGACGGTTGCTAACGGCGACGAAGAAATCGGCGAGTTGGAGAAGCTGATGCGTCAAGGCGAAGCCAACGGCGCGGTAGATCTCAAATTCTTGGATAGAGAGCAGGTCAAGACGTTGGAGCCTAATGTTGAGGTTGAGATGGCACTGCTTTCGCCGTCCACTGGGATTCTTGAACCTGACGAGCTGATGGGTCATTTTCATGCTAGGGCTCAGAACCACGGAGCAATCTTTGCGGTTGAAACAGAGGTCACGGGCATTGAGAAGCAGAATGATGGCTACGAAGTAAGCGGGATCAGCGTGGGCGAACACTTTTCTGTTAAAGCTGACACAGTCGTCAACTGCGCAGGTCTGTATTCGGACAAGGTGGCGGCAATGGCTGGTTTGGATGTGGATAAGCTTCGTTATAGGCTACACTTGTGCAAGGGCGACTACTTCAGAATAGCAGGAAAGCCTCCTGTCAAACTGCTTGTTTACCCTGTTCCTAAAGGCGCTGGATTGGGAATTCACCTGACGCCTGACCTAATGGGAATAGTCAAGCTGGGTTCGAACGCTTACTATGTTGACAAGATCGATTATGAAGTAGAATCGAGCGAGGTGGAATTTCGAGAAGACGTGCAAAGATTTCTGCCTGTCATTGAAAAGTACGGTATACAGGCTGATTCATCCGGAATCCGGCCGAAACTGCAAGGACCCAGGGACGGGTTTAGGGATTTTGTGATTAGGCATGAGGCTGACCATGGCTTATTCGGGTTCATTAACCTCGTAGGTATCGAGTCTCCTGGTTTGACTGCAGCTCCCGCCATCGCGGAATTCGTTTCTGAAATCTATGAAAGAGAAATCAGGCGCTAGACGTCTCCTTGATCCTCGTCTTGTGGCACTTAGCCTTTTATACCAACTGCAGGCATAGCATGAGACAGGATTGGTGAGGTTATGGAGCGCCTGTTTCCAGTTGACTTTGTAAAAGCGTTCTGTATTGAAGTCTTGGAGAAGCTGGATGTGCCGCCTGAGGATGCCGAGGTTACGGCTGACGTGTTGGTTGCGGCGGATTTGCGCGGAATCGACTCGCATGGCATGGCAAGGTTGAGCAGGTATGTTTCTGGGCTTCAGCAAGGGATGATGCGTCCGCGGGCAAATCCTAGAGTCGTGCATGAAACGCCAGTGACTGCAACAATTGACGGAGACGCTGGCTTGGGTCAGCCAATTTCCCATAATGCAATGCGGTTGGCAATTTCTAAAGCTCGGGAAAACCATGTGGGGTTTGTTGCGGTTAGAAACTCCAATCATTATGGCATTGCCGGGCACTACGCAATGTTAGCCTTAGCTGAGGACATGATCGGGTTCAGCACCACAAACACTGAGGTAATTGTCGTACCGACTTTCGCGCGAAACGCCATTTTGGGAACCAATCCGATCGCGGTTGCCATTCCTGCTGGCGATGAGCGTCCTTATGTTTTGGACATGTCGACTGCCACGGTCACTCGGGGTAAGGTCGAAGTTTATGCTAGGCAAGAGAAGCATATGCCTTTAAACTGGGCTACTGATGAGACTGGTGAAGCTACTGATGATCCTGCAAGAGTCTTGAACAACATTATCAACAGATTAGGCGGTGGGCTTCTTCCTCTAGGTGGTGCTTCTGAAGAGTCTGGCGGGCACAAAGGATACGGCTTGGCGTTGTGTGTGGAGATCTTCAGTGCTGTGATTTCTGGTGCGTTGTACGCTAATCGTGTGTATCCAAAGGATAAAGATGGCAAGGCTCTTCCGTCCGGGTTGGGACACTTCTTTGGGGCAATGCGTGTTGACGCTTTTCGTCCGAAGGATGAGTTCAAGCAAGACATGGATGACTTGATTCGCCGTTTGAAGAATGTGCCAAAGGCTGCTGGCGCTTCACGGGTTTACATCCACGGCGAGAAAGAGTTTGAAATGGCAGAAAAACATGCGAAGACAGGGATGCCTCTGAACTCGAAAGTCATTGAAGAGCTTCGAAAAATCGCCAAACAGCTTGGACTAACATCACCATTCTAGGCTATGCTTGCTTTCAGTTATGCCCTGCAGAAACCCTGTGCCCACCGAGCCTGCCTCTTTCAATCCTCTCTTATTCCTTGACACTTTCATAATCGCTTAATAATTGAGCTGTTTTGAGATGATTTATATGCTGGTTACCTTATTTCACTGTGAGGAGCAGGTTTGAACAAGCAAGATTTCAGGAAGATAATTGAAGAGCGCATCAAAGATGAACAGAAGGCTGCAAGTTTTCTGCATGTGTCGATTGGGAAAACAGACAACCCGGTGATTAAACTCATGCTTTATCAGCTTGCCCTTGATTCTGCAAAGCATGATCACCTTTTGCAAGCTGCCCTGTTACTGCTAGATTCTCCTTCAGCTGCAATCTCTAAAATGGAAAGCGAGGAGTTTCGAGATGCTATTAAGAAACATGTTGAAATCGAAGAGAATATGCTTGACAAATTCGAGGAAATCGTGGATCTTGCCGAAGACAAGCAAATAAGGTTCATTCTTGAAGAAATAATAAGTGACGAGAAAAAACACCATGCTATAACTATGCGCATACACAAGCTCGTTTGCGAAGACAAGAAAGTCAGCGATGAAAAATGGTGGGATTTTCTCTACAGGTATTCTAAGCTAGCTGGATAAAACCTGACGAAGGAAAACACCTTTGAGAAAAACCAGACTAACACCACACTTGACCATGTGTCTAATAGGCTTCAGTTACATAGCATCCTCATCAGTGATTGCACCTATATTGTCGGTCTACCTGAAAGACACGGCTAATGCTTCAATTGAGATGATTAGCATGATAACCGCCACGTTTTTTCTCGCTTCTGCACTGGCAAAGCTAGTTCTGGGCGTTTTTGCTGGCGGAAAGAAAACTATAGCTTCTCTTTTCATAGCTTTTATTATCTACTCCATTTGTCCAATGATTTACCCACTAACTACAGACGCCGTTGTGCTGTTGATCTTGCGTGCTGTTCAGGGTTTTGCTTACGCATTTATCGGAACCGCCGCTTTGATCTTAACTGCTATAACAGTGTCCAGCATTGAGCGAGACAGAGGCGTTGGGACATATACTGCATTCTTGAGTTTAGGATTTCTAGCGGGACCTCTCATCATCACCTTATCTATTCCCCTATTCGGTGTTGCAGACTCGTTTCATTTTGCTGGCATCATGGGGTTCATAGGAGTCTTGGCTTCTGGTTTTCTGTACAGAAAACTTTCGGCAATTCAGGAAAGCTGGCAGATTGTCGGTGTAGTTGTTGATAGGGAACGTTTGAGACGTAAAATCTCGGCAATACTGCACGATAGAATGTTTGCGGCAGCGTTTATCAGCAATTTCGCTTTTTTCTTCCTTTTCGGGATCATCTTGACTTACTTTCCATTATACGCAAGAACAAAGCTTGGTCTGACCAATGAGGCAGTATCGTCGCTTTTTGTTTTATACTACGTAGCAACGACGGCTACAAGATTTTTTGTTGGCAGAATAGTTGGAGGCAGGAAGATTAGCAAGCAAACGATTGCCATGGTCAGCACGGCGTTGATAGCGCTTTTTTCTCTTTCCTTGACAATCGCTCCAAACAGCTTGATTCTCGCATGCTTTTTCGCCTTAATAGGAGGGGTTCAAGGCATCATATTCCCAGTAGGCTCAATGCTTATCGCCGATCACATCCAGCCTTCAAGGAATGTGCTTGCCAATTCACTCTATATGATGGGAGTCGACATAGGGCAAGGAATAGCGCCGTTGATCACTGCAATCGTGGTGGTCCAATATGGACTAGGATATTCTTTTCTCGTTTCAGCTGCAGTCGCAGCGGCCGCAACAGCGCTTCTAATAATAATACTGCGTGTCGACACACTCGCAAACCTGTTACGTAAGCGTTTTCACTGAACCCAATTCCGAGTTGAACAACCGTCCTCTTCACTTGTTTTCCTCTAAGAGCACATTTTCTGGGAGTCTTCAAAGCAATAAATATTTCCACATTATAGTAAAAAATGTAAGCACGCAATATTAGAAAGGCAGAGTTTTAGGCCAAGTTTTTAATGATGACCAACGGGGTTCCAGCGTCTGCAGAACCGCTAACCAGATCTGCCAAACTAGCCGCTATGTCCTCTAGCTTTCTTGGAGTAGTGCCTTCCATGGAATCATCGTCTAATTCAAAAATCTTCTTTTTTTCAGTTTCAATACACTTTTCAATTTCTTCCCTGTTTTTGCCTTGCGAACAGAGCATGCCTGCGAAATATTTGTATTTGATGCCTTTCCTTTTTATGTTAATACCTTTTGTGTGACCAAATGAACACACAGGGTCAGCCAGTTCATAAATGCCAGTGCTGGGATCCTTATAAGCTCCATCACCATATACCAGTACTTCCACGTTTTTTCTTATTCCATGCCATATTCTAGATTGAATGTTTTCTGCGACTTCGAACGATTTTCTAGGCGCCAATTTTATCCGATTATCCGAATCCAAATTAGAGCCCAATAATCCCCATTCTGACCAAGCGGCTTTCTCGGGGTTGCTACACAGTTCGCCTAATGTAATTGCATTATCAAACACTTTTCTTACCTCCTGGAGCATCTTCTCTCTTTCATGAATACACGCGACGATTATGCCCTCAGGCCTATGCTTGGTTATTCTTTTCGGGTCATTAGACATAAAAATGTTGCATCTAGCGCCTTCTTTAGTTACGGTTTTGTTGTAAAGCTCAACATAATCAACCCCTGTGGCCGGGTGATGGAATTCCACTCTTCTCAATTCATCAAAGCTTATCTCTTCTGCTGACAAATTCCTATTCAATTGCACATCAAGATCTTCTGGGACTAACTGATTACCTACACAGTCTCTAGGAAAAGAAAACTGGATAGTGACGCTTCCCGCAGGAACCGCCTTACCTAAACTCTCTAGAATTGGAACAAACCTGTTACGGCTAGCTATAGGGTATAGTATGCCTAGATTGGCTTTTTCGGTTAAGCCTAATTTCTCCTTGGCTTCTTCAGCAACTTCCTCTTTCGTAACATAGTTATTTTGCGCCCGAGCCACAATAGACTCTGTAACACACAAAATATCTCCATTTTCTAATAGGCCATCTTTATTGCATTTTTCCACAGCTTTGTAAACGTCCTCTACAAGATCATCTCCAGATAAAATAACTCCCATTTTAACTCCAAAAGCAAACGCGCCAATATAGCTGGGTACTTCTATCATAAGCTAGAGTGCAAATGTGCTGAATTAAAAGTTTCTCTCTTCTGCACAGTGAACGCCAAATCCGCTTTATTCTAGCAAATGTTACAAATCGTCCCCAATGGAAATTCCTCAAGAATAGAATATCTAACAATCATTCTTGCAAACTTGAGCTCAGACGGTTTTGAATGTTCATCTTTGACTAAGGACGGATTCGATCGGCATGGAAATAGCTGCAGACGCTCAGATTTCTGCATTGCGGGTCTGAATTCATAGGTTTTTCAAGTGTTATTCCCCCGTTGAAGTCTTCGAGTCTGTGTGATCTTCATTTTTTCAGAAACGATATACAATCTTTTACTTCCGGATTCTAGTCGAGATGGCAACGAAGCATTGTTTTTCCGAAGGCTTTTTCTGAAATGCAGATATTGCATGAGGTACAAGTAGATGTCTCTTGTCCAGCTTCTAGTCGTTTCACAAAGTCTGGTTCTCTGATGAAGGGTCTGCTCATGGAGACAAGGTCTGCCAAATCCTTGTTTACTATGGCTTCCATGCATTGTCTGCTTCTTATGCCATTAACAAGCGCCATAAAGGCTGGCGGCGTCGCTTTCCTAATCTTCATTGCATGACCTGCAAAAGAGGCTTCATCTAGCTCATGATCAGGCGAACGGGCTCTAACCTTGAACTCTTCTCGCCTGCCTACTCCTCCGCCACTGACTTCTAGTACCTGCAATCCGCGTTTACAAATGACCTCTGCCACTTTTGCACTGTCTTCAACAGTGAAACCATTAGGCGAGAAATCATCGCAGTTGATCTTCAGCATTACTGGAACACTCTCGCCTACTCTCGTTCTGATTGCACGGTAGACTTCTAATAGAAGGCGCATACGATTTTCCAAGCTTCCACCCCACTCATCTTCACGCCTATTCGTCAGCCGTGTCAGGAACTGGGAAATGAGATAACCATGGGCTCCATGGATCTGGACTCCATCAAACCCAGAGGCTATAGCTCGTTCAGCAGCCTCTCCAAAGGCTTCTACTATTTCAGAGATCTCTTTTGAGGAAAGGGCACGCGTCTTACGATCTCCTAATAGATACTCAGAAGGACCTGCCCTTTCAACGATGCTATATATGCCACCATGATTAAGCTGAGCTACAATTCTTCCATCATTTTTATGAACTTCACTTGTAAGTTTCCTCAGTTTTGGAACATGATAATCCTTGCTAATGCCTGCCATCCCTAGGTGGGCTTTTCCTGAATCTTTGACGTACAAATGACCTTTGACAATTAGTCCGACACCGCCCTCAGCAAGCTTGCGATAGAGGTCGATAATTTCAGAACAGATGTTTCCTCGCTCGTCAGACCAATATGAAGTGGTGGCAGACCTGATGAACCGGTTCTTTACCTCTAGAGAGCCAATTTTCAAAGGTTCAAAGAGAATGGACATGCCCGATGATGAATGAGTTCCGATTTAAAAAGATATACGCGAGAAAAAAATAGAAAAAAGAAGGTCAGCGCCTTCTAAGGCGTCTATGGAGTTTTGAGATGTTGGACAAGGTCGCTTGCAACACTGTTACGTGTACTATCATCTTCAGCATCGATACCGAAGACCCATATGTTTGATCTCCAGAAGAATGCGCTTCTACCTCCTTTGCTTGCGGTAAACCAATCATTTGTCTTTGTATACGTAGACGAGCCTCCATACCAAGCGTCATCATCAAGCAAAACCTCAAGCGTGTCTGATGCATCTGAAACTGATTGGGCTTTGATTATATGCACAGTTACTCCATCAAACAGGGCACTTGTATGTTGAACTTCGAACATCCTGGTGCCTACTGTGACTAGTTCGGCTTCTGTTGTAACGCTTCCTGTGTTCAGCTGTTTGCCTGCAAGTGTTGGTGGAAGAAGCTCGGTAGTTAACAAGTCGGTCGATGGGTTAACTCCTGAAATATCGACTGGCGGGGAAAACATGCCTGGAAGAACGAACAAAGCTACGGCCAGTATCACTACTATGACGACAACGACGAGTGCGATTATGCCGATGTATTTCTTGTTCATTCATTAATCCCTCCTCAGAACTTCTTTCCAAATTGAAATCCGCGTTTCTCTCCTTGAATCGAAGATGTCTCACTTTTGATTTTTTCTCTGACCATTGGCTCTAATAGTGGCCATAACCAATCGATGAACTCGCGTACGTTCTTGGTTTGCAAAAACACATCTCCCGGTCCTTCTGCATCAATCACCAAACCTTCACCGCTGAACAGAGTTGCTTTGAGTCCGCCGACTTTGCTTACCTTATACTTGCAAGTGTCGCTGAAAGCTACCAGATGAAAGTTATCCACAATCAGGTGTTCACCTTGTTTCAGAGTCCGCTTTTCAATCGCGCCGAAGACATTCATCCAAACTTCTCCTTGTCCTGTAGCCTTAAGCATGAACAAGCTTTGACCAAAAATGCCCTTGGTAAACCCTTGCCATTCAGTGTCTATTACAACCTTAGGCGTCGAAGCTACGAAGGCCTGTTTCTGAATCACATATCCTCGACGACCATCCAATTCGAGCCTTTCCATGTCGCCAATCGGAGCAGACACCAATCCTACCTCACCTGAACTACCATGGGCAATCAAGTCATTGACCCAGAAACTTTGACCGCCAAGAAGCTTGACTTTTAGACCGCTAAGGACACCTCCTCTTGACCTCGTCTTGATCTCGATGTTAGGTGACATGAAAGCCATTGCTCCTGATTCTGCAACGATCGACTCTTCAGGTTCCAAGTGTGCAACAAGGAGGGCGTATGCCGGCTTGTGTTTGATTTCAAACTTCATTTTTTTCTCCTCCTGTAATTTTCTGTCTGAACTGGTAATTTTGCCTCTATTACCAGTAGTACACTGTATCAGTTGCATTAGTTCTATATTTATTGCTTTTGGTAAGCGGGATTAGTAGATTTTGTGAAAAGAAAACTGGACAGATTTGTAGAGCTTTTTCGTTCCATTGATGATAAGAACCAAGTTCCAAGATCTCTTTCGAATATGCTTAATATGGAAGGTTTGCATGCGCAGTTTCAGCAGTCACAACGATGGCAAGCATTTTGTCCGCTATCCTGACGCCCATCGCTCTCTTTGCTGCTTCTCCTGTTGAGTCAAACCCATTTTCTCATTTTTGAATTTTTCAGCGGTTTAAAGCTACTTCGCGGATATTTACCGAGAGATTCCATGCATCTTAACGCCCATTTTATGATTAGTCAACCCAGAACCGTACACGTCCTAAATTCATGGAAAGTCTATTTGTCCAATCTCATCGAGATTATCAAGATTGCTCATTTTTATTCTCTTGTCAGATATTGTGTAGAGAACATTGTCTATGTAGAAAGCTCTTTTCAACGAGAAGGGAGAGTAATAGTAGTAATCGCTCTGAAGATCAGAACCATCATCTATGTGGGTGATGTTACCTTTGAGTTCCAATCCTTGCAAAGTTATATTGTAGATGTAGGCACCTTGCCAAACATAAGCACCATAGGCATTGGGTGGAACACCACCTGGATATCCTGCGGCATCTATTTTTGCGATCAGGACAGGTATTACGAGTAGCTGTCTTTCTTTGTCAAACAAGAACGCCTTGTGGTCCCTTAAGACAGGCGAATCCGTTCCTCTGTCGCCAATTTCAACCTTGTCTATCTCTGTGGGATATAGCGGATCGGATACGTTGAAAAGGGATATTTTCACCCCTTGGTACCATGCAAAATCCTCGCGATCTGCGACTGCTGTTTCTTTTCCAACGCCTATGACGTGGTTTTCGTCGTAGAGATGAAGATAGTCTGAATAGCCCGTGATCTTCAACTCGCCCAGAACATGCGGATTTTCTGGATTCTGCAGGTCTATCACAAATAAGGGGTCAATGTTTCTAAAGGTTACCAAGTAAAACTTCTCGCCCATGAACCTTGCTGAATAGATACTCTCTCCACGAGCAAGACCTTCCAGTCTCCCTATGATTCCTAAGCTCATGTTGAGAACGTACACGTGGTTCTCCGAGTCTCGGTTCCAGAAGGAACCTGTGGTGGTTGCTATTCTGAAATAGTCATTGTATTCATCCATTGAGAACTGATTCAGAACTCTGCCTGGAACTTCGCCGCTTGCTTGACTCTCAATTTTGTCTTCTTCCACATTGATCCTGTAGATCAGTGTTCTTTCGGTTCCGCCAATGGTGTTGTATGATCCAAGCGTCAGGTAGATGTTGCTGAGCGAAACGTACATGTTACTAGTGGCGCCCACTAAGATGGTCTCATGTGTTGGCTCTTCGGTATCGTTTTGAACGTTTACAGACAGGATGGTTGTGAAGGTGTAGCCAAAGTCGGTGACATTGGAATAGTAGATTTCAGTTGCGGGAACTTCAGATGCTACATCGTTGGTGTGAATAATGGGCAGCTTGATTACGCCTCCATTAACCCACGCAGGCTCAGTTAACACAGCGTAGACATAATTACCTATCATTCTAGAGCTGAAATACGAACCGTCTAGCGTAACGTTTCTTGTCAAATCGGGTGATTCTCTGTCAGTCACGTCGTAAACGTAAATGAAAGAGCTAGGCGAAAAGCTGGACCAATAGTATGGTCTGACCCAACTCTCATAAGGTCTTGCTCCGAAAACAACCAGCTTGTCTTCATTTATGAATATTCCATGAAGCGTTGCATTTAGCTCAATTTTGGAGAGAATTCGGACCTCATCTACGGGATAGGCTTTGACTATGAAAACTGTTTGGTCAGAGATCACGTAGAGATATCCTTTTCCATCGGTCTTCACAACATCAGCTTCGTCTACACCCGCAACCTGAATGTTTGTCTTTGAATAATCTATTGATATGTCTGCTCCACTTTCCAAAGTTGCACGATACCAGCCAGGGTAGGGGTAGCTCGAGCTTTTCTTCACGAAATCAACCAATTCATTATGGGAGCTGAATTTCAGAAGGGGGTGTCCAAATACACTGAAAGACGGTGACATTGGGGTTAGCGTTAGCAGAAGGGCACCTATCAAGACTCCGCTGATAAAGGCCACTAAGCCACTGGCTGCAATTTTCCTTTTAGGCAAGAAAAGGTTAGGGTGAAATTTTGGAAGATTCATCTCAATCACACAACAAACATGTGAACGCGGAGTTCTTAATCCTATGTTTTGGAACAGCCTGTTCAAGCTTTTTGAACAGTCACTTTCAACCCTCGATATTGCGTATACGCTTCAAAAAAGAAAGCTAACATGCTGAATATGGAGACCGCGATAACTATCAAATCTCGGAACTCCCATGCCGAAGGTTTGAAGAAAAGGTAGAAGACGAGGATGCCAGTGACTAGTGCACCGTAAAAGACGAATCGGGGAACGAGTTTGCCTCTCAATAGAACAAAGCTCCTCAAGGCTTCGATTTGTCCTTTTTCACTAGCCATGTATTTTCCATCGTTCGTCTGCTGTATCGCTTCCAAATTCAAAAGCTTGTTGATATGATATTGGGCTAGGCTTGGGCTGCTGAGCTTCAGGGTTCGCCAAACGTCTCTCACGCCTATAGGTTCCCCCGAAGTTATGATGCAAAGATAAACATCCCTAGTGGTGCCAGAAATATGCTTTTCACTCGCACTATTTCGTTTAATAGTCAGGCCCCCTAAACTGCGAGTCCCCATTCCCAATCTTTCCCCAATAACAAAAATGACACTTTGAATCTCTGAAAGCGAACGCTTCGCCGGAAACCCGTACAATTTTCCTCTTCCAAAATGGAAAAACCTTCTTATCCGCAGTCATCAATGCTTCAAACCATACATTTCAACCCGACTATAAAATGTTTATTTGCTGATGTTTGTTGTTACGACGCGAAATTTAGACAGGCAACTTGCGTTAGCGTCAAGCGTTAATAATGGCTGAACACAATTGCTACCTCCCAAACAATTATAGGTGCATGCCGTTTCTGGGTTTTGCGAGGATTAAGGCTGTAAAAAAGACTTATACTTCTGTACTCCCCTATCAAGATTGATTGAAAGATGATCGAGAAACAAAGCAGTTTGAAAGTGACAAAGCAGGAGTTTTGCGATTTGATCAGTCCGTTCGGCGTTGAAAGTGAGACGGCAGAAAAGCTCTGGGAAACACTTGAAAAAGCAAATATCGTTCTGGTTGACAAGGCTAAACTGCAAGATATTGTTGATAAGACAAAAGAAGACAAGTTTTACGGCGGCACTTTAGTCTTGGGATCTTATCTGAGGGCTATTCACGATTTCATAAAAAAAGAGCTGCTTGGAGAGGACTAAAAAACAAGTCTTATGAAGCTACTCAATTCTGTATATCTTACAAGATGGTTAGAAGACATCAAGCAACCTAAGAATACTGAGATCGAGAGCCCAAAATAACTGAAGAATGACGTAGAAACGGAGAAGTACTGAAAAAACGCCGCAAGAGAAAATAGGCTTATTCTACAGAAGTAGCCACGCCTAAGAATATCTACCACAGCTTCCTTTTCGAAATTTGCAAGAACTGCTTGGATTGTATGCTAAGGGTATATATTTTAATATGAAGTAAAAATAGATGAGCTTGGCATTTAGTGCCGGGATAATATGCCGGGATAACTACAAGATGAAAAGTCTTGCATCCCGTAGGCAGAGTGGATAATGCGCAGGCCTTGAGAGCCTGTGGATCTTCGGGTCCGCATGGGTTCAAATCCCATTCCCGGCGCCTTTAACATTCTTAACCGCGTCGTACTGATTTGTCCAAAAAACAATTATCCAGAATATGTTCAGTAGAGACTAGCGTTTCTTGCAAAAGGGATTATGGGTATCAAGATAAACTTAAATAAGCAAATTCTTCATTATCCATCTCGACGCCTCAAGTCATTGACGGCCCTGGTAGTATAGTCCGGTCACAGAGACGTGTTTCCTTCAATGCCGGAATAGTATATGCGGCTGTCGCCCGGCAGAATGTGCTGACACATCATTATCTTTATATAGATAACAAGATGTACTACTGGAAATGCTCCAGCGAAGGGATGGGTAAGTTCACACCTCGAAAAGTGGAGAAAACTCCCGTAAAAGCTGAAGAAATGCCATTTCATTCTAAGACACCCTTGATCTTCGTCAGTCACGATAGTCAAGACGCTGAGTTAGCTGAAGCCTTTGGTAAGCTTCTCAGCAGTGTAAGCGCAGGGTCTTGAAAATCTTCCGTTCATCTGACACAAAAGGTACACAAGGAATTGAGTACGGAGCAGAGTGGTATCCTATGCTTATGAAGAAGCTTGAGTCTGCGTCTGACGTCGTATGCCTGTTAACGGAACGTAGCATAGACCGACCATGGATTCTTTATGAGGCAGGTGTTGCTAGAGGAAAATTGAACACGCCTGTAAACGCTGTCGCACTGGGCATGCCCCTAAGTCGGGCTAGCACGGGTCCGTTCGCGCAGTTCCAAAACTGCGATGATAACGAAGAATCGCTGACGAAGCTTGTTATGCAACTTGTACGGCGGATTCCGGATGCTGAGCCAGACCATGATACCATTCTGAGACAAGTGCGTATATTCAAGGAAAGTGCAGACACATGCTTGAAGAAACTCAACAGCAAGAAAGGAGAGAAAGACTCTCGAAAACCCGATGAAGCCTCAGTTCCAAAGCTCTTTGAGGAAATAAAAGTCATGTTTCAAGACCTGCCGGATCGTATCAACCAAAGAATTTCAGAAAGACCTTCAAGAAGTCGCAGGTTTCACTCCATGATGCTGATGGACATAGAACACTTTCTCGAAAGAGACCGCGGAGACCAGTGGGTATTTTGGTGATATCGAGCATGTTTAGAGATGAAATACCTTGGCTCTACGATATTGGAATGGAGACATACCGCGCAATGAAATCTGGCAATGCCAAACAAGCTGATGCCGCCCTAAGAGAGTTTCAGAAACTTGTCGACTTGACTATGAGAGGACCAATGATCGAGTTTCTCGAGACTTCACCTAAGAATGTTATGTTCTTACGTGAGGCTCTAGAACGAATTAGCCATCGATATCGGTTGAGCCGTAGGATGTCGGCAGAACGTAAGGTCGAAGAAATGCACGAATAGATTTCAGTGTAGCCTGAAAATCTTGACTCAGAAGTCACAATCCATTGAACACTAAACCTCTGGTTTCTGCCCCATCACTAGGCTTGACACCACTATCCATCGGACGAAATCAGATCGGTTTGAGCTGTGCTTTTCTCAATGTAATGTTGCCTTTGTCATCAGTCACAAATGCGACGAAATCTCTTTCGCATAGACGAAGCTTCTCACGTATTTTAGTCGGTAGTTGTATCTGTCCCCTAGAATCAATCTGGCTGAAATACGTATCGTTTGTCTTTATTTCTTCAACAGTTTTTCTTGCTCCTGTAGACGTAATTTCCCATAATCCATCTTTCTGTGCGTTATATCGCCTAAACCGACCATTGCCCAAGTAGAACAGAAATCTATGACTTGCAGAGTAATGATGGGCGGAGGGATGATTTACTGAGGCTGCAATTACTTGTGCGTTTATGGTTAACTCATTGACATTATCCTTTGGGTAGTTCTTTGTTATGTAGTCCTTTGCATCTTTTGCAGTTATTTCGCCAAACTTGTCAACAGCTTCTTCAATCATTTGCCAGACAGGTTTCGAATATCGAACCATTTAAATTCTCCCTCCTGTTGACTTTCTAATTTTGCTAATCTTACTAGTCAAAAAAGTTATATAAACCTTCCGCTACATGGTATTTTGATAAACTTGCACAAGCGCCTTACCATAAATCAAATCAGCGAAATAAAAAAACTAGCAAAAGCAGGAATATCCATAATAGGTATTTCCAACGTTCTTCATATCAGCAAAACGACGGTTTATTATCACGCTAAAAACTATTGCCGTAAAATGACAAAGTTCGACTTGACACTTCTCAACGAATGCGAAAAGGGTTATATCATCGGGCTTTTCCTTGGAGATGGCTCCCTAAACAGAGGAACGAAGACACCACGCTACGTTGCAAGATTCGCTTTGGATGCAAAAAGAGATCAAGACATTGCCGCAAGTCTAGCTCAGATTCTTGATAACGCTCACAAGAAGGTCAGCATTTTCGTCGAAGGGAATACCCTAATAGTCAAAGCATGCTCAAAAGAACTAGTAGAATTTATAGAGACGTATGTCGAGTACAAGATGGATGAGACTAACCAAAAAGAAAAGAAACTTCTAGTTGGTGGCGATTGGGCGTCTGATTTTCAATATGGTGTACTGGCTGGAATAATAGATAGCGATGGCCACGTACATAAGCATCTAGGCACCGAAATAAAAACAGTATCGCCCTCAACCTTTCAAGCAATTCTCAAATTACTGAACAACCTTGAAATAGTCTCCAAAACAAAAAGACGAAAAGCAACTGAAAACAGCTACTCTAAGAAAGACCGCTATACAATATATCTTCCATCACGACAAGTAAAGACGCGCCGGAACAAAATACCTTCAGTAAAAATCAAACGCTTCGCTTGAATAGGTCCTAATTTATCAAGAAAGATTAATTAGTCAAAGATTTTCCTATTTATCTCGGCGCTTTGGCTGATTGACAGCCCTGGTAGTATAGTCCGGTCTAGTATATGCGGCTGTCGCCCGCAGGACATCATGAAGAAAAATGCTTCATGACATGAGCCGGGTTCGAATCCCGGCCAGGGCGCCAAAAATTCAGCGATGAGGGAGCACCAAAATCAGCTGAACAATTCAGTTTCTATTATTCTCATGTATTTGTTTACGTAGAACATATCTGGTTCATGTTTAAGTGGTCTTACTCTAATTTCAAATTGAGGGTTCTCTGCATTTGCATTATCAAATAGAATTAGACCAATTCCAAATATTAAGCATAAGGATTCGATTCTTGCCTTATCTTCTTCGCTCGAATCTTTTGGAATCACTGTGTATACCTTGTGGCTAAACGTCTTGTAAGCGCATGCTTGTCCAAAAGCTGTAATCAATCCTGACGAATCAGTTTTTATTTCAGCGGAAACAATCACGGCTTCTGGCTTGACTATATCTGAAGGTTTTGGCTTTTTGATTCCGATAACGTCAGGAGTTCCCCATCTGTCTCTAAATCTATTACGTCCTAATGGAATGGCTTTGGTACATTCCTCTAATTCATTCTTTAAGTAATCTGCAAACGGTTGATAGAAGTCTTCTTCGTTGAATTCAGAAGGAGGTTGCGATCCACTAACTTGCGCCTCTCTAAAAGATACATGGCGAAACAAACCCCTGGCGGCCTTATATACCGCATTGGAAACAGTCACATCCAAATTCCAAATAGTTCCTCGGATAGTGTTGCTGGGAATATCTGGAAGACTCTCTTTGACCGAGTCAACTAGTTGAGAATACCTAACGCCCTGAGGACTATTACTTAGTATCTCTATTGCTCTCGATTGGATTTGCTCCCTTCTAGTCGGCATATTCAATTACTAGAACACATATTCTACTTAAAGGTTAAACCATGCCACATTGATTGTTATGGTTTCAGGGCGCAACAATCTAGGCGCACAATCGTTATATTTCTTTAGAACTTTGTATTCTACCTAAGTGCTTGTTAATGAATAAAAGAAGAGAGGCAGTAGTAAAAGCATTAGAAAAACTTGTAGCAGCTTCTCCTGCTGAGATATGGAAAGCTGCAATTCATACCAATCCTTCAATCAGTCTTCAGGATGTCAATTTTGAACTCTACCATGGATCAAGAGACCCAAAAAACATTGTCTACAAGAAGATAGGAAAAGGGAAATATGCTCTGCCAATATCCGCAGGACCCGGGTTCAAATCCCGGCTAGGGCGCCACTCTCCAGTTTTGTGTTCCAGTTAGGTTTGACGTTTTTCTTCGTTT
>CAZGNE010000021.1:0-18585 GCA_964527165.1 uncultured Candidatus Bathyarchaeia archaeon
GCACGCTACAACCCAAACAGGAATAAAAATATTCTGTGGATGATAGTTATAGAAGATAGAGTCATTATGTGCCTCATACACTGCAGTCTGCAGTGCCGTTAAGTAAGAGTTATCTTCTGGTCAAAATTCAATTATGTTGGGACGCTGACGAGATTTTGCGAAAACTGAACCTGGTGGTTCATCTTGCGAGGCTTCATTTCCTTGTTCCAGGGTTCATGCTCTACGTGGCAGGATGCTTACTAGCCATCTTGAACGGTGCATCATGGAACATTTCGAAGTTCTTGTTTGGTTATGCCATTTTCGGCTGTGCCCATATTTCTGTGTCCTTCAGCAACGATTATTTTGACAGAGAATCTGACAAAAACTCGGTTCGTACTATGTTCTCGGGAGGAAGCAAAATCTTGGTGGAAAATCCTCAGTTAAAGAATCTAGCGCTCCGATTGGCGATGTTTTTCCTTGTCGCTTCAGCAATATCAGCTACCTTGTTCACCTTAGTCTTTGACTATTCATACTGGTTTCTTGCTTTTGCCATACTTGGAGGTCTGCTTGGTTGGTTCTACACTGCTCCACCTTTGAAGCTTGCTTACAGGAATCTAGGAGAGATCTCCACAATGCTTGCCGTGGGTTTAGTGATGCCAGGAATGGGGTACTTCGTTGCTCACGGTTCAATCGATTTGCCTTTCGCATTTTTCGCTGTCCCCTTGAGTTGCTATGGGCTATTGTTTATATTGACGGTTGAGATTCCAGATGTTCAAAGTGATAGAGCAGCAAAGAAGACTAGTGTAATTGTGAGGTTCGGCGTACGAACAGGAATATTGATGTCGTTATTGTCAGCTCTGGGTGGGACGTTGGCTCTTTTGGTCATTCACCTATCAGGAATTACAATGGGAAAGGTAGACCTTGGTCTCGCGGTAGTTTTCTCGATTATCCCTATTGCGGGGGTCACCAGCACTCTTCTTACCAACTTGAGACAGCCTTATCGCGCCTATCAAGTCACGATTAACATGATCTCAATGATTCTTTTCCTATTCCTGTTTAACCTTAACCTGCTTCAGCAAATCATCAGCAAGTTCGCTTTCTGTTAATCAGCTACTGAGCAGATGTTGGATGCACGTAGCTTTATCTTTCGAGTTTGTCCTAGGTATACATTAAGGTCAGGGACAATGACTTCTGAAAAAGCCTTGAAACCTAACAAGCTGATCTCTGAGGTGAGTCCCTACTTATTGCAGCATGCCTACAATCCGGTCGACTGGTATCCTTGGGGAACTGAAGCTTTTCGAAAGGCCCAGACAGAAGATAAACCGATCTTCTTATCCATAGGGTATTCAACATGCCACTGGTGTCACATAATGGAGAAGGAGTCATTTGAAGATCTTGATATCGCCAGAATGCTGAATGATGCCTTTGTTTGCATCAAAGTTGATCGTGAAGAGAGACCTGATTTGGACGCGACTTACATGAAGGTTTGCCAAGCGATTACAGGAACAGGCGGCTGGCCTTTGCATATTATCATGACTGCTGACAAGAAACCATTCTTCGCGGGAACATACATCCCGAAGGAAAACAGATATGGAAGAACTGGGTTAAAGCAAATTATACCGCAGCTCAAACAACTTTGGACTTCAAAAAGAAAAGAGTTGGTTGAATCAGCAGAGGAAATCACAATGCTTCTCAAAGAGGGACAACAAGAATCGAGAGGCAACCGACCCATCGACGAGCTTGCAGAACCTACCTTGGACAAAGCATACTGGAAACTTGTAGAAGATTTCGACGAGAATAACGGTGGCTTCGGATACGCTCCAAAGTTCCCTTCGCCGCACGTTTTGAGTTTCCTTCTGAGATACTGGAAGCGAACTGGACAGGCTAAGGCTTTGGAAATGGTTGAAAAAACCTTGAGGGCGATGCGCCTTGGAGGTATCTATGATCATCTGGCATCTGGTTTTTACCGCTATTCCACAGATCCAACATGGCTTGTTCCACATTTCGAAAAAATGCTCTACGACCAGGCAATGCTCGTCATAGCTTATGCTGAAGCGTATCAAGCCACTCAGAAAGACGAATACAGGCAAACAGCTCAACAAGTAATTGATTATGTTCTACAAAGCATGACTGACGCAAACGGTGGCTTCTATTCCGCTGAGGATGCGGATAGTGAAGGCGAAGAGGGAAAATTCTACCTTTGGACTGAACAGGAAATCAGACAGGCTTTGTCTCAAGAAGAAGTAAAGGTCGTTAAGAAAGCCTTCAACATCGAAGAAGAAGGCAATTTCGTAGAAGCGACAACAGGAAAAAAGAACGGAAAGAACATTCTTCACATGAGCAATCCGCCTATTGAGGCTGCTTCAGACATGCACATTTCATCCGACCAATTCCTTATAATGATCCGCGAGGCCTGCAGAAAGCTTCTTGCAGTTCGGCAGAAGCGCATTCACCCGAGCAAAGATGACAAGATTCTTACGGACTGGAACGGCCTGATGATAACCGCCTTGGCAAAGGCCAGCCAAGCCTTCGATGAACCCGCCTATGCAACAGCTGCAAGAGAAGCAGTTGACTTCATATTAACGAGTCTCCGCGATGCAGAAGGCCAGCTTGCTCATCGTTATCGAGAAGGAAACGCGAGCATACCCGGGTTTTTGGATGATTACGCATTCTTAATCTGGGGTCTCATAGAACTGTACGAGACAGCTTTTGAGACAAAATACCTCAAATGCGCCATCGAACTTACTGACAAAATGATCAGACATTTCTGGGATGAGACACGTGCAGGCTTTTATCAAACCGCTGATTTTTTCGAGGCAACTCTCATCAGAAACAAAGAGATCTATGACGGCGCGTATCCATCAGGCAATTCTGTTGCTGCTTTGAATCTAATCCGCCTAGCGCGAATCACTGGTGAAACAAGGTTTGAGGAGAAAGCACAGCAACTTTTGCGCGGATTCTCAGTCGAAGCCTCAAGGACTCCTCATTCTCATGCTCAACTGATGATTGCGCTGGATTATGCTTTAGGCCCTTCAAGTGAAGTAGTAATTGTAGGAGACTCAGATAGAGAAGACACGGCAAGGATGCTGCAAGCTCTTCGGAGCAAGTTTATTCCAAGAAAAGTCGTTCTGTTCCGCTCCTCAGTTGAGAAATCCCCAGAAATAACTTGCTTGGCCAAATTCACTAAAGATTTGAAAGAAAAAGAAGGAGAGGCAACAGCTTTTGTTTGCCGAGACTATGTCTGCAAAACGCCGACAACAAATGCTCACACAATGCTGCAACACCTAGAAGACTGATTACGTAAATAGACAAAACTGCACTGTGATACAAACTTCAGAAAACCGTTCACTGCAGCAATGCAGTCAGCTTTTTTCGTCGCACGTGCCCATCGTTGACAACCATGAAGACGACCTGCCGATCAACTGGTCGAAAATATCAATGCTCATCCATGCATAAGTTTGATGAATAATGAACATGCTACAAAAAGGTTGCAGTGCAAAAGGACAACTGTTTACCTAATTCGCACTGCCATGTTGATCTCAGATTGGACAGTGCTTAATCGTTCATTAATCGTATGTGTGGTGTTTGCCCTTTTCTCAGGCCTTCACAAAGACCATTGGTTTGCCGCAGCAGACAAGTGTTCCTTTTCCAGCTTCCAAGACTTTGACTTTGTTTCCACAAATCATGCAAAGGTAGACTTCTTCAACTTTTGTCGATTTCACATTCTTAATGACGCAATAATCATTGAGACATAGATGCTGTTCATGTGATGTTTAAATATTGCGCTGTTTTGACTATTCATCCATCATCAGGTGAAAGAATGAGCAAAACAATTGAGAATCTAAAGAACGCCTTTGCTGGGGAATCGCAAGCCAATCGCCGTTATCTGGCTTATGCGCAAAAGGCAGATGAGGAGGGGCTACAGCAAATCGCCAAATTGTTCAGAGCTGCAGCTGAAGCTGAAACCATTCACGCCATCAACCACTTGCGCATCATGGGTGAAATCAAATCTACAACAGAGAACCTGGAAACTGCGGTTTCTGGAGAAACTTTCGAGTTTAAAACAATGTATCCTGAATACTTGGCTCTAGCTAAGAAGGAAGGAAATAAGCAAGCGATCTGGAGTTTTGACGTGGCAAACAAGGTTGAGCAGGTACACACTAATCTGTTCTCTAGAGCTATTGAAGCTTTGAAGGCTGGGAAGAAGCAAGCTTCAGTTGACTTTTTTGTTTGCAGCGTGTGCGGAAACACGGTTGAAGGCGACGCGCCAGAAAAGTGCGCAGTGTGTGGAGCTCCAAAAACCAAATTCTTCAAAATCGCTTAGGTGCCTAGCTTGGACAGCAAAGCTTTGCACAAAATCAGTTATGGCATGTATGTAATCACGTCCGGGAAAGAAAGCAAATGCAACGGCCAGATAGCTAATACGGTTTTCCAAGTAGCGTCCCAACCAGAGACAATAGCAGTCTCGATAAGCAAAGGCAATTTCACTCACAGCTTTATCAAGACAACACGTGTCTTCGCAGTTTCGATTCTGTCAAAGGACGCTCCGCTGAAGCTTATAGACAGTTTCGGCTTCAGATGTGGAAGAGACGCAGACAAGTTTGAAGGCGTAAACTACAAGATCGGAAAAACAGGCACAAGAATAGTATTAGACCATGCGATAGCATATCTGGAAGCAGAAGTAATCACGGAAGTTGACGCAGGCACTCACACACTTTTCATTGGGGAAGTGGTCGACGCTCAGATTCTCAGCAAGGATGAACCGATGACTTACGCGTTTTATCACGAAATCAAGCGCGGGACTACTCCAAAATCAGCGCCAACATATTCAACCTCTGAAAAACAAGAGAACAGAAAAAACATGACAAAATACAGATGCAAGATCTGCGGCTACACATACGATCCGGAAAAAGGAGACCGGGAATCAGGAGTACAGCCAGGAACTGCTTTTGAACAGTTACCCAACACTTGGGTCTGCCCAATCTGCGGAGCCACAAAGGACCAGTTTGAAAAAGCGGAGTAAACGTTTTTTCGAATTGGTATAGAAGAAGAACAAGATGGAATGCGTAAGCTAGCGTAGTGTGTCAGAATCTGTAGAGATTTCCTGGGCTATTCCAAACAAAAGCTCTAGGCATTGAATTTGCTATCGCAAAAGCGCCTTTCCATCCGGTGCAGTGAGAAGGTGCAATTAAAGAGGGCTTCATGTGTTTTAGCTCTTCGACCGTGCGGTGAATTCGTCGTTCACATTCTTTCCCAGCTAAGTGAAACCCTCCTAAAATGGCGTGAACCTTGGTAGTTCCAGAAACCTGCATTGCATAATTCAAAGTGTTGATGATTCCAGCGTGGGCGCATCCTGATAATACGATCAGCCCTTTTCCTTTGACGTTGACTGCTAATGCTTGGTCATCCCATATCCAAGGGTCAGGCTGCCAGTTGCCATCAGCTTGAATGCGATGTTGAGGCATTCCCTCTTCAAAGTCGTTTTTGCGGGGAATCTCGCCTGTGATCAGAACAGAATCTTCAGCGATAATATGCGGTTGCTTGGTGCTAACGAATTTCGCAGGTTTGACATGTTCGGCGCTTGGGAATTTTTGATGTTTTCTGACTGTTCCATTAGGCAAGGCAGTTCCTCTTGTCTTGAACATGTCTTCGTGTACAATGATGGGAATCTTTTTGTTAACTACTTTTGAAACAGTAGCTAATCCGCCAAAGTGATCGTAGTGGCCATGGGATAAAACGATTGCTTCGATTTCCTTCAGGTCTACTCCCATTCTTTTTGCGTTGATGATTATACCTTTGGAGCTGATTCCGGTGTCGAACAGAATGCTGTGGCTTTGCCCTTTGTTTGAGACTTTGACGAGCGCTGAAAACCCATGTTCAGCTATTGGTGGGCGGAAGTTTTTCGCCACCCATTTTTTGTCTTTTCTACGGGTCATCCACTTTTGGATCTCTTCCACTTCTGGGTTTTCTATCGTGGACAGGAAGTCAACCGAATTGTCCATGAGACTCAGAATTTCTGCGGCATCAATTTCCTTAAGGACTATTGTGTTTTTCAACATCTTTCACGTCTGTTTGCACATAGAGGCTATAGGCTGCCTCTATAATACGTGGTGGCTGGGCATCCGACACATTTCTCATCTTCATATCTTTTGCATGGCCGGCAATCCACTTTGCATGGTGTGACCCTCCGTTCTTTACTCGCCAAGTGCTCTCTAATAGGAAGAAATTGGGAGTAGTGAATGTTCCCTATGGGATAGAATTCTGATCTGCGGATTCCTTCACTGCTTCTTAGGGAGCATTTCTCTACAGATATGCTTTCCAGCGTGTCTCGGTTTTCGGCCACTACCAGAGCTATGATGTTGTACCCACCTAGGGTTGTGAAGATGTGGACTACACGGGGGCATTCTTTGAAGCGTTCCAGAAGTTTTTGAATGGCCGCGGCTCCTTCTATTTCGATTAAGACGATTGCCGCGTGGAGGTCTAACTCGTTAGTGTTGATTAATGCCGAAACTTTGAGAATATTCTTTGCGAGAAGTTTTTCTACTCTTTTCTTTGTTCCCATGTTGGAGAAGCCTATAATTTTGGCTAGTTTTTCGTAGGTTGCTCGTCCGTCTGTTTGAAGTTGCGAGATTATTTTTCTGTCTACGTCATCCAAGATTTAGCCCGTTTAGTTTATTTTTTAAGCATAAAGTATTAATATAGTTTATGTATTAAACATTGTTTCTATAAAATCCTTGGAAAGTCAAGACTTGTTGTAAGGTGAAGTTGATGAGTGAAGAACGCGGTGAAAAATGCCACACATGCAAAGACGAGGACACCCATACCGATCCAAGAAAGCGAGATCTTGAAGAAAAGTCAACGCTCAACGACAGGATGGGCAAAATTAGGCATAAGATCGCTGTGATAAGCGGCAAGGGTGGAGTGGGCAAGAGCACCGTGACGGTGAACTTGGCTATGGCCTTTGCTGCTCACGGCTACGTTAACAGGATAGGCATATTGGACGCTGATATTACAGGACCGTGTGTGCCCAAGATTTTAGGTATAAAGGGTCAGAAGCTTCAAGCTGGACCTCCGGGAATCTTTCCCGCCATTGGCCCGTTGGGGATGAAGGTTGTCTCAATGGATTTTCTGCTTCCGAGCGATGAGGCACCAGTTATCTGGCGAGGCCCTCTTAAGATGAAGGCCATTCAGCAGTTTCTTTCGGATATTGTCTGGGGGGAGTTAGATTTTCTTTTCATCGATCTTCCTCCTGGCACTGGAGATGAACCTCTCAGTGTTATGCAGCTTCTTCCAGACATGGATGGCGTGGTTATTGTAACGATTCCTTCAGAAGTTTCGCAGATTGTTGTTAAGAAGGCAGTGACTTTTGCCAGAAGATTGAATGTGCCTGTGATCGGCGTGTTGGAGAATATGAGTGGCTTTGTCTGTCCCAAGTGTGGTGAAAAAGCGGACATTTTTAGGAGTGGTGGAGGCAAGCAGATCGCCAAAGATTTGGATGTTCCTTTCCTTGGGTCGATTCCTATAGACCCGAAGATCTGCGAGGATTCGGATAAAGGTACGCCTTTCATCCTTGAGCATTCGGGTTCCCAAGGTTCCAAGGCTTTTATGGATATGGTTGGCAAGGTGGAAGAATTTTTGAAGCAGAATGCAAAGTTGCAAAAAGCATTTGCGGCAGACTCGTTGGATAGGGAGGTGAACAAATGAAGATAGCTGTGTCAGCGATGGGCGATACCCTAGACGCTCAAGTCGACCCTAGATTTGGAAGATGTTCCTATTTCATCGTAGCAGAATCCGAGACAACGAGTTTCGAGGCTATTCCGAACATGGCTGCAGGTGCCATGGGTGGCGCTGGAATTCAAGCAGCACAAACCCTAACAAGCAAAGGCGTTAAAGCAGTAATCACTGGGAACGTAGGACCAAACGCTTTTCAGACTCTTTCGGCTGCGGGGATAGAGGTTATAGTGGGAGCCTCTGGAACAGTCAGAGAAGCCATTGAAAAATACAAGAAAGGTGAACTGAACATGACCCGAGCACCTACTGTCCAAGGTCACCATGGAATGGGCATGGGCGGAGGAAGAGGTCAGCGAAGACGACAATAGAAAGGAAATAACAGACCTCGAACACATGGAACTAAGAACTCAATTACAGAAAAGAGAGAACTTGAAGGACTTAGAGAAGGAGGTGGTTTAATGACTGTGAGAATTGCAATCCCAGTAATTGATCAAGCTGGTCTAGATGCTCAGTTATCAGAACACTTTGGAAGAGCACCCTATTTTGCCGTTGTGGAGCTAGATGAGAAGAGGCAAGTGGTAAGCCAGGAAACAGTGGCAAACGTTGGCGAACATTTCGGAGGTTCAGGAAGACGGGCTGATTTTATTCTGCAGCTCAAGCCGAACGCGATAATCACGCATGGCATGGGTCCAAGAGGCATAAGTATCTACCAAAGTGCTAAAGTGGCAGTACTAAGGGCTAATGCTAACACCGTCAGACAAGTGGTTGATGCATATAACAAAAACGAGTTAGAAGAACTCACGGAAGGGTGCCACGAGGCAAAACACCCATAACCGATCAACTGAAAAGGAGGAGTATAAAAACGAAGATTTTTCCCCAGTGCGCCAAGTGTCCAGCAGCCTATTGCCAAGATGCATCTTTAGATAAAATCAACAAAGACGTCCTTCCAGATTACTGCCCAATGAGAACGAGTCGACAAGTGATTGATCAAACAGTTGAGAAATATGGGCTGGATGATGTCAGGAGAATCTATGTTCCCGCGACGATCACCGAGAAAGAGGCATACGAAACTGTAAGAGGTGTATGCATGGCTGTACGACCTCGAATTAAGGAGCTGATAGAGTTTGGCAAGCTAATCCATGCCCAAAAAATAGGAATAGCTTTCTGCGCGGGGATGAGGGATGAGGCAGCGAGAATCGTAAACGTCCTAGAAAAGGCTGGATTTACAGTTACGTCGGTTTTATGTAAATGTGGCGGTGTTGATAAAACAAAACTCAACGTGGCGAAAAGACACAAAATCGGCAATCCATCGAAGTTTGAGGCAGGATGCAACCCTGTTCTTCAAGCAGAACTCCTAAACAACGCTGGAACAGATATCAACGTCATTGTTGGCTTATGTTTAGGACATGATATGCTCTTCACCATGAACTCAAAGGCGCCTGTAACAACTCTCATAGTCAAAGACAGGCTACTGGGCCATAACCCGGTCATTGCCCTCTACAGCAACTATCACAAACAATTGATTGAGTCACCAAAAAAGAACGTGACTACATGATAGTTTCGATAGCAAGTGGAAAAGGAGGAACTGGAAAAACAACAGTAGCCGTATGCATGGCGCTGTCTTTACAAGATGCTCAACTTTTGGATTGCGATGTCGAAGAGCCCAATGCTCATCTTCTGCTACACCCAAAGATAAAAGAAACGAAACCAGTCTACGTGCAGGTTCCAGTAATCGACGAGAAGAAGTGCAATTACTGCGGAGAATGTGCCAAATTTTGCCAATTCAACGCCCTCTTCATCACCAATCAAAAAGCTTTGTTTTTTCCAGAACTCTGTCACGGTTGCGGAGGCTGTGCAATCATATGCCCTAGAAGGGCGATTAAAGAAAGAAAGCGAAAGCTTGGCATAATAAGAAAAGGAGTTGCTGGCAAGATCGAGTTAGTTTATGGCGAGCTCAAGGTCGGCGAGCCTATGGCAACGCCCCTGATAGCAGAGGTGAAGAAACAAGCCAAAAACACTGGCACAGTCATAATTGATTCTCCACCTGGCACTTCTTGCCCTGTAGTTGAATCCGTTTACAAAAGCGATTATTGCATACTCGTCACCGAGCCAACACCTTTCGGATTATATGACCTCAAAATTGCAGTTGAAGTCTTAGAGAGGCTGCGTATACCAATGGGCGTCATAGTGAATCGGGCGGGGATCGGAGACAGAAAAGTCTACGAATACTGCAAAGAGAAGAGAATCCCGATTTTGCTCGAAATCGCCTACGATAGGAGAATTGCAGAGCTCTACTCGTCTGGAACACCCTTCGTGATGAAAATGCCAGAGTGGAAACAAAAATTCCAGCAACTCTTTGACGAAATAAAAGAGAGGGTCGCTAATTGAGGCAACTTACTGTTTTAAGCGGGAAAGGCGGCACAGGAAAAACAACTATAACAGCTTCTCTAGCCGCTCTAGCAAATAATCCAGTGATTGCTGACTGTGACGTCGACGCGCCTGACCTTCACATGCTTCTACACCCAGAAATAAGCGAGCCCCAGGAGTTCAAGGGTTCGAAACTAGCAGAAATAAACATGGACAAATGCATCCAATGCGGGTTATGCCAAAAAGCCTGTAGGTTCGAAGCCATCACAGATTTCAAGGTAGATGCCATGCGATGCGAGGGTTGTGGTACTTGTGTACTTGTTTGCCCAGAAAACGCTATGCGACTGAAAGAACGTGTGTGTGGACAAGCCTTCATCTCCAAAACCAAATATGGCATGATGTCTCATGCATTATTGTTTCCCGGCGAATCAAATTCAGGTAAATTGGTTACTCTGGTGCGACACAACGCGAGAAAGATTGCTGAGAAGGAAAAGTCAAGCTTCATTCTAATCGACGGTCCACCGGGGTTAGGCTGTCCCGTCATTGCTTCGGTGAGCGGGATCGACTTGGGGGTAATTGTTACTGAGCCCACGCTTTCAGGAATTCACGATATGAAGCGAGGCTTGAAACTTTTGAATCATTTCAAGGTACTATCGTTGATCTGCATAAACAAATACGACATAAACATGGAAAATACGCGCAGAATTGAAAGGTTTTGCAGGAAGCAGGAGATAGAAATTATTGGAAAAGTCTCTTTCGATTCCATAGTCACAGAAGCCATGGTTAACGGAAAAACCATCATAGAATACTCTCCAAGAAGTGCTGTTGCTAAAGAAGTCGAGGCTATTTGGGAAGAAATCTCCAGTTTAATGTCGGAAAAGCAATTTTCTAGATAAAAGAGTTATTCATCAACAAAGAAAGGAGGTGATGTGTTTGTTGTCAAGGATTCCGATCAACCTTGAAAACATAAGTAAAGAGAACTTGGACAAGGAAATACTGAGAGCAGGGATTATTGCCGAATTAGACGCCATAAATCTTTATGAACAAATGGCTGCCATGACTGAAAATCCAAATGTGAAAAAAATTCTATTGGACATAGCGAAAGAAGAAAAAACGCATGTGGGCGAGTTTCAGGCTTTGTTGTTAATTAAGGATGAAGAGCAAGAAAAAGAACTGCAAGAAGGAAAGAAGGAGATAAAGGAGCTAAGTAGCTAGTGCCACGGAAAGGCATGCAGCCTAATCCAAAAGTTTGGCTGAATAGGCTAAAACCTAAACAGGGAGTATCTGGAAAAATATGCTCAACCTAAAAACTAGTGAAAAGCTCTCAAAAGCCAGGATCAAGTTACTCTATAAAAAGGGAATTGCTTTCGGACCAGTTCCATCAAGGCGTCTGGGAAGAAGCTTAGGAATAAACAATATTCTACCAAAAACATGCTCCTATTCGTGCGTTTACTGCCAGTTGGGAAAAACCAGCAACATGCTTGTGGGTAGACGAGCTTTCTATAATCCAGAACATGTCTTAATAGAAACTAGAAGGAAAGTTAATGAAGCCGTCTTAAGAAACGAAAGGATAGACTATCTTACTTTTGTTCCAGATGGAGAGCCTACACTTGACATTAACATAGGCAAAGAAATATCGCTCTTAAAACAAATAGGAATTCCAATAGCTGTTATAACAAACGCATCGCTTTTCTGGCGGAAAGACGTGAGAGAGGATTTACTAGAAGCTGACTTTGTTTCTCTGGGTTTGGACGCAGTCAACGAGATCTTGTGGAGGAGAATAAACAGACCGCATAAAGGCTTAAGACTACACAAAGTTCTGAAAGGCATACAAGAGTTTGCAGAGAATTTCAAAGGAACAATTGTAAGTGAAACTATGCTCGTGGACGGCATAAACTATGGAGATGAACTTGATAGAATAGGAGAGTTCCTAGCAGGAATGGAAAAGCTGGATAAGGCATATATCGCGATCCCGACGAGACCACCATCAGAAAAGTGGGTCAAACCCGCTAACGAAAAGGTCATAAACGCGGCTTTTCAAGTTCTTTCCGAAAAGCTTGGCGCGGACAGAGTTGAATATTTGATTGGTTATGAGGGCAACGCGTTCGCCTCCACAGGAGAAGTTGAAGAAGATTTGCTGAGCATAACGGCTGTGCATCCCATGCGCAAAGACGCTGTTAACGAATTCTTGACGAAGGCAAATGTAGATTGGCATTTCATTGAGGAGCTTTTACGTGAAGGCAGACTTGTAGAGCTTGAATACAAAGGGAGTAGATACTACATGAGGAAACTGCCAAGTAGAGAAAAATCAAGTAATACTTTCAAAGAAGTTGCTTTTAGATAAATTGAAGGCTCTAATATGATAGAAAAGAAGCTCTAAGCAGAGCCTTGCAGCCGATCTCAGATCACTTTTTTGTCTCAATATAGTCTCAGCTTAGATTGTGCCCAAAAGACTCTCCTCTTGGCAGGTTCTCGATCGTGCATGCTCGAACTGTCGATTAACGCTAGACTACATGTCATAAATTTGAATGGATGTTTATTTTTTCGTTTTCTTGTATTGTTTGATGGCTTTCTGCAGGGTTCTCTTGGCTAAGCATGCGCAGTGAATTTTGGGAGCTGGGATCTTTCCCAGATGTTTTAGGAGGTCATGCTCATCCAGTTTCTCTGCGTCCTCAACCTTATTTCCTTTAACCATTTCGGTGAGAGCTGATGCGAAGACATACGATCCCGCGCAGCCGATCGCCCTGAATTTAGCGTCTGTTATAATATTGGATTCAATTCTCAAAAACATCTCCATGGTGTCGCCACATGGTCCCGTATAGGTAAAATGGGCGTCTGCATCCTTTACAATTCCTACATTCAGCATCTTCTCATAATATTCTATAGCCTTCTGTGAATATCCCGATTTTTCGAGAAGCTTTCTTAGTCCGCTCATTTTTGCTCACCAATTAAACGTTTAGGGCTTGCATATAAATAGAACAGCCAATCTTAGTTCTAGATCATATTTTGTTAGTTCTGGATCATATTTTGGGTCTATTTTGGTTCTAGCTTAGAAAATAATACGACGCGCCTTACGTCTTGTGACATAAGCGACGATCGACATCAACCAGCTCAAGTGCTTTTGACATGTTCAGAGCTTTTCGTTGTGTGCTCGAGTTCTTCTGAGGTCTTATTTCAATCTCCAACTTGTACCTTGATCATCACCTGTTCCTTTCTGCGAGGATTGGAATCGCGATTTTCCTAAAAGTTTTTATAATATTTTGTGCATATTCACGTAAAGGTGTTAAAAATCGCATATTCAACACGAAATGGATTGCCTAACCATAGAGGCTGTATTTACTTAAGAGATGAAGTGTGCACATTATCCGGAGTCGGCGTGGATCCTAGTAAGCCTGCTTGCCCGAACTTCACACCTAAGATCAAGACGACGAGACCTCCGGCGGCAAGAGCGTATCCAGAAGCTAGACAAACCTATCAGCCTTATGTGATACGGACAATAGCAACCTGCCCTCCACAGGATTATCACCCACGCTTCGCCTTTGAAGATGACTCTTTAGCCCTGAACACGCCCATGCAAGGTCGTGCAAGCTTCGTCATAGCATCGCCTAGAGCAGGCGGACGAGGAGGAATAGGTGAATTCGGAGCTAGAGGCAGAGGAAGGATGGGCGGTGTCTCAGCAGGACCTAGAGATTCCTGTGTGTGTCCCAACTGTAGGTATACTACGTCACATATAGTAGGTACGCCGCGCTACCAACAAACGTGCCCACGATGCGGAAGCAAGAAGACTCGAGGAAGCTAGTAACGAACTAGTTTTGCTGGCGATTTAAGCGTACAACGGAAGAATGCACCTTCATTGAACTCATAGGCTCCGTAAGTGTTTGCAATGGTACAACAAATGTAGACAAAAAGGAGAACGAAATGATAGCCACTGGGGGAGCTTCTGACAAGCTTGATAAGGTCCCCAAAGGATCAGACCCTATAGAAATAGTGAAAGAGGACATCCTAAGAATGTTATGCGAAAGAAGCAAGAAGACTTCGTTGGAAGTCATAAAAGATGAAGTCAAAGTCGCTCATCTCATTTTATCTAAAGCTATTGAAGAACTTCAAGGTGACGATTTAATCGCGATTCAGGAGGGCATGATCTCATTAACTAAAGCAGGACAAGAAAATGCTGAAATTATTCTCAAGAAGCATTTTGTTCTTGAGGACTATTTTGAGAAAATAGGAAGTAAAATAGAAGCCCATATTGCAGCTCACATCCTTGAACATTACGTTTCTGGAGAAGTTGTCAACAATATAAAGAAATTGTCGACCCTAGGAAGGGAAGGCATACCTTTAACAAAATTCCAACTTGAAAAAGAAGGCATGATCAGTAACATCATGTTTTTCGATTATGGATTGTTTGAGAGAATAATCAGCATGGGAATATTTCTAGGAGAAAAAATAGTAGTTACAAATGAAGTGCCTCATGGCATCATTGTCAAAATAAACAACAAAAAATTCGCCCTAGACAAAAAGATAGCGAAAGAAATTATGGCTGTGGAATATGAAAAAACTTAAGGTGCTTCTAATTGGTCAACCAAATGTGGGGAAGTCTTCATTACTTAATGCGTTAGTTGGTCCAAGGGTTACAGTATCCAACTATCCTGGAACTACTGTGGAGATAACTAGAGCCAAAAGAAGTTTCGGCAAAATAAAAATGGAGTTTGTAGATACTCCAGGAATATACTCTATTTCCGACAGGAGTGAAGAAGAAAAAGTTACTGAAAGAGCTTTGTTTGAAGGAGAAGCTGACGGAGTAATAGTAATTGCCGACGCGACATCTCTTGAAAGAAGCCTTTATATGGCATTACAAATACTAGAAGCCCGAATTCCCACTGTTCTAGCGCTAAATTTTGTAGAAGAGGCTGAGAAGAAAGGAATAAGAATCGACTGTGAAAAACTAACAGGGATTCTTCACATTCCAGTTGTTTCTATAAACCCCTTAACAAAAAAGGGAGTAGACAGACTTGTAGATTCATTTGCAGAAATCGAAAAAATACCAACGAGACCTTTCACTCTCGAATATGATGATCATATAGAGAGTGTAATAGATAAAGTGTCTTTCCAAGTAAAAAAGACTTCTATGCCTAAGAGATTTATATCATTAAGAACTTTGGAAGGAGATAAAGACTTTTTCAAGTATTTGATGGACAATGGGATTGTTCGAGAAGCCAAAGAAAGTTTGAAAGAACATTCAAAAGTTGCAGAGGACATAGTAATAACTAGATATGGTACAGCCTCGTTTATAGCAGCAAAAGTCATTCAGATAATTCCTTTAGAAAAAGAAAGGAAAGTGCAGGAGGATGTTGACCGAGTTCTCTTGCATAAGATCTGGGGTCCGCTTGCCACAGGATTGTTCCTTCTTGCTATCTTTGGAATATTGTTATATCTCGGCAATTCGATACAAGTTTTTCTTACGGGCTTGACAGAAAGCCTTTTGTCTCCCCTTGCCATAGCTGAACCATCTTTTCTTACTATGATCGTAATCAATGGTCTAACTGGAATTGCACTGGGTGTTTCCATTGCTTTGCCATATGTTTTCTTATTCTATTTGCTTCTAGGGCTATTGGAGGATACAGGTCTCCTTTCCAGATTTACTATTAATGCGGAATGGTTTTTGAAAAAGATAGGTTTGCCCGGAAAATCATTTATACCTCTGGCATTAGGGCTAGGTTGTACCGCACCAGCAACTAGAGCTACCAGAGTTCTGTTATCTGAAAAAGAACGGATTCACTCTGCCTCGTTATTCGCTTTTGTGCCTTGCTCAAGCAGGATTGCAATAATAATGGGGATAGTCGGATTTTATGGGGGAGTGAAGTTGGCTCTTTTCGTTCTCGCTACTTCGCTTATTATCGGTTTAATCTGGGCTTTTGGGGTTAAGAAAGTAGTTAGGACAAAAAGTGAACCCTTACTCTTAGAATTACCCCCTTATCGGAGACCCTTAATAAAGAATGTTTTTGCAAAGAGCTGGATTAGGATGAGAGATTTTGTCTACATAGTCATACCCTTGCTAGCGCTTGGAGGAATAGCTTATGGAGTTTTGGACATGTCAGGTCTCACCCTTATTGCAGTGGAACCTCTTTCCCCAATCACTTGGTGGTTAGGATTGCCTACTGTGACAATTATCCCTATAATCTTTGGGTTTTTGCAGAAAGACCTAACAGGGGCAATGCTTTTATCGGTTTTGAGTAGTGAAATATCTTCTGTTCTTACCCCTCTCCAAATTTACTCTTTTGGTGTAGCAACTACCGTGGGGATTCCATGCATGATTGCTTTAGGAATGCTTACCAAAGAGTTTGGATTCAGAAAAGCGATAGGTTTAACAATGACATCAATAGCCTACGGTCTTCTATTTGCTGGCTTGGCTTGGAGAATAATCTCAATTATTTGAAGAAGGTTTAGCAACTTAAACCTCGATCGATCTAGGGATCAAGCAGGAGCTACTGAAATTTTTGTTTCATCTACAAGGAACGCGCGCTGAGTTACGCTGTTCAATTTAAACGAGTGGAACAGTATTGTGACTATCAGCGCTTGAATCAAGTTTTATTTTCGATTGTTTGACCCTTTGCTGAACGAAGCCTCTTAGCAATGCACGCACGCGCTGAACACTAGCTTGGTCTTTACTCTTCTTCATGTGCAGCTTGGGCATGTACCGCCTGAGTTGGTAGTGCCGCACACCATAAGGTTTCTATTCCAAAGCTTTTTCCAGCACTCTTCGCAGACCATGATTCGACCCAAGTCCTTGTGGTCGGCTGAAAGCAGAGTTAAGTCTTTTCCGCTTCTTCCACAAATTTTACATTGTTCCATTCTTCCTGGCCTCTTTTAACCACGCATGTTTTACTGCCAAAAACGTGCATATGCATAAAAATAAATCTTTCGCTTCTGCCAAATAGGATGTTAAAATTAGGATATAAACTATATATAATGAAGTGGGTACGAAAGGAACAAAACGAAAAGGTAATCAAGTTGTCAAAAAAGCGCGGAAATAGGTATGTGATCGGTTAAGATATGTCAGAACATGCGTTGCGATCACTTGGCATTCGTGACAACAGACATGTCATTAGGCCATGCGTGCGCTGCTTTAAGGAAAGTAGCTTTTAAAAATCCTTGCGACATTCCTTTAGACAATCATAAAAACATCCTCACTAACCTTCTTGTTTTTTGAGGCTTCTTCCATTTGAGGGATATCTTTCTAGTTTTCCTAACTAAAATTGCTCGATTTGACATCGTATACGTTGCGGTTTGGAATCAATTATTTCAACTAATAATTCCTAGAAGAATTAATGGAAAAATTACAGGTTTGTAATTCAATTATGAGTAATGACTAGGATTAATATTGCGCTGTAATCTAAGACGATGATTTCTTCGCGAATAGGCTTTGTTAAGCCTCGCAACCACAGTTTACAAAAAATAGAAGCCGCTTTATCTGCTCATACTCCGCTTAGCTCGCTCGATCATGACGCAAATGCTATGCACGACGTCAATATTGTTATATTCGCAAAATTCGATTGCTTTTTCTGATTCTGAGCCTGGTTGCATCCATACCTTTGTAATCCCAAGTTTCGCGCATATTTTGACTACTTGTTCTGTTATATTTGGCGGAACTACCACACTTACAACATCTGGTTTTGTCGGAACAGCTTCAAGATTTGCGTAGCATTTGTCTCCCAAAATCTTGTCTGCAATCGGATTAACACAGTAAACCTTGTATCCAGCATTACGCAGGTCTCTATAAACCTGATAACCGTACTTTTCAGGATTTCTGCTGACGCCTATAACGGCAAACACATTCTCCTTTTTTAAGAAGTCAGCGATTAAAGCTGCATTCATATGTTTTCCCTCCCTTTCTCACTCACAACTCCAAAGTAAGATCAGTCACTTTGAAATCTACTCTTCAGCTATATTTCAATCGTGTTTGTTTATCTCCCAACACATGTTTAATCTTCTTTTTCCACTCTGGTGTAGTCCACGTTCCCAAGGCTGTATGACTCTCATAATAGCTCTGTGGAATCGGGTGAGTGCCAACAATAACATCAACGCCGCATTTCTGCTTTATGAAATCTTTGAAATGATCGATATGGGGGCAGGGAGGATAACCCACAACCATACCTGTCGCAAAATGAACCACATCAACGCCATTCTTCTTCATTTCTTCAACGCAATACTCAATATTTCCTCCAGGGCACCCTCCACAAGTCGTATATCCAATTAGTTCTAAATCTTGATTTTTGTGCATGCTAAAAGATCCTTCATGGTTTCTTAGGGATTTCAGGCATTTTCCTCCAGTGCAATCGCTATATCGATCACAAATGATTATGCCAACTTTCTTTTTCTGTTTTCCAGACATGAAAATCACGTCAACCGAATAATATGAATGTGAGATTGCACAAATAGTTTGCTGAAGATTTCTTTATAACTTTAAGAAGAATCCAAGTTTGATTATTTTCAATCAGTATGCTAATTTTG
>CAZGNE010000022.1:0-17180 GCA_964527165.1 uncultured Candidatus Bathyarchaeia archaeon
CAATTGTAAGTGAAGTAGTTATGTTTGTGTTGTACGTGAGTTGGGCGTTTGCCTGTTTCAGACGTGGCAGAAGAGTCTGTTTCCGTGACTGATGTTAAGCATTACGTGTATTGTCCGAGACTGGTCTATTTTGATCGTGTATTGCATGTCCAGACCGTTTTTGGTTCGCAGCAAGATGAGGACAAGGAGCAACATGAGGATTATGTGCTTCATGAAGCTGGAGGATGGGCTAACGCTCTGTATATGCACAGGCTCAAAGAACAGTATAAACGAAAATATGAAATTATTTTCAAAGAGCTCACGGCGAAGAAATACAAAAGGCTTGATAGGAGCTTTGGTCAGCCGTGAGAAAGCGTGGACGACTTGGGCTGTAAGTAGTAGAAGCGCTGAAATCACGAGCCACCACTACTTCAAAGCTAAGACTGCCTAGGGCTTTCTAGTGAGGCTTGGGTTGAAAGAACAAAAAAAGCCGCGCACAAAGTTTTTTTCTTCTTCCAAATTGAGAAATGCCTTAGGAAGCGGAAAAGAAGCCCTCGCAGATGATTCTTCAATGCACGGGCAAATAATCAATAGGCAATTATCTACTAAATTCTCTGGAAAATTACTTTCACGCTTAGTCCTTGCCATGGCAAAACTGGTCCGAGAGGCACGCGCTACTCCTAGTTGATCTGCTCTTTGAGCCCCTGTCACTTCTTAGGCTGCAGTGAGTCTGTCACCTTTTTCGATCCTTTAGGCAACGTAGCCACGTTTGTAATGCTTGAGCTAAGCTGCCCAGCTATGTCCGGCGTGCTCACGGGCCTAACATCTTTTTTCTGTTCAGTCATATTCTTCACCTCTTTCTCTTTCCTTGGGCCGCAGCTTTGTCAATCATAACCGAGACGTCGTCCAGAAGCTTCACTTCATCAGGATATAGCCTTTTTAGACAAGTCTTCAGCAAATTCAACTGGTCTTTCGGGATTGGCGGAAGCTCTTTGAACACTTTTCCTGCCAAGCCCGGCTGTATAGCCGAAGGAGGCTTCACATAGATTGTTTCTCCGTCAACAATAATCTCAGGCGTCAAAGGCTGCTCCAGCCTAATTGAACTCTTCAGCTTCACAATTCCACCGAACACCTGCCTGTTCAAACATGCTCGCCAACCATCCTTCTGTATCAAAGTGCCAAAAGCTTCCTCAACCCACCTGCCACCCTCCATCGGATGTTTCTCAGCCTTTTCCAAACCAACAAGCAACGTGTACAACGCCAGCAGCCCTATTCTGCCGGTGAAAAGCCGGATAAACTCCTCATCACTCATACCGCCTCTGCCTGTCTGCTCAAAAAGGTCATCAAACAAGTGCATCGCCAAAACAGAAAAAACACTTCTTTGAGCATGCTTCCAACTGATGGCTTCCATAGCAAGCCTGTAAGCACCATCCTTCTTCAAGATCCCCCTCCCAACCATGTCGTTAAGATAACGCGCCACAGTAGCTCGGCTGATGCCTGCTTTCTCAGCGATCTGAACAACATCCGCAAACCTGAGCCCCCTATAATCAGAGCTAGCAACGATCTCCACAATCTTCTCTTCGATCGGACGATCCTCAGATTCCATTTCGCTTCTCCGACCCAACCAAAAAGTCCCTCCTGATACTAAACAGTCTCATTTGAGACTCCTTATATAGACCCCACCTACTTAAGCCTAACGGTGAACAACCATAACAAACCCAGTCATCTTCGCAAGAATGCCAAGCGAAGAAGTAAAACTTGTCAAGCAAATCGCCAAAGCAAGAGGCGAAGACCTAAGCGACTTCGTCAGAAGAGCCGTCAAAATGGAACTAGCCAGACTATCATTCCTGACGCCTGACGAAAGAAAAGCATTAGGCTTGGAGGGATCATCATGACAGACAAACCAGAACCAACCAGCACAAGCCAGATCGAAGAAAAAATTCTGCAAATCCTCAGCGACCTAGCAAACACTCTCGAAGAGGCAGCAATAACCATCAAGCACAACATTGCAGAAACAATAGGCACAGGCGAAGAGAAAACCTATGACCCAAACAGCATCAGATGGGAACAGGCTCAAGGCCAAGCAGGACCTTACGAACGAAGCGAAGACACCAATAATCCAAACTTCAAACAGCTAACAAAAGACCTAACCGCACATCAAGGCAAACTCTCACGAAACGGCTACTTCTACTGGCTCTTCAACAACAGCTCAACCGTAGGCCGCAAAAAACGATGACAACGCCAAAAAATGGAGCTGGTGACTCAACATTGCCCGGCTGCGTAGGACTCGGAAAACCCTGCTGCTTCAACAAATGCCAAAACTGCGAGGTGAAAAACCTTTGCCAGAAACCCTAGAAACCACTGCAAAACACTACTCTAACCAGCAAATACCGGTTGTGGCTGTCAAACAGAAGAGGCCTCTTGTCGAATGGGCACATTGGCAAACCAAACCCCAAACAACAACAGAGTTTGAAGCCCAGCCTTGGCAAGAAGCTGACGGATACGCAATCATCTGCGGCACCAAACTCGACAACGGCCTGTACGTGGGCGCCGTAGACTTTGACGTAAAAAACGTGAGCGAAGAAGCCCAAGAAAAAGGCAAGCAAATCCTCAGGAAAATGCTCTGCACCCAGACTGAGCAAACGCCGAGCGGCGGCCAACACTGGATCTACCACTGCCATAACAAGCCCAGAACCGTCAGCACCTTCCACAACGAATACGCTTTGGAGATCTTGGGAGAAGGCAAACTCTGCATCATGGCGCCAAGCAACGGCTACAAGCGCCTCAACGACAACATGCCATCCACAATCAACGACCTTGAACAACTATTATTCGGACACTTGGTCTCCACAAAACCTGAAGAACAGAAAACAAACGTGTGGTTCGAACGCGCTGACTTAGCAGGCAAACGGTATGCAGGCAAAGCTCCACCATGCATCGAAGCCCTATACCGAGGCGCCAGAGAAGGCCAAAGAAACGAACATGCAATACGCCTCGCATCTTTTCTCGCAAACTTCCGAAAGGTACGTGCAGACAACATTTTTGAGCAAATGCGCAAAATCAACAAACTCAACGACCCCCCACTAGACGACCAGGAGCTTCAAAGCATAATCAAAAGCGCCCTAAACGGCGGATACGTGTACGGTTGCCAAGACCCTCTGCTAAAGAAAAACTGCAGCAGAGACGACTGCCCAATCGCCCCGGCAAACATTGCCAAACTGCTCACCCAAGAAGAAACCCAAAGAGCAGAACACCTGCTTGAAACCACCAACCTTCTTGACCAAACTCTCAACTACGGCAAACAACGCTTGATAGGCGAAAACAACACCATACTCGCCAACTTCATCATGTTCTGCAGCGGACAAACCCGCTATCCCATATCAGGCGTCATCAGCGGCTTCTCTGGAAGCGGCAAAAACGAAAGCATCAGAGCCATCAAGCCACTACTGCCAAAAGAATGGTACTTCGAATTCACCACCTCAACCCCCGAAGCCATCAAATACCTTCCAGAAGAATTCACAGGAACCCTAGTCATCTACGAAGCAGCAGGCGTCAAAGGAGACAGCGGCAGCCTAAGCCTCAAAGCCATAGGCGAAGGCGAAAGCATAGAAACCATCTACCCCATGCGAAACGAACTCACGGGCAAGATGGAAATGGGACGAGCCAAAACCAACGCCAAAAACTTCATCACCACCAGCAGCGACATCGACATCAACCCAGACCTGTACAGGCGCGTACTCAAGCACACAATGAACCACTCCACACAGCTCACGAAACGCGTCATGGCCAAGAAAATCAGAGACGCAGCCTACCCCGAATCACTCAAAAAAATCCTAAACCCCCAAAACAACCTTCAACATCAAGAACAAGACTTCCAAAACGCGCTCAGACTATTAAACTGGAAACTAGAAGCTATAGCTTTCACGCCCACCCAGCTTCTGAAAATACTGGACCTGGCAGTCAAGCGCGAACAGGAAGTAGCCCTCAGAACACACATCGAAAAAATCATCAACTTCACCAAAGTCCACGCGCTGCTCAACCAAAAACAACGATTGCACGTTAAAGCCGGCGATCAAGAATACGTTGTGGCAGAGCCAGAAGATTTTCTCAAAGCTCTCAGCATACTTCGCTCGTCAATAACTGAGACAATCTCGCGAATCGAGAAGCGCCAAGAAGAAGCCCTCAAGCTCTTCTCAACACCAGATATTTCGCTGACCAAGCACGACGTGGCAAGCAAACTCAAAGTTTCAACCACCACCGCATATAGAGCTCTGCGGACACTGTCCCAAGCAGGCTACCTGAAAGAAGACACAAGCAGCAAAGCCTACCGTTACGAGCTCCTGCAGGAAAAGCCAAACCATCTCAGCCTTCTCGAAAATCAGACATCCCTAAGCCTGTTTCACCAGAAAAGCCTAGAAAAATGGCTCAACACCACCTCGTCATCTCTTCACGCCAAAGGCACCCGCGTGGAGCTCTACAATCCCAAAAACGGCTCATGGCAAAAAGAAGAAACCCCCCTGCAAGCCATCCTAGGATCAGACAACCAACAAGAAAGGGCTGACTGCGAATCTCCCAAACCCCATGCTTCTGCGTGCAGAGATGAAGAGGTGCCATTGACACCATTACACGGCTTAGACTGCAAATCTGAGCCCTACAATCTCTGCAAAACCGAAAGGCAGAGATGCACAAGCCCAAACGCCGAAAACAAAGAAGAAACAAGCAAAAACCCTCTCAACGGCTTCGCCAGCGTCTACTATAGCGACCAGTCTTACGGCTGGCACCCATGCACTGTCTGCGGCCAGACCAAGCCCACAAGCTGGCAAGCAGAAACATTCAAACATGAGAAACTGTGGCTATGCGAAGACTGCAAAACCAAATGGGAGAAGCTCCAGGAGGCCACGCAATGAAGAAAAAGAATCAGCCCAAAACAATTATTGTAGGCGGGCTGCACGCAGACGATTTCGAATGGGCCTATAGAAAGCATGAAACACTTGGCTACATGCTAACAGGCTTCGTCCTAGACATTGACGGCTATCATTGGAGAGCAGTTTACGTGAAGGCTGAGAAGCTTGAAAAAGCGTTGAAGAACAGCCCATTTCAATCAAAAAACGACGACTTCCACGTTGCTGTTGCCAAAACCCTAGACGAAACATGCAAACTATTGGAAGCAGGCTTCGAATACGTCTGCGACATAAACAACACCAAAATCCTCAGAAAACGAAAACAAAAGATAAAGATAAAAAGAGAAAGGTAAAGCTTAAAATGTTCCCAGTGTTTAAGAATGTTCACAATCTTTAACGTAGCTACGAGGGAAAATGTTTGAGGCTATGTCAGCTCAGAAAAGCTAAACCCGCGTCTTTACTGTTTATTCTAACTTTCACTATGATCATCTTTTCATTCTCGCCTTATGCAAAAGCTGAGACAACAACAATCTCGATATCGCCGTTTGCAGGAACAGTCGGATCAAAGGTCTATTTGAACGCTACTATAAGCGAAGCAAATGGAGCTTACCATCTACTTTGGGACAGTCGGGTTCTGGATGATTACAGCGGGCATGCTGTTGGCAATGCGGTGAACATTGAATTTTTGGTTCCCTCGGCAGTAGCAGGCAACCACAACATGACGATAGTTGACGTTGAAAGCGGAGAAAACGCTACAAAAACTTTCTCAGTCTTAACTTCATATTCTCTCAAGGTTTCTGAGCCTGACTTGCCGCGGCAGCTACAGCAAGGTGATTCAATTCCAATCAACGTATCCATAGCCGGCGGCGAGGCTACTTCAGGTTATGTTGCAAACATCACGGTCAAAGCGCCAGATAATGTATCGCGCACATATTTCTTGAACATGTTCACTTCAGATGTTGGAAGTCATAATGCCACCATTACTTTTCCAGAAGACTTTGATGCAAAGACGAACCTTGTTGGCAAATATCATGTTTTCTTCAATGCAACACTTGCAACAGAAACCTTCTTTATAGGCTTAACAGACAAAACAGAATACCATCGATTGGAAACTGTAAACATCAAAGCTCTTTATGCGCCTATGGAAAACATTATTTTAGGAATAACTGGGAAGAATTTGATATATTCTATGAACTTAACCGCAGATGGGGCCGGGTTAGTTGATTTCACGACGTATTCAGAATTGTTGTCAAATGCTTCAATTGGCGTCTACATGGTTAACGTAACATCTTTGTCAGGCTTGACGATAAAAGAGCCTCCGGATGTTCAGTATTTCACGATTCCAGGCTTTAGCATCAACGTTACTGCAAGAAATCTTGCTGGTGATCCTGTGAAGAATGTAACTGTACATGTTCTTGAAAACTTGAAATCCATTGTTGATGTGACAAGTGGGTCAGACGGTTTAGCACCTCTAAAACTTGAAGTTGGCAACTACACAGCTGAGGCTTACTTCAGAAACACCAAGGTTGGTAAAGGAGCAATAAGCGTTGCGAGCAATGGAACACTGACAAGTGAAGGCGCGATAAAGGTTTTGGACTCCGAATCCTTAGACTTTGCCTGTAACCTTACCAACTTGAGGATTCTCGTGTTAAGTGAAGATGAAATTCGTATTCCCGGAGTTGTATTATATTTGGAGCAGGAAGATCTGACGTTTGCTACAGACATTAATGGAACAGCTATAGCTAGTTCTTTATTGCCTAATGCTTCCTATAACTTCAATGCTTCACGTTATGGCATTCTTTTCAATGAAACAACAATTCCAGCATTGTTTGTAAATGGAGATGTGACAGCATGGTTTGATGTAACAATAATCTGTCCCAAGAGGACTTTGAGCGTTAACGTAACTGACGCAAACCAACAACCAATTAGCAACGCCTTGATTATTGCCAAAGATGTAATAGGAGGGGCTCAATACGATGCGAACACGATGGATGATGGCATGGCAACCTTGAGACTCATACTGGGACAATATATCGTTGAGGTTCATGTGGACAGTATAAAACTGGAAGAGATAACCGTCGATCTAAATGAAACAATTGTAAACGCAGCGGTGAATTGCAGACTCTATGGCTTAAGCATCTCCCTCAGGATCGTTGATTATTTCGGACAATCAATCCCGAATGTTAATGTGACCATGCAAAGACTTGGATTACGCTATTCGAAGTTGGCTGCTGATGGTACTGCTTCTTTCGACAATGCTATTGGCGGAGAGTTTCAGGTAGCAGTCCGTTTAACTGGCCAAGCTGATCCGTGCATTGTGCTTACCAGATACTTTGGTAGTTCTACAACAACACCCGTCAATGTAAGAGTTGAGAAATACGTCATCTTGGGCGGAATGCTTGTTGAAACAAGCCAATTGGTGGCTGTCATGACCATTTTGTTGGCAATGGCATTGATTCTTTCGCTGGAGCTTATTAGAAGAAGGCGTCATAAGCCCCGAAAAAGTGAAAGCTAGAGTTGAAATAAGGAGTTCGGAGGAAAAAAGTTTATATCAGTTTCTGCAGAATTATCCATATCGCATAAGAAACACTAGCAAAGCATGAAGTTTTGAGAATAGAAAATGGCAAAGGTTGTGCACATATTGGCAGAAAACAAAACATGTTTTCCCACATGTCAATCCTTCAAATGCGCAAAGAATGCTGCTGCCACCAGTCGAGACGGCGTATGGTGCAGATGGACTGAAGAAAGCTGTAACATTGCAAACTGTACATATGCAATGTGCATGAAGCGGCGATTGCTACCTAAAGGAATTTGCGGCGAGACTATAAAAAGAAGAACTGTTGAAAAGCAACCTGAAGAAATTGTCAGCTCTACCATAAGGCTTCGAGGAAAAACTCTTCGCAAAGTAGGGGAAAAGGAAATTTTCTAGCCATCCTTGAAAGGACTTCAAAATCGAATACTGCAGACCTCTCGCGGATTGACCCTCTTTTTTTCTTTTTACTTAGCAGAAATGCGTTTGACCACAGGCGGCTTCACTTTTTTCAGTATTCTGTAACCGCAGATTATGCATTTCATTTCTCCACCACGCATTTCCATTTCTTCCAAGGGCACACTAGCGCCGCATCGTACACACTCATAGGCAATTCCAGCAATCATTTTTTCCATACTACTTCCCTCTTCCTACAAAACGAAAGCATTGCACTTTTAAAGGTTTCCTAAGCTGTTATTTTCCTGTTAGCGGACGAGCCAAATTGAAAAAGCATTTGAGAAAAGCTCTTTCAGAAAATTTTCCTCCAGAAGCGTTGCCGCATGTCTATAATTCATATGATGTTGTGGGGGACATCGCGATCATTCGTTCGGCAAAGGCAGACATGTTTTGCCGAGACATTGCAGAAATCATCATGAAAACTCGCAAGAACGTCAGAACAGTGCTAGCTCAAATTAGCCCAGTCAGCGGAGATTTCAGAATACGCAAACTAGAATATGTTGCAGGTGAAGACAAAACAAACACAATCCATAAGGAGTCCTGTTGCATCTTCCTAGTTGACGTGGCAGAATGCTATTTTTCACCTAGGCTTTCATACGAGCGTGCACGTATCGCAAAACAGGTTAAGGATGGAGAGATCTTGGTGAATATGTTCGCTGGAGTGGGCTGTTTCTCTCTACTCATAGCCAAGCACTCAGGTGCACAGAAAATATACTCGATTGACGTCAACCCCATGGCTGTTCATCTTATGCAACATAACATCCGAATGAACCAAGCCTGGGGAAGAATAGTTCCGATACTTGGTGATGCAAAAGAGGTAATCGAAAAGAGGTTAAATCATGTTGCAGATAGGATCTTAATGCCTTTGCCCGAGAAAGCTCTTGCATATTTACCCTGTGCCCTCTTAGCTCTCAAAAAAACTGGTGGATGGATACACTATTATGATTTTGAACATGCCAAAAAAGGTGAAAATCCAATCGAAAAAGCCAAACAAAAAGTAGCAGAGAAACTTTTGAATTTGCACACAAACTTCGAGTTCTCCCTTGGTCGTGTTGTCAGATCCACAGGGCCCAACTGGAGTCAGATTGTTTTGGACATTGCCGTAACACGCTAGTTTGACAAGTTTAATAAGCGTTTATTTCGTATTTGTTGTCGAGGCTACCCTATAATGAAAAAGAAGCTCATGGATATTTTGGCATGTCCTATTGATAAACATCATCCCCTTGAATTACATGTTTTTGAAGAGAAGGATGAAGTGGTGGAAGGGCTAATCGTGTGTCCTGAATGCTTGCGTTGGTATCCTATTCGCGATGAAATCCCTGAGATGCTTCCTGACGAATTGCGAAAAGAAAATGAAGACTTGCCCTTTTTGAGGAAATGGAAAGAGAAGGTTCCAGAAAGGATTTTACAGGAAGGCCAACCATTTAGGCTGAACCTTAAAGGCTAAACGAAATTGTCTCCATAGCTTTATTCTTATAGTTTCACGGATTTGCCTGTTGCAGAGGATTTCAACGCAGCTTCAGCTATTTGAAGAGCTTTCAAGCCGTCGGTTGCAGTTATCAAGGGTGTCTCTTTTCCAATGATGCATCTTGCATAATGCTGCAATTCAAGCTTAAGTGGCTCCTGCAGAGCATACCTTGGCTGAACAGTTTCTTTCGCGTTTTCAATTGTCAGTTCTTGCGTGATATAGTCAAGCTTTGTTATTGCTTCGCTGCCAGTGACGGTTAATATTCTTGTTTTGTAGGGCGTCAACCAGTTAGCTTCGATAAAAGCGCTTTTTCCGCCTTCAAAAGTAAGCATTATTTGAGTGTAATCCTCGAACTTCTTATGTACCATGCTACCTGCTTTCGCGTAAACTGCAGTGGGCTCCTCATCAAAAACATATCTCATTACGTCTATGTCGTGAATCGCCATATCTTTAACCACTCCTACATCACCTATCCTTTCAGGCCATTGGGATACTCTTTTTGCAGTGGCGCAAACTGGTTCTCCGAGTGTTTTGTCATCAACCGCTTTTTTAATGTGTTGTAGTCCGGGAATGAACCTCATCAGAAAACCAACTGTCAAATGTACTTCTTTCTTTTCGGCGGTTTTCACCAGTTCTTCTGCTTGTTTCACGTTTGCCGCCATGGGCTTTTCAACCAGAACATGTTTTCCCATGTGCAAAGCTTTCAAAGCCTCTTTCGAAAGACTTGTTGACCAAGTGCAAATGCTTACGGCATCAATGTCTTTGTTTCTCAACATTCTGTCAGTGTTCGTGTAGGGTTTTGCGCCGAACTGCTTGGCCGCTGCTTTGGCTCTTTCCGCGTCTATGTCGCAAACGCCCAGGAGCTCTGTTTCCCCCAACTCCTTGAAAACCCTCGCATGGTTTCTGCCCCAAAAACCGGTTCCGATAACTGCGACGCCTATTTTTTTCATTTAATCGTCACTCCTCTTCCCAATCCGCGGTATATGAAGCCTTCTTTTCTAACTTGGTCTGGGTCGAAGGTGTCTTCAAAATCAACAATTGCAGCGGGCATTCTCATCATGGCCTTTACTTTTTTCAGGTTCATGCGTTTGAATTGATCATGTCCAGTCATAATGGTTATGCAGTCTGTGCCTTCTAAGGCATCTGTGAGTGTTTTTTGGTGATAACGTTGCAGTTCCGTCGGTAGTTCAGCACTTAAGTACGGATCATAGAGGCTGATTTTGGCTCCTCTTGTTTCCAGCATTTTTGCGAATTCCTTCAACATTTTTTTCGGGTTCCTTCTAACATTGGGTTTTTGTGAAACTCCAAGGATTGATATTCTTGCTCGTCTGAAGGTTTTTCCACAATTCCTAAGGGCATCCTTATGTAGGTTGATTGCATGTTTAACTATTTCTTCATTTATTCTTCTAGCCACTGCAGTAATTCGTAGTTTCGTGTTTAGGCTCTCAGCATCTTCCAGCAACAAATAGGGTTCTTCCCGAACGTTTTCATCTTCCAGCGTGGCTGAAGGAAGCAAACAGGAGGCTTTTGCTCTAACAAACTTCTGCACTTCCAAGTAATCTACCCCTGTTTTTTCGGAAAGAATTGCCAATTCATTAGCAAGAGCAACGTTTACATCTCGTTGCACGGCCTCAAAGAGAACGGCTATTTCTGCTATCTTCAAGTTGTCTGTCTTTCTTATTTTTTCTCCAAAAACAGTTTCCAAGAAAACTGAGGCGGCGTTCAAGCTGTTCTTACCTGTTGCCGCGGCAATTCGCTCGACGTTTCTCATTGTTTCTAATGCTTGATCGTGAAACCCTTGGATTGGGCTGTAGGCTAAGCCGAAATCAGCTTCAACTTTTAATCCCCCAGCGTTTTCCAAAAGCTCTCTAAACGTGCCTTCTATAGCACCAAGTGCTGCGGTACTCATTACAATGACTAGTGAACCGCGGCGAAGATTTGAGCCTACGAGTTTGCATGTTTTTTCCAGGTTTGTATAATCAGGCTTTTTCTTCTCATTTATTGTCACTGGCATTGCTAGGGCGATTACGTCGCTTTGAGAAACTGCGATTTTGATGTCATTTGTCGCCTCTAGGCGTCCAGCCTTTAAGTGTTTTTTCAGTTTAGCCTCTGTTGCTTGTTCTAAAAAGGGGCTCTTTCCTTTTGCAAGCAGATTAACTAGGGTCTGGTCAATGTCTGCACATATGACCTTGAAACCTGCATCAGCAAAAAGGCAAGCCTGAAGAATGCTGCTTGGTGCGCAGCCTATGATGCTGACTGTGTATTTTCCTCGTTTTTCGTTGTTGTCTATTTCTTCATGTTTTGTCTGTAGAGCAGATGATGACATATGCTGCCTCCGCGATTTTTATCTTTAGAAATCTCTTAACTTTTTAAACTAGTGATTATCTTCTCAAGTTTTAAACTGTATTCTTTAACTAGTTTTGATGCTTTTTGTTCGGTTTTAGCTTCTGTATATAGCCTGTAAATAGGTTCTGTGCCGCTTGGTCTTATCAAAATTGCGCTTTTGTCTTCGAACCAGATTTTAACGCCGTCAATGGTGTTCACATTCAAGTTTTTTGTTTGTTGGATTAGTTTCTCTAGGACTTTTTCTTTGAGCATTTCTGGACATTCGACTTTGCCTTTTTCGATGAAATATTTCGGCAGTTCTGCAAGCAATTTTGAAAGCTTTTCTCCAGATTTAGCCATTATATCCATGATTAGGGCAGTTGCCATTGCGCCGTCTCTAACCGCGTTGTGTGGAGCGTAGAAGATTCCGCCATTTTCTTCTCCGCCCAGTTTTACTTTGAGCCTCTTCATGGTTTGGGAGACCGTTACGCTTCCCACTTTAGTCCATACGATTTCTCCCCCATACGCTTCTGCTATGTCCTTGACTAGAGTTGAAGAGCTTACTGGCGTAACGATTTTTTCACCCCTATTTTCTTTCAGGAAATATTTCTCAACTAACGCGAAGGTTTTGTCCCCCCAATGGATCTCACCTTCTTCATCTACGAAAACTGACCGATCAGCATCTCCGTCAAATGCCACGCCCAAGTCTGCTCCAACTGCTTTGACAGTAGAGGCCAGTTCTCCCAAGCTTTCCGGCAGGGGCTCAGGATTTCTTCCGGGAAACGTTCCGTCAATGTTTGCGTTTATAGTTGTAATTCTGCAGCCTAAATCTCGAAGCAGGATTGGCGTGGCTAAGCTACCGACACTGTTCGCAGAGTCAACCACCACATGATAATTTTTCTCAAGTATTTTCTTCTTGTCTACATGTGTTTTTATCGCTTCTACATATTCGTCGACTATTCCATGGACATCATGTTTTGTTCCAAGTTTGTGCCATTCCGTATAGCGTATTCTGTCGTCGAAGAATATGTTCTCAACTTCGATTTCTTGTTCGCGTGAAAGTTCTATTCCATCTTTCCAGATCACTTTGATACCGTTGTATTCTGGCGGGTTATGAGAAGCGGTTATTATTATAGCGCCGTCTGCCTTGTGTTTCTTAACCGCATATTGTAGTGCTGGTGTCGGCGCCATTCCAGCCATGAGTACACTGCATCCAGTAGCGTTTAGACCAGAAATTACCGCTTTTGCAAGCATCGGGCCGCTTGTTCTAGCGTCAAATCCTAATACGAGTTTTCCTTGCCTGAAGAAGGTTCCTATGGCTGTTCCGATTTTCACTGCTAGCATCGGAGTCAACTCTTTGTTGACAACTCCGCGGATTCCATTCGTTCCAAACAAACGCCTTTGGCATAGCATGACGTCGCGCTCCATTTAACAAATGTTTTTGGAAGTTAATACGTTTTCAGAGACCACTTTGGCTGGACAAACTGAAACCTCTTCCGCAAGTGTTATATTATCCTCTATTTTGACGCGGTCGGCCAGTATGCAGCCTTTTGTGATTTTGACTTCTCTACCTATACTGGCTCCCTCACCGATTATGGCTCCTTCTATACTAGAGAAATCGGATATTACTGTTCTGGGAAGAACTATAGAGTTCAATATGTGAACGCTTTTTCCAACACTGACGTCTCGCCCAAGAACTGCATATGGACCTATAACTGAATCTTTTCCAACTGTAACTCCCTTATCAAGAGCCACTGGGTTTCTGATTCTTGTTTTGTACCTGATTTTGGGTTTTTGCTCATCGACCGAGGAGTCTAGCATAACTCTGTTAGCTTGCAAGTAATCTTCTGGTTTGCCTATATCGATCCATAAACCGTCAAACACGTATCCGTAAAGCGCCTTTTCTTCTGCAAGCTTTGGAAAAACCTCCCGCTCTATCGAGACTGCTTGTCCTTTTGGAAGTCTTTCAAAGATTTCGGGGCTGAGAACGTATACGCCTGCGTTTATCAATTTTGAGGGAGTGGCGTTTCCGGCTGGTTTTTCGATGAACCTTTTTATTCTGTTGTCTTTTGCTAGTTCTGCAACACCGTATCTGCCGGGGTCTTCAACTTGGTGGAGAGCGATTGTTGCGATTGCTTTTTTCTTTTTATGCATTTCCAGGATTTCCGTGTAGTTCACATCAGCGAATATGTCGCCGTTCAAAACTAGGAAAGCATTTCGGCCGATGTGCTTTTCAGCTTTTTTGATAGGACCTCCTGTTCCAAGCGGCTTTTTCAGTGGATCTCGTGAATACCTCACATGGACACCATGTTTCGGGATACTATGTTGTTTTATTGCGATTTCTGTTTGATAGTTAACTGCGAGGACAGCTTCGTCTATTCTGTTTTCAGCAAGTCTTTTGAAAGTCCACTGAAGTAAGGGTCTGTTTAATATTGGAAGAAGGCTCTTTGGTCTTGTGCAGCTTAAGGGTCTTAATCTTGTGGCGAAGCCTCCTGCGAGAATCAATGCTTTCAACTGGTTTTCACCGTTTTTTCTAAAGTGCAGGCTTATATTTGAAGGGGGTATTAATAAAACGATTTCGTGAAGAAAAGGTGACGGATGCTTTGAAGGTTTTGCTTCATGATGTGAACTGGATGGAAGCGAAGGAATATTTCTCATGCAATGACATTGCAATTCTTCCTGTTGGTTCAAATGAACAACATGGATCAGCTAATCCGTTGGGAACTGATCATATGATAGCTAAAGCTATAGCAGAGGAGACAGCTAAGCGCACTGGCGTGGTTTGTTTGCCTGTCATTCCTTTTGGGGTGAGCTCTCATCATAGGCAGTTTTGGGGTACAATATACGTCTCACCTAGAACTTTTGAGAATTTTGTGAAGGAAGTATGTTTGGCTTTAGGCTATAACGGTGTTAGAAAGATTGTTGTGGTTAACGGGCATGGTGGCAATCTGCCCGCTCTTGCCGAGATGGCTAGGAACCTGAGAGGACATGGGATTTTCGTGTCTGTTTTTCAATGGTGGTCTGTTTCAAGTAAACTTTTGCCAGAACTGTTTAAGCCTGAAGAACGGCGGCATGCTTGTGCAGAGGAAACATCTGTTAATTTAGCATTGCATCCGCATCTGGTAAAAATGGATAGGGCTGCGGATGAAGAGCCTCGCAAACATGTAGCGCAAACAGAGGGTGTGACTCTTCCTTTGGATACAGCAGACGAAACGAGTAGCGGAGTTTTCGGCAAACAAACAAGTGCTTCTGCCGAGAAAGGTACTGAGGTCTTTGAAACGGTTATCGATGAGCTTGTCAAGCACGTCAATTTGCTGAAAAACGCAGATTGCTTAGATCTGGAGCAGAAACCTAAGGTTTAGTGTGATTGCTGACTTTCACGAGTAAAGGTATTTTTGCAGTTCCCAAGAGGTTACTTCGTCTCTATTACTGAACATGTGGGATTCGTATTCTTTCCATTCTTGCTGTTTAAGCTCTTTGTACTTCTCAGCACTTTCTTCACCTAATGCTCGTATGCAGATGCCGTCGCTTTCCCATTCTTCTAAAGCCTCTTTCAACGATGCCGGCAAAGCTTTGATGCCGAGTTTTCCGCGTTCATCTCCGCTTAGGTGATACAAGTTTGCGTTGACGGGTTCACTTGGGTCAATCTTCCTTTTGACACCGTCCAATCCCGCTTCGAAGGCAACAGCGAAAACTAAGTAAGGGTTGCTCAGTGGGTCTGGACAACGAAACTCTATTCTGGCTTCCTTTTCGTTTTCTTTAGAAAACGCGGGCACTCTGACTAGAGCCGAGCGGTTTCTTTTACTCCATGCTATGTACACGGGCGCTTCGTAGCCTGAGACGAGCCTTTTGTAGCTGTTCACTGTCGGTGCAACGATTGCGCTGAGGGCTCTGGCATGGTCTAGTAGACCGCCTATGAAGTATCGGCATGTTTGTGAGATGTAAGCGTAGCCTATTTGGTCGTGGAAGGGATTTTTGCCTGTTTTCAGGCTTGACAGTCCCAGATGGATGTGCATGCCGCTGCCTGCTTTGCCGTGCCATGGTTTGGGCATGAATGTTGCTGTCCAGCCGTATTTCTTTTCGGCTATGGCTTTGGCTGCAAATTTGTAGCGCATTATGTTGTCAGCTGTGGTGAGTGGGTTTGAATATTTGAAAGTGATTTCGTTTTGTGCTGAACCTGCTTCGTGGTGTTGTCTTTCTACTGAAATTCCCATGGCTGATAAAGCGTTAGATAATTCCATGCGGTAAGCTTCGGTTAGGTCTCTACCGGGCGTAATGTCAAAGTATCTTTGTTTGTCTATGAGGTGGTTTTCAACGGGGATAACCTCGCCTTTTTCGGTTTTACTTACTAGGTAAAATTCTAGTTCGCCTGCTGCCGTCTGCCTGTAGTCTTCGATTGATGTTTTTTCCATGGTTTTTCTGCAAATATGCCTTGGGTCGGTTTCGAATTGTTTGCCATCTGGGGTTTCTATATTGCATATGAAGCTTGCGACGCTTTTGTTGTAGAAGTAGTAGGGGCATACTGTGAATGTAGACGGGTCAGGCCGCATTATCATGTCGCTTTCTTCTACGTTGACGCCGCCTACTATAGAAGAACCATCGAAGCCTACACCATTTGTCAGCGCGTTTTGTGCTTCTTCGACTGGAATGGTTCTGCCTTTCCAGAACCCCAGCAAATCTGTGAAATGCAGGAGGATGTAATCGGCGTTTTTCATCAGTTTTAGGTATGTATCAAAGTTTTGGACGGTAGAGAGCTTTGTGTGCATACCCATGAACCTCCGGAAGCAAATTTACAGTAAAATGAAGTGATTCTGTATGTATAAAAAGGTTATTACCATAGAAGAAAGCAAATGTTAAATAAAACATGTTATAATTGGATGTATGTACAGTATAGGTGTAAATTATGCGTTTAGATGAAACAGATGGCAAAATCCTAAAAACATTAACCTTGGACGCTAGGCTTTCGGCGCGGCAGATAGCTAAACAGTGCAACATTTCCATAGGTACGGCGCTGGCGCGAATAAAGAAAATGGAGGAAGAAGGCGTAATAAAAGGTTACTTTGCTTCGCTGGATCAAGAAAAACTTGGCTACGAACTGACCGTTGTAACCGAAATTACAGTGTCTAAAGGTAGGCTCTTAGAAATGGAGAACGAAATTGCACGACTGCCAAACGTTTGCTGTGTGTATGACGTTACAGGTTTGACGGATGCCTTCATAATCGCCAAATTCAAAAACCGCGAAGAACTAAGCAAATTTACTAAACGTTTGCTGGCTTTACCATACGTGGAACGGACAAACACGCACGTAGTACTAACAACCATTAAGGAAGATTTCCGCATAATCTAGACTTGCACCTTTCTTTTTTTCCTTCAGACGACTAAAGCAAGGTTTAATTTCAGCAACAAATAGAAGATAGACAAACGAGCATTAGCGGGGGTTGCCAAGCATGGTCAAAGGCGTAGGCCTGAGGCGCCTATCCTGTAGAGGTTCGTGGGTTCAAATCCCACCCCCCGCACTATT
>CAZGNE010000023.1:0-16249 GCA_964527165.1 uncultured Candidatus Bathyarchaeia archaeon
ATATATGGCTCCTTAGCTGAAGAAGACATAAAGGATGTTACAGCAAAAAGATCAGCCACCTTTGGCATCTCAAGCATGATGGGATTTGTCCTAGGCATTTTTCTTCTAGCGTTCCTTCCTGCAGAAGACAAGTTTACCTACATCTTTGCTTTGGGATTTCTCATAGGTCTCATTTCAACTTTCATGATTCCCTTTCTCAATTTGTCACATCTTGAAGGGGCGAAATTTCCCCAAGCTGCTCAACAACCTGAGAAAGTATTTTCTGCTTCCTCTTTTTTTGTGGTTTTGCTTGCTGGAGGCAACCTTCTTGGAATTGTGTGGATGCCCTTCGTAATGAATCATCTGCAAGGGCCTGATTTTTTGGCTGCTACAATGAGTCTTGTGGGAACATTCTCAAGCATTATTGCTTCTTTAGTATGGAGAAACAAGGCTTTTAAGATTCTGCGCTTAGGCCTTGCCTTGAACATGTTTGGACCCTTGTTCATATGGGCTACACCTTGGCCGATTATTCATGTGCCTGTAAGCGCTTATACTGCTTTCACGTTTACTGGAGCAAACTTTCTTGGAAGCTTTCTTTTTGCAAAATATAACAAGTGGTTTGGGGCTGTCAAATCCAGTGTGTTGTTAACTATACTTGGAAACGCTGCGCTATTGCTGGCAGCTCCTTTAGGAATGGTTCTGAAAGAAGATTACAATATTGTCTTTCCAGTGATTTTCGCAATTAAGGCGACTGCTCTTGCTTTAGCCATATTGACAATACCTGAAGTCGCTGTGGTTCCAGAAGACCAAGCCAGAACCTACTCCTACGTGTTATACAACAGCAGTATTATGGGCTACCAAATAGCCATTGAAGTGTCTAGAGAAACAATCCTGATGACTCTTAGACTTCTTGCACTTTCGCTGATCATCGCCGCGCTGTACTTGATATATCGCATTTTGTGGATAATGATAGGTTAAAGACAAATTTTATTAAGAGTGAAGAAATAGCATGGTTGAACAACTATGCCAGCAGAAGAAAACCTGTTCGAAACATTAAGAAGCATATTCGCTCAAATTGCAGAAGAAACTATACGCCTAATACCAAGAATATTCATAGCACTGATCATAATCGCATTTACCTTCCTAGCCATTAAGGTGTTGAACCTCGCTTTCAGAAAATTGCTCAAACTCGCAAAATTGGACACGGTATTCAAACAGCTTTCAGGTTTTTCGCTGCCGTTTTCCCTTGATAACCTAATAGTGTATTTAGCGGATCTGGGAATTGCCCTAATCTCGCTATATGCCCTCGTTAACATGTTCTCAGGACCGCAATACTTGCAGTTGATGAATGAGGGACTCTATTACGGTGCTCGGTTAGTCAGCATTGTGCTGATTGCAATAATCATCATCGCCATTTTCAGCGCCCTCGTAGGCAAAATAAACGTGGAAAGCAGACTCCGGAGCTACGCCATGTTCATCGTTCTCTTGCTGATTACGGCAATGCTGATAGACATAACCGCGCTCAGCGACCCTGTAAAAAACGCGTTAATAATAGGATTGGCAATCGGAGTAGGAATCTCCATCGGCGTCTTCGCGATATGGTTCTTTTTCCACGAATATTTCGACCAAAGATTTAAACCAACAACAGCGGTCTCCACTGAAGAAAACGATGAGAGCAGGGATTAAGGTTGCTAGAAGCCCTTCAAAGCATACAATTTCTTGGAATAAGCCTTCTCCAAATAATTGAGATAACCCTAGTTTTTGCTATCACCTACATAATTGCCAAAATCATAACCCGAAGTCTGACAAAAGTCTTCGAGAAAACAGCGTTTCCAGAAAACATTGAAAAAGGAATTGTTAAGACCACGAAATACACGATATATTTAATCGGGCTTTTCGCTGCAATCTCCGTTTCAGGTTTCGACCTCACTTCAGTGATCATTGGACTGGGTGCTTTTAGCATCGCAATCAGCTTTGCCATGAGCAACATAATTCAAAACTTCGTTTCAGGACTATTAGTGCAGACAGACAGAACATTCAAAAAAGGAGACGAGATAAAAATACAGGTTTTTGAAGGAAAAGTCGTAAAAATGGGCATAAGAACAACACTCATTGAAGCCGAAAATGGTGACATAATATCTATACCTAACTCTATATTTGCAACAACTCCTGTCCTCGTAAAGAAAAGCACTTCAAACAATTCCAAAACAGGCTAACCAAGAGCTAGTTACAATAACTCTCCCTTTTCAAAAGGATAACAGAGAGAAAAAGAACCATTAACAAAAAACTTTAGAACAGATTCCTTCACCTATTAGAAACATGAATGAAAATGATGTTGAACAGTCAAGGCTGAAGCCAACTTTAGGGCTGTTTGACGCTACGGCTATAAGCATCGGCGCAATAATCGGTGCAGGAATATTCGTTGTAACCGGCATTGCGGCTGGCTGGGCCGGTTCGGCTGTAGTAATTTCCATGCTTACAGCAGCTTTGATCTCTCTATTCACGGCGCTGAGTTTTGCAAAGTTAACCGCTTGGCTACCTAAAGAGGGAAGTGTATACGAATTCACTTACCAGTTAATTTCACCCTTCGCTGGTTTTCTAACTGGATGGATGTGGGTATTATCCAACACTTTTGCTGGAGCCGCCGTTTCACTGAGTTTTTCTTACTACTTTGCAGCCTTGTTCCCTAGCTTGAATGCTAACTATGTTGCAGCCATACTTTGCATAGCTTTCACTGCTCTCAACTATTATGGCATCCGTCAATCAGCTTTTCTAAACAACATCCTAGTCGCCACAAAATTGATAATCCTAGCGTTCTTCATTATCCTTGGTTTATGGTTTGTGAATTCAGCGAATTTTACCCCTTTCGCACCTTTTGAAGTCGGAGTGCTCTACGGTGCATTCTACATTTTCTTTGCTTACGGAGGCTTTGCGAGAGTAGCTGTGGTCGCCGAGGAAGTAAAAGATGCAAGACATAATGTGCCCAGAGCAATACTGCTATCGCTTGCCATAGCTACAATATTCTACGTGCTTGCTGGCGCCGTAGCCGTTGGGCTTGTAGGTGTTGATAGACTCGCAGGCTCAAATTCGCCTTTAGCAGAAGCCATAAGCGCAACCGAAAACCAAGCTGCCGTCTTCATAGTCTCTGCAGGAGGACAATTAGCAACAGCAAGTGTATTACTAACATCGATCTTAGGTGTTTCCCGTATGGCTTATGCGATGGCAAAGCGAAGCGACCTTCCGCGAGCTCTAGGAAAGCTGCATCCAAAATTCAACACGCCCTATTACTCCATCTGGATGACGGGCTTAACAATGGCTTTGCTGGTTTTGTTCATAGACCTTGCGGGAGTAGTAGCCATGAGCACTTTCGCATTATTGTTCTACTACGCGTTAGCAAACATATCCGCCTTGCGACTTGAAACCAATAGAAGAATCCATTCACGAATAATATCAATCTTAGGCGCAGCCTTATGTATAATTATGCTAGTTTTGCTTCCTTTCATCTCACCTCAAGCGCTCGTAATAGGCATTGCAGGACTAATGACAGGCGCGATCTACTACAAAGTTAGGAGACTTTACCAGATTCGTTCTTAATTCCTGAGGTGTTCAATCACGCCAGTTTGAGCGAAATTGTTCTCTATCGGAATAGTTTGAATGTCGAATATTGCAGCTCTAGTATCTTAACTCGGATAGTTCGAAAGATGAATTAGGACTTGATTATTGAGGGTTTCCCAAGCAAGATTCTCGCCTTGATTCAGGAGAGAGGTTTTCTGAAATCCACTTGCGAAGGAAATTGCATTTCTTTTGTACATACTTGCAGATATCAAGCTAAGGGGCGATGCTCGCAGAGACCGGTCTCAAGGATCATTGATGCTTGCGCTTTCGCGAATTAGGTCTGGAGCAGTTTTCTTCAGTTCTTTGGTTGTCGACTACGAAACGTCAACAGTCTTGGCATGCATCCCAGAGCTTCGTTGGAAAACTTTGGGTCAAAGGAAAATTCATCGTTTCTGCTCAAGCATTAAGCCATGATTTTGTTTTCATGCTCATGAACCTTGCTGTTTTAGCGTTTCTCTTTTCTCTTCAGCATGTTCTCCATGAACGGACGCAACTTGGCGTTCTCAGCTAAAACCTTGTCCTTCCCCAAAGCATTCAACTGCGAAGCCATGTCTCGCACAATCTCTGCGAATTTCACTCCTTCAGCAGCAGAAACATATTCCACCCGCAATCTTTCAGGACTCATACCAAGTTTCTGCAACATCGGCGTTAACGCGTCCATTCTAGCCTTCATCTTATAATTTCCACTGATATAGTGACAGTCGAATGGGAGGTGGCATGCTGCAACAAGAACCACGCCGACGCCTAGCCTAAATGCTTCCAGTATGAAGTCGCGATCAACTCTTCCTGAGCACATTACTCTAATGGGACGGATGTTTGTAGGATACTCGAAACGGCTGGTTCCAGCCAAGTCTGCACCTGCATAGCTGCACCAATTGCAGAGAAATGCCAGAATTTTCTCTTCAGGATTCGTCTCTAAGGCAGCTCTAATTTGAGCAAAGATTTGCACGTCGGTAAAATGTCGTTGTGTAATGGCATCTGCAGGACATTCAGCCACACATGTGCCGCAACCGTGGCACATAGCACTGGCAACTTCTGCGGCTTGTTTTTCAGGTGCTTTAATAGCGCCGTATGGGCACTTTTCGACACAAATACCGCATTTCACTGTTGTGTTGCGGCATTTGGACGGGTCAACCATCGCTACGATGGGTTCAATCTTCCAGATAGGTTTGGACAAAATGGTGGCTGCTCGTGCTGCAGCACCCATGCCTTGAGACACACTGTATGGCACGTCTTTTGGTCCTTGGCAGCCGCCTGCGACAAAGATGCCGTCTACAGGAGTATCAATAGGCTTAAGCTTTGGGTGGCTCTCCATGAAGAACCCGTCAGTGCCTCGACTTAGATTGAAGATTCTAGCCACTTCGGCTGAGCCTTCGCATGGAACAGCCGCCGTAGCCAACACAACCATGTCACTCTTTAAGGTTACAGGTTTGCTATTTTCTTTTTCAGCGTAAACTGTTAAACTTTTGCTTTCTGGATCTTCGACGATTTTTCTGTTTGTAAGCTTAACTCGAATGAAGTTTATACCTAGTTCTTGGGCTCTTCTGAAAAGTTCTTCGTATCCCTTCTTGTTGGCGCGCATGTCCGTGTACAACACGTTTATTGCAAGTTTGTCGCCGAGCTTCTCTTTGAGAAAGACCGCGCTTTTCAAAGTGAGCATGCAGCAAAAACCTGAACAATACTCATACTTGTTAATATCACGAGAGCCAACACACTGAATGTATGTTAGGCAGGTAGGAGGATTACCATCAGAAGGACGCCGGACTTCTCCAATAAGCTGGGTTCCAGTATCCAGAATCCTCTCTAATTGTAATGCTGTAACCACGTTCTTGAATTTGCCAAAACCGTAATTCTCCAAATCATAAGGCTCATAAATGTCGAAGCCTGTGGCATTCACGATGCTGCCGACTTCAAAAGTTGTTTCCTCAGGTTTTTGTTCAAAATTTACTGCTTGAACTGGGCAAACTTCTTGGCATTTACGACAGCTTCCATCTTTGAAATACAAGCAGTTTTCCTTGTCAATAGTGTAGGTTGAAGGTGTGGCGTTCTGGAAAGGAATGTAAATGGCTTTTCGCATTCGCATATTTGCGTCAAACTTGTTAGGCACCTTTATCGGACAGTGCTCTGCACAGACACCGCAACTTATGCATTTGTCCTCATCCACAAAGCGTGGTTTTCTAACCAGTTTGATACGGTAATTGCCAATCACGCCTTCCACTTCTTTGACTTCAGAAAATGCAAGCAATTCAACGTTCGGGTGTACAGCGACAGCACCTATTCGCGTAGCAACACACGAAAATCTTGGACAGTGTATTTGCTGGGGGCAGTTTGAACATTCAAAAACTGGAAACGTTTTGCCTAATTGGGCCATATGTCCGCCTATGATTTCAGCCCTGTCAACAAGATACACGTGATAACCCATCTCTGCAAGGTCTAAAGCGGCGCTTGTTCCAGCTACACCAGCACCTAAGACCAAAGCATTATTGGTGACAGGTACCTCAATCACGTCCAAAGGTTCTAGCAGTCTTACCTTTGCAACCGCCATTCTAACGATTTCTTTAGCCTTTTCTGTAGCCTCTTTAGGCATGCTCGGGTGACACCAGGATGAGAACTCGCGGATGTTAGCCATCTCAAAGAGAAACCTGTTCAAGCCAGCTTCGGACACAGTTCTACGGAAAGTAGGCTCGTGCATACGAGGCGAACAAGCAGCTACTACCACACGATTTAGGCGGTAATCCTTTATGGCTTTTCTAATCTCCTCTTGTCCAGGGTCGGCACAAGTGTAACGGTTTGTTTTTACGTAAACAGCATTGGGCAATGTACGGGCATAGTCAGCAACATCCTCTACATCGATAACGCCGCCGATGTTGAGCCCGCAATAGCAGACGAATACGCCGATTCGCAATTCTTCAAGCTGCATAGGCGATTGCTCTGTCATTGCACTACTTCTCCTTCTAGAACGGCTTTGACTTGGGCAACAACCTGTTTGTCTGTGTAGTTAGGCATGGTTATCGCGTGCATCGGGCATGCAGAACTGCAAATGCCACAACCGCGGCACAATCCTTCAGTAACCTTCGCCAACTCTTTTTCGCCCATTCTTTCAACGTTTATGGCATTGAAACCACACAAGGACTCGCAGATTCTGCAACCACTGCACAGATCTTCATCAACCTTCGCGATTATAGGCTCTACACTCCAAGTTCCCCGGTTGAGAATGGTTGCTGCTTGAGCAGCTGCAGCGCTACCTTGAGCAACGCTGTAAGGTATATCCTTCAAACCTTGACAGGCACCAGCCAAGAATATTCCAGGCATGTCTGTGTCGGTAGGGCGAATCTTAGGTTGACATTCCGCAAAGAAGCCATCTTTGCTTAACGGTATATTTAGTATATTTGCTAGCTCGGAAGCTGACTTGGGAGGAACAGCAGCGTTGGCCAAAACCACCATTTCTGCTTCTGCTTTGACAGGGTTGCCATCTTCTGTTTCAGCGTAGACGGTCAGATTCTTTGTGACCGGATTTTCTGTTACTCTTCGATTATCCAGCCTGACTCGGATGAAATTGACCCCGTTCTTTTGAGCTCTGTTGAAGAATTCCTCGTAGCCTTTGAAGTTGCTTCGCATGTCAGTGTAAAAAATGTGAACCTGTATGTCATCCTTATACTTCTCTTTTAACATAACCGCGTGTTTCAAGGTATACATGCAACAGAAACCTGAACAATATTCATACTTATTAATATCCCGAGAACCGACACACTGAATAAACGCAACGGAATGAGGCTTCAGACCATCAGAGGCCCGAATCACTTTTCCACCTGTGGGTCCAGCTGCTAGCAAAAGCCTTTCAAACTCTAAAGCTGTGAACACGTTGCTATATTTGCCATAGCCATAAGCTTCCATATCCTCAGGAAGGTACATGTCATAGCCTATTGAGATTATTATTGCTCCTACGTTAACTTCGATCTCTTCTGGTTTCTGGTCAAAGTTTATGGCTTCACGGGCTCCGCACGCGTCCATGCATTTGTAGCATTCAATACAGTAATCTTTTTCAATTGTGTATATCAGCGGAACTGCTTGATCGAACGGCATGGATATGGCTTTTCTGAGACCCAAGTTCATGTCTGAGGGATTCGGAAACTCTATAGGACAGGCGTCTCTGCATTCACCGCAGCCTGTGCAGTTTTTGGCTATCACATATCGTGGATTTTTGCGAATTTTAACTCTGAAGTCGCCCACATGTCCTTCAACCTTCAAAATGTCAGCAAGAGAGATTATCTCAATGTTTGGATGCCTGCCTACATCTACCATTTTAGGCCCTTCGATGCATATGCTACAATCTAGCGTTGGGAAAGTTTTGTCCAGTAGCGCCATGTAACCGCCGATAGTTTCGCTTTTTTCAACCACGTAAACTTTGAATCCCATGTCTGCCAGATCGAGAGCAGCGTTAATGCCTGCAATGCCTCCGCCAATAACCATGGCGGCTTTCTTGACTGGTAGCTCAACAGGTTGCAAGGGTTCAAGAAGATTTGCTTTAGCCACAGCCATTCTGACAGTATCCTTTGCCTTATTTAAGGCAGATTCAGGCGTAGTTTGATGACATAAGGATGAGAATTCACGGATGTTGGCCATTTCAAAAAGCCAGGGGTTCAAATCCGCCTTGGATACGCATTGCTGAAAGGTAGGTTCATAAAGCCTTGGTGAACATCCAGCAACTACTACACGGGTGAGCTTATGCTTTTTTATGGCGGCTATAACTTCTTTTTGACCCGAACGGCTACAGGGATAGTTCATGTGCTCTGCATGGATCACGTTAGGTAGTGTTTTGGCATAATCGGCTAGTTTGTCAACATCTATTGTCGATGCTATGCTTGAGCCGCATTGGCAAACGAAGACGCCTATTCGAAGTTTTCTAGGGCTTCGTTTTCTGGTTCCAGTTTTCCTTTTAACTTGTCTCAATGCCATCTTCAAGTCGCCTTGTATGCCAACCTTTTCTTCACAGACTCCTTTGCCCGACGAGAACCTTTAGTCTTCAGTTCTTTAGTCATTTCCAGAGGCGAAGTTAGCTTCTCTAATGCTTTGTTCCAAGCTCCGGAACGCACTGGTGTATGGCTTATCTTATTGCGTCTGACTTCTAATGCCTCATCAACAGGGCAAACCACTTTGCATGCTCCGCAATAGACACAAAACATCTCGTTCACATGCACTTTCTTATCCACGTCAGAAAGGTAAAGCGCACCAGTAATCGGGCAAACGTCCAAGCAGTCTGTGCAGCCTTCTGGACACTTTTCCTGATGAATGGTGATTTTGCCAAAAAAAGGTTTTCGCACGCGCATTATTCCCTCTGAACATTTGAACTCGCACACTCTGCAACATGGACACCTGTCTTTGTCAATGTCAACTTTGACCTTAACTCCTTGTTTCTCTTCTTCGGTTAGTGATTCTATATTCTCGACAGTTTTTCCTGAAGTTGTTTGCCATCTTATCTTGATGAGATTTAGAGGGCATGTTTCTTCACATTTGGCATATGCTGTCGGATTTCTATCCGTGTTAACTTGAATGTCTCGAATCAGCTGGGGAAAGCTTTCCTTTTCCAGAATGGAAAGAACATGTTGGTTGTTCAGTGTTACCTTTATTGCGCCAAAAGGACATAGCACATCACATATTCCGCAGAAATTGCACTTTGCCATGTCAATATCAACATTAGCTTTCTGCGCCTTTCCGCTGGGAGCCTCAAGTTGCTTCTGAATCGTGATAGCTTCTTTTGGGCAAGCCAAACTGCAGATTTGACAGCCTACACAATGACTCTTATCAAGAGTTAGTTTGTAATGTTTTACATGTAAGACCCATTCTAACGTCAACGCGTCGGCTATATCTGTCTTCAATTTCTTCAGCGGCATCAGATAACCACCAGAACAACGGTTCTGCCATTATGGACTTGTTGAAATATAGCCATGTTTTCCTTAATATATAGTTTAGTTTGGGTATGGCAAATTTCAGATGGAGATTCTAACGCAAAGAAAATGTGCAAACCGCTACATGACATTGTAGACCTTCACTGTGCAAAGCAACAATTTTCAAGCCTACATTCGCCAATAATGCTCTAAAGGTTCCTAAGGTGAAAATGCTCTTCAAAGCGGTTACTACAATTGTTGCGTGTTTTTCTGCTACACGTTTGATTTCATTCAATGTTTCAACAGGGTGTGGAGTGTTTTGAATGAGTGTCACAGCAAAAACATGACTAAAAATCTCTTTTTTGAAGGGTAAAAAGTCAGCGTCAGCCAAAATGAGGTGCGCATTCGCAAAATTGCCAATACGCCATTTTGCCTTTAGCAAAGTCTTCTTAGACATGTCTGTTCCAACTATTGTTTTTGCTTTGTCTGTAATGCAAGCGAACAACAGTCCTGTTCCGCAACCGTCATCCAACACTAAATCCTGCTTATCCATTCTCACATTCTTCAATGCTACTTCGATCTTTGCAATTTGCTCTTCTGCATATCGCATATCATAAAGATGCGCCGTTAAGTCGTACTCTCGCATTGTCTTGCGCTTTTTTGTCCATTCATTCATGGCGACACTTCAGAAATCTTATCTACATATTTAGTCTTCTAAAACTATTGGCGAAAATCAGGTGGAAAGCTTCAAGCCCTTAATCGTTCTCATAAGACCTAATGCGACAGAAGCAGAAAAAACAGCTAAAGCAGCCATCTCTCACCACAGAATACTGCTCGTAGTAGGCAGATGCAGGGTTCACTATCTAGGCAGAGCAAAATCCGTGCTTGAACCAGGCGAACGTATTCTGATGATTAAAGAGGATGGATCGCTTCTGGTTCACAGATCAGTTGGCTATGAACCTGTTAATTGGCAACCTCCAGGATGCATTTTTCATACGAGGGTCAAAGACAACGTGTTGGAAATTCATGCCGTAAGGCAGAAGCCAGCCGAGACTGTCAAAGTGTTTTTTGAGAGCATCCACATGGTTTCCGTTTTGCACCTCGTAGATTCTGGGGAATTTTCGCTCTACGCAAATGAGGAGGACATGCATAAGGCAGTTTTGTTGAAACCTTCGCTTTTGGAAGAGGGATTCAAGCCTACAAGCTACGAAAAAAAGGTGAAGCCTGGCTTTGTAGACGTCTATGGGGTTGACAAGGACGGAAAACTAGTGGTTGTGGAAATTAAGCGAAAGACTGCCGGCAAGGACGCAGCCCTTCAACTTGCCAGATACATCGATGCAATCAAGAGCAAGACGAACCGTGAAGTTAGGGGGATTCTTGCTGCACCGAGTATTGCCAAAGATGTACAGAGAATACTGGCAACTCTTGGGTTAGAGTACAAGTGTTTGGATCCGAGAAAGTGTGCTGAAACACTTCAGCATGTGAAAACAAGGAAGTTAAGGGATTTTTTCGAGGAAAAATAGATTAGCAAGTTGTATGTTTTTCTTTGGAAGGCTGATGTTTGTGAATGCTTGGAAAGATGTTCCGGTTGGAGATAAGCCGCCGACGTTGCTTAATATGGTCATAGAGGTTATCAGTGGCTCGAGGGACAAATATGAGTATTGTTCTGACTGGGAATCATTTGTTCTTGACAGAATAATTCCTTCTTCAGTGGTTTTTCCCGTTGAATATGGTTTTGTCCCGCAAACATGGTTTGATGATGACGACCCGTTGGATATAATGGTGCTAAGCAATGAACCGCTTGAGGTCGGTTGTATTGTCAAGGTAAGAGTCATAGGGGGTTTAGTAATCCAGGATGAGAAGGGTGAAGATCCGAAAATCCTGTCTGTTCTGGTGAACGATGCCAGATTTGAAGGGTACAATGATATTGCTGATGTGCATCCTCACAGGCTCAGGGAAATTCAGGAATTCTTTGAGACCTACAAGCGATTAGAACAAAGTAGATGGGCGAAATTTAAAGAATGGAAAAACGCTGAAAAAGCGAAGAAAATAGTGGAATACGCCATTGAAAAATATAGAGATCACATGAAATAAGCAAGGCAACGTCCGATTATCGTTGATGTGAGTTCCTGTTGGATAGGCTCACGTTTTTTCTGGAAAACCAGTGCTATTTTTTCAACTTCTCAACTCTCTTTTAGACCTCATCTCACGTGTAACTGGGTGTTAAGATGCTAGCTTTTTCTATTTCCTTTCAGAAATCGCCGGGCAATTTTTGGACAAAATCGAGAAGGGAAGAACTAGTTGCAATGTTCTTTGGGATATGTTCATCAATTTTGGCATATTTGTTAAAAGTTGGGTTTGATATTTTGTAAGCCATCTAAAAGATAAAAATTAAAAAAACAGGGAATTTTTAGCTTAGTGCGATTGTCAATTTACTTCTTTTTCTTAGTTTTCGCTTTCTTCTTCTTTCCAGCCACGACTGTGACCTCGATTGTACAATTCAGTATAATTTCTATAAAAAATTTTCTATTCACTTGTTATGCTAACTTGTTTTTTGAAAAGTTGTCTAAAGGTAGTTGTTACTTAAATATTAACAGTTTTCCAAAATAGAAAAACATTATTAAAGACTATTTTGGCTCATAATAGCAAAATAAGGCAGAAAAGGGCTTTCTATCGCTTCGCCAGATTATAATCAGTTCTATATAATGATGACACGAGAATAATTGACGAGTTGACTGCAAATCTATTCATTAGCCAATAAAGATGATCCTGAAAAATGCTTGCAACGCGATTATTTTTCAGCCCTTCGCTGTATTAATGGAATACCTATCGTCGCGATAATTGCTGTTGTTAAGATAACGAGAACTGCAAGGTTGATGTAAAGTGAAGACAATTCCCCAAAAATCAGGCCTACTTCACGGTATTTCACAGGGTCAGCGTATTTCACAGGGTCAGCAAACTGTAGAGGTAGTGTTGCCAGTACTGCGGCAGCTAGACCTCTCGTTAGCATGACGCTCATGATTGGACATTCTTTCGCCAACTCATTTGAACGAATAGACGAGATTTTTATTGCACCGAATCTGACCAGCAAAAGCATTAGTGAGATGAGCACTCCAAAAATGACTGGTGTAATGTCACCGATTGTGACTATTAGACCTATGTACACGAAGAAGAAGGTTCTCAAGAGGAAGGCAATTTCGGATTCGAACCTCTTTAGGCCAAAGTCAACGACGTTGTTTGTTGGTCTCTCCATTTTGAGCATTCGATAAATTTCTTTTTCGTTGCCTAGCATAATGCCAAACATCAGAGAACAAAGTGCACCGCTTCCCCCTAGAAACTCCGAAGAGGCGTATGCAAGAAGCACGACAGCCAAAGTGAGCATGTAAGCGTATGATGCTTTTACAACTCGTTTCAAAATGCTTAGCCAAGCAATACCGAAAATTATCCCTAGTACTATGCCGACAGAGAATCTGCTTGCAACAGATTGGCTAACAGTCGTTAGGTCGACTCTACCAGTTAGTATTATCTCGATGACAGCCAACGAAAAAACAATTTGCAGAATGTCGCTCATTGTGGATTCCAAATTCAGAATTGTGGAGCATTTTTCGCTTGGCTTTATCTTGTTAACCAGAGACACAATTGCAATGCCGCTGCTTCCTCCATAAATTGTTCCGAAAAGAACAGAAAAGAGTGGAGGAGCCGTTGGAATTACTATGTACATCATGAAGAGCGTTACTGAAACAACACTCATTGCAAAACCAGTTGTGGCAAGAATTACCGCTCTTGGGCTTTCAGAGAAAACGCGGTAGATGTTCATAGACATTCCGCCGTCAAACAAGATGAAAACCAGTGCTAAAGCAGCCAAGTACGGAGCCAGATTTGTTATTGAAGTTGCGTCCACCAAGCCAGTTACTGGCCCAACTAGCATGCCTAAGAATATGAGAAAAAGCATGTCAGGAAAGCCTGTCCGTTCCAAAACATAATTACCTAAGAAGCCTATAACAATTATCGAACCAGCTAATATAAGCGCGAGAGTAACAGGATCCATTCGGCTTTAACCCTTTTTTCATACCTAATTTACAGTTTAGCTTATAGAATTTGTGTTTCTTCAATAACTAATACGATTTAGTCGCACCGGTGCCTGCTGTAATGCCGTCTCAGGAATCGGTGAGTGCCACAGTCAGGCAGAATAGACGTAGTAATAATGATGTATGTTTTTCAGGGCAATGATGACTGCTTAGATCTGTAGACTTTTGTCAATTGATTAACAGATTTTATCGACTTTCAGATGAGTTAAATACCCTATTGTGCCGTAAAGGGGGATAGCTACAATTTCGGTTATGTTTCCAAGTGATATTGGAAATTTCACAAACGCGAAGAATCCCAACATGAGAAGAAAAATGCCATATACTGCTAGAGATTTGAAATTGTGAAAAGTGTCTATTGTTTCCCATTTCAGCTTCATTTCAGAAAACAAGATCCAAATCAGTATCGGAGCAAACAATAGCAGAGCATATTTCTTATGCCATTGCAAGTCTTCGCCTTTTTGATCATTATCTTTTCTTCGATATATAAAAGGCAAGTCTGGGAGAAAGTTGCTATAAAAGAAGATTAATATGCCCCATAATATTGAAGCTAGAACATTTACTCCGAAGAGACATAGACTTGCGAATACGCAGATAAGACTTGTCGGTAAGATTATCCATTTGAAAACCTTGACTGCAGAATGAACATGCTCCAGAGTCTCTTCTTCAATGCGCGAAACTGGAAGCTGGGATCTAATCTTTCGGTTAATGCTTTTGAAAGTGTGTAGCACAAAACCATACAGAGCATTATATGACCCTTTCAGAATACTGTTAAACTCGTTAGAGTACCTCTTTGCTTTTGACTTTCGCATGGGATTCACTACTTAACATTTTCTTCATATTTTAAATTTTCCAGTCAGAGCAAATTGTGCACGTTTGGTTTTTTCGGTAATCATAAAGCTATTTGGCTGTTCTGAGAAAATCGGTAATTTTCCTTTGGAAGAGAGCGTTTTTCAGAAGCTTACTCCGCATTATCCACTGCTGAAGCGGAATTTGGAATCTGCCGGCTATGTGCTTCAATGCTTCGTCCAACGTGCTGAAGGCGGAAGGCTTTTGTCGCATTGCGTTTCTCACGTTTTCTCTCACTTGCCAAACGCCGACAGGCATAATATATCCTGGATGAGCTTCACGTAGGACGATGACAGTTGATTGCCTTCTTTCCTTTACAAGTTGCTCACATACCGCTAAACGAGCTGCGTAGTAGCATCCGCCTATTTCTGCATATGTTGTTCTTCCGTTGTATTCTTCCCAGTCTCCGAACATAACGGTTGTAGTGCCTTTGGGGTTCCATGTCGTGCCAGGATACCATGCTTCTATGGCCTCGTAGCTCCAAGGCTGCGGGAGCATTAGTACTTCAAAGATGTTATCCAAGTAACTCGATTCGTAGATGCGATATTCACTTATTTCCTGAAACTCTTTTACTTTCTTAACTAGGCTTTTTGAGATTATATCATCAACGGCGGTTATGCTCCAACGAGTAGGAACGAAGCGTCTGTTTTCCTCTACACCGAAAGCGCCCACGCTGAAGGCTCTTTGGAGCTTCGTAACCAAGACGCCTTTGTCATAGAGCTCTAAAACCGCTGGAACAGCTTTAAGGTCAGTGTCACTGTAAGCCTTTTCGATTTGATGATCCCAAAGGGTGTTGCCCACGCGCAGGTCGCGGATTTGAGCCGAAGGCCCGAAAGGCTGAACCTCGTCATCCATGAAAATGTTGCCGCGAGGCTTATTCTTCAATATCAGCTCGATGTCAACAGGGTTTATTGCTAACGCCAACTCACGGGTCTTGTCAATTATTCTTCCTGCCTCATCAAACTTCTGCACATGTACGCGGTGTTTACCGCGGATTAGAAGTGAGCGGAAACTAACGATTTCTTCCATGGACTTGCCAAACCAGTATTCGGGCAAATCATAAAGGCTTGTGTCTTCCTGAACTGGTGGAACAAGTGGTCCGGCATACACGTTGGGATAGCCAATTCTACCGACAAAAACGCTTGGTGGCGACACTCCAGCAATGTCTTCGCTGTTCATCAATGAGATGCTTTTTAGATAGTAGTTGACCTTGACCATTATTGGACAGCGGGTTTTGCCACACAGATTTCTTGAGCCTTTGCAAATCACGCATTGGCTGCTTTTTGAGATGCTGGATGTAACGCTTAAGCTTTCGCTTGCATCAGGTTTTGCGTCTTCTAGCAAATCATGTAACCATGTGCTTGAGAAACTCTTGTTGTCGGTAGACTGAGAAAAGGTCAAACCTTATCGATTAAGATGATTGTTAGAGGTGATTCTTATGTTTTCTGGGAATACCATGCCTTCCAAGAACCAGGGTAAACGTGCAGTTTATATCGGATTTTGAATAGGCAATATCTGGTGAATGGCAATATGAGTGACGACATTAGGTATTACAAAGGGAAACACAAAGTCAAGGTTCTTGCCCAGAGCAAAGGCAGTTGGGTGGTAGAAGCCATAGAGCCTTTTAAAGACGCAGTTTATGGCAAGAAGGTGACAGTCAAAACTGGAGAGACACGCATTGTGACTCCAAATCTGCTTTTCAAACGAAAAAGCTTACCTCCACCGGTCAAGGAGCATGTGTACGAACTGAAGATGGAAAAGAAACTTAGACGTCTTGTTGAAAACGAAGAAAAACGTCAAACCTAACTGGAACACAAAACTGGAGAGTGGCGCCCT
>CAZGNE010000024.1:0-14504 GCA_964527165.1 uncultured Candidatus Bathyarchaeia archaeon
TTGAAGGGAATCCATTCAAGTGGGTGTGTGCATCCTTCCATTTTTACTATGCGCAGTTCTCTTTGATAATTTGCCTCGTTTAGTCGGAAGTAGAAAATGTTGTGGGCTTTGTTCAGGTCTAGGTCTGTGGCTCGTTGGGTTGCAATGTCTTTTTGTGTTGCAGCTGTCATGATGTCGATGTTGACGATGTTGTCGTGGTGACACCAGTTGATAGTCCAGTCTTCTACAGGTTCCATGTATTTTAGATCGTACAAAGAGAACAGTTGTTCGCTGAAATCTCCAGCTGCAAATCTTGTCACATGCTTTCCGGAAATCAGCTTATCAATGCGCTTCATCTCTTCAAAATCGTCCAGGCTGAAGTATATTATTCTCGGGTCCTTTGGGTAAGGAGCAAAATGTGGAAAAGCTTGTATGGCTATGAATTTGCCTTTAGCCATGTAAGGTTCTATGTTCCATCCGAAGGATTTGAAATAGGTTATTGAGCGGGGAAATGGTTTATCCATCACGTCGTAGGCGACTGTTTCTCCAGTTTTTAGTCCTTGCCAGAGAAATTGCATGGCAAAAACTGTTTTTCCAGTGCCGGGTGGTCCATAGAGTATGTTTCGTGAGCCAGCTTCGATGCCACCATCTGTCAATTCGTCAAGTCGTTTAATCCCAGTTTTCAGTTTTGCCATTTCTAAACCCTTAAGCTAGAGAGCGTATTCCAATGTCCCCTTTTTCAAAAGTATGAAGAGTATTATAGCGCTGATGATGAATTCTGGAAGCAGGAAACTACCATTGTAGACTGCTGACCAGAGGGTAGGATCCCAGCCTTCTGGGATAGTCCAAGCCCAGAAGATTATCCCAGCTATGAAGTGTAATAGGAATTTGATTAGCCCGCTGATGCCTACGCTTATTGCAGCAAATATAGTCGATCGCCTGTGAAGTATTCCTGCTAGTCCTAGTGCTCCGAATGCTATGGGATATTCAAGGAAAACTTGCATAGGATTCGTAATAGGCGAATACGGAAGAAGCATGACATCGATAAGGAGGGCTGCCAACCCGAAGATTGCGCCAGCAATGATTCCGACATGTACTCCTCTTCTCATGGATAACCACATTACGGGAACCATGCTGCCGAGAGTTATTGAGCCACCATATGGCAAGGTGAAAGGTCGAATAATATAAAGAACTGCCGAGAGCGCAGCAAAAACAATGATTTCTGCAAGAATTTTGGTTTGGAATATTACATTGCTTTTCTCATTCATGGTTTTTTTCCTCCGCCAGTATTATCTGGTTCAGGTTCTAAGGGTCGACAGCACTTTCAGCTGTCCTCTCAGCCGGGTTACATCCCCAGCTCCCCCAAGCCTTGAGAAGTAATTGTTATCTAGCTGTATATTTATCTTTTCTAGACTGATCCAAAATCTACTATGGCATGGTTGAGGAAACATGAACAGGCTGCCGAAGGAATTTGACATTCTCGCGATTGAGCAGAGGTGGCAGGCGAAATGGGAGGAGATGGGCACGTATCATTTTGACTGGAAGGACACCAGACGGCAACCGTTCTGCATTGATACTCCGCCGCCTTACACGTCTGGTGAATTTCATACGGGTATGGTGCTTAACTGGACCTACTTTGACATGTTGGCGCGTTACAAGCGCATGCAAGGATTCAATGTGCTTCTTCCGCAAGGCTGGGATTGTCATGGCTTGCCGGTTGAGGTGGAGGTCGAACGAAGGAATAAGATGAAAAAGACAGATGTTCCGCCTGATCGCTTCAGGAAGATGTGCATGGAACTTGTCAATGAGAACATTGTTAGCATGAAGGAGTCCATCACAAGGTTGGGCTGCTCAATTGACTGGTCTACTGAATATCGCACTATGGACCCTGATTATTGGCGGCGCACCCAACTTTCGTTCATACTGCTCTACAAGAAAGGTTTCATCTATCGAGGGAAACACCCAGTTAACTGGTGTCCCCGCTGCGAAACCGCTATTGCGGATGCCGAGGTTGAGTATGACACGCGTCAAGCTAGGCTTTACTATGTAAAGTTCAGGCTTGAAGAGGGAGGTTTCCTCGAGATTGCGACTACGAGACCTGAGCTTATCCCAGCCTGCGTGACAGTAGTTGTTCATCCTGAGGATATGCGTTACACCAAGCATGTCGGAAAGAAGATACTTGTTCCAACCGCCGATCGTGCCGTCATGATTGTGGCTGACGAAATGGTTGACCCCAAGTTCGGCACCGGTGTGGTCATGATATGCTCTTACGGTGACAAGGCCGACGTGAAAACGATTATGAAACACAAGCTGTCTCCCATAGCCTGCATCGATTGTCAAGGACGGATGACTGATAACGCTGGCAAATATGCTGGAATGAAAACTGGGGACGCGAAGAAAACAATGCTAAAAGATCTGGAAACTGGAGGACTTCTGTCAAAAACAGAGGATCTCAGCCAAGAAGTTAGCCTCTGCTGGCGATGTCATACTCCAATCGAAATCCTGGAACGGGAACAATGGTTCATGAAAACACGCATATTAACGGATGACGTTGAGAAGAATGCTTCGGAGATCACTTGGTATCCTGATTATATGAAGCACAGGCTGATTAACTGGGCAAGATCGCTCGATTGGGATTGGGTTATATCAAGGCAGCGTGTTTTTGCTACGCCAATACCCATTTGGTACTGCAAACAATGTTGTAAAGTGATATTAGCCGAGGAAGACTGGGTTCCGATTGACCCGAAACTGGAAAAACCAAGAGGAAGTAGGTGTCCAGATTGCAGTGGAGAAGAGTTCACTCCGGAAACAGACGTTTTCGACACTTGGATGGACTCGTCTATCACATGCGCGGTGCATGCTGGCTGGCCAGACCGCGAAGACTGGCGCAGCAGATTTCCGGCGGATGTGCACCCTTCAGGCGTGGACATTATTCGCACATGGGCCTATTACTTGATGGTTAGGCATCTGGCCTTGTTCGGTGAGAAGCCCTACAAGAGCTGTTTGATCAATGGTATGGTGCTGGGAACTGATGGTCGTGAAATGCATAAGCATCTGGGCAATTATGTGGCTTCACTAGAGGTGTTAGACAAGTATGGTGCAGATGCACTTCGTCAATGGGCCGCAGCAGGTGGAGCAACAGGATCAGATATTCCTTTCCGCTGGCCTGATGTTGAGTATGCTAAGCGCTTTCTGGTCAAGTTGTGGAATGCCTCAAGCTTCGTAAGCAACTTGTTGAAAGATTACGCCCACAAAGAGAATGGGATCATGAAGCTTCAGCCTCTGGACGAATGGATTTTGAGCAAAGCCGAGAAATTGACGAATAATGTTGGGCAAGCGTTTGAAAAAAGTCAGTTTAACATTGCCTTGGAGGAAATTCGAAACTTCACGTGGCATGTCTTCTGTGATTATTATATAGAAGCTGTGAAGGACAGACTTTACAAGCATGAAACCTACGGACAGGAAAAACGGCAAGCCGCACAACATACGCTGTACGCCGTGTTGTACAGGATTCTGCAGCTGCTTGCGCCAATAACACCGCACGTAACAGAGGAAATCTATCAACACTTATACGCTGACGAGAAAGGCTATAGAAGCATAAACCTGTCTCCATGGCCGAAACCAGACGGGAAACTTGTCGATGAAGAGGCCGAAAAGAGTGGCGACCTAATCATGGCCGTTATAAACGAGGTGCGAAGGGAAAAGTCTGAGAAGCACTTGCCGCTGAACACCATAGTGGAGAAGCTCACGGTTTATGCCGAGGACAAGGAGTTAGCCGCCATAATCACTGAAGGAAAGGAGGACATATGTGGCACGTGCAAGGTCACAACTTGCACGGTTGTAGCTGGAAAAGGCGAAGGCAGAGAGGTAACGCCTTACACCAACATTCGATTTGTCGCTGAGTACTAGCTTGTCTTTGGAAGCGATGAAAAGTGAAAAACGTTGGAATCATAGGCTGTGGAGCCATAGGCACTCTGATTGCTGAAGCTGTGGAGAAGCGGATTGTCGAATGTGAAGCCTTGATTCTGTACGATTATACTTTTGAGAAGGCGGAAAGGCTCAAAAAACTGCTTCATGTTCGGACTACGTTAGTTGAAAGCGTTGATGAGATGATCAAGCTCAAACCAGCAGTCATTGTAGAGGCGGCATCGCAGCAAGCTGTTAAAGCTTACTTGCCGAAGATTATGGCAGCCGACATTGACATGATAGTTATGAGTGTGGGAGCTCTTCTTAGCATGAATGTGAAAAACAATAGGATTCATGTGCCTTCGGGAGCCATTGGAGGCTTAGACGCCATTTCCAGCGCGTCGCTAGCGGGAATAGACGAGGTTGTTCTAACCACAAGAAAGAATCCTAAAACTCTTGGCATGGATAATCGAGAAGAGCAATTGGTGTATGAAGGGAGTGCTGAAGAAGCTGCCGAGCTTTTTCCAAAGATTATGAATGTGGCAGCAACATTGGCTTTAGCCGTCAAGCCCGAAGTAGTGAAAGCTAGAGTGGTTTCAGATCCGACGGTGGATGAAAACGTGCATGAGATTAAAGTACAGTGGAAGCATGGCGACATGACCTTCAGATTTTCTAATGAGCCGCATCCGCAGAATCCGAAGACAAGTGCACTTGCCGCATGGTCGGCAATTGCTTTACTCAAGGAAATCCTCAAAAAGCAAGTTTAACTGAAGCGTCTGATTTCTTCTACTAGTTTGTCGATTTCTTCTTCTGTGTTGTAGAAGTGTGGTGAAATCCTTAAGCCATGTGATCTTGCAGAAACAATTATTCCTTTTTTCTTCAGAGCTTCGGTCACTTTCTGTGGCTTGTTTATCTTGAAGTTGACTATTCCAGAGCGGTGATGTCTATCCACGGGCGTTTGAAGTTTAAGTCCTAGATCTTTCACTGCATCTATCAAATGGTCTGTAAGCTTGAATATTCTCTTCTTGACTTTTTCAATACCGAAATCCAGCAGTGTTTTCATGGATTCGCGAGCTCCAACGAAGCTCAAGAAGCTTGGTGAACCAACTTCGAAGCGGCTTGCCGTTTTTGAAAGCTTCAAATTCCAGATATCCCAAAAGTCAACCGTGTCAAAGACTTCTTGGTTTACGCTTGCCCAACCTACAAATGGCGGCTCAAACTTTTCAATCAGTTCTTCTTTTACGTAAAGATATGCGGCGCCGGGCGGACTCAGAAGCCATTTGTAGCATGCGGTTGTTAGGAAATCGACGTCATCTCGTTTGGCGTCTACTGGCATGGTGCCGACGGATTGAATGGCATCCACGATCAGATATGCGCCATGTTCGTGAACTATTTCGCTTAGGACTCGCAAGTTGTGGCGAAAGCCATTTGAGTATTCAACGTGGCTTATGGCCACAGCCACTGTTTTGTCATCAACTGCTTTCTCCATATCATCTAATGATATTTTTCCGTTAACGTTTTTCACGTAGTGAACTTCCACGTTCAAGCCTTTGCGTAGCCATGGGTAGACTACGGAAGGGTATTCCAAATCAGTTGTGACAATTTTTGATCCCTGAGGATAATTAAGGACATTTGCTGCGATGTTCATGCCTACGGAAGTGTTTTCGACAAAAGCCACTTCTCCAGCTTCAGCACTGATTAGTTTCGCGAAGAAGGATTTTCCTCCGTCACCCCAGTCAAACGAGTCAGGACCGAAGTTCGAGATTTTGCTAATGCATCTGCGAATGGCATCTACGGCTGGTTGGGGTAACGGTGATGTCGCAGCATGATTCAGGAACACTTTGTTCTTAGTTATCGGGAATTTTTCACGAATCCCATTGATGCTTTCCATGCGAAGCCCGTCCTGTATTGCTTTGGATAAACCCTAATTTGGCAGATCGCCTATTAAAACTTCAAGTAGCCGATGAAGAATCTTTATGAAGATCAACCCAAAATAGCCTCAGTTTCAGGTTTTGATGAACCGAGGCTGTGCTGTTTGGATTTTGTTCAATAGGCTAATTTCTCAAGGAACGATGTTAAGCGAAAAGCCGCCGAAGCATGCCCAATGTTTCCTCAGCAATCGTTTCAACTCGTCAAGGGTTTTTTCAACTGTTCTGCGGCATGTTGGCGGTTCTGCTGGAGGCGAGTGAAGATCCTTTATGCTTGTTTCTTTCAATCCAACTGCTCCAGCAACAAGCGCGAACCAGCAAAGCGGCAGAACCTTCGGGTTATATCCGCTTCCAGGTATCAGAACAAGTTTTCCATCGCAAACTTTGTCAGCTGTTTCTCCAACTAAACGGGATAAACTGTAGAATCCTTTGCTAGTCAAGCTCAAGTCTCCCAGCATGTCTGCAAAATGCGGGTCACTTCCTCCATTCGCAATGATTATCTCAGGATTGAATTCTTCAGCCAAAGGAACAAAAACCTCGTTCAAAACATAAAGGTAAGTGTCATCGCTTGTCCCAGGTGGCAATGGAACATTCACATTATAGCCCTCGCCTTTTCCTTCACCGATCTGCCAAGCAAATCCTGTTCCAGGATAGATTGTGCGTGGGTCCTGATGCAAAGAGATGTAGAGCACAGTTGGGTTTTGATAGTAGATGTCGCTTGTGCCATTTCCAAAGTGCACATCGTAATCCAGCACCAAAAACCGCTTGACATCATACTTGTTTCTCAAATATTCAACCAGAACTGCTATATCATTGAATAAGCAGAAGCCGCCTCCATAATTTCTTCCTGCGTGATGGTAACCGCCGCCTACAGAGACTCCGCGCTTTGCTTTGTTTTCCAAAACAGTTTTGCCACATTCAACTGCACCGCCCACGATGAGCAGTGCCGCTTCGAGAAGTTCAGGAGAGACTGGCGTCTCAACATCATAAGACTTGTTTTCTCTTGCTAATTGGAGAATCGAATCTATGTAGCTTTTCTCATGGACTCTCAGCAGATCTTCCATAGGCGCAGGGTGAGGCTCAATGAGGGAGAATTCCGAGTGGCTGAACAAGCCATGGTCTTTAAAGAACTTTATTGCATTGGCAAATCTGTCTCCTCTGAAAGGATGACCTTCGCCCATGTCATATTGTATATATTTCTCGTGAAAAGTCACAACTGTCTTTTCAAGCAATCGTGGCACTTCCTTTGTCAAAACAATAGACGTGCAATGATATAGCATTTTACAGGCGGTCATCTCAGAGGTTGGAACAGAAAAAGGGAAAGATGATTGGTTTTTTTGCTATGCTTGTTGATTCTCTTCTCCTTCAGCAAGAGTTTCTGTTGATTCTGTTTTCTCTGCAGCTTCTAGCGTTTCTTGTTGGGCTTCGGGTGGGTTTGCCTCGTTGACTTCCGCGAATTCCATCTCTGTCTTCTGCAGTTTCTCTTCCACTGATTCTACTACATCTACTTCTTCTGTTGCTCGAGTTTCCGTTCCCTGGTCAACCACGATGCCGCTTGAGAACTGGCCTATTGCTTCTCTGATCTTGTCTAACTCGTTCCTCGATGTTTCAAGTCCAATAGATAAGGCATCAACCTCTCGCTGATAGACCTCCTCATCCAATTCGCCCGTAACATGTTGGATCTCAAAATTCGCCAGAAGAACCTCCAACGTTTTAATCTGTTCTTCAAGTTCCATCATTTTCGAATTCATTTTTTGTAATAGCGCTTTCTGCTGGGTTTCAATTTCCGTTATAGCTTCACCTATCTCCATGTTGAACAAGTCATGCGTGGATTGTGAAATTCTTCCAATGCTCAGCAAGTTGTCCAAAGCCTGCTTCTTTTTCTTCGTTGTCTCATATTCTTCGGTTAATTTGCTAAAGGAGTGTTTCCACGAAATCAATTTTTCCACCGTCCAACCGTTTACCTTAGAAGAAGGAAATAACCTTTGTTAATATCTAGGTATATCTCTGACTGTTTAGAATAGCTGTTTTGGCTCTCTAAATGTAGACTTTAACTTTAAAAACTGAGAATTCATTTGGCTAGTATGGCATTCAAAAATACAAGATTCCAATGCATCAGATTGGAGCGTGTTATGTTGCTCAGGTATTTCTGGAGCGTTTTAAGCGGTTCTTGTGGTGAAGAGTGTTAATTCTTTGTAGAGTCTTCGGTTTTGCAGTATGATGCTGTTTAAATAGGTGGAGATAAATCGAAATGCTAAAGAAGCTCATCCGAAGACTCTAAAAGCGAGAACAAAAGCCCATTGTGGGCCCGTAGCTCAGTAAGGATAGAGCACCGGGCTTTTAGACAGAGAAGCTCTGTAGAGAGACCCGGGGGTCCCGGGTTCAATTCCCGGCGGGCCCGCCACCCACAGAGCGCATTTATACTGCGGTTTCTTGGCGTATCAGCTGTTTCAAGGTGTGGCTGAGAACAGTCAGTTGATGGTCCTCAAAGTTTTGAGGGGTGACGTAGACGGCTGCCCCTTGAGTTACTGCTTCCCTTGTGAGAATCTGTTCAGGGTTGAGTCCCCAGGCACGGATGATTTCCTTGATGGCGTCTATCTTGCTTACTTTGATTTTGGGTTTGATGGTTAAACCGCTGGCAGCGTATATGTTGCGCAGAAAGTCGACTCCTTTCATCTGGATGTCGTGGCAGCTGTCCACTGTGTGGTCCATCACGTAATCCACGTAGTCTGGTTGGATGCCTAGGGCTCACAGCTGGGTTTTGAAGTATTTGCGTAGGCTGTGAACTTTCAGCTCGTACATGCGGCCTGTGAATTGCGTGGGCGTTAGGTCTTTAACGAAGCCGAGTTCAATGTCCCTATAGACTTCTCCCAAGAAACAAACCAGCTCAAAGCCTAATGCGTCAGGGTTGCCATTGTTGTGGCGATAAACCAGCTCATAAATTCCGTTGGCGTAAGATTGAACACACACCATTGCACGAGTTCCCATACTTCCCAATCCTCATAATGGTCGCTGGTTGTTTTGCTTTTGTCAGGACGGCAGAGCCTGCCGCCAACTTTCCATAAGTCGCCTGTGTGGTGGCGTTCTGTAAACATTAGAAGCGGTGCTTGTTCCTCAGTTTTGGTTTTTTGGTTTGGGCTGTGGTTTCTGAGGCTCTATGCCGAAGCCGTAGTAAAAGGATTTACATAAGAATAGCCTACCATCTCGCGGGCTAAGGCTCTAAGACGGATACAGACCTTAAGGCTTGATGCGTTTTTTTTGGATGTAGCCTCGATAAACGTTCATAAGGACACAGTTTGGACACAGCTTCGGCTCATCATTCTTCATCTTTAAAACCCCATTGCTTCTTCTTTCTCTGCAAATAACAAGGCAATAATTGTGACTGTGGTTTTGCTCTTTTAAAAAAGAGGGGTTTGGAGTGAGGGTCTCCGAGAACCTGCTGGAACGGGCATAGCCTTTTCATACCAGCGTTAACGCCCGAAGGATTATCTCAAGAGAAGCCTCGCTTTTGGTGCGTTTTCGGATCTTGATGCAAATTCAGATCCACCTATTTCGGAAATTAAAAAGGAAATGATATAGTGAATAGAGTTCTTATTCAATTGGATTGACTAGTAATTGGTCAGCGAATAAGTCTGTGACACCGTTGTTGAGGTTTGTCACGCGAAATTCAAGTCCGTAAGTAACGTAGCTTGGCGTAGTGAATGCTATCTGGAAGTCCTGCCACGTGTTAGGTGATGTAAAATCATTCGCCTTGATGATCATTAACTGAAGTACGGTGCCAGCATTATAGCAGACGTCAATACGAACAACATTATCCGTTGATAGGTTCGATGAGACCTTCAACCTGAAACTCACAACGTAGCTCTTGCCTAGCATGCTTCTTGCATTCCAGTCAGACGAAATATAGGGACCGTAGAGCCAATCATTGTTCGGTGAGCTAGCCGCCGCCTTCATTACGATACCCGACCAGGATGATGGATCATTGACATTGAACCAAGAACTACCCAATCGCTGCTTGTTGTAGGCGCCCTCTGCGTAAGCTGTAGATGCATTCCAACGTGGACTAATGTCTACGTAATCAACAAAAACGTCTGCAACTCCATGGTTGAGGTTGAATACCCTGAATTCTAGACCAGCCTTCATCATGTTAGGAGCAGTAAATTTCAGTTGGAATTCCTGCCAAGTATTGGGCGACGAGAAGTCACTGGCTTTGAGGATTCTTGACTGAATGATGATTGCACCAGCGTTGTAGCAGACGTCAATGTAAGCAACATTGTTTTGGGAGGAATTGGACGAGATTTTCAGCCTTAGACTGGCGGTATAGAGCTTGCCAAGCATGCTTTCTCCGTGCGAATCTTTATGTATGTACGGACCGTATAGCCAAGCGCCACTTGAAGAGGAACCTGAAGCCTTCATCACTGTACCTGATAAAGATGTGGAGTCGATGATTTTTGACCATGAATTTCCTGTCACTTGTTTACCATATGCAGCCTCAATGTAGATGGTTGACGCGTTCAATTGTCTGTCAGCGAATATGCAGTCAACGTATACGTCTGCGAGTCCGTTGTTCAAGTTTCTGACCCGGAACTCAAGACCACGAGTCATGATTTTCGGTACGATAAAGCTAATGTTGAAGTTTTGCCAGATGTTGGGCGTCGTGAAATCGTCTGCTTTGATCGTGACTGATTGAAGAACTGTGCCAGCATTGTAACAAATGTCAATGTTGGCTAGATCATTCGATGAGAATATCGATGAGGTCTTAAGTCTGAATGTTGCAGTGAAAGGTTTGCCTAGCATTGTCTGTCCGCTCCAATCGGTAGTGATGTAAGGGCCATAGAGCCATCCACCGTTAGGTGATGTGGCTTGAGCTTTCATAACCATGCCAGAATAAGATGACTGATCGTTGACTCGGGACCAAGAGCCTCCAGACTGCAATTTGTTATATGCAGCTTCGACGTAGCATGTGGAAGAGTCATACTCTTTTTGGACTATTATCCAGTCCGCAAATATGTCTGCGATTCCATTATTGAGGTTTATGATTCTGAACTCCAAGCCAACTGCTACTGATTTGGGCGAAATAAATGTCAGTTGGAAGTCTTGCCAATAACTTGATGTGAAATCGTTTGCTTTGATTATCATTGATTGGATTACTGTGCCTGCATTGTAACAAATGTCAATGCGAGCAATACTACTTTGTGATGTGTTGTCCGTTGTTCTAAGTCTGAAGAAGACCCTGTATGGCCTATTCAGCATGCTTTCTCCGTTCCACCCGTTGGTGATGTACGGACCGAACAGATAGCCACCATTAGGCGAAGAAGATTGTGCTTTCATGACAAAGCCGGACCGAGAGGAAAAGTCACTTACCTTTATCCAAGAAGTACCGTCCTGTTGTTTGTTGTATGCAGCTTCGATGCAAGCGGTAGAGTTGTCTAACAGCCTTGTAACTTCTATCTTATCAACATAGATATCGGTAATTTCATGGTTGAGATTGAGGACTCTGAACTCGAAACCGTATTTGATTGAACGAGGCGCCACAAAGGTCAGCTTGAATTCTTGCCAATTGTTTGCTGAAGCAAAATCATCTGATCTGATAAGCTTTGACTGCAGTACAGTTCCAGCATCACATGCCACATCAACGCGCACAACATCGTTACCGAAAAGATTAGACGCTGTTTTCAAGCGGAAAGCAACTTGGTAAGGATTGCTCACCATAGCTCTATCATCCCACCCAGTTGTTATGTACGGACCGTAGAGCCAACCTCCATTCGGAGAAGATGACGAGGCTTTCATCACAATTCCAGACCAAGATGATGAGTCACTGACTATAGACCAGGAAGCTCCGGACTGGAGCTTGGTGTAAGCAGTTTCAAGATAAACCGTAGATGAATCCCAATCCTGACCAATATTCAAGGTCGGGTCGCCTAATAGCACGAATTCCATCGCCGTCTTTACATCTATGTGGTAGGCAGTTCTATAATCCCAAATATGATTTGCAACATACTCAGAAACAGATTCCCCCCACATCTGACCAAGTCTCGTATGTCCCTCATAGAAGTTCTCGTAAATCCTCCTATACATCTCGCCCATGAAACCGTAAGGTGCCAATTTGTCGAAATAGCCATAAGCAATTCTTGTCGCCCCAAAATACCCTATTGAACCACCACTAGGCTCAAGTACGAACCATTCTCCTAAACAGTCAGTATCGTCAAATCTTGCAGTACTACAAGACATTGTCGTGACCACCGGCAATTTCAAACCGTTGGTCAATGACCGCACTTCCGATATGCCAAAACCCTCCGGCCATACCCCAGGTATCACCCAATCAAGCAACCAACCCACATCGAATAAGCCCGAACCCGGGTCGCCATGACCCGCAAACCCCAAGAACATGGTCCCTTTGTTGATTTCAGAAGCTAACCCTGCCGTGGAAAGATTTCCGGCTGATTGATAAAGCTTCATAACGTTCTTGTCTCTAGCTATGTTAGCAATGTATTCTTGCAATACTGTTGTGCCATTCTTGTCGGTGTTCGAAAAGCCATCACCGGAGCAGGTTCCAGCTGCAAGCACGACCCGTTGAGTCCAATCTTCAGAAACGTCGAAATGCTTTTGATATCCTTTGATCTTGTCGACTGCAGCTCTTGCATATTCAACCAAGCTTGGCGGTATTCTGCCTACATAGACATCTGGTATTCCATCGACATCATCGTATCTTTGATCAGCAAACAATCCGTCGTGGTTGTCATCCCAAGAACCGTCCAAGTCCGCATAGTAAAGATCAGTGGGCGTATAGGTCTCATGTTCATCTGGAACATACGCATATCTCACTGGGACTTGGTCGGCATCTCCGAAGATCGTGACATACATTATGCCGTAGTTTGCCACGTAATCTTTTATGCAGTTCCTGATTTTTTCTTGGTTGTCGACACCACTGTAATGGCTGTATATCCATTCTGTGCTCAATACTACTGAGCACATGCCAGTACTGTTCTTCCATTGACCCAGATCAAGCGCATGCGGCTGGAGCAGGGGTGAAGTTACAATCAAGTTCTTTGGTCCCGCCGATGTCGATGAAATCCTCGGCTGCTCAATGTAGCGGACAGTAATCAGAATCCTTTCAGATAGCATTACTTTGCCTTCAATTGGCAGAAATCTCAGTGGAAATAGATTCAGGAAAAGATACTTCACACGAGTTACAGTTTCAGAGTCAATTCCATGTGCTTCACGATATACGTATCCCTCGCTTGGAAAAACATCATTAGTCTTGTAAATAGTCGGATCTTCGTGGATCTCTTCAGATGACTCCGAGCCAACGATCGCCGGCAACGGAGCAGGCAGTATCATATAACGCTTGTCCAGAAGAGTCTCTTCAGCTTTCACGTCAACGTTAGTAATCATGCTATTCTCTGGGAGTTTGACGATAACATTCTTGAAGGGGAGCATTGGTCTTCCTGGTTCTTTCATATATGAACAGTTCTCAACTTTGAGCCAATCATATCTGTCCACTTTCTCAGTTTGAGGTTCCGAAAAAAGCAAGGCGATTTGCTTTTCTTTGATTTCCGAGACTGTATCTTTCGCATTACCAGTCACTTCAAGCGGTCCAACATTCAGCGGAATTAAGACGCCGAGGAGGACTACAATTAACGTAAATATACCTATAACTCTTCTGGACATTATACATCACCAATGAATACTAGCATGGGTCGTCGACACTTCTCATTCATACTCGCCTTCTCCTTCTTCCGAAACTGATAACCTGTTCTGACTCAAGTTCCTATTATGATTTGTGGATACATCTTCTATACTCATGAAACAAAAGTAGTGTGTGCTTTCTTGAATCAAACGCAGCTTCCGCGAAGGCAAAACATACACAGCCAAGAGCATATGCTATGATGTCAAGATCTGACTATTGCTTGTTCTTGCATCACAAGAGTCAATTCAAAGCCAATAGTTCAAAGCTGAAAGAGCAGAAAAAAAGGTTTTTGCGGGAGTGCCACCACCCTTCTGAGCTAGATCGATCTGAGAAGCAGTATTTTCACTTACACACCAATCAAGTTGTGGGGGACTTTGATATCGATCGATCTTCTAGTCGATTTCTCTGGATTATTTTCAGCCTTTTTTTCACTTCGCCAATTCATCAAGGTTAACAACTTTAACGAAGTCAGAAGGAGCCTCCTGAACGAAGGGGGGAAGTTGAGCGGGGTGATTGTGCCCCGCAGAGTTCAATTCCGGCGGATCCGCCAAAAACTTTGCATCATCATATAAACCCCTTCGCCTGGCTCTGTTAGGCTTTTCGTTTTTCTTGAAGTTTTGCATTCTGTTTCCAAGGTCTTGTTCTAAGGTTGTTGTCGAGATTAGTGTTGTAGTATTCAATGGGAGTAAGAATTTGCTCAGCGAGTAAGGCTGAGGCATATTGTTGTGAGAATGTGCGTGAACTGACTGAAGATGGACAGGTGATTTTGTGTTATGACGAAGAGGGAGTTGGCAGCAACCGAAATTCAAGATAGCATCTCTTTGGTTTGTTGTTCTTGCATAGATGTTTTGGTGGAGTCGGCGGTTTTTTGGGTTTGTATTTGGCTTTTTTCTGGTACTGAGCAATCTGGGTTTTGTGGTGTGGGAAGGTTGAATGCGGGTTTGTTTTTGTTTGGGTTTGTGGTATGTGTAAAGTTTTTATGTGGATGGGTTAAGATATTA
>CAZGNE010000025.1:0-13722 GCA_964527165.1 uncultured Candidatus Bathyarchaeia archaeon
CAACTTCGTTCAGTTTAAATATCAGAATTGCGATTAAACGTAGGAAGAGGAAAGTCCATGGGCTCTAAATCCCCAAAAGGCGAATTCGCTGCGAGAAAAATAGTGAAAAAAAGGAAAAAGCTCCGATGGAGTAGTCTATACTATAATCGACGTATGCTTGGGTTGGACGTTAAAGCAGATCCGCTTGAAGGAGCACCCATGGCAAGAGGCATAGTCCTCGAAAAAGTAGGAGTAGAAAGCAAACAGCCCAACAGCGCCATAAGAAAATGTGTAAGAACACAACTCATAAAGAATGGCAAAGCAATCACAGCCTTTCTGCCTGGCGACGGAGCCTTAAACGTTGTCGATGAACATGATGAAGTTTTGGTTGAAGGTATTGGTGGCTCGCGTGGAAGAAGCATGGGCGACATCCCAGGCGTACGATGGAAGGTCGTAACAGTCAACGGCGTTTCTTTAAACGAACTAGTGTATGGACGGAAGCAGAAGCCGGCACGGTGAGAGTTTTGAGTCAAAAACAGGAAACAAAACAAGAGAACGAGATCAAGCTTTTTGGAAAATGGAGCTTTAAGGATGTTAAAGCCCAAGACATGGGCTTAGAACGTTACATATCTTTGAAACCTCTTGCGGTTCCACACAGCATGGGAAGACATGAGCATAAACGTTTCCGCAAAGCAAACGTCAACATCGTTGAAAGACTAATAAACAACCTCATGCGACCTGGGAAAAACGCTGGGAAAAAAGCTAGAGCCTCAAACATTGTAAAACATGCGTTTGAAATAGTTCATCTCCGAACAGGTCAAAATCCAATAGAAGTTCTTGTCCGAACCGTGCAGAACTCTGCACCCTGTGAGGACACAACGCGAATCAGCTACGGTGGTGTTGTTTACCACTTATCAGTAGATTTAGCCCCGCAAAGAAGAGTCGACTTAGCACTTAGACATATTTGTGAAGGAGCAAGAAAAGCCTCAACAGGCCATCCCCGTTCTATTGAAGAGTGCTTGGCTGAAGAGTTGATTTTAGCTGGAGATCATGACATGAAAAGTTTCGCTGTTGCGAAGCGCCACGAAATGGAGCGAATAGCACAGGCATCAAGATAACAGTTCTGAGCTATCTAAGGTGGATCTCAACAACATCTTTGTCTTTCAAAGGAAATGTAGATCCCACTTTCTGTGGACTAAAAGTCAAACGTTCTGACCAAACTTTTGCAAAGTTGAACCTCTTTTTAAAATCGCTATGGATGGCTTTAGCCAAATCGTGAACTGTTGCGCTTTTTCCAAGGATAAATGGTTTCTTAGAGTGGTCTCTCTTATTTGGCTCTTTCGTGTAAACTCTTATTATGTCTAGTGTCTTGAACAAAGTTTCGCCAACTTCTTTCAATCCAAGCTTGTTATTGCATGAAACAATGATAATAGGCGATTTCTCATTCACACATGCCCTTAGTCTTTTCATATTATTCTCTGAACCTTCAAAATCAGCTTTGTTAGCCACAATCAATGCTGGTTTGTAAACTGTGCTTTCAAAGATTGCATCTTCAACATCATCTAACATAACTTCCCCAGAAATTTTGACAAAAGCGTCATTTACCCGATAGCTCTTAAGCAGTTGTTCTATGTCGTGCACACTACAGTCAACAAGCCTTCCGATCAAGACTATACGCAGCCCAGCACCCATGAATTTCCGTTCAATCTCAACTCGTCCCTTTGGCTTACTGACCAATATTCGCGCTTTCTCCAGTTCGCTGAGTGTCTGAGATAGTTGTTCAACAGGATCTTGGGACAAATCCACCATAATAATCAAACCATCTGCATTACGAGCTGTGGCTAACGTTTGAAGACCCCAAGCTCTTCCATCAGCTGAACCCCCCATCAAAGAGGGAGCCTCTATTATCTGAAACTGCACATCTTCATAAGTCAATATGCCTGGAGTGGGATGTTTAGTCGTGTAAGGAGTTGGCGAGACATGTACTCGCGCGTTTGTTACAGCTGATAACAAGCTACTTTTTCCGACATTTGTCAAACCTAATAAGGCTATCTGAGCGGCACCTTCTTTTTCGATGAAAAACTTTGGTCCACCTTTTGATCCTATTTTTTTCCGCTTTTTCTCTTCAATCTGGCGACGCATTGACGCCATTTGCTTCTTAACCTGACCGCAAAGTTTCATTGTGCCCTTATGCTTCGGAACCAGGCTCAGAAATTCTTCCATACGAAGAAGTTTTTCCTTTGGGTTTCTGGTTGCCTCGACTTGAGCCCATTTTTTTATTGCATCAGGCGGCAGATTTGCAGGCATAAACCCATCTCGCCTAACGGATGACTTCGAGATTTTGCCATGACATGTATCTCTGTTGTTTCTCTATCATATATTTCTTCATAAGGTTATAAATTCTACAAAGTGACGGATTCACTACATTTATCACCCCGGTCATCATTTGTAAGACATTGCCCATCTGGGGTTTGCCATTTTCAAACATGTCTCAAAGCTATCTATGTTTCCTAATACCAAGCTTTCATAGAAATGGTTATTGAGCAGTGAATGATGATAAGTCGATGTACTGCTTGTGAGCAGGTGATGCCTATTGCAGGGATCAGCAAAAAATAACCATCGTTTGGCTTTACTTGGGGCAGCGCATTCATTCAATCATTCATTATTTGTTATCGCCCCGCCTTTGCTCACGCTGATCATGAGCGATTTGAACGTGTCGATGTCCGAAATAGGTCTAGTAACGATGGCTGCATCTCTGCTTTATGGTGTAGGTGCACTTATAGGTGGACCCTTGGGAGACAAAATAGGCGAAGCAAGAACAATCATCATATGTCTTGCCCTAGCAGGATTTTCCACGTTTATAATGCTTATAGCTGGAGCTACAGGAGCAATTTACGTTTATGCTCTAGCCTTGATTCTAATGGCTTCTTGGGCAAGCCTTTATCATCCAACGGCGAATTCGCTAATCTCAAAAACTTTTAGGGGCAGAACATCCGAAGCCATGGGACTGCATGGCATGGGCGGGACACTTGGCATTGTTCTAACCCCTACAATTGCATGGCTTATAGGCTCAACTTTCGGTTGGTCTTGGGCGTTCGTAACGTTCGGTGTTCTCTGCATCTCACTTGCTCTGCTTCTCGTCAAAAGTTTCGGAAAAAGCGAAAAAAGAAACAGCCACGCTGGAACAATACTTGACGCCTTAAGGATTCGTGAACTTTGGCTACTCCTAATTTTCAACGTAACAATAGGTCTTTTTATGAAGGGCGTGGAGCTTTTTTTCCCAACATTTCTTGAACAGAACAGAATGGTTGATCCGATGTGGGCTTCGATTGCCTTTACCTTAATTTTGGCGGCAGGTGTTCCCGCGCAGTGGATGGGTGGCAAAGCTGCAGATAGAGTGGGTTCAAAGAAGGTTCTGATACTCACCTCAGCAGGCGTTTGCGCTGGCTTGCTTTCGCTTCTATTCTTTCCGTTTCATACTGCTGGAATAGCCTTTTTTATTGTCTTGTATGGTATGTCGTTTTACGCGCATCAGCCTGCATTAAATGCTTTGACTGGCTTTTTGTCTCCTCAGGATCAGAGAGGAGCAGTTTATGGCATATTCTTTTTCACATCTTTTGGCATCGGTTCTCTTTCGCAGTTTCTTACTGGCTACATCGCGGACCATTATGGGCTAGACATGGGATTCTACTTGTTGACAATATTTGCCTCACTCGCCTTACTTTTGTCGTTTGGGCTTCCAGAAAAAAGAGAAAGCGTCTGAAGCCACTAGATCACTTTCTATCTCCTGTTTACATTATCAGAGGTAGGAGCCTATAAGCTATTCCACCAAGCAAAAGTGCAAGCGTTATGTCAATTACAGTTATTGTTACAGCTTTTCTCCATCCGAATTCCCGCTTGCAGGCAGCAATTGTTGCCAAACAGGGAATGTAAATCATAATAACCAAGGCGAAAACAATCATCTGCACAGCTGTCAAATCTCCAAGCCCAATACCTTGTTGCAACAGAACATTTTCCAACAAAATAAGAGACAGTTCTTTACGCAAAATCCCGAAAATCAAAGGAATTCCAGCTACAGGCGGAAGCCCAAGCCAGCCATTAATAAGGGGGCTTGCCCAGTCAACAACGCGGTTTATAATCCCCAAAACATCCAAGGCCACTATGGTCAAACTTCCTGCTATAATGATGGGAAAGGCAATGTAAACGAAGTCGCGGGTTCTACCCCAGGTCTTAGCTAGAATATTTCTGACAGAAGGCTTTTTGTACGGAGGCATTTCCATAATTAAACCTACAGGCTCACCTGGCAACACCTTGAAGGCAATCCTACCTAACGCGAAGACCAGAACCAAGTCAAAAACGTACAACGCTAAAGCCGCATGCAACCCCACGAATCTACCAACCAATCCGAGAATTACTACTGTTCTGGCCGTGCATGGGATTAAAACCACTACAAAGGCAGATAAAAACCGTTCTCGTTCAGTTTCCATTATCCTACAACCAATACACGCAGGGACACTACAACCATACCCCAGAATCAATGGTATGAATGCTTTTCCATGTAAGCCTATTTTGTGCATTAAACTGTCCATCAAAAAAGCAGCACGAGGCAAGTAGCCACTATCCTCTAACAACGCCAAAAGCACATAAAAAGGCACAATGTAGGGTAATGCAACGGTTGTTCCGGCAGCTATGCCTTCCAAGATTCCTCTGTTGATTAGGTCAACAGCAATCTCAGGTAGAAAAGAAGACAAGGCAGCCTCGGCATATATCACCAAAATATCAAAAGCATTTTCTAAACCTTCAGAGATGAAATTTCCACCCACAAATATCAAAGCAAACATGGATATCAAAACAGCGGCAAGTATTGGATATCCTAAAAGCTTGTGCGTGCTTATTGCGTCCAATTTTTGTTCTAAGCTTACTCTTGGAGGCGCTTCAACAATTGTTACAGCCTTGGTTATTTTGGCTGCAAAACCATATCGTTCAGATGCTATTATTACCTGGGAAGGTTCTCCATGGATTTTCTCAAGTTTGCCGGCCAATCTTTCTGCGTAATCTAGAATTTCTTTTCCATCTTTATAGTTTTTCAGCTTTCCTATAACATCCGTATCTCTTTCCAAGAGTTTGATGGCAATCCATCTTGAAGTATAAATATCGTAAAGCTGTGGAAGCTTAGCTTTGACACGATTTTCAATTGCTTGAACTTTCCCTTCAATCTCCCTTCCATACCTTGCCTTCAATGGTTCAAGTCTCGTACCATTCTTTATTATTGCGGTGACTGTTGATAGAAGCTCGTTTATTCCTTTTCCGGTGATTGCAACAGTTGGCACAACAGGCACTCCTAAGGCTTCGGAAAGCTTCAAAACATCGATTCTTATGCCTTTCTTGGCGGCAAAATCAACCTGATTAAGATCCACAATTATCGGCGCTTCAAGCTCAAGAAGCTGCAACGTGAAGTACAGATTTCGTTCAAGCGTTGAAGCATCAACAACGTTGATTATGATGTCAGGTCTTTCAACTGCTATGTAATCGCGCGAAACGATTTCTTCCATGGAAAAGGTAGAAAGCGAATATATCCCGGGCAAATCAACCAAGCGAATTGTGCAGCCTTCAAAATGAAGAGTCCCTTCTGCTCTTTCGACAGTTTTCCCAGGCCAGTTTCCAACTATCTGGTTTAGACCTGTGAGCTGGTTAAAAATGGCGCTTTTTCCAACATTTGCGTTCCCGGCCAACGCTATTCTTAACTGCTTAGCCATCGAGTTGCGCCTTTAAGGGTGTTACAAAAATTTTGGAGGCTACACCGCATCCGAGGGCGAGCGCTGCTCCTCTAACCTCGATCGCTACGGGTCCGCGGAATGGGCATTTTCTGAGGAGTCTTATCTCGACGCCTGGAGTCAGTCCCATTTCAGCCAGTCTTCGGACAACTCCAAAGCCGCCTGTTGCATGGGTCACTATGCAGCTTTCACCTTCACATAGGCTTATCAATGGAACTTCACCGTCGCAATGCGACTTAAGTCTTTTTTGATTCCTTCTATGTCTGTATCGCAAGTCTGTTTCCTCCAGTGGCTTTTACCCATATGTTTGAGGCATCATCATTGTTCAGAGTGCACTCTTTTCCATCCACACATACGATCAAGCTTGAATGTTGACGTCTAACAACGTGAATTGGCACTCCTAGGCGGACCTCTTTTCTGGCTAGTAGTAGTAAGTTTTCCTTTTTTCCGTCCGTTATTTTTACTATTTTGCAAGCTTCTTTTAATCCTATCTCAATCAGCGAGATGCATTGTTCTTCTTCCATTTCGCCGTCCTCCGTAGGTATGGGGTTACCATGGGGGCAGAGTTTGGGATATCCAAGCCGTTTTTCCAAAACTGGGATTATTTCTTTGGTTAAAGCATGCTCAAGTTCGCAGGCAGATTCATGGACGTTGCTCCATCCCACTTCTAGAATGTCTGTAAGAAGCCTTTCCGCAAGTCTATGTCGCCTCAAAATGTTTAAGGCAAGTTTCTCTCCCTTGATTGTGAGCGTAGTGCCTCTATAAGGTTCATGGTTAACCAAACCATGCTTTTCCAAATGCTCCACAGTATTCGTAATAGATCCAGGCACAACACCCAGCGCTTTGGCTAAATCTTTTGTTCTAGCGACACCACTTCGCTTCTGAAGCCTGTAAATTGCCTCCACGTATTCCTCAGCATCATACGAAAACTTTGCTTCCAAAGACTGCCCCACTCAAATTACGAGCACTCGTAACTTTACTTATTGTTCGTTTAAATAAACCTTTTGTGTTGATCGAAAGCAAACGAAGCTTATAAGCACGTAAAATGCTGCTCATTATGTGTTACTTTAGATAGCGATTCAACATGCAAAACGCTAGCAAAGAAATACCTCGATGAAGGTTTTCGATCAACAAATTATCTGGAATGTGAGAAAGAATTCTTTCGTGAGATAAGCTCTTTCCCAGGCAAACGAAAAAGAACCGAACGTGCACGATTTACAATTAAGAGTTAAAAAATATCTTGGCACTAATATTGAAAAGACATTAAGAGTTAAAGTATTCCTCTGATGATCAATCTTCCAATAACAAACGAGATACGAACAAGTTAACACGATAAGCCTTTAGAAACAAAAAACAGCTAAGACAATAATGGTTCACTGACAACCAGAATTCCCATAGTTAAACCCTGTAGCTCCATAGCAAGCAGTGCAAGCTCCTGCCAAGACTGAAAACATAACGAAAGACCTACTAGGTAATCAGGCACCCAACCGAGTCCAATCCCCGTCCAACTGACCAGCATTAATAGGCAGAACCATGCCCTAATCATGCCTAAAATCAGTATTTCTTAAACTCTCTTATTCATCTTCAGGTTTTGCTGTTATAATCCAAAAAATTCAAGAAGCTCTAGGGTTATAGCAGCCGCTAAATCAACAAGAGCTTTTCTAATTTTCCCTCTCATTGTTCTCCGCATTTTACCAGTAATTCCCAGAATTCTGTTCCTGCGTCCCTATAGTTTAAGGGGGATTCTTTCCATACTCATTTCTTCTGATTGGATCTCCAACTCGATCCATCAGGGATCCACACCATACCCCTTTTTCAGTGTCAACCAATCTATTTGCAATAACTATAGTCATCACAAATGGCTATCTGTTTTTATAATGCATTTCCCCTAGTGTGTTTTCTCATTCGTTTTTTGTGTTTTTCAGCTTTCTGTTAGTCGCGATTATTGTTCGCCGATTACTTGTATTATTACCGTTCTTCTTCGAGGATGAACATCTGTTTCCACGAAAAGCAAGGACTGCCATGTGCCAAATTCCACGTGCCCTTCAATCAGTGGGAGAGTTCTGTCTGGTGGAAGAAGCATCGATCTCAGATGGGAGTGTGCATTAGACGGATGATTATATGCACCCTGCTTTGGAATTAGCTCTTCAAGGACCCCTTTAATGTCATTCAGCAGGTTGTAATCATTTTCTGTCAGAATCAGTATGCCAGTAGCGTGTGGAGCGAAGACGTGCACCATTCCGTTCTTTATGCCAGATTGTGCAACTGCTTCTTGTACTTTGGCTGTTAGGTCTGTGAAGTCTATTTCGCCTTTTGTGGCAAAGCTATAGGTTATGTTAAACGTTTTGAAGCCTGACATAGGATTGTTTTCACTCCAACACCATTGTCATGATAATCTCATCTATGTATATGCCTTCCTTGAAATGTTTTTTTGGAATAGCACCTGTTTGAACAAAGCCGGTTTTTCGATAAACGTGGAATGCGCGTTTGTTTGTTCCGAAAACAGTAAGCGTCAAAACCTTCAAGCCCGACTCTCTGGCTCTTTCCACTAACGTCTCCATCATTGCTGTTCCCAAACCTAAATCTCTGAAGCCTTTTCTAATTGCTATGCCGATCCCGCCTACGTGGCTCTCGTAGCCGACCTGCTTGCTGATTTCAGAAACCGCAACAACCTTACCGTCTACCTCAGCAGCCAGATAGAACGTTTCGATTTTTTCTAGCCGGCTGAGTACTCTTGAAAGCCAGTCAATCTCCTCCTCACGCGAAACCTTCTCGGTTCGGAGAATCTCCGCTTTCTCGTCCACAAGCGAGTTAATTAGTTCAAGGAAGTCGTCGAGGTCCTCCCACTTGGGCGTTCTCAAAACTGCAGTACGCCCGTCTCGCGTTACAAAACTCTTAATGACTGTTCCAGCCCTCATAGGCACAACTACGGTCGTCAGCAGTTTAATATTTTTCCATTTTTGGCTTGTCTAGAAACTGCCTAGATACCGAGTTTGGTGATGCTTCCGTATACAGCCTTTGCAGGTCAGTGTCGCTGTGGAGCCATAGTGATACATAATCCTTCTGGTAATAAATCCATCACCAGAATCACCACAAGGTAAAAATCCAACATTCAACATTCAAAAACATTGACGATTTAGCCTACAGTAAATCGAACAAATATATGTTCTCAGGCAAAACAAGGCAAAAAACGGCTTGTTTTCCTAATCTCAAAAGCCTTTCAGAAGATGGTGAAGGATCTTCTTTCAGGAGTCTACACTACAACCGTATACAGAAGCATCGACAAGAGCGAATGAGTCAACATACAACCAGAAAAAAGATAGAAAACCCAAAGTTTTCTTTACTCGCGATAGGCGAAGCCTTAGTCTAATTATGAAGTTCAGTGGCGTGCCCAAACAACATGGCCATTTGACATCCAAAATCGTGAGAAGTCAAGGCTCAATTTATCAGACTAAGGAGGAGAGAGTAATCCTCGCAGAGACAGTTCTAAAAACAATATTTTCCTTCTTCCTAAATGCGATTACAGAGAAATACCGAAGTGGCGCAAAAACCATCTGAAAAAAGCGAAGTAATCTCGAAGAGGAAGCCTGTTGCCTTCGCATGGAGATTTTCGACAGTTTTTATATGAGGCATCCGTAAAGTCCATGCCAAGGCTTAAGGGTCAAGTAGAAAAGGCTGCAAACGTATTATTTATCGGTTTAAAGCTCATTTTGAGCTTGTAGATTTTTGACTAGTTTCAGAAATTCCGGTTGTTTGGTTTTATCTTATTTACGTTAGGCTTCGTCAGTAAAAAAGGGTTTTTTCGTAAATTTATGGAGAGAATACAGGGCTTTTACCAAAATAAGCTTTTCGGAAGTCGAATGGATTTAACACAAAAAAAGAGAATATTGCTGTGATTTGTATTTTAGGAAAAGCGTATCTCTACCTTTTTTCGGTATAGAGTAATATTTCACATCGGCATTTTTCTGGTTTGTCATGCATGTGGATGTTGAATGACTCAACAGCGCTATGCAGGTCCTTAAGTGAGGAGTATGTACAAAGAATATGAACTAAAAAAGTGCAGAGGGCTAACGTACTGAGAGATATTTCAGTGTTTCAGGTCATCCAATAACTCTTTTTTGGGTTATAGGTGCCTCAGTTCGGACTGTTTCATGTTATCAATTTTTTCATATTCCCGAACGCGAAATAACCGCTTTAATTGTCCATGGTACAGTATCTGGATAGAGAGTGAAAGGTGTAAGGCTTGACTTTAGACACTTTTGGAAGTGGAGTCGAAACCCTCGAGTGTACTGTAAACGGAAGAAAAACTAGGGTGAACTGGGATTGGGGCAAATTCAAAAGCACTGAAGGGTTTATGGTCGACGACAATCTCATCAACTGGGCAATTGGGCAAGAACAGGCGTTAAAAGAATGTTTTCTGTGTTTAGATGAATGGGTGCATAAACTCAAATGGCTTGATAAGACACAATGGTACGAGCGTTGGAGCAAAGCTGAAAATGATAAGCCTCCAGCCAAGACTGTAATAAGCCCAGGTCCATATCTGCTTCTCTTGGGAGATCCTGGAACAGGTAAATCTCTAATTGGCAGGGCCTTAACAGAAAAACTTACACAAGTGTATATGGAAAATGGTATAGAACTTTTCGATGTGCTATGTTGGAAGAACGCAGCGTTGCCGAGCCAGCCTAGAATTTCAATCCATAAGGTGGGAGAAGGAAAAAAGATTCTCCAGGTGGAACGGCTTAAGGAGCTTAAGAGGAAGTTTGTCACAAAAATAGGGCTCAAGGCTCTGCAGACTTTCCTTATACTGATGGGTTTGGTTCTTCTCTCTCTTGGTTTTTATTTCATCTATCAAGCCTGGCAAAGTTGGAATTTGAACCCTAATTTCTTAGGTGCAACCTTGCAAGAATATTACGAGAATAACTTCTCGAATTATCTTATCGAGAGATTCGTAGGCATCGTTCCTGTAACCATTATTCCGGGTGGCAGCCTTATCTTCTTCGGAGTATTCATCTGGTGGTTTACAAGGCTTACGGGCGGAGGCGGTCTCAAAGGCATTGGAGGTGCCCAACAGTCAGACGTTCCAAAACTCGTAGTAGACAATAGTTCAGGTCGTGCACCCTTTGTAGACGCAACAGGACACAGAAGTGCTCAAGTTTTCGGTTCAATAGCTTGGGACCCATATCAAACTGGAGGATTGGGCACACCTGAACATCAAAGAGTCAGCGCTGGAGATGTTCACAATGCGTCATTAGGAATCCTCTACATTGATGAAATCAAAAATCTTGATGCAGAAGAGGCTATAACGCTTCTTACAGTGCTTGAAGATGGACAATTGCCAATCACTGTGCGGGGAAAGTTTCATGGAGGCGACACAGCAGCGATGGCTGTTTCCACCGAACCTGTACCTGCCATAACATTTCTTGTGGGCGCTGGAAACTTTGACAGTATTGGGCAAATTCATCCCGCACTTATGGACCGAATTTACGGTTATGGCAAGGTTGTCAGAATGAACAACGATATGCCTAATACCGTGGAAAACAGACGTAAATACGTGCAGTTTATAGCACAGGAAGCAAAGCGTTTCAATTTGTCGCCGTTTAGCCGAGATGCTTGCAGAGAAATAGCGGAAGAAGGAAGACGAAGAAGCAACAAAAAAGACGCCTTGACAACAAGATTCAGACCGCTGATTTCTATCATTAAGACAGCTGGAACACTTGCAATGAACGAAAACTGCAAAATGGTTGAAAGTAGGCACGTCCGAGAAGCCATAGAACAACACTGCAAAACTATTCAAAGGCAAATATTAGAACATGACATGAACGAGAGAGGCAAACTTTTGCAGATTAAAGCCAAAGGAGCCATGCTTGGACAGATGCACGGTTTGGCTGTGGTCAGAGACCCGTACAGTGGAGAAATGACAGGCAGCGTTTTAAACGTAAAAGCTCACATGGTCAAGAGAAGTGGACTTCCGAGAAACTATTCCATAAAAGGTTACTACAAAGTGACAGGAGTTGCCAAAGGCCAAAGCTTCATCTCAGACAGCATAGCCAAGGTCAGAAGTGTAATCCTTCAGAAATACGAAGTCGACATAGCACAAGACTATCTAACACATATAGATTTCTCACAGTCTTACGGTGTGGATGGACCGTCTGCCGGTGTAACAATGGCAATACTGTTGTGCTCACTTATCGAAGGCAAATCAATACGGCAGGATGTAGCGGTTACTGGCGAAATAAACCTAGGCGTCGGGGACGGCATCCAGATAACTGCTGTAGGCGGTGTTTACGAGAAAATCAAAGCCGCCGAGGCTTGGGGCTTCAAAAAAGTGGTTATTCCACAGAAGAATTATGAGCATTCAATTGACGCCGATGATTATAAAATTGAGGTTGTGCCAGCCGCAACACTAGAAGACTACTTGAGAGAATGCTTAGTGGAGAAACCGATCCTGAGGATTCCTGTTCAAACATACAGGCGCAGAAAATCCTAAAAAGCTTCTTCGTCATACTAGAGAAGCGTTCTTTGAAAACCCTTCGGCTTGGGAGAATTTCGATTGGTTAGAGATGTGGATAAGGCTGAAATTCGTAGATGGCGAAAAAGAGGCTTCTACAGTGAAAATGTTCTTGTAAAGCTCTTACAGAAAAACGGATATAACTCCGTGCGGATCCCAGTCAGCAACCCAAGCCTGAGCCCTTTACCGGATGTTATTGGCAGAAAAAACGCACATATGTATGCTTTTGAAGTTAAAAATGCCTCTTATTATGCTTATTTTCCAAAACAACAAGTTGTAAAGCTCTTCAGGTTCCTTGATGAACTCGTACCCATCGAAGAACAACATAAACATCCAATATTGGCAGCGCATCTGGGAAAAAAATGGATTTTCAAGGAAATAAGTTGGGAAGATTGGAAAAAGAATAAGCTTCCCGAAAAAGCAAGAATTCTGAAACGGGACAGGGGAAACTTTAACCTGGAGCAAAAGAAGACCAAATTCTAGAAGGGAGATTTATTGCCGAGTTGGCTATCAGGTTGCATTCTGTAATGCTTTAACAAGTCTATGTGTGCCGAAAGCTGGTTTGAGAAATCCTGCAGCTTGTGTACTGGAACTATGGGTACACTATCGTAAAACCTGAACTTTCCTTCAACAAGTGATAGGACGACTGGGACAAACTTTGCCATGTTCCATGTGGCACATTCAATTTTGATTGTAGGATTTGGAAAAGACCTAACTAATGCTTTTGTTCGTTCTGCTTGTTCCTCAACAATCTTTTTCAGCGCCGAAGGTTGCATTCTTCTGTGCCAATGCTTGCAATCCATACAAACAACTAATGGTTTCTTACAGCCTATAATATCCATTTCCCATTTTCGTCCGCATTGCTTGAATCTTAGATTTCTCACGATACTGTAGCCGTTCTGCTCCAATGCGAAGGCGGCTACAGCTTCAAACTCATGCCACTGCAAGAAGCTTAAGGCTCGCTCGGGGTCTGCGCCCAAGCTTATGGCATGAACAGCCAATCTAAGCCGCTGCGAAGCACCAACATCCACAATTGCCTCGTCTAATTTAACTAAGCCAGTATTTTGCATTTTTAGAAGCAATTGTTGGACTGTCTGTAACGGAATTCTTGCGTTCTTATTGAGTAAATCCTGTCGAAAGGGTCCGTTTTTGCTTAGTTTCAAAAGGATAATTGCCAATTCTAGCTCAATATTCAACGAATAACCTCTTAGAATTTAACTGATAAATGTAAAAATTGAGATCCTTTTCTGCACTCTATAAAAGCTTTTCCGCAAAAATAGAGTGTAGAATCTTTGCAGAAGTCTAGTTCCCCAAAAATTGGTTTTATCAACATCACTTCGCTCTCATCACATATCGCATAATTGGTCTAGTTTCAGCCCTGCGAATAACCTCGACAAACCCAGCGTTGCGAAAGGCAGACGCCAAACCAGTGAAAACAAAAGCGTCAGCCGCTTCACCTTT
>CAZGNE010000026.1:0-12491 GCA_964527165.1 uncultured Candidatus Bathyarchaeia archaeon
CAATTGATGGAGCTGATCAAATTGACGAGAACTTGGATATCATAAAAGGCATGGGTGGAGCCCTTTTGCGGGAAAAAATAGTTGCGTCAACATCGAAAAAGCTGATAATCATTGCAGATGAAAGCAAAAAAGTCAAGACTTTGGGAGAAAACGGTCAGCCTGTTCCATTGGAAGTCATACCATTTGCGGCAAAACCAGTAATGCTAAAGATAAGAAGAATAGGCGGAACTCCAACATTGAGAGAAGGAAAAGGCAAGGTTGGACCCGTAATTACGGACAATGGAAACGTCATAGTAGACGCAAGTTTTGGGCTCATAGACAATCCCTCAAGACTGGAAAGCGAATTGAAACGTCTGCCCGGCATTATTGAAACAGGATTGTTCATAAAAATGGCTGAGACTGTTTACATAGGAAAACCAAGTGGCACAGCAAGATTTCAACGAAAGAAATAACAACATGCTTTTTAAATAGTCATGAGAGAAGCCGGGGTAGCCTAGCCTGGAATGGGCGCCAGACTCATAATCTGGAGAACAAAATGGGGCGAACGCCCAGCTGTCCAGAGGTCGCGGGCTCGAATCCCGCCCCCGGCACCAAAAATATCTTCTTTCAGAGGAAGAAGTTTCACTAAGAGAGTATTTAGTCTTGCAGTAAGGTCAGAAAAGCCAAGATTTCAGAAAAACTGAGCGTTATAATCGTGGAATGAGGACCAATTCTGATTTTTGGTTTGTTTTTGTTTTTTCTTATAGAATAGGATTATCAAAGCTATGGTGATTAGCAGGGATATTACTGAAACATGGTTGAACTCCGGGATTATAGTCACTTGTCCATTATTTGTGCTGCATGGAATTTGGTTAGCATCTCGATCGCTGAGCTTAACCTGATCTAGCTGCAGAGATGATGAATCGCCTATGGTAACGGCTCTGAAGGTTATTGTGACTAAAACGCCGCTGCCGTTTTTAGGCGGTTCATCTTTTCCTGTTAGAGTAGCAATCGCCTTCACGCCTCCCAGTGTATCGTTTATTATTGCCCACTTAAATAACGGAGGTGAAACTGGCTTCAAAAAGTGATCGGAAGGCCATTCTACACCTATGCAATCCATCATGGTAGTGTTATACCACAATGTGAATTCATAACCATACAAATCTGCCACGTTGGCTATTGAGACGTTAATGCTAAAAGTGTCTCCAACCTGTTGGACTTCGTAAGACGGCGGATCTACGTAGACCACTGTCTCCTGCGCATTTGCGGTTTTTGCTCCATTGTACAATATAAAGACTATGATCAAAATGCATAATAGAAGTTTCATCCTCAATAGAGACACCTCAATGCCTAATATTTTCTCATATACTACTTTCTCTTACCTTAAAAGCTTTAGGTTCTCTCGTTCACGATGTAAGAAACACCTAAAACTGCATGCCCCCTTTAAACTGACACTGGCATATATTTCAACAAGATCCTCATGCAAATTAGAAATTACCTTGGCTCTACGCAGTTCTTCCAAAGTTTGAGACTGTGACGAAGTAGTCTTTCAGGTCGACTATGTCGTCGCCGTTTATGTCAAGGTTGGGGTTCCAATCTGGATCGCCCCGTGCTGAGGCAAAAGGCCTCGCGTCCCAAGCGTTCTAACCTGTCCATCGCTGTTTTGGAATAGAAAAAAAAGGGTTGGTGTGTTATGGGTATGTGTATGTTTGTCCGATGTTGACTGCGATGGCGACTAGGTCGAAGATGTCTATTAGCTGGTCGTTGTTTATGTCTGAGTTGGGGTTCCAGTTGTCGTCCCCGGGCACTGAGCCTAGGGCAAGAGCAACAGTTACGAGGTCGAATATGTCAACCTCACCATCCGCATTGACATCGCCAGGTCCAGCAACAAAAACCCACCCGTCAACAAACGTGTTGTCGTCAGTGTTTGTGTCGCCTGAAACAGGTTCGGCGTACGCCCATAGGGTGTAGTTGCCAAGGGCAAAGCCTGTAGTGTTCCATGTGAAAGTTAACTTGCCACTTTCTCCACTGATCAAAATTGCGGTTTGCGTCCCAATGTCTGTTGTGTTAGCGAAGACTGCGGTGTCAAACGTCTCATTGAAAGTTCCATAGTTCTTCACGGTGACGACTATATTCATGCAGTATTTTTCTGCAATAACGGTTTTGAGCGGTTCAACATTGACGACTGCCACGTCATGGCCATCGTAGAGGATTGTAACGCCATCGTCTGCCACTTTGTAGTTGTTTGTCGTGTCTATTTCTCCAAGTACAATGCTTGCTAAAGCTGAAATTGTGTAGTCTCCCTTTCCATGGTCAGTCGTGTTCCATGTGAATGCTATAGTTGTTAAGGCGCCGGTGTCTAGAGAAACATTTTGCACTCCGATGACTTCTGAATTCGAATATGCTGTGACATTGAACTCCTCAGGGAAGTCTCCTTGATTTTGGACAGTGGCGTTAATTTTTACAATAGCGCCGGGTAGTACGATCGTAGGGGAAACGTTGATGTCTATAACAGCTATGTCGTGTATATCTACAGGCGTGGAGAAGTAGCCGTCAATGACAGTGTGTTCAATTGATTGGACGGCTGAATTAACTAGTTTTGTATCGAAAAGATTTAAGATGCATTCTCCTTCATTCTCAATTTCAAATTCTACCGTGGCTAGTGTTCCTGAGCCGTTCACTCCTGGGATACTGCCCATTAGGGTGCACACGGCTTTTAAGGTTCCTTCTGTGTTGTTGATGTTTATCGCGAAAAACGTGTCGCTGTAGCTTTTTAGAAAACTGCCTTCTGTAATGTTTAAAGCTTCAAGTAGTGCTGGATTCCATCTTAGCTTGAATTCCCATCCATAGAGATCTGTGACGTCGGAAATGCTTATGTTTATCAAGAATTTTTGGCTTACCTCTGCTGTTATCGTTGGAGGATCAACGTATATTGTTGTTGCGGTAGAAGTGGGTTGAACTGTTATGATGCCATGCGTAGCAGTTTTTGTGGATGTTATAGACTGCATTTTGCCGCTAGCAACCATTAGCGTTATTGCCAATAAGAAGAGTGCCATAACCGACGTTTTAAGAGGTTTTTTCCTGTTCACCTTGTGCATCCTCTTTTTTCAAGGCTCAAGTTTACGTTGTCTATTTTTAATTCTCCTCGCCGACTGTATATGTACTTTATTCCGTATCAGCAAACTTGAAAAAAAGGGAGAAAGGAGATTAGTTGGATTTGTTGGCTTGGCTGTTTTTACTCGCCTTCAGCTGGCGGAGTAGCGGTTACTCCGATGTGTTTGGCAACTTCGACTAGGTCAAAGACGTCGATAACAAAATCGAAGTTCAAGTCTACGAACATGTCATAGTTTTCAGGTGGTCCTATTGTAAGCTCGATTGAACGTGCAACTCGGACCAGGTCGAAGACGTCAACCTCGCCGTCGCCGTTGAAGTCAGGTATGGTCATGGGTTCAAAGATTACGGTGAATCCTTCGGGGTCACTTACAACTTCTAACACGCAGGCTGGTGCAGCGAAGAACGTTAGATTGAACGGAGCTGTAAATTCGTTTGTTCCGTATCGTGTGACTATCATTAGGTATAACGGTTTTGGTACGACCAATGTCATATTATCGACTTTTTCTGGATAAGTTGCTGTGTATAATTCTTGTCCGTCTGGTGTTAGCAGTCGAAGGGTCACTTCATATGTAGTGGCAGCTACAGGAGCCAGGAGCATCATTGTCGCCAGAAAGCCAAACATCAGGGAAATTGAAGCTTTATTCATTGCTATTTTCTTCCTCCTTACCACTTACTTGTTTTCGCTTAATAAAAACGTTTCTGGGCTTGTTTCTCTGAAATAACCGTTTTTTATGTTCTAAATCATTTTTAACCGTTCACAACACTTCATTCTCTGAAATAATCCTCTAAAGCAGCCTTTTCAATGGTCGTTGTTTGTCAAACTTGAACGATTGTAGATTTCAGTCAGATGGAACATGTGTTTTCCTAATATGCGTTCTTGGTTCAGAATGTTTAAATAGAAATTATCTTTTCATTATAAAAGAAGGAAAAATGCGAGTTAGATCGAAAGCCTTATTGTTTATTTTTTTAGTGACATCTAGCATCCCTTTTCTTCTCAAGCCTATAACAGTTTCTGCCCAGTTTGGGCTTGAAGAATCGTATATATACTCTGTTGAAGTTCACATCAACGGATCAGCAACCTGCGTGAGAAAACGGATACTAGTAATAGTAACTGAGGATGATGAGGTAGTGGTCCGAGATTATCTTAACTGGTTCCGCGAAGGCATTGTGTATTGGTTAGAAAAGTTCTCTAACGATACACAATTTATTGTGAACAGAGCAAGTGAGATTGCCGAAAGAGACATGAGTGCTAGTCGATTCAATGTTTCGGCTTATATTCTTCCAACCTTGACTCGGCCTCTCGGAATTATAGAATACCGCTTTCTTTGGGAAGGATTTGCGCTCGTTCGTGAAGGGCAAATCGTGATAGGAGACGCGTTTGAAGAAGGAGGATTAATTCTGAAAGAGGGACACGAACTGAACATCCAATATCCTGAAGGTTATAGAGTGGAGGATGTTGACCTTTCACCTGATTTGATGATGACCCATGAACGAAGACTTGCATGGAGTGGACCCAAGAATTTCCCTAAAGGAACGCCGAGAGTTGTCTTAACCAAAGAAGCAGGAGGCTTTTGGGATGCAACGTTATCATACGGCTTTTCAATCAGTCTAGTTGCATTAAGCACATTTTTTGTGGCTCTGGTTCTTTATAGATCTAGAATGAAAAAACAAAAAGAATCCGTGGAACACGCTCGATTAGCAACTTTGGAAGTTGAAAGTGAAGAGGAAAAAATAGTGAACTTAATTAAGGCTTCAAATGGCATTCTGCGTCAATCAGTAATAGGGGAAAAGCTTGGGGTTTCGAGGTCAAAAATCAGTGAAACTCTCTCGGAAATGGAACGGAGGGGAATAATAAAGCGGCAGAAGAGAGGGAGAGAGAAAATTGTGATCTTGCTGGGTCAGCAGAACAATGGATTACAGTGAGGGTCTACTATATGAAAATAGAAGTTGTTGAGATTCCAATTTGAGTATTGTCAGGTTCAAAACGTTGAACTATATTAGCTAATCTATGATTCACGTTTGCCTTAGATATATGTGGAGTATAGCCGTTGTTTCAGCATTCTTCGTTAATATTTTGAGTTGTTGGCTAAATCTTCTCCGAGCGCAAAAGCTTTTGGTTTTTGTCTTATTCTCTACCTCGAGTGTTTTGGTAATATTTGCGTGTTTCTACAAGGTCAAAACCAATATTCTGCTGGTTTTTTTGTTTTTGTTATTCCATGAATTGGCTTAGAAAATCTTGTCTTCAATATTGACGTTCGGCATGCTCTTTTTCTATTTTGTTGTTTTCAAGACCTTTCGATTTGTGAGGATATTTCGATATAGGTTCCTGCGTCCACGTGAACCTCCAAGTCTCCTTTTGACGCTTTCCTCACCTTCGCATTTACTATCTGCACTTCAGTTTTTCTGTTCAGCGTCTTCTCCATCTCATCTGCTTTGTCATTCCAAGCGACAACCGATATTTTCCCTGTGTCATCAGCTATTGTGAATCGCATGACTTTACCGAGACTTGAATCTTGTCTTGCGAAGATGGATGCTGAATAAACTTCTTCAACGACTCCCGCTACGTTCACTTTCTTGTCTGTTTTGGTTATTTTGTTGATTTTTGTTGTGAACCTGCTGACGGTAGGACAGTCTTCTGTTTTAATATTTTGGGGATTAAGCTCAATATGGCTTTTTTTTCCGACATGCAACTCAACTCCATCGCGACCTTCTTTTGTATATCCATGAGAAATCCGCATGATGTGTCCAGCTTTTACTCCACCAGATTCGATGAGGCTTGTCTCATCATTCCACAAAACGACGCGCAAAATGCCAGTCTTATCAGCGATGATTAGGCTTGCGAATTTTCCACTCTTTTTTCCATTGAAAGCTTTAGGCGGAAAAACCGCAAGAACCTTGCCGGCAACAGTGACATCGTTTAAACTGGGAATGAGGTCTGCTATTGAAAGGGTAGGCAGCGAAGTTTTGTTGTTTTGGGTTTCCACACCAAGTTCCGCGGCAATCATTCTCAAAAGAGTCTCATCCGCTATGAATCCGTTAGTTTTTTGTCTCTTCTTTTTCAGTCGATCCATGATCTCTTGCTTAGAGATTTTGGCGTGTTTAGAAAGGATTTGGTCAATTGTTTGTTCAACGGTCATTTCAGCTTCGACTCCGCAGAAGAATATTGATGCTGCAAAGTTTATTAAAAAGCTATTGCCGCTTTCTAAATGCGCGAAAAAGAGGAGAAGTAAACTGGTAACGGCAGAGACACTTTATTGGCTGGCCATCCTCCTAATATTCATAGGCGTGGCTGTCGTCTTGATTGCAACTGTATTGCTTTGCCGCTCAAACTTTAAAGGAGAGGGAAAAACCAAAGGGGGAGGCGCCATCATAATCGGACCCGTTCCGATAGTTTTCGGAACAGACAAAGAATCGGTCAAAACCGTTTTGACGCTCTCGCTCGTACTCACAATAGTTCTTGTCGTTGCAATGACTGCTTATTATTTTATGTACAGGTGATGAGAATTGCAGGTTGTAACACTGGAAAAAGCATGTAGCGAAGAAAAAGAAGGCAATGGTTTTCAAAAATCTCTGATACTATTTGTCACCGGATTTTTTGTAATATTTGTAGGCACAATCTTGCTTGCAGTCTCGCTGGCACTGCAAGGCTTTGATGGATCAGCAAGTTTTGGAGGCTTCATACTCATAGGGCCTGTCCCGATAGTCATGGGTGGTGGTCCTGAAGCTGTATGGCTGGCCTTATTGGCTGTTGTTCTTGGAATATTGAGTATAATTATGATGGTTTTTGCTGCACGTGGTGCAAAGAAAAAAGCTTGTGCTTAGGCTCGTTTTATTCTTCTTTTTCTTCTTTGCCGTAGTATGAGTAAAGAAAGATTAAAATTAAAGCTATGAAGGTTGCGCCCATGAGTATGTATTTGAGTATTTCGAAATATTCGCCTACGCTCATTGAGATTGTCCCCTTTATACCCCTCTACATTTGAAGTTTAAATATTTAAGGAGTGGGTTTTTTCCACTCTTTCATCAACGAATCATGAAGTTCATCATTGTCTTCAATGGTGTCGTACCATTCCAGTACATTGGCTATTTTTTGAGCGATAAGATGATAACACAAGTGTACTTCGCGGTCCAGTACGCGAAAGTAGAAATCGTCACACATGCAAAATTCAGCATGGGCCATTATCAAGTAGTCTCGTTCTTTTCCTACGACAATCCAGACGATTTTGTTGCTTGGCTTGAAAACGTATTTTTTCACGCGGTTTTCTTTTAAAGCTTCAAAAGCTTTTGTAAAGCGTTGGCCGAAAATTTCGTGGAGAATTGCCAAGTTTTTGCCCGTAATTTTTCCTTCTGTTTTTGCTTGTTTACAGGTAGCATTGAGTATGTCGATTTCTGACTTTTTGTCCATGTTGGCACAAGCTTTTCAGAAGAGCATTTGATAAGCTAGATGGGCTATTCTATGTTGATAGGCTCGCCTTTTAATTTTTCTTCTGTGGTCTTAGGTAATATGACTTCTAACACGCCATTTTTGTATCTGGTTTTGGCTTCGAGTACTCTAACCTTTGTTGGCAGCGTCACTTCCTTGTAGTATTTGTGTTGGGGGGTGTCCACCGATATTGTGAGCGTGTCTTCGGTTCCGTGAAGCTTGATTGCGTTCTTATCCACGCCGGGCAGTTCTGCTACAACTTGGATTTCTCCGTTTGTTTCGATTATGTCAATGAGTGGTTCACGTTCTTCTTTCACTTGTGGCCCGCGGCGACCTGGTTTGACGTTGCCAAACTCTCTGATTTCAGGTTTGCCATCGGGACCTATTTTTATGCTGTAGCCGTAGACGAATGGACCGAATTCACGACCGATTGAACCGTCTGGAAGTCTACGTTCTCGGACATAATCTTTAGGGACTTGAGAGGCAAGACCCTTGAATTCTTCTTCCATCATTTTTTCCATATCGTGGAACATTTTGTCGATATCGTTGAAATCCCAGCTCTTGAAGACTGGGAAGCGTCCTCTTCTGAACCAGTCAGGATAATCATCTTCTCTGGGCATTTTTCCACCTCATGACTTTGAAGGAAGCTTTGATGTATAAACGTTATGCTGAAAAGCCGTTAGCTCGAGGTTTTAAGCTGTTTTAGGGTTCCTAAGAAAGTTCCGTCCAACAGGTAGGTCTCCGCGTTTTCTAGGTCAACTGCTTTTTGACGGAGAAGGGGTCCGACAATCATTTCAGTCCTTGGAGTGGTTTTTGAGCTTTCGTTGAGCGGTTTGCCCCCTAAGAAATCGTTGAAAGAAGGCATTATGAAAAGCTGCAGAACTTCTGTTGTGCCTGCACAATTCTTTCCTAGTTCATCGGATCCCCTTTTGTTACTTGTTTTATGTTTTTGCAGCAAAATCTCGGCCAGTTGTTTTCTGTTGCAGTTTGCCTTCACCCATACCTGTCTTGTTATTCTGAAGCCTGATGGATCGTGGAAGGCTACAGTAGGATGAATGTGTCCCATCACTAATGTTTTGCATTTCAGAATTGCTGGAAAAGGCCATTTATGCCCATGAAAGAAGCCAATGTCACCTAATGCGATGCCTGTGGCAGGTAAGAGTTCAATGTTTTCTGGTAGTAATGGTTCAAGGTTTCCGTCATGGTTGCCTCGAATTACGCTTGTCTGCAATTTTTGTTTCGTTAATTGATTGAAAAATTCAGGGACGTCTTGCCATTCGCCTATCTGTGCAGTTGCTATTGTATGCTTGACGTCTCCCAATATGAGCAGTTTTGCGGGTTTGTATTCAGATACGAGGGTTGCCAGTTTCTTCAGCAGTTTTGGCGTTTGAGTTGGCACGTGTATGCCTTTTTTGGAGAGAGACATCTCCCATCCTATGTGCAAGTCAGCTATTACCATGATTCGCGTTTTTTTCGTCCTTACAAGTGCTGCCGGGTAGGGTGGCAATGGCGTTATCATTTTGTTTCCTTTTCAACTTTTAAAAGGTTAAGTATGGTTCTGTGGATCTTCTGGTTTGCGGCAGCGACGAACTCCACTTTCTGTTTTGGATCTAATCTAACGTTTAAAGGCTTGCCATTCACAGTTGTTATTTTTGCGCAGGCTTCCTGGATTATCAGCCAAGCGGCTGCCATGTCGGTTGTGCGGAGTTTTCCACGTATGTCCATGAAGGCATCTGTTGTTCCATCTGCAACATAACATAGTTCTAGCGCGTTAGCTCCAAAATGACGTATGTGCTTAGTTTTCTCAATCAGGCGGGTCATTTGCGGAGCTATTTTCTGAATCTTGTAGGTATTCAAGTCTATTCCTATTATAGCTTCTTCTAGCGTCGTGTTGGTTGATGGAGTTATTTTCTGATTGTTTCGGTAAGCTCCTTTGCCTTTTTGCGCCACATAGGTAACGTTGTGAAACAAGTCTGCGACCAACGCTGCGTATGTACTGTTCAAGGTGGGCTTTGTGGATATTGCAATTGAAGTTGCGTAGAAGGGAATTCTTCTCATAAGATTTGTTGTACCATCAATGGGGTCAGCAGTCACATAGCACGCGTCCGGGTTTTTTCCATGTTTTTCTACGCCTGATTCTTCGCTTATGAGTGTGAATGAAAGGTCATTTTCTTTTAGGGTGTCTATTATGGCTTTTTCAGCCGCTAAATCTATCTTTTTTACAGGGTCGCCTCCTGCGCCTATGCCTAGGTTTGGTTGGGGCTGGTTTAGCGTTGTTAAAAGGGGTGAGATTTTTGATTTTATGTTGTTCTGGCATTGAATGAGAATGTGTGACCAGTCGATTTGTCCTGTCAATTAAGGCTTTCTCCGTCGTCACTTTTGTGTTAGAGTATTGGGTGTTTTGGATAAAGGCTTTGCGAAACGGGTTTGTGTGTAAGCAGATAAGTCTTTGGCAATTAGCATTTGTTGCTCATTATCTTCTAGAACTTAATTCTGAAAGACAATACCAGAGGACAAACTCACAAGGCATTTAACTCGATGCATGCTATGAAATAGCAGCTGAGAGAGGAGACATCAATGACTTCAAAGATTAGCACTATTCTGGAAGTGTTGAGCGATGGCAAGTGGCGCACGTTAGAAGAGATTCAGCAAAAAACTGGAACTGGTGAGAAGCAGATTCAGCGGATAGTGGAGTTTCTGCAGCAATATGATTTCATAGAGATGGATCAAACAAAGAGAAAAATAAAACTTGATGAAACCTTTAAAGAGTTTTTGACTTAGGATGCTACTGCATAAGAGACATTAACCCTTTATAAGCTCTCAAGAAGTCTCTGCCTTTGTCGGTTATTCTGAAGAAACTGCTTTTTGAGCCGTCTTCTCTGATCATGTGCAAAAGGCCGTGCCTGAGCAGAAAATGTGAATAGGAAGTCAGTTGTCTGAAGCTTAGATTGCATTGGTTCATCAGATGTGTTCTTTTGGCTCCTCTGAGCGAAGCGTCCAGGATTGCTGCGATAATGTCAAGGCGTCCACGATGGCTATTGCTATCTCCTCTTCCATTCTGGATCAATAAACTCACCTGCATAGCCTGTCAAAGGGCTATTTTAGGTCTCCCTTCTCCCTAAACTATAGCCGCAAACAGCAATTTAAACGTTCTTGAAGCCAATGAACACAGAAACTTTGAAGTTGATAAGATGGAAATAGGACTGAGATTATCAGTTCGGCCTTAAGACATGTGCAGCTTTTTCAATACTTTCTCGTTGTCTGCGTATTGTTCCATAAAAATGCTTATCTTGTTTTGACCTATCGTTATGGCTAGCATTTTGATTTTTTTTCCGTAGATGATGATGTTTTTAGGTTCTCCTAGCTCGAAAAGTTCTGAGAGTTCATTGGTTGCGTCGATAGCTGAGGATGCAATCATAGCATAGTCGATTATTCTTGATGGGTCTTTGAGGTCGACGGTGGCTGAATTTGTGTTCCTCAGAATATAACCTACAACGCCGTCGTAGCCTTTTATTTCGTCTAGTCTAGTTCGCAGGTTGTTTTCAGAGGTTGTTGCGTCTATGGTGATTGGCTCGGTTTGTGTAGCCATTTCCTGTGGGTCTTTCTTTTTCTTAACCATAATCTGTGTCTCCGTTGTTGATTATTGGTTTGACTTTGACGAGTTCGCCTTTCTTAATGTCTAGAGTGTTCTGGATCTTTTCAGGTATTTGGATGATTCCTTTTCCTTCGCGTTCTGGGTCTTTTGCTGGTTTGACTTTGCATTGGATTGTTTTTCCGTTGAATGTTTCGATTTCGACTTGTTCAATTGGTTTGTTCTTGTAGAGTTCTTGCCATTGAGATAATATTCTGTTGTCTAAATGTACAGTATTGACTGACAAAGGCAAGCCTGGAAATCTTCGCTTATGTTTGCTCGGCTCAACTATGCATTGGTTTACTGGCGGTTCTGGAAATAGCGGTTCGTCATAAGGCTCGGGTTCCTCCATCTTTTCAGTCTCTTCAGGCAGAAGCTTGTCTGCAATGTCCTCGGTTGTTTCTTCAACGTCTTTTGTTGGCAAGGTCTCTGTTTCGCGTTTGGGTGAATTGTCTCTGGTGGGGGTTTGGGTAATCTGTCCTAGTAATTTGAGAAATGTTGGGATCAAGACGCCGGTTACAGTGTCTACGTGTTTCTGATCCGCGTCTTCGGAAGTGACTGATAGCAGGTAAAGGTCTTTCACTGGAGAAACTGTTATTCTTCCTTTGCTGCTTTCAACGGTTATGTTGTCTATTCCGCCTAAGGCGTCTGCTTTTTCAAATATGCCCTCAAAAGAATTGATGGTTTGGACGATGGTTTTTTCAGGAGTGTTGTTATCTCCTGCTATGATTTCGCCATCTTCTCTGAATATGAACGAGTTTTTTATGTCTGGGCATACGTTTCGGATTTCGTTCAATATGGTTTTTAGAGCGATGGAGTACAAGTCGTTTCCCCTAGTTGTTCACGCCATGGACATGCCAGTCTATGATATTTTGAAGAGTATCCGTGCTGGCACGCCGTTGTGTTCTACTACTACATATTTTAGGCCTTCAGTGTCGCCGAGTTGGTCTAGCCATTTAAGGGCTTCACGGGCTTTTTGCAGAACGACGAGTCTTTCTTGGTGGCTTCGGACGACTTCTTCTATTGCTGTCAGTTCGTGGAATGGGTTAGAGTCTAACACGAGGTTAAGGCTGCCTACGGTTATTTCTCCGAGGCTTTCGGTTATGGCTTTTTTTCCTGCAAGCTTCATGACTACTTCGTGGATTTTCCTGGATTTCTCGGCTAACGCTCGAATATCGTCTAGTCGGCGCAGGTACTCGCCTAAAGTGCTTTTTGTTTCAGAGATTTCTGTATCTAGAGTATCAGCTATTTCTTCTGCTGAACCATATTCTCTTATTTGCACTACCATTTTTTGGTTTACCTCCGTTTTGGAAACAATAGAGGGAGAGTGGAGAGTTTTTTACCCTA
>CAZGNE010000027.1:0-12443 GCA_964527165.1 uncultured Candidatus Bathyarchaeia archaeon
GTGCTCAGAAGCTTTTCAAAACAATGCTTACTCTCAAAGAGGGTCGAGTTGAAGCAGCGAAGCAAGGCATTGAAAATGGTGTTGCATTGCGGGTTCTCATGAACGGTGCTTGGGGTTTTGCTTCAGTGGGCACATTGGACATCAAAGCTTTGACTGGGGCGGTTTCTGATGCGTGTAGAATGGCGAAGGCTGCAAGTTCGAGGCTTAAGGTTCCAATAAAGCTTGCGGCAGTTAAGGCTGTTGAGGACCGAGTCAGAACGAAACCACGTAAAGACCCGTCAAAAATTTCTATAGAAGATAAGATACACACTGGTTTGACGATGAACAAGACCGTAATTGGTTATGACAATCGTATTAGGAGCTGCACGATTGACTATTTTGATTTGGCTGGGACAAGCTATTTCATGAATGACGATGGCGCGTATATTGAACAGGATAAGCTGTATGTTTGGGCAAGGGTTGTGGCAACTGCCACAGAGGCGGGTGTTTTCACTTATAGCAGAGAGGAAATTGGTTCAACCACAGGCTATGAAGTGTTTGATCTGCAAAATCCAGAAGACATTGGCAAAACGGCTGCAAAACGTGCAATAGACCAGTTGAAGGCGAAAGCTCCTAAAGCAGGAACATTTCCTGCGGTTTTAGGACCAAACGTCGTCGGCGTTTTCATCCACGAGGCTTTTGGACATCTGGCTGAGGCAGACCTGACTATGGCTGGTTCTATTTTGAAAAATAAGCTTGGGAAGAAAATAGGATCTGACATGGTCACTTCTTATGATGACGGCACTATTGATGGAGCATTTGGCTCTTACAAGTATGATGATGAGGGGGTCCAGACGCAAAAAACTCTGCTCATTAAAGACGGCATCGTAGTTGGGTTGATGCACAATTGGGAAACAGCACACAAACTCGGTGTACAGCCGACAGGAAATGCTAGAGCTGAGAATTTTCGCACCGAACCCATAATCCGTATGCGTAACACGTTCATAGAACCCAAAAACCATTCTTTCGAAGAACTATTTGAAAACATAAAATTCGGCTATTATTTTAAGAGTTTCAGAGGTGGTCAAGCAAACTTGGACGGAACATTTCAAGTGGGCATTCAGGAAGGTTACGAGATAGCTAATGGGGAGTTGGGGCAACCTGTACGGAATGCATCTATTAGTGGGAATACACTGAAGGCTTTACATAGTGTGGATGCCGTCGGGAAGGATTTTGAACTATGGCCTGGACGTTGCGGGAAAGGACAAACGACTTTCATATGCGATGGTGGTCCTCACCTCAGAGTGAAGGAGGTGCTTGTTGGTGGCACAGCATAAACATGAAGACTTGCTAAGTTTGGCTGAGGAGACAGTGCGTTCTGCTCTGAAGAAGGGCGCTGCTGAAGCTGAGGCTTACGTATATGAAGGGCTCACCACAACTGTCGGCATCGAGCTAGGTCAGATTGTTAAGAGCTCGAGGATAATTGACAACGGATTAGGCGTCCGCATCATAATTAACAAGGCAGTAGGTTTTTCCTACACTAACATATTAGAAAACAAGAATGTAATAGATGATGCGATTTCGAGAGCGTCAAGTTCAGCTAGAGCAAGTAAGCCCGATGAAGACTGGCATGGTTTTCCAACACAGAAACCTCTTGCTTCCATGAAGAAGGGGTATGATCAGAGGATTGCGGAACTGAATTCTGAGGACTTGGTAAAAATTGCTGGTGTGATGTTGGATGCGGCAGAAAAAACAGACAAACGGGCATATCCAATGGAAGGAGGGGCTGGAGCGTCCCACTTGTTCGGCGCTATTGCCAACTCAAATGACATTGTTGCTTCGGATGAAGGCACGGTTATCGAATGCAGTCTTGCAACAGTGGGTAACGATGAAGGTGACGTAACACCTGCATGTTTCGAGTTCAATCTTGAGAGAAGTTATAGTATTTGCCCCGAATGGGTTGGCAGAGAAGCTGCGCGACTAGCTGTTTCCGCATTGAAAGCTAAAAAAACGGAAACAAGAAACACTACTGTGGTGTTCACTCAAACAGCACTGCAACACCTTCTCCATTTCACTTTGGTTAATGCGGTTAAAGCGGATTATGTGCAGAGAAACCAGTCTGCTTTTAAAGGCAAGATGGACGAAAGTGTTGCCTCGGAGCTTTTGACAATCTACGATGATGGTCTGCTTGATGGTGGTCTTCGCACTTGGAAATTCGACGGAGAAGGTGTTCCACAGCAAAAAACACCCGTAATAGAAAAAGGAATTCTACGTAGTTTCTTGTATGACAACTATGCGGCCAGAAAGGAGAGTCGAGAGAGCACTGGGAACGCTGAACGAGCTGGGTGTCTGTCCACGCCTAGTGTCGAAGCCACAAACTTTCATGTTTTGTCTGGAAACAAATCTGCTGATGAACTCGTTAGTGAAGTAGAAGACGGTCTTCTGGTTTACCTGTTGCAAGGTGCTCATAGTAGTAATCCAGCTAGCGGCGAGTTTTCTGTGGTTGCAGTTCCTGCTTGGCAGATCAAAAATGGTGAGATTGTTGATGCTGTAAAGGGCGCGATGTTATCTGGGAACGTTTTTGACCTGTTGAAGAATGTTTCTTTGATTGCGAATAACGAGCGGAAGATCGGACAGTTGGTTGCGCCATGGGTTGCTGTGGAAAACGTTAAAGTAATCGGAAAATAAATAACTTAGACTTCCGTTAGCTGCATCGAAAGAGGCGAGAAAGTGAAGACAAACAGAGTTAAGGAGTATTTGCTGAAATATAGCACGGCGCGAAGAATAATTCAGCTTTTGTCTTTCATATTCTTCAGCGCGGTAATTTTTAACTTGGGAGCATTGCCGATGTTGGTTCCTGTTCTTTGGACATGGGGGCTTCAGCAGAACACGGTGGGCGACGCTTTCACGGCCATTCAATTTGGTTTTTATGAGGTTATGTTTCCTTGGCTTGCTTTTGCTTCCTTCTTGCTAGTGGGCATATTACTCGGTAAATCTCTTTGCGGTTGGATATGCCCTTTTGGTCTAATCCAGGACCTTGTTGATTTAATTAAGCGTCGAAAGAACGATTTCTCCCTTAGAACCCATGAAAGTATTATTTACGTGAAATATTTTATCTTGGGCATTACCCTTTTGATTAGTGTATCTTTTTCTATATCGAAAGTTATGGGTGTTAGCAGTAGTTATGAAAGGGCTCTCGGCGTTTTCACGAAGGCTCCATTCACCACGTTGAGTCCTGCAGAAACTTTGTTTGCTACTTTGCCTACAATGGTAAATGAATTTCGTTTTGCAGTGATAGACACATCTTTTTTGGACATGCTTGCTGGAATTGCCGTTTTGCCTGTGCTTTTCTGGTTCCAATTTGCAGTTTTGGTCGCTGTTTTGGTTTTGGCTGCTTATGTTCCACGGAGCTGGTGTAGATATTTCTGTCCTCACGGTGCGCTAATGGCGATTTTGAACAAGTTTAGCTTCATAGGTTTACGTCGAGATCCTGTTAAGTGCGTTAAAGGTGGATGCCGCCTTTGCGTACAAGCTTGCCCCATGCGAGTTCCAATTCTGGATTTGCCATGGGAAAAGTTTAGCCATGAGGAGTGCATCTACTGTATGAAATGTGTGGATGCTTGTAAAGACCAAGCCATCAGAATAAGATACCCTTAATTGCTGAACTGAGGCTCTCGCAGGATTAGATCTTATACTTGGAGCTAGACAATCATCTTATGGTTTGTCGATACCCAGAAGCTTTTTGAGTATTCGTTTAAGACATCATTGTAGATTGTCTTTGTTTGTTGTGCTATGTTATCCCAATTGTATTTTTCCTGAATCTTTTTATACGCGTTGGTTCTTAGCCAATTCGCATACGATCCGTCACTTAACACTTCTGTTATCCCCCAAGCCAACGATTCCGGGTTATTAACGTAAACCTTAACGCCGCTAAAGTCATGTTCTACAATCTCAGACAGACCTCCAGTGTCGGAAACTACTACTGGGCTTTTTGCCGCCATTGCTTCAAGAGCCACAATTCCGAAAGGTTCAAACAAGGAGGGCACAACCGAAACATCTGCGCATTTCTGCAGTTTTCTCAGTGTTTCGTCATCTACAAACCCGGTGAACAACACTTTATGAGTTAATCCCATCCCTTTAACAAGCTCTGAAAGCTGATCTTTCATGTAACCGTTGCCTACGATTACAAATTTTGCATTAGCCTTCTCCAGCACTTTTGGCACAGCATTAACAAGCACATGTGCTCCCTTTTCATAAACAAGCCGCCCAACAAAAAGGACAATCTTCTCTTCGGGCAAGGCAACTTTTCTTCTGAACTCGCTCAAATCCTCATTTTCAGTTTTTGCATATACTTCATAGTTTACGCCGTTCGGGACCATAATCAGCTTATCTGAAGGCAGTCCAAAAGCCCATTGAACATGCGAAACCATGTAATCGCTGCAGCATATGACCTTCCAAGCCTCATACGTTAACCATGCTTCAGTCTCATGAATCATGCGCTCATAATCAAAATGAATTCCATTCCGTCGCCCTATCTCCGTAGAATGAATTGTAGCAAAAAAGGGTCTTCTAAACATATGCTTTAAACCGATACCCGCAGTAGCGGCAAGCCAATCATGAGCATGAACAACGTCAACCTTGCCAGCTAAGCTTCTAATCAACATCGCCGCTTCCTTCTGCATGTTCACATTCATCAAATAAACCCACGTTGCAAAGTCAGGCGAGGGATTCTTGTAAGAATCTATTCTAAAGACTTCTACATTATCAATAACTTCGTGCGCTGGTGCACCTGGAAAATCACAAGTAACCACATAAACCTTCACATCATTTCTCGCCAAAGCCCTCGACAAATAATAAACATGCGGTGAGATCCCGCCAATTATTCTTGGTGGGAATTCCCAAGACAACATCATGACACTCAAATCATGGCGCATTTTGACAATGCCCCTTCTGCCACTGTTTTGTATGTTGACAAAACGGTCTTAATCCAGCCCGCGGATTCCGGCGGAATCACTTTTATCTTTTCAATCGGTACTTTGTAAATTCTGAGAATTTCATTCTGCATCCATTCTGATTTGACGAGCAATTTTGTTGCTTCGTACATACCCAACCATTCAAGGCTCTTAATAGCCATGTTAAAAGGCGCGTTTGCGCTATGGGAACGATGCTCTTCTAAACTTTCAACAGAATAAACGAATGGCAAGCCCAACGCTTTCTTCAAGGCAACCGCCGCAGGAATAAAATGCCAATCATATACATCCAACAAATCAATCTGCCGACTTGTGTCATAATAGACGTTTGCCGCTGCTCTTTCGACCTCTTGGTTCAAAGTCAGAACCCATGTGAGAACACCAATGTGCGTACGAACAGGGTTAGTCACTCTAATAGTTCTAACTCCATCAACATCATCATGTCCTCCGGTCAAGTAATCATGATAGGTAACTACGTATGTTTGTACTCCGTTCTTAACAAGTTCCGTGGCAAGCTTTTTCACGTAGTTGGCAAGCTGCCCAACTATTCTTGGAGGATATTCCCATGAGAGAATTATGATATTCATCGGGTTCTCACTACGTGAAGAGTGCACAAACTTTGATTATTCCGCTTCCAGTCAAATAATATCTTTTTTTCCCTTCATTGTCTACAAAGCTCTCTGCAAATCCTTCGGCTTTGTAGTTGTCTAGTATCCTCTCTAGTTCGCCTAAATCAAGCTGCATAACTTGTGCTAACTCTTCACTTTTTCTTGCGAGATCCGGAGCAGTCGCACATAGATTATGCAGGGTTTGAAGAATTTTTTCTGAAAGTGGGAGTTCTTCTCGCACCATTTCTCACCTATAACAATACAACGAATAATGTTTTTTGTTATAAAAATATGATCCAAAATTTCAGAAATATCCAGTCAAGGACTGCATTTGTGCACTTAGCTCTTCGTATCTTTCTTTGATTATTTTAACCATTTCCTCCACAAGTGTTTTTCCTCTGACTTTTGAAACTCTTAATTCCTTTAATTGCTCTGCCAATTTTTTGTCTTCAAGTGATTTTTCTGCCCATTTTTCGAAATCCCTACGAGCATTGTGAAACTCGATGGATTTTATGCTGGTTTTTCGAAGAGCCTTGCTTAGTCCTTTCAGGCTCCAGACGATCGTTCCAGTGAAGTGTTTTTCTCCTTCGCCAGTGTAGAGTAGAAATGGCTCATTTGCCGTAATCGTTGCAAGTCTTACCCTGTTTTCGAAGTCCAAAATGGCTGCTTGAGCTGTAACAAACGCGTCCATCGGTGTGGTGAAAGAGCTAAAATAGGAGTGGACTTCGCCAGGAGCTCCACCTGCAGTGAACATGTAATAGAGGTGGTCGCTAGCTTGGAAATACCGCCACAATTTCAGAAATTCTTTATCGCCAGCTTCCTTAACCATACCCTCGAGTTTTCTTAAACTGGTATAATAAGCCCATTGCATGGCATTTCCAAGCCAACAGCTCGCATCTCTTTCCAAATCCGCCCATGAAACTGTTCCGCCTAACTCTGGGACATCAAGCTCTCCTATAGACGTATATTTTTCCACAACTTCGGAAGGGGTCACCATATGTAAATGCCACCACTTCAGAATCTCACCAGGCAAATGCTTCAGGAAATCATGAATGCCTGTTTCTGGCCAATGATGTTCTCCAAAAGTTTCATAATCCGGAAAAATGCTGATCACGTTTCCAGGCGTAGCTGCTAGCCAATTTGCATATTTGTCTGAGGTTAGAGGCCATTCACTCCACCATCTTGCTGAAAATCTAAAACCAATGTCGTCTGTCAGCTTATAGTTCCTCAACAATACTTTGATTTTCTTGCAGTCTTTTGGCGTGTAAAGGTAGTTAGGCGATTTTCCATACAATATTCTTTCCACGCCTTCTGTGAATATTCCTTTATACCCCGCTTTTTCCACAGTTTTTGCCACGGTGTTATTGTAGAGTAGTTCGGTATTCTCAAAAATCGTCGGCGTATAACCTAGCAAGTCTGTCGTTATCTGTTGATGCGCCTTGATTTGTTCGATGAACTCTTCTTTTTCAGGGTATAGACTTGCCAGTGAGTGATAATATGTTTGACCCAAGAATTCTACGCAACCAGTTTTTGCAAGCTGTTTGAAAGTTTCCAACAAATCCTTGTTGAACATTTCGCATTGTTCCAAGAAAACTCCGGATAGGCTGAAGGAAACTTTAACTCGTTTTTTCTCCGTCTTATACTTATCAATCAGATCCAGCAGTATAGTGTTAGAAGGGAGATAACATTTCCTAGATGCTCTCAGGAAAATTTCCTTGTTTACTGTATTATCGAAATAATAACCAAAAAGGTCGGTTTTTCTCAAGCGCCTGAAAATCTTGTTTTCCCAAAAGAAGTTACGTTTTAGCCTATAAGGCTGATGAACCTCGAAAACCAACACTATATCCGTCAAATTGTCACCTTTTGGCGTTCTTATTTAGACATTGATCTATTTCTGATTTACTATAAAAGAGAAACTTGCATATACGTCTGGGTTAGATTCGGATTTTAGATTCATAATTTATTTATCTTTTGTGTTCGCTATTTTCTAAACATCGAAGGGCAAATCTGCGTTTCGATGGCGAAAATCTGGACTGAGAGCAGGCAAGAGTTGGAACAGATGATAGTAAGCGAAATGTATCATGTTGATGAAGACTTGGCTTCGATCTGCAATAATCTCCAATTAAGCGACAATGCCACGTTAGGTGCTATGCGTCATTACGAGAACGTGCAATGTATAACCATACAGTTAAACGTCAACGAAGATGGCGTCACGCTACTACAAAGGATGCAGAGCTTAGACTATGCTGACAAGTTCAAATCCTTCTTAACGATAACATACAACAAACGCAAAATCGGTGATGAAGAAAAGCCACGACTTATCCTTGTTGTAAAACGCTTTTCGGAGGTAGTGAGGAGTAAGGTTGAAAGCACCAAGGGCATGCATGTTGGTTTCACTGAATGGGAATACCTGAAGTGTAGAGACCACAATGGTGTCCGTCTAGAAACCATTCTTGCATGGGCACCAACGGAAGAGCCAAAAAAAGAACAGAGAAATCTCCAAGTCAGAAAAAGAAGGACACCCAAAAGAGAAGCAGAGTCTGTTCCAAATCCTCGGTCGTCGATTCTTTTCTCCATATTGAGACTTTCAAGCTTTCCCTTCTATAATCGGTACTTGAGGTATGTTATTTGAGAATAGGCTTCTTTGTTTGGGAATATCCGCCTGCACTAGTCGGCGGGCTAGGCACCTATGCAGAGTATATCACACGCGAGTTTGTTTCCATGGGTAACGACGTGACAGTTTTCACGCTTAACCATGGAAATCTGAAAACTCGGGAAATCCTGAAAGGCGTGGAAGTTCACAGACCGCTCATTGCGGATGCAAGCAATGTTTTCCCTATGTTTGTAACTGAAGATTTGAAGAAATGGGGTACAAACATCCGTATGTTCAACGATATATTTATTTACAATATACTGAGTGCTACAAAATTCATAAACAGCATGTTAAAAAAAGAGGGCTGCAACTATGATGTGGTCTGCGTTCATGATTGGCTAAGTAGTATAGCTGGCATAATGGCTAAAAATGAAACAAAGACACCTGTCGTTTTTCATGTGCATAGTACCGAAGGAGGAAGAGCTGGCGGTCCAGGTTCTGAGGTTGTTTCTCATCTTGAGTGGGCAACCTCGCAGAAAGTGGATAAGATAATAACCGTAAGTCACGCCATGCGAGAGGATTTGGTTCGACATGGGTGGCCTGATTCAAAGATAAACGTTGTCTGGAATGGTGTAGATCCAGGACGTTACGATCCGAGAAACTGCAAACCAGAGAATGTCAAGGCAATACGTAGCAGATATGGAGTAAAAGCTGATGAAAATATGATCCTTTTCCTCGGAAGACTTGCTTGGGTTAAAGGAGTTATAAATCTTGTGCAAGCTATTCCGATGATTCTTGCAGAATTTCCAAAGACAAAACTCGTTATTTTGGGCAAAGGTGAACAGCAAAACGATATAATCGAAACCGCAAAAAGACTTGGAGTAAGCGAAAAAGTTGCTTGCAGATTCGAGTTTGTGCCAGAAAACGATCGTATTCTGCATTACGCAGCGTCAGACCTATGCATCTTCCCATCAACATATGAACCTTTTGGAATAGTGAGTCTTGAAGCCATGTCTATGGCGAAACCAATAGTTGTGGGGGCACAAGGTGTGGTTGGCTTCCGAGAACAAGTCATATCATTTGGACCCGGCCAAAATGGTGTTCATGTAAACGGAGGAAACCCTGCCGATATCGCATGGGGCATAAAAGAAGTCTTATGTGATTCTGAAAGAGCCGAAAAATGGGGAGAGAATGGTAGAAAAAGGGTATTGCAGTATTTTACATGGAGAAAAGCCGCAGAACAAACATTGCAAATATACGAGATGCTCCAATATACAAATGCACAAGAAGACTGTAAAACAGCCGATTTAGTGGACGAACTGGCAACCACACGATAATGCTGAAAACAGTCCTCTTTACGTGTTACCTTTAGACCGTGTTAATGCTTTTTCCACTGCTTCTCGTATTATGAAGCCTCCAATGTGAAGTATCGGCTCCTTTGATTCGGGATCTATATTCATTGTCGCCATGCAGGGATAACTATGATGCGCTTTCGCTATTACATCATAGATCACTTCCATTTTTGTATTCATCCCCATTATTTTTTTGGATACATACCATGTGGAACCGCAAGGCGCACTTCTTTTAACAATTGTAGAGTCTATAACCTCTCTTCTACCTGTGTTAGTGGTTCTGATCTCCAGTAAGGGTTTTCCAACATTTAGTTCTGTCACAAATCTGGAGATCATGGGCTTGTCTTCTGTTGGTTCCAAGGAGCAGAAGGGTTTTGGGAAAGCGCTTTCCAACCCCAGTTCTAAGCATCTTTCCTCAACTTGTTTTCTTAATCCGGATGGAACTTCGACAAAATCTTCTATTGGTGTAACTAGCCCTTTTATTCCAGATTTCTGTATTTGATATGGCAGTTCCAGCAACAGATCCTTGTGTAATCCTGAAGCTATGCATAAATCAGCTTTTGGGATACTCTTTGGCATGAACTTCTCTGGATTGTCAATAAAGGCTGGAAGCTCTGAAAGGGTCGGTAGTTCAATTGCCGCTCTGATGTTACGCACATAACTATAGCTGCTGTATTTGCAAGAATCGCAGTAGAGTGCACAAGGCTTACAGAAGCTTGGATCATTTATCAAGTTTCTCATTATTCGTTCTGCAAATTCATCGCTGTAAATGAAGACCAAAGTTAACGTTTGCTTGTTATTATCAGGAATCAATTCCGAATCCTCGTACAATATGATCTGGCTAAATTGCTCATTCAAGATATATTGTCAAATTCGAATTAAGGATTTGGAAAAGTCTGCTGTGGATTATACTGGTCATTTTCCCATGCTTCAACTATGCTTTTCAATTTCGTCCAAATCCTTGAGTACTGAGCTTCTAGCTATTTTGTATGCCATTTTATAATCGAATATTCCCTTTGCTTCTTCAGCCGCCTTTTTTATCAGTTCAATTTCAACCTCGTTTTTGAGTTTGCCTATTGCTAAGGCGCCGACACCGAAAACGTTCGGGAAGAACTCTTCATCGTCAACTTTCGATTTCAGCCCTTCCACACCCAATGGTGGAATTGCATTGATGTCGGCTACTATTCTGCATTTTTGTCCATATTGCTTGAGTATGCTGGATGGAAGAAGCTGAATTCCAGCGGCTCCTGCAGAAAGAATTATTTCGGCAGTTTCTATGGCTTTTCCGACTTCTTGAGGGGTTTGCGCCTTTACACCGATTGCTCTTTCGTTTTCGGTTTCTTCATTGACTTTTTTTGATATTACTGAAGATTTGTGAAGATCACGAGAAGTAATCATGACATTTGCTTTTTCCATTACATACAGTCTTGCGGCCGTTTGACCTACAGGGCCTGTTCCGGCCAGTATTGTAACTGTTCTGTTCTCTAATCCACCCAGTCCTTTTAGCAGTGAGATTTCCAATGTTTTCGCAACTGCAGCTGAAGCAGTAGTGTAGGCTCCTCGTGGGTCTATTATTATGCTAAGCTCAAATGGTGGAAACATGCATTTTTTGACTTTTTCTAGAATCTCATTTGCTTGTTTGAAGTCACGCCCATTAATGAAGAGTTTTGTGTGTTTTGCGCCTTCGGGTCCTCTTGGGAACATAGCGTCATAAACGATTTTTTCGGCATCATCAACAGTCACATTTTCATATTTTAATATTGTTACATCTGGGAAAACGTCTATTGTTGTTAATATGTCAAATGGACTTGCGTGCTTGTCGGTGTCCAGAAAAATGAACGCCTTCTTAAACAGCTGTTTCGTCAAGGCTAGGCCTCTTTGTTTATTATGTCTGTTTAATCGTTTAAGAATTGCTGAAAAAGCTTAGTACTCGTTGAGTTAGGTTTAATTGAGAATTCACGGAAAGCTAAAAAAGCTTCTGCTGCTTATTCTTCTTACTGAGGTATTCTTTTAGCAGAGTTGGGAGGGTGCAATGGAATGGGCACTGAAAACCTTGAAAAGATTTTTAGTCCTCAAAGAATCGCCATCATCGGAGCCAGTGACCAAGAAGGTTCCATTGGCGCCCGCATTCTCCGAAATCTAATCGGAGTAGGCTATAAAGGAGTGGTTTATCCAGTTAATCCTTTTCGATCTACGGTGCAAGGCATAACTGCCTATCCAAGCATTACGAAAATTCCATGGAAAGTAGACCTAGCAATTATAGCAACTCCGGCGCATACTGTTCCTCAAATTATCGAAGAATGTGGAAAAGCTGGAGTTTCAGGGATAATCATCATTTCCGCAGGCTTTGGAGAGGCTGGAAAAGAAGGAGAAACTTTTGAGAAATACATCCTTGAACAAAGAAGCCGATATAATCTACGCATAATTGGACCAAACTGTTTTGGAGTAATGCGGCCAAGGATTGGGCTCAATGCCACCTTTTCGAACAAGTCTGCTCTCCCTGGGAAGATAGCGTTCATTTCACAGAGTGCAGCTTTGTGCGCTTCAGTGTTGGATTGGGCGTCTGAAGCTCATATAGGATTTAGTGCAGTAGTCTCAACGGGTTCAATGCTTGATGTGGATTTTGGTGACTTGATTGACTATTTCGGAACTGATGCACAAACAAGAAGCGTCGTGCTTTATATTGAATCTATCAAAAACGCACGCAAGTTTATGAGTGCTGCAAGAGGAGTCGCAAGGATTAAGCCGATAGTGCTAGTTAAAGCGGGACGATTCAGCGAGAGTGCTGAAGCGACAATTTCTCACACAGGTGCAGTTTGCGGTGAAAACACGGTTTATGATGCTGCCTTTAGACGCGTTGGAATCGTGCGTGTTGGAGCAATAAGTGACCTTTTTAACTGTGCAGAAGCCTTAGCAATGCAGCCGAACCCGAAAGGTCCTA
>CAZGNE010000028.1:0-11647 GCA_964527165.1 uncultured Candidatus Bathyarchaeia archaeon
GTTGTTGCTTCTGCCAGTTTAAACCAGAAAGTTGATTTAAACGCTGTTGTGAAGGGTTATCCAGGCGTAGAATATCGTCCAGAACAGTTTCCAGGCTTAGTTTTTAGGCTTAAGAGGCCTAAAACTGCAACGTTGATTTTTAACTCTGGGAAAATGGTTTGCACAGGCGCCAAATCGGAAAAAGAGGCGCGCAGGGCGGTTATGAAGGTCATTAAGGAACTGAAGAAAGGCGGAATTATTATCATTAGCAAGCCAGAGTTAAAAATACAGAACATTGTTGCTTCAGCAAGCTTGGACGGAATGATAGACTTAGAGAAAGCAGCAGTTACGCTTGGAAAGACAATGTACGAGCCTGAACAATTTCCAGGTTTGATCTACAGAATGGATGAGCCTAAAGTAGTCATACTCTTGTTCGCAAGCGGAAAACTTGTTTGCACTGGCGCAAAAAGAGAACAAGACGTCCATGACGCTGTGCATAAGCTTCATGGAATATTGGAGGAGCAAGACCTCATATTCTATGAGTAACCTTTCAACTTTTCAACCACTTTTACTTCTTCTTGATCTGTTTGAGTATGGTTTGCATCTGTTGTTCGTCTATTGTTCCAATCTCACACAGTTTGATGGCTATATCACTGATGTTAAGCATTGCATGCAGTTGGATTTTTTCTTCTTTTAGCTTCTCTTTTCCCCCTTCCTGTCTATCTATTAGCACTACTGCCTCTTTGACTACTCCGCCTTCTGCGGTTATGGTCTTAGCAGCCTTTCTCAAAGACAAACCTGTGGTTATCAAATCATCAATTAATAAGACGCGGTCTCCAGGTGTAAGGATGCCTTCTATACGTCTTTGTCTTCCATGGAGGCGTACCCCCTTTCGTATGTAAAGAAAGGGTTTCTTCAAGTTATGGGCTATTACAGCTGCGAAGGGTATGCCTGCAACTGGGATTCCAGCTATCCGCTCAAAGTTTTTTTCGTTTATTTCTTTTCTTATGAAATCTAAATAGAAATTGAGAATTGCTTGGAAGGCATCTGGAAAGCTAGGAACTATGCGCATGTCTACGTAATAGGGGCTTATTCTTCCGCTTGTGAGTTTGAAGGCTCCGAATTGCAGGGCACCTATTTTATTTAGAATCTTGCACAGTTCAATCTTGACATCTTTGCTCTCAGGCATTTTTTCACGTCCGTTTAGAGATTTGATAGATGTTCCCTACTTCTGGAACCAAGCATGTGGTGTTCGGCATTTCTTTCTTCAGTAGTTCGGCGAACTTCTCTTGGTCTGCTGAAGAACCAGTATGGTATGGGACAGCTACTTTTGGCTTTGTCAACCTTATAATGTCAAGACCGGTCTCAGGAGATGTGCCAGGAGCTATTCCAACTGTGCAGAAAACAACGTCTAGCTTTTCCTTTTCACCTATGGTTGCCATTTCTGGGAAGGGCAGACTGTCTGCTGTGTGGAAGAGTTTGACTCCGTCTTCACTTGTTATTATGAAGGACACGGGTGTGGCTGCTGGTGAATGGCTGCATTTTTCGACTCTTGCTGAGACTTCTCCAATTTTCACTTCTGAACCTTGTTGAGCTATGTGGAGTTTTTCTTGGGAGATCGTATTTCGCAGTCTTCTAGCTGATGTAACGTCAGCAATGATCATGCACTGGTTAAGCTTGTAGATCTCCGAGATTAGAGGTTGGTCTAAGTGGTCGTAATGCTCATGTGTGATCAATATTGCATCTACAATTTGAAAGTTTTTCGGCTTAACATCTACTGGATCTATTATCAGGGTTTTTGATGGAGTTTTGATGGTTACTCCAGCGTATCGATTAAACCATACGAATAGAACTTCGTTTTTTGCAGGGTTTTTTTCGATTGACATGTTTATCTCATCACGAGCGATAATTATAGCGTTTGGATTTTAAAGAACTTGCGATTCTTTTCGGTTTTTTTGTTTTGATAAAGGCTTAATAGTTTCTAATAGAGTGTGTTTCAATATCTGAGTGAGGTTTCATGGTTGATGTTTGGCTTCCTTATGGAAAAACGGAAGTCTGCGTGAGAATTCCAACCAGAAATTTTCTGGGGTCAATTGAGCCCAGAGAGAAACTAGGAGTAGCAGATCCTGAAGCGGAGATTGAAAGAGTTCTAAATGAGCCCATTGGTTCCAAAGGACTCGTAGAAATCGTGAAGCCAAACAATAAGGTTGCTATTGTTGTTGATGACGCGACGAGACCTACACCAAGCAAAATCATGGTTTTGCCGCTGCTCAATCAATTGAACAGTGTTGGTGTGAAAGACGAGAGTGTTACAATTATCTTTGCTTGCGGAACCCATAGAGCCGTTAAACGTGAAGAAGCAATCGCGCTCTTAGGCGAGGAAGTGCTGAACCGCGTAGAAACCATAAGCCATGATTGTACGGCTCAAAATCTGGTATACGTTGGTACAACAAAAAAACATCAGACTAAAGTTTACTTGAATCCTGTTTTCGCTGATGCGGACATCAGGATTTTAACAGGTGACGTGTGTTTTCATTATTATGCAGGCTATGGCGGCGGAAGAAAAACTGTCGTACCAGGAGTTTCAGGCGAAGAGACCATAAAACACAATCATGCCATGCTTTTAGATGCAAACGCAAAAACAGGCGTGCTAGAAGAAAATCCTATTCATGAAGATATGATGGAAGCTGCAAAACTGGCTAAAGTTGACTTCATTCTGAATGTTGTGACTAACACCAAAGGTGAACTTGTTAAAGCTTTTGCCGGCGATTTGGAGCAGGCTTTCATGGATTGTGTCAAGCTTGTCGATGACATGTACCGTGTAACAGTGGATCGCAAGGCAGACATTGTTGTTGTAAGCCCGGGAGGAAACCCTGCAGACATGAGTCTTTTCCAGGCTTACAAAGGGGTTGACAGCGCGTTAGAAGTGGTTAAGCGAGGCGGAGTAATAATCTTGGTGGCTGAATGCCCAGAAGGACACGGAAGCCGAGTTTTTTATGATTGGATGGTCAAGTATGGCGATTTGAAGGCTGTGGAGCGGGAGATTAAACGGAACTTCATGTTGGATGGTCATAAAGCCTATTATCTGCTTAAGGCATTGCAGAATCATAAGATTATTCTAGTTTCTTCTATGCCAGACTACTACGCTGCGAATACTTTCAGATTAAAGACAGCAAGGGCTGTAAACGATGCGTTGAACGAGGCTTTCAATATTGCTGGGAAAAACGCCAAGGTATGGGTTATGCCCTATGGCAATTTAACGCTGCCGGGAGTCAAAGCATTTAAAGAGCAAACGATTTCGATAAGCGGTTAAGTGGAAAAAAGTATTTAGTCACCCTTTGAATCTAGGCATTGGAGTGAAGCGGAGACAGAAGACTTGCAACAGGCTTTCAGATTGCGGAAATTTGAATCAGAGGATCTGCAGACCGTTATGCAAATCAACCGCGTGTGCCTGCCTGAGAACTACTCTGACTTCTTCTTCATTGATCTGTACCGTCGATTTCCCGAGACGTTTATCGTGGTCGAGGATGACGCAAAGATTGTCGGTTACATAATGTGTCGTGTCGAAACAGGCTTGTCCAATTTCGGTTTTGGCGGCTTGATTAAGAAGGGTCATATTGTTTCTGTGGCAGTTATCCCTGACCATAGACGCAAAGGAATCGGAGAGGCTCTTGTGATTAAGTCCATGGAGGGCATGAAGCTTTACAATGCAAAACAATGCTATCTAGAAGTGAGAGTGACCAATGATCCGGCAATCAGGCTTTACAAAAAGCTGAAATTTGAGATAACCCGCACAATACATGGGTACTATTCAGATGGTGAAGACGCCCACGTGATGAGCCACAAATTATAAACAAGAATTCTCTTGAACAGCCACGTTACAGATTTGAGTTTCTCTCGCCTCCTCGTCACTATCACTTTTGCCGGAATGTTGGCGATTATTAAAGATCAGATTTTTTTGAAAAGACTCCAGATGGTATACCTTGAAACCTATCTGGATTAGCTGTCAAAGATTTGACAAAAAAATAAGGGATGAAACTATGTTGTCAAGCCAAGTTTCTGATAGATCTTCTGCTTGTTCGTCTCAACATTCTGTGCAACGTTAGTGAACAGATTGTTTCCATGTGAATCAATAGCAACAGTTAATGGACCGAACTCTTCAGCTTCGAAAATCCACAAGGCTTCAGGCATGCCCAGATCCAACCATTCAACGCTTCTAACGTTCTTGATCGCTCTTGCAGCGATTATTGCAGCGCCACCCGTGAAAGCGCCATAAACAGCTCCGTATTTTGCCATAGCATCCGTTGTTCTCTTTCCCATTCCACCCTTTCCGATGACTACACGCACTTTAAAGTTTTTCATGAACTCGTCTTCAAAAATGTCCATTCTCGTGCTCGTAGTGGGACCTGCTGCTACTGCAATCCACTTGTCATTCTGTTTGCTCATTACTGGACCACAATGAAAAATCGCCAATCCTTCAAGTTCCAATGGCAACGGTTTTCCCTCTTTAAAGTACTCCAATGCTCTTCGGTGGGCTTGATCTCTAGCAGTGACTATAGTTCCTGTTATGTATAATACGTCATTCACTTGGAGTTTGCGAATGTCTTCCTCCGAGATTGGTGTTTTGAACTTGTAAACAGCCATTTTCTTCACCTCACCATTGCAGTTCATGCGTTAAATACTCAACAGAACCATCAGCTTTAATCCGCGCAGAAGCTCTTCTTGCCGCCCAACAGTTGAAGGCAACAGCTGCTGGAAACGACGCTGGATGCCTAAAGGCAAAATCTATGTGCACTCCTAACACTGTGGTTTTTCCACCTAAGCCCATGGGACCTATACCTGTCATATTGACGGCTTCAAAAATTTCTTTCTCCAGCTTTGCAATTTCGGGATTTGGATTGTGCTCAGTTAGAGGTCTCAGCAAGGCTTTCTTTGCCAGTTTCATGGATATGTCAGCTCCGCCTCCCATCGCAATACCTAAGACATTCGGAGGGCAAGGTTGAGCTCCAGCTTTAATCACGGCGTCAACAACAAACTTCTTAAGCCCTTTTATTCCCTCGCCTGGCACTATCATCCCTCCGAGACACACGTTTTCGGAGCCTCCACCCTTCGTCATGACTGTCAATTCCAAGTCGTCACCCGGTACGATTTCCCAGTTCACGTAGGGTATATATGGTCCAGTGTTGTCTCCACTGTTTTTTCCAGTGAAAGGATCTACTGCGTTCGGACGTAGAGGGACTTCTTTTGTGGCTCTTCTCGTTGCGTGTATTAAGGCTTCTTCGATTTTGCTTAGATTTTCAACCTTGTCGCCTGCTTTTACGTAGAATATTATGGTGCCTGTGTCTTGGCACACTGGTACTTGATGTTTCTCAGCCATTTCAATGTTGTCCAAGATTGTCTTTAGCTGTGTTTTCGCCGTCTCGCTTGTTTCCTCAGCATGAGCCTTCTTAAGAGCTTGCTTAACATCGCTAGGCAGGTAAATGACTGCTTGTTTCATAATGTTGAAGGCAACATTTTCCACGATTTTTGTTGGTTCCAAGTTTTCTTTCCTCTCAATATAGCCAGTTTATGAAAAAATCGTATACTTATGTCTTATCACAATCTTCTACATTATCTGAAGGACTTTTCAGCTTATGCATACTCGAAACAACGTTTAGAGGGAGAGGGGAAGGTTCAAGATTTTCACTTTAACCTATCTCTCCACAGACAAGCCACTAGTATGTTTCGCGTGTTTTAAATATGGCCTAGTCAGTGTTTCTTGTGTGATGCAGGAGAACTAGTTTATGTCAGAAGAAGAAACAAAAGAAAACTGCAACAAGAAAAAATACGAGTTTCTGGAGGATTTACCAGGGATCGGACCTGCTACCGCTCAAAAGTTGAAGGAGCTAGGTTATCATACAATTGAGTCTTTAGCCATGGCGACGATTCGTGAATTGGAGCCTGTTGGCATAAGCGAAAAGAAAGCATTTTCCATTATAGAGACCGCTCGTTCCTCTATTGGTGTTTCATTCATTAGAGCCGATGAACTTCTCAAGATGCGTCAAAGTGTTTTGCGTTTAACCACTGGAAGCAAAGTCTTAGACAGACTTGTTGACGGCGGACTGGAAACCCAAACAATCACCGAATTTTATGGCGAATACGGGAGCGGAAAAAGCCAAATCTGCCACCAACTATGCGTGGATGTACAATTGCCCCCGGAACGTGGCGGGCTAGGTGGCGCCGCTTTATATGTTGACACGGAGAACACTTTTAGAACTGAACGAATTGTGTCTATGGCTAAGCACTTGGAGCTTGATATTCAAGAAGTGGTTAGAAACATTATTTATGCTGAGGCTTACACGTCTGATCATCAAGCTTTTCTGCTTGAGAACGCTGATGAAGTGATTAAGCAGAACAATGTGAAACTGATTATTGTGGATTCTTTGACTGCTCACTTTAGAAGCGAATATATTGGACGCGAAATGCTGGCCCCGCGTCAACAAAAACTGAACAAGCACATGCACAAGCTTATTGGCTTGGCTAGAGCTTTTAACGCTGTAGCAGTGGTAACCAATCAAGTGATGGCTAAACCAGACGTGTTCTTTGGTGATGCGGTCCACCCCATCGGCGGACACATTGTTGGGCATACGAGCCACACGCGTCTTTATCTGCGAAGAGCATCACATGGCCCAATTCGCATAGCCCGCTTGGTTTCAAGCCCGTATTTGCCTGATGGAGAGGAAATATTTAAAATAACAGAGAACGGCATAGAGGATGCTTCCGAAGAAGACAGAGTAAAACCTCGTGGTCGTTGAAAATGCCAGTTCCTTCAGCTTTGGTTACACGCTATTTTCAGCTCTTGGTCAGCCGACAATTTACAGAGGCAGAACGTGAATTAGGCAGAATTAAGCAGAAAATGCATAAAACTGATTGGAACCGAGGTTATTTCAGAGCCTTATATGGTATTTTTCTTTCACGCAAGGCAAACGGCGACTCCTACGTCTTATTTTCAAAATTGGACTTGAGCGACAAAGCCACTTTGCATGCTTATAGGCGAGAATTTCTGGAACATGTTGGGAACAAGCTTCACGGAGATTTTGACCGCGGCTTTTTCTCAGCCTGGGCAGACTGTATGCGAGTTTACAGCCGAATGAACATTGTTGATCTCACGACTGCAAATAGTGCAACATCTGAAAAAGAAGAAGTAGATACAGTCAAAAACGATAAACATCAGCCAACTATACAGAATTTCCTGAAAGAAGAAGCTTAAGCTAGTGCCGGTGCTCCTGCTATTATTGTGTAGAGCAAAACGAATAAAACTATCCAAGCAAGAAAGTAGACACCAATTCCGGTGGTTACAAGTTTTTGTGGTTTCTTCACTTCGGTTGCAAATTTGAATTTTATGAAATAATAAGAGAGCAAATAAACCACTAATGCGAGAGATACGCCATTCATGAAAGAGGAAAAATCCATTGGGAACTCCTCTATGGGCGGGTTGCGAGGGATTATATCAAATGCTATTCCATAGCCAGTGCTGACAATCGCAGCCACTACGCCCAATGCTAGTCGTAGCCAGTACACCTTTTCTAAGGGTCTTAATTCCTTCACTGGTTTTCAACCTTTGCAAACCAATATTTCAAATACAGATTTAAAGTTGCCTATTTCGTCAAGTCTGAGTGTCTATAGGTGATTTCATTTTCAAGAAACATTTCTGTTCACAGGTGCGACTGCACATCAGGTAAAACATGTTGGCAGTTTATCTTGTTTTTTCATAATTCCTGTTATAGCGTCATTTTGATTCGGATGCATATCACTCCATCTTAGAGTAGACAAACTGGCTTGCTGCTGTTAAGCGATCGTATATTTATAGTGTTTCGGGTTATAATCCCTGCAAGGGGTAAGTGTTGCCGAAGAAAGAGTTTACCAGTTTTGATGTGGCTGCGGTTGTTCGCGAGCTAAAAGAGGCTATACTGGATTCTCGTGTCAGCAACATTTACCAATTAGACCGAAAAACCGTGATTCTTAAGCTACACAAAATCGATAAACCTCCTCTGAACTTGATTTTGGAATCTGGCAGACGGCTTCACTTAACCTCTTATGCTCTGGAGAAACCTGAGATTCCACCTGCCTTTTGCATGGCTTTGAGAAAATATTTGCGGAACGCTTGCGTAACAGACGTGGGACAATATGAGTTTGAGAGAGTTGTTATGTTTAGTTTTAAGGGTAAGCATGGTGTTTTGCAGCTTGTTTTGGAGCTTTTCCGGGAAGGTAATATTATCCTAATTGGTGAAGAGGGCAAGATTCTGCAAGCCTTGATCTACAAACGGATGCGTGACAGGAACGTTCTTCGTGGTGAAGTCTTCGGTTTTGCACCTCCTGCCGGAAAGAACCCCAAAAAAATTAGTGAAGAAGAATTTCTGGAAGCCCTAAAGAGTTTTGGTGACATGGAAGTTGTCAGGGCGATCACAAGGCTTCTGAGCATTGGTGGATTTTACGCTGAAGAAATTTTGTTGAGGGTGGGAATTGAGAAGACCCAACAGTGTAGCGTGTTAAGTGAAGACGACGCTAAGACGGCCTTTGACACGTTGCAGGATCTGCTTTTGCAGGTCGCAACAGGCTTACTGGAGCCTCTCGTTGTTCAAGATGCGACAGACAGTTTTATTGACGTTGTGCCTGTCAAGCTCAAGCGTTATGAAGGTGCAAATCTTAGCCTTCAATCATATAACAGTTTTAATGAGGCTTTGGATGAATTTTACGTCAGGATTGTCGCAACTGAGAAGGCTACTCATGATATAGAGGCTGATAAGCTGAAGCGAGAAGCTGAAAGGCTTAAGCGTATCATAGCTGAACAAGAAAGAGCTTTGATTGAAGCCAAAAGCAAAGCCGAACTAAACAAACAAATCGGCGATTTAATTTATGCTTACAGCGGTGACTTCCAAACGGTCTTGGACAAGTTTCTGAAAGGTATACAAAGCGGCAAAGAATGGAAAGCTATCATTTCTGAGATCACAACTGAAAAAGACACGGGATTGAAGCTGAGCGTGCTCTTCGAATCTTTTAACTCCAAAGGTTCAATTGTAAACGTATCTTTGCAAGAGAAGAGGTTTGGTTTAGATTTGCGCAAAACAGTGTATGGAAACGCCGCTATCTTTTACGAACGCGGCAAACTAGCCAAGCAGAAACTGACAGGCACAGAAACAGCATTGAATGAGTCAAGGAAGAAACTGGATGAAATTGAGACAAAGATCAGAGAGACAGAAGCTTTGGAACATGCTGCACCTGCTAAAGCCTTTGAGGAGCTTGCTAAGCTTAAGGTTAAGCCTAAGGAATGGTTTGAAAAGTATAGATGGTTCATCTCTTCCGACGGTTTTCTCATCGTCGCCGGCAAAGATGCAACCAGCAATGAGGTTTTGATCAAAAAATACGCTGAGAACAATGACATTGTTTTCCATGCTGATGTTGCAGGTGCACCATTTGTCGTTGTCAAAACAGAGAAGAAGAAGCCTAGCGCGCAATGCTTGCACGAAGCAGGAGAATTCGCAGCTGCCTTTTCAAGAGGCTGGCGAGAAGGCTTTGCAAGCGTAGATGTTTACTGGGTTAAACCCCAGCAATTAAGCAAGGTCGGGTCTTCAGGTGAATACGTGTCTCGCGGAGCTTTTGTTGTTACTGATCAAAGAAATTGGTTGCGAAATGTTCCCTTGAAAGTATCCATCGGCGTAGTCGCTGAAGAAAAAGGCGAACCCCCTAGGTTTATTGGTGGACCAGTCGAAGCAGTCAAAACCAAAGCAAAAGCCTACGTTACAATTGTGCCCGGAACCATCAGTGGCAAAGAGATTTTCAAACAAATCATCAGCACTATAGCTGGAAAAATACCGAAGGAACTGCGGGAAAAAGTCTTGAAATCCTCAATTGAGGAGATAAGAGAGTATGTCCCGTATGGTAAAGGCAAGATTTCTGAAAACTAGGCTTCCGCAAGCCTTCAAGCAGCCACAAATGTTGTCACAAATCAGAATTTGACAAGGTTTCTTTCTTCTGTTTTTAAAAACTGATTCAACGTTAATATTCAGTATTCATAAAGAATATCTATTTTAGAAAAACATTCTTTTCTTCTGGATAACTATGTTAAGAAGTATTCAAAAACAAAAGACAATTGAACAAGTCAGATGCATCGTATGTGGAAAGAGAAACGCGACCAGTGAAGATCGATTGTGCGACAGCTGCCGTTTCACCCAAACACTTGATGGTGTACTCGCTAACAAACAGTGAAGAAAGAAGCGTCTGTGAAACCGGTTCAATTTGGATTTTTCATTTTTTAGCGGAAGTTCTAGATGAGTCCTGACTTCCTTCTTAAAGCGTCTCTGATTACACCGACGTTTGCTTTCTCTTCATCGATCGCTTGACGCTGCATCTCGTCTTTTGTCTGGAGTTCACGAGCTTCCTCATCTTGATTATATTGTTCGATGTCTCTGTTAGTTTTCTCTACAATGTCTTTAACCCAATCAATCTTCTCGTTGATATCATCAACAGTGGTTACAAGTCTAAGCTTATCACCCACTACAAAGAGCTTCCTATCCCATAAATGCCTACTCGATTTCCACGCCTGTTCAAACAAGTCTTGCCAAACGTGATCTGGCACAGTTTCCAACGATAAATCAACGGCATAAGCGTTAGAAAAATAGAGATCCTTACGTATAGCAATTTTCTCCACATCAGTAAATTCCAAAAGCTTTACCTTTTTGGCAAATTCCTTCATATACATCCCCAATACATAATGCACGCTTCAAACTTAAAAGTTCTGCATGGAAAGCAGGCAGAATTCCCTGTTCCACTAGGACCTTAATGTGAAAATTAGCCTTGAACTGAGGGCTGTCTTCTGCTTTCTGTCTTCTGTATCGCTTTCGAATCTTTCGTTTTTCGCTTAAAACGATGAAGAGTGAATGGCGCATTTACTTGATATGGAGCGGTATTTTTGAAAAAGCATTTATCTGATGTTGTTCTTTTCATATTTTGTTGAGTTGGTTTTATGGATACCTTTGATGTGCTTGTGATTGGTTCTGGTTCAGGAATGATTGTGGCTGCAAACGCGGTTGCCAATGGCTTGAGAACGGCTTTGGTGGAATCTGGTCCTTTAGGGGGAACTTGCCTGAACCGTGGCTGTGTACCTTCGAAGATGCTGATCTATCCAGCCGATGTAGTAGCCACTATTCAGGAAGCGAAAAAGTTGAGCATAAACTCCTCAGTCAACTCGATTGACTTCAGGAACATAATGAAGCGGATGCACCAACTTGTCAATGAAGATGTTGAGCAGCAAGTCAGAGCGATGAAAGCTGACTCCCGCATCAAATGGTTCAAAAGCATAGGCGGCTTTGTCTCAGATTATGCTTTGAAAGTGGAAAATGCGATGATAAGTGCGGAGAAAATTTTCATTGTTTCAGGTGCAAGACCTGATGTTCCGCCGATCAAGGGAATAAAAGATGTGGATTTCTTGACAAGTGACACGGTTCTGCAGTTGGAAAAGCTGCCGAAAAGCATGGTGATTATAGGCGGCGGATACATAGCTGCAGAATATGGTCACTTTTTTTCCAGCATGGGAGTCAAGGTTACAATTATCCAAAGAAGCCCAAGGCTTTTGCCTGATGAAGAACCAGGAATATCCGATTTGCTCAGGCTAGAGATGGCTAAGAGAATG
>CAZGNE010000029.1:0-11211 GCA_964527165.1 uncultured Candidatus Bathyarchaeia archaeon
CTAGATATGTTGAAAGTATGCTTACTCCAGGCGCAGCCAATTCTACCGCTGGACCCGTGCTTGACCACCATGCACGTGTGTCTGTGCTATCTGTCGCAGCTACAGCTATTACGTTCTCGTATCTAGCAGGGTATATGACGTTGTCACCAGTGCCGCGGGGGTTCCCTTCATTTCCTGCAGCGCCAACCAGCAGTATGCCCAGATCATAGGCTTGGTTAATCCAGGATTCTATTCCCGGATCTCCCGATGACGCTTTTGAACCCCAACTCATTGAAATAACCTTTATCTCGTTTCCTGAAACTCCGTCGCTATAGGTTCCTATACACCATTCTAAGGCTTTTACGGCGACGCTGTAGGTTCCTGAACCATCATCGGTGAAGATTTTAAGAATATACAAGTCAGCTTCTGGAGCCACTCCGATAACTCCGATATCATTGTCCAAAGCAGCTACTGTTCCAGCAACATGAGTGCCGTGTCCGTCAAAGTCTTGTGGATCTGAATCGTCGTGGGCAAAATCATAGCCATCGACATAGCTGAGATCTGGATGATCCGTGTCAATGCCTGTGTCCAGAACTGCCACGTTTATTCCATTTCCTTTATTGCCTGCAGCATGCACTATTGGAGCGCCAATCCTTTCTACTCCCCAAGGCATCGTCTGACCGACAAGTTCTATTGGCAAGTCAAGGACAGCATATTCCACCATAGGATTTCTGTTCAAAATCTCTAATGCTCGCATCGGAATTACAGCCGCAACAGCTGGCTGGAACCGGTAAACTGTGTTAACTTCTCCGCCCAAATTCTGGATCAAATCTGGCTGTGGTCTTTCCTTGAACATTACAATCACTGAAACTCTTTCTTCCCCAAGTGCTGTAGCCATCAAGCTCGGAGTCACTGAAAACATTGCAAGCATCAGTATAATTGCCAATGCAAAAGTTTTCTTCACAAACTTATCCTCCCAATATCTACTTACATAGTAGCCTTATGAAATTTTGGTAAACAAGCTCTGTCTCTCAGAGGACCTCACTTATAGGTCGTTTTCATCTACAATCATATCACTCGGTATAGCTTTTATGGCTATTTCTAGAAAATCCTCTAAAGCAAGCCCAGAATCCCTACACATCAGTATACCGCTTTTTAGAAATGATGGAAAAGACTTTCGCTCAAAAGCGCTTTCCAAAGTGCTTGACCTAACTTTTCTAACCTTTCCTTGAGAAGTAGTGAAGGCTACTCGGACTATTAAGACCCAAATACAATCTGAAGCAATAAGCATCTTGTCCAATACACTTTCAGGTTTCACTCCTGTTCTGTAATCGTGAGAGCGAATGGCTTGTAACCCCTCTTCTGAAATCTTGCCTTCCAACATTTCAGAAGCAACCAAACCATGCTTGCGCATGTCTCCGTGGAGTAAATCATAATCCAGATCGTGCAATAATCCGACTAGTTCCCATTCCTGCTCATTCTTTCCAAGCTTTTTTGCAAGCTCTTTCATTATTGCCGAAACTGTAATTGCATGCCGCTTCTTTTTGGCACTGGAAACATGTTCATCAAGCAGCTGAAGAGCGTCTTGCCGAGTGAGCATACAAGACACTAGGAGTTGTATGCTTTTAAAGGCTTAACTGACCGAACCATTAGCGACCTGATTCATCTAACCCGAAAGACTGGATATCGCTGTTTGGATTGGTCATTCTCAGTTTGTGGCAGAAACAGTTATGTGTTCAACTTGTTATCGTCTAGTTTTCTAGTAGGTGCACGAGGGGGAAGCTTACAGCATGGGATTCGTTAATCCTTTGATTGCATTGACTGTTTCACTTTGTTTTCTTCTGGCATTGCTGTACAAACGTGTGAATCTCGGTATAACGCTGAACTCGACAGCCATATTGTTGGCTCTGCTCGGGCTTGACTGGCAAACCGTTCCAACAATAATCTATGAAACTGCCGTCGATCAACTTACAGTTTCAATTGTGCTCACAACCTTCGGAATAATGCTGCTAAGCCAGCTTTACAAGGAGACAGGCGTTATCAATGAGCTAAGCGAAAGCCTAAGCAGAATCATCAGAAACTCGAAAATTGTGATAAGCGTACTTCCAGCGGTGATAGGATTTCTTCCAGTGGCCGGAGGAGCATTAATGTCAGCACCTCTTGTAGAGAAAGAAGCTGAGAAATTGGGGTTAAGGCCGGAGAAGAAAGCTTATCTGAACTTATGGTTTAGACACACTATTTTCCCTGTCTACCCACTCAGTCAAGTGCTGATAATCACAGCTGCGCTGACAGGAACAACTGTGCCTTCTATAATACTGCGCCAGATTCCAGTAGTTATAGTTATGATAATTGTTGGGTTCATTATGGGTTTTTGGAAACTTTCAAAGATTGAGCCTGAAGAAAAACCAAATGTGACAAACAATTTGGGCTCAGACTCCAAAATTTTCCTCATTGCTTTTTCGCCTATCCTAGCCACGATAATCGTAGCCATTGGTTTTGGAATTTCCGGTCTGGGTCTTTCTCAACACGGTTTTGACGTGCTGATAGCAACTCTAATAGGTCTGATAATTTTGATGGTTATCTCGAGATTAAGCTTTCAGGTTTTCATGAAACCTTTCAGAAGCTGGGGGATTTATGGAATTGCATTCGCTGCTTTTGGAGCCTTCTTGTTGAGAAACACCATGATTGCCACGGGAATATCTGAAATTTTCACAACAATGGCAACAGGTGGAAATCTTGACGTAATTTTGCTGTTAACGCTAACTCCAGCCATTTTAGGTTTTCTCACGGGCTCACCTTCAGGAGGAGTAGCAATTGGCGTCTCTATTCTCGCGGGCATTTTGACTTTTTCACCAAAAATCGCAGCTCTCATTTATATAAGCGCTTATTTAGGATACATAATGGCACCAACGCATCTATGCTTCACATTCACCGCAGTTTATTTCAAATGCCCTTTGGGAAAAGTCTACAATTCCATAATTCCATCAATTTTAGTAACTTTCGCAACCGCATTGCTTATCTACTTCTTATTGTAGACCTCGAAGCAAGCAAAAACATTGAGAACCAGCTTCTATTCATAGCAATAGGAGATTCTTGGCGCGATTTTGTTTCTATCTCTGATTAATTCCTTGAGAGTCATGTTTGGGAAGAAATAAATACAGAATCAAAAGCATGTTAATCGACAAGAAAGGTAGTATTCATGAGCAAAACCAAAACGTTAGAAGTAGTAATTCGGGGAGACTTGATCGAACGCAACATTCTGCTAAAACTAGGCAAAGCCTTAACTGATTCAAAACTCAAAGCCGATTTCAGCGCCTCAATAATTGTACCGCCTTTTCAAAGGGCAATCGTAAAGCGATATCCTTCATTAGGCGTTCTTTATGTTGTCGTTGACATAGAAGACCTGTTTCGATTCGAGGGCTTGCTTAAGGAACTATTATGTGGAGAAAAATGTGAAATAGCTTCTGTCAAGGAATTATGCGAGTAAACAGCTTCTGGTGAAGCTCTTGCTGCGAAATGAAAGGCTACTGAAGCTTGCCGCCGTTTCTTTCGCGATTATTGCAACCTACTTTTTGACCAGTGGGTTAGGTCTAGAAATGCAGTTGGCATTTGTGATTCTGGCGATGGCCGCATCCCTATGGGTGACCACGGCTATTCCATTAGCTGCAACATCACTTCTAATAGCGTTGTCTCAACCATTGCTAGGCATTCAATCATTCAACGATGCACTCAAGCATTTCTTTGATCCGATAGTCGTTCTTCTATTGGGCGGTTTTTTGCTGGCTTTAGCCATTGAGAAGCATGATTTAGACGAGGTGCTCTCTCAAAGAATTGTTGCGAGATTTGGCACAAGCCTGAAAATGGTTGTTTTAGGAATGATGCTAGCCACGGCTTTCCTTTCGATGTGGATAAGCAATACCGCCAGCACCGCTATCATGATGACTTTGGCACTGCGCTTAACCGCCGACGTCAAAGACGAGAGAGGCAACGCTTCAAAGATTATGGTGTTAGGAATTGCATACTCAGCTACTGTAGGCGGACTTGCAACCTTGATCGGGACACCAGCTAATGCCTTAGCCGCTGCGTTGCTCAGAGAAACTCAGGGATACAACCTTTCATTTTTCGAGTGGTTTCTTTACGGCATACCCTTAACTGCCATTCTAATCCTCGTCATATGGATGCTCCTGTTCAGAGTTTTCCCGACAAACGTTAAAGAAATCCCGAAAATTGAGATGCAAAGGAAAGCACTAACTAAACAACAGAAAATCACGCTTACAGTATTTCTTTTTGCAGTTATCTTGTGGGTCAGCGGACAGCTTCCAGAACCGTTAATAGAGTTAACCGGATGGAGTGGACATGGCTTATCATCTAGCATCGTAGCTGCAGTTGTAGGAGTAATGCTCTTTTTCACGGGTTTGCTGGATGAAAATGACGTGTCCAAAGTTAGCTGGAACACCTTGCTCCTTTTCGGCGGCGGCTTAAGCCTCGGTTCAGCCTTACAAGTTTCGGGCTTGACAGGCTGGATAGGTCAAAGCATTACGGCTACAACTGGCGGCGGAGGCATAGCCGCGATATTTCTCTTAGCTTTTTCAGCCCTCGGCTTTAGTATAATAGCCAGCAACACTGCAAGTGCAAGCATTTTCATACCGATGGCAATATCAGTAGGAATAGCTTCTGGACTAAGCCCGGTAATATTGGCTGTGCTTGTAGCTATGTGCTCCAGCCTCGACTTCATGCTGCCAGTTGGAACACCACCAAACGCCATTGCTTTCAGCACCGGAAAGGTGAAAATGCAGGAAATGATAAAAGCAGGCGCCTTGCTAGACATTCTAGGCGGATTAACAGCCATCACATTGGCCGTGTTCCTCTGGGTCTTATTCGTGTAAGCCAGCAAAATCTATTCTTTCATGTAATACAGCTATATCGCAAAATGCAGAATGTGGAATCACCGATCGGTCGATACTCTCGCCCTTAAACAACATCTATCAGTTACATTTCACATTCATTACTTCTCTCTTGGCAAGTTCTCGATAGTGTTGTCTCCTCTTGCTAGTCTTCTACAATTTTTCATCTGTCGCTCAATCTATCTTTGATGACTGGTTGTTTCTGATGTTGAAAAAGCTGCTTAATTCTATTCCGTCCAGTAGAGCCGTGTCTTCCGATCTCCAGAAGATTCGAGGATTCCCTTCTTCACCCTTCTATCCAAAGCGTTCATGATCTTGTCTTCTTTGCCTGTAGCTTTCAATCCTTTTGCCTCAAGCATTTTGGCAACGTCAGCAACTGCTCTCTTATTTGGGAGTTTAAAGAATCCTTCCTCGATCAGCTTTGCATATACGTTGTAAGCACGTCCGCCCCACGTTTGTGGACCCTTAGTCTTCATCTTCTTCCAAGCTTTCAAGGCTACAGTGACTTCCTCTTTGAGTTTTTCAATAGAGGCTCCAATAACTTCTATCTTGCTAAGACTCCCTTCGCCCAATTTTCTTCTGACAGCTTCGTGGATTATTGGGACTTTCGCTGGGTTTAGGCCTGCGAGAAACAAGCCGACGGTTTCTACGGCTACTGCATCTCTGCCAACCAACACAATGTTTGTGGCGGTTCGGTGCTTGTCGCCCTGTAATCGAGCATGGGGATTGCTGCGGATTCCATGACGCAAATACGTGCCATCCAATACAGCTAGATCGATCCCGCCTATAGCCTCGTACGTGTCGAGAAGTGCAGGCTGCAGTTTTCTATGAAACCGTGCCTTTCTCTTATCAGGAATCAACCCCAGCAAATTCTTCAACACGCTTCCATTTTGGTACGTTCGCAGTATGTGTGTGCTCACAAAGACGTTGGGTTTGAACAAAACATGAGACAAGCCCAACTGTTCATCCGCCACTTTGACTCTTCTTATGTCGGCGTCCTCTGAAAGGTTGAATGGGACAACACGTTTTGTGAATAGCTTCTTCCAGATTCGAAGACGTTCTATGCCAGTTCCCATGCAATTGTCAGACTCTGCAATATATATCCTCGGAGCCTTGTCAAAACTGTCCACAATTGCTTTTACAACGTCAACTGTCGTGTGGTTCTGTGTTTCATGATCAAAAACGCCAACTTTGATGAGAACAGATCTTTTCGCAGAGTTCAGATCATTGATTCCACCCAGTTGCTTCAAGGCTTCTCTGAACGAACTGCCCTTCTCATCGACTCGTGCTACTGCAACTTTTGCAGGCAACTTCAACCCTCAAAGCGCAGAATAACCGAGTCACATTTATGTAAGTTTTACGGTACGTCTTTAAACTGATCTTTTGATCTGGACGATCAATGTAGCCACATCTTGAAGATTTGCCAAAACATGACAGAAAGATGCAAGAAAGTGAAAACCTCAATCAAGCTGCTAATGCACGCATAAGATGATTGACGCACATTAGATATATTTTTTGAAAAGGGCAAGATAGGAGAGAAAGGGAGCTTGGAGTTCATCCAGTTCGTATGTGTGTTTTCTCCGGGAGTTTTTTCTTTGCAAGGACAACGGCAAGCATAGTGATGATCATGATAAGTGGCAAGATTATGGCTGGCTGGAATTCTGGGATTGGGTCTACATCGCCTATAACTGTGCCTGAAATGATTCCAGATTGTTCAGGCGGAATCTTTGCCAACTCAAAATCAATGTTGGGTGTAACCTCGCCTATTGTTACAGATACTCCAGTCACATCTTGGGACAAGTAGCCTGCAGCTTCAGCTGTCACAGTGTAGGTGCCAGTCGATAAGCCAGTTGAGATAACGTATTCGCCGTTCTCGTCAGTTTGAGCGTAGCCACTGCCAGGACCTTGAGCTGTGACTGTTGCATATTCTATCGCCTGCCCAACCGTGTCAGTTACTTTACCGGTAATGATTCCAGACGGTGATGGAGGAGAAACATCCAATTCGAAATCGAGGTGCGTTTCTACGCCTGCAACAACGCTGACGTCTTCGGCTTGGTCGAAGCTCATTCCATACATGACCATGACCTCGTATGTTCCAGTTCCTAACCCGCTCGTTATCCTGTAGTGCCCTGTCGCATTAGTTTGAGCCCAACCCATGTATGCATCGTCATCTGAAGTTGCCCACACTGAAGTCCCCTCGAGGGGTGTGTCATCAATAGAAGAGGTTATTCTTCCAGAAATGATTCCTGAACGCTCAAGCTGTAAATCAACACCTGTCGTGGTCACGCCTGCTACAACCGAGATTCCGTCTACCTGTGTTCCAACGTATCCTTCAGGAAACAACGCAGAAACATTGTAGGTTCCAGTCGCAAGGTTAGTGAAAATGTGATATTTTCCGTTGTTGTCTGTCAAAGCCATCCAACCATAATCATGAGCAGAATCAAACGCAATTATCATAACATTCTCTATAGGCAGTTCAGAACCTTCTTCAGTAATCTGTCCAGATATGCCTCCTGAAAGCCTTAAGTAGAAATTCACACCAGAAGTCGTTTCTCCAACAGTGACAGACACGTTTTCTTCTTCTTGCAGATACCCCGGAGCGAAGACGCTTATAGTATAATCGCCTGTTTTGAGACCCTCACTAATAACGTATTGTCCTAACGAATCGGTCATAGCATATCCATGCCCCTCATCCCCGTAAGCCGTAACTACAGCTTGGGAGACATGTACGCTTATCTCAGCATATACCACTCTTGAAAAGGCTTTTTCCACAGGAACTCGAAAGCTTGTCATAGAAACGTTAATTGCTAACCCGAGTAAAACTGATAGAATCATCACGTAAGTGACCACTTTATAACTAGATAATTTGGTTTGCATTTGGTTCACCATGAGGGTCGTATGAAACCCAATCACTATTAACTTTTTTGGTCTCAGCACATGCCACTATTTCGTATGCTTGCGAAAAATCAAACGGCGATTGAATGAACAGATGATGAAAGCAAACAAAAATCTGAAATCATCAGGTTTCGTAACTCTTCTAAAACGATTTGTCAAAAGAATGCTGTATGGGAGCTGTATTTGAGCGAGAGTTTTCCAATTTCTCACTCCACAATAGCTAACACCTTCTCAAATGGAATCCACAGATCATGATCAGGTGATTAGGTTTTGACAAAGATTGTGGCTCAGAACTGTTCTCGCTTCCATATGTTGTATGGACATTGGCTCCAGCAATAACTACTGCCCTTGAAAATACAGTTTCTGCATTCAGACCTGTCAAAAGTCCTACGTCTAGCCACAAGCAGCCCACATCTACTATAATTGATGATCTCCCTCTTCTAGGTTACGCTCGGATCTTAGCCTCCTGAATAACAGCCTCGCACCTAAAGGCTAACTGGCAACTAGATAACCGGTTCTCCCGCAGAATCTTCTTTTTTCAACAACGATTCTAACTCCTTTCAGCGATTAATCCTAATTACTGGAGTCTTTGTGATTTTTGAGTAATTCCTATCTTTCTATTCACTGTTAATGGGATGTTTCCATGAATCTTACCGAAGTATCTTTGCCTTCAGGACGCCTTACAAAGACCACGATCTGTGGTTATAGAAACAGTGAAGGCTGATTCATAATTCGTGAGGGAGACTCCGGAAGGAAATGGGCAATATTCTTATTCACATTAGGGTCATGAGAAAGATGAGATGTTGACAATGGGATATCTAGTTTACAAGTGTGAAGAATGTGGCAGGTTTCTGCTATCTGATGGAGGTTCTTTCCTGGCGCACAAGAAAATGCAACATCAGAAGTCTAGTTATGGAAAAAGCAAGGTTGTGGCGATAATTGAAAGTAGAGAGAAGAAGTACGAGTTTCGGGATATCCCTCACGACCAAAGAGAAAAATGGGTAAAGGATAACGGTACGGTTAAGCATAAGAAGGTGAAGGGATTAGATACAGAAGTTTATGTGATTGGCTAGACAAACCGTCTGAATTCTATCAGATTTCCTGACTACGTTTACGAGATTGATGGCACAAGATTGTTCTCGAAGAGAAAATGGCTAGGCTGTGAGTTTATCCTGTGGTGCCGAGGGCCGGGTTTGAACCGGCGACAACCCGGTCTTCAGCTTCGCCCTCAAATGAAAACCATGAGAGTCGGGCGCTCTCCCAGGCTGAGCTACCTCGGCAGCTTTTCTGATGCGAGATACTTTTTCCTCAATCTTGGTTATTTACGGTTTTTCAGAAATATTAGGTTATCCTTTTGGCAGACATGTTTGAAGCCTGTTTCAAATAATGCTTTTGATTCTTCAAGATTTAGATTTCGGAAGGATTCCCAACGTCTTCCAGCGATTCAGTTTCAGATGTTTTCCTTCGAATTATCTGAGCACCAAGTTCGACGATTACAAAGAGAACTAGGAGGATGATTATGATGTATATTCCTAAGGAGTTGCGCATGAAAAGCGCTAAGTGACCAATCCAAGGAATCCGCATGACAACTTTTCCCACCAGAAGATTCTCAGATATCATGCCGTTGAAAGTGTAATTCTCCTTTCTATAATCATTCCAAGTATCTGCAGCGTGATTACCATCACCTTTTGTTCGGAAATACGTGAGCCCATTGTCACCAGTAACATTTGCGATTGCTCTGTGAACAATCAAATCATCAGTGCTATTTGCATTTTCTTTCGGTTTATAAAACACTACTACATCGCCTTCAGGGGCTGGACCTGTTCTGATTTCTTTCGGGTTAATTTTTTGAACGATAATCAAGTCTCCAATATGCAACGTTGGCTCAAATGGGTGTGACCAGCCATCACAAGCTTGCGGTAGTTTGCACATGCTACCCGATGCCACTGCTAATGCGGGATATTGTGTTCCTAGAACCAGTTGTGATCCAAACCATAAACCAAAAACTATCGCAACGATTAAGACGAGCATTAGTGCTGTTTGCACATAATCATTTTTCAAAACTTTTTTGAAGGTTGTCGCCATGATCTTGAGCCATCCGTCGGTGAAAGTGTTGTTGATGACTTAACCTTCGGTATTATAAAACTTAACGCTTCACAAGCTTAAAACTGAAAAATGGGGGGAATGGGGTTCAGCGTTTTCGTTGGTTTACGTGTTTAGATTTTCCTTTTATTTAGGACTTCTCGGAATGGTTTCTTGCATTTTGGACAGTCGAATAGTCCGATCTCTAGCTCGATTCTTTTTCCAGCTTTGTCTGGGCGTCCAGCCATTTTCCACTTCTTCTTAGGCGATGCGACAGTACTTCCGCATTTTGGACATTTAGCCATTTAATTCCCTCTGATGTATCACGATATCCATGGTTTCTTATGATGATAGATAAAAAACTTTCCATTGTTTTGGAATAGAAACCTTCAGTTTCAACATGGCGCTTAAACATTTTCAATGCAAATAGTATTGGCTATGCTGCAAATACTTTTAAGCTAAAGGCTAAAAAGGCTAATGTGACTCGATGGAACTGGCTATGGCTGAAGATTTGGCATCGTATGCTGTGGGACATGCTTCCAAGCTTGGGCGCAAACTATGTTGATGCAAGGCTGGAAGACCATCATAACGAGCTTATAACCACGTCAACGGTAAAATCGAGCGGAGAACCATCAACCGTGAACGCGAAATAAACGTTTGAACATTGGTTAATGGTGCATGGGGTTTTCGCGCAAAAACAGATTTGGATAAAAAAGGCATAAGACAAGCGGTTGATATTGCGTTTAAAGTTGCAAAAGCATCTGGCAAGCGTGTCCAATCACCATTTAGACTTGCACCCACAAAAGCCTACAAGACTATACACCAAGTACAAGTGAAAAGTCGACATTGAGAACATAACCTTCGAAGACAAGCTGAAAGAGCTGGGCAGATACAGAAGAGGGTTTGCTCATTAGGTGTTTCCATTATACTCGGTTGCCGATCTGACGCGTGTAGACTTTACAAGTGTTCTCCGAATGAGGATTTTTATGGTTAGAACTGAGCGAGTTATTTCTGCTATTAGTCGAGATTTCTGGACAACTTGCTGGCTATCCTACAGAACGTGGACGCTGTTTCAGATGAGCTGGCTGTGGCTAAAGATGAGGGACCTTCTGCCATAAGCCAGTGTTGAGAACAAAGGCACATGTTGCATCCATAAGCTAGCTTCTGCTTCTTCTTTTTTTTATTGTTCTAGATTTTTCGAAAACCAAATGTACGTTTGCGCCTCTTCGAATCCCAACCTCTTGATGAATCGGACTCCAGCAGGGTTGTTGCTTTCCACATCCACCATCACAATGCGCGCCCCTCTGTCCTTGAAGCGTTTTTCCAATTCTCTATATAATCGTCGTCCAAC
>CAZGNE010000030.1:0-10736 GCA_964527165.1 uncultured Candidatus Bathyarchaeia archaeon
AGCCGTGGCTTTCAAGTTTAATCACTTTGATAAATGGCTAGACATCAGGCTAAGAATGTTTGGTAATCATAAGCAAAACGTAGGAATTGAGAACAAAAAGTGGGTTTAGCCGAATAGTGCGCCTAATCCTTCTAGGGCTGCTTCTTCTTTTGCCTTTTCTTCCTCTTCTTTCTTCTTCTTGACCTCTTCCTTCGGCTTTGCTTCAGCTTGTGGTGCTGCCGCCGCTGGCGCTGCAGCTGGTGCAGCCATCATTGTCGGGGCAGACTTGATTGCCTCGTCAATTTTGACCTCAGCTAGAGAAGCCACTAAGGCTTTTACACGCACTTCATCAGTGTTAATACCTGCGGCTTTCAGAATTTGTGTTAGGTTTTCTTCGTTAATTTCTTTTCCAGCCTTGTGAAGGAGCATCGCAGCGTAGACGTATTCCATATCTTTTCACCTCTCCAATCAGATATTTTAGCTTTCAGTTTTCTCTCCAGACACGGCCTTTTCCTCTATGGTAGGCACTCTACTACTTAAACTTAACATTTCTACATGTGCCTTTCTTATCAAGTCGGCTATTGTTTCTTTGGTCGGTATTGAAGCATTTAGGGAAAGCACAAAAGTTTCTCTATGGGCAATCTGTATTAGTGCCACAATGTTTTCGCTTGTCGGATAAGCTATGCTCAGCGACAAAGCGAAGGCGTCAGCTTGAGCCGTGCTAATGGTTTGTTCGGTCTTTTCCACATCTATTTTGAGTTGGCTACCAGTTATTATTAAACCGTCGTCATATGCAACATCCATTGCAAGACCACTTTCCACAGGCTTTATGCCTAGCTTTGAAAGTACGCTTGCAAGTCTTTCATCGATGACCTCGCCTTTCCTAACAACCAGCGTATCCTTGCTTATCCAAACACTGCCAGACTCTATCCTTGTTGGTAGGCCTGCAGCATTCAAGTGACTGATGATTGGACCAGGTGGCTGTCCAGTGTTTCCTGCTGGAACTATAACGTCGAAAGCAGCTATATCGCCAGCTTTTGCTGTGGTCTTCACTTTTCCTTTTTCTAAGAACAAAGCTAGCTGAAACGGATTAAGGTTAGTGAATAGATAAACACTCGAGCTTTGTAGATGTTCTTCAAGCTTCTTTAGTTCTGGCTTGGTTTGGCAGTTTTCGATCGCCAGCTTGGTCAAGGTATTTTTCATAACTCTCATGTAAACTTTGTCAGCCAAGTTTTTCTTGAAAGCCTGTAGTTGAGCAGCTCTGACCTTATGGAGACGTGCAATTCCGATGACCTTGTATTGGTCTATTAACTGCGTTAGCTCTTGAACTTCACTGATTTTTTCCTGTAAAACTTGCTGGGACGGCATTGCGCTTTCCTCTTACACTTTTATTCTTATAGGTGATCCCATAGCTGTTTTTATGCTGGCGAATTTCACGTTCTTCATTCCCCTTTTAAGCTTCCCTTCCAACACCCTTAAGATCGCCTGAATATTCTCGGCTAGTTCTTCCTCTTTCATGCTTTCAGTCCCGACGCGACATTGCACAACAGGTCTGTTGCGCACTCTCACAACAACTGTTTTGCGATATTTGGTCATTAAACTCGCTATGTCAGCTGCTGGCGGAACAGGCAAGGGCATTTTTCCTCTAGGACCCAAAGCAGGACCTAGGATTTTGCCTATTAAAGGCATCAACGGAGTTTCTGCTATAAAAACGTCATAATTGTTAGCGATTTTCCGCAGCTCCCGCTTTTTGCCCCCTAAACTTTCAAGCTGGGCTCTTTCAATAATGAGGTCTGCATTTGCCTTTTTCGCTTTCAGAGCGAATTCGCCTGAACCTATGACACATATCTTGTTCATTCTTTCAGGAGCATATGGCAGCTCTACAACTTCTTGGATTTTGCCCTCAGACGATTTCAAATCAACATCTTTTAGACCTAAAACCAACTCTACTGATTGGTCAAAATTCCGCTTTTTAGACTTTTCCTTGGCTTCTTTTACTGCCGCCACTATGGTTTTTTGGTCTAAGGGCATATTAAGGCCTCGTGCCAAAGAGGGAATAGAGCGCAATTATAAAAATATTCGCTTATGTTTAGCTCTTACTAAATGCTTCTTCGTATATGCCTGTGTCTATTTCTTTCTGCACGTCACGTGGATCCTTATTTTCAGCCGTTACACCCATGCTGACGCAGACGCCTAAAATTTCCTTTGCCGCTCTTTTAAGGTCTTTTGCCAAAAGCTCTGGGCGTTTCATCTTGGCTATGCGTATGACTTGATCTATTGTTAGATTACCCACTTTTGCACTGTGAGGTGTTGACGAGCCTTTTTCGATTTTCAGTTCACTGGCAATCAACGCAGATGCCGTAGGCGTTCCGATTTCGACCTCAAAGCCTTTTGTATCTGGGTCAACGGTAACCTTCACTGGAACCTTCATCCCAGAATAATCCTTAGTAAGCTCGTTTATCTTGTTCACAATCATCATAACGTTAACGCCCAGTGGACCCAAAGCTGGACCCAAAGGCGGTCCAGCGTTAGCCTGTCCTCCACTCACGAGCAATTCTACGATTTTCTTTTCACCCATTTCATGTTTCACCACGCTGAGTTTTTGTTTTCTCCACCAATTTGACGTAATCCGAATTAACAGTTATCGGCAAGGTGAAGGTTGCCTCCAATAACTCTAATGTAACTTCAGCCTTACCTTTATCAATTCGCGTTATCTTTGCCCGCATGCCCTTGAACGGACCACCTGTAACCTCAACTATATCGTCTTCGCTTAAATCCTCTATTACAGGTTTTCGGATAATATATCGCTCAATCTCCGAAAAACTCACAATTCCAGGGACCCTAGATCTTACATGTTTTATACCTGTTATAGCTTCTTCCACAAAATGTGGTCCTAGGGCTTCTATGAAAATGTAACCCCTTAAGGTCTCTGGCACAAGAATAGCCTTCACAGGTATCTTGGTCATTTCAATTTTGGCGGCGATGAGCCTGGCAACATTCTTTTCTTGCCCGGTCGTGGTTTTTACAGCAAAAACCTTTGCGGCTGTTTCTTCGTTCTTCTCCATGTCTTTGCTTCCTTCTAAGCTCATCCAGCGACTGGCTGTAAAACAGAGGACAACAGTTTAATGACAAATCCGATTATTCCAATCGCACATATACCTAAGAAGCATATTTTAATTGATAGCCAAAGCTCGCTTCTTCCAGGTTTCACTGCAAGCTTCAAGGTTCTTGAACACTGATCAAGGAACGATCTTAAACCCATCGTTCATCGCACACTCAACATTTCAAATTGGATATAAACGTTGCTGTAGCTACAAGCTTTGAACGATAAAACAAAACATTTCTATTAGCTTTTCCCCATTCAATAGCTAAATCTTCTCAATCGGCAAGCCAATTTCATCAAGCATCTTAACAAGCGGCAACTTGTTTTCACCCTTAATGCCCTTCCAGTCCAAAATGGCATATTGTACTCTTTCCAAGGTTCTTTCCAGGCATTGTCTAAGAATGTCAACATTCACATTTGGAACAGCATATTTCGGAATAATGTGGCCAAAAGCCACGTCGTTTTCCAACGCTACTTTGGTAAATCGGGCGTTATAGTGAAGACCTCCCACTCCAAGCACTGTTTTGGCAGGATAACTGCCGAACTCTGAAATTGCTTTTGTCGTAGCGTGGGCTACGACTTCGGCGGCCTTTGAATCGTTCCACTGGGTAGGTGAACTGCCTAGCTCAGCAAACATGGTTGGCACATTTAAAGATGGACCGTGATGAGTGGCTTCATAAGAAACTTCATAGTCAAGTTGCATCTCATCTTTTAGTTGCATCATAACTTTCAATGTTTCGCGCATAGCATTTGCTGGTGAAAACGAAACCCTCCTCGATAGACCGCCCAATTCAGCTTCGCCCAGATTTCCAGGTGTATGTACTGACAGCGTCGGCGTTGCACTTTCGCTACTGTGCCTTGAGATGAAAACAATTAACCTAGTATCGATGAAGTGTTCTGCTAGGTTTTGTGCGTAGACCGGATCTTTGTTTAGAGTTACGAGTTTGACCTTTTTATGGTTGATTGTGGTTTTGTAGATATTGTTTCCTTGGTAGTTATCGCTTGTCTTTTCGAATTTGTGACAGTTTAGGATGTGCTTTTTAATGTTTAGGCTTGCGACGTCTTTGTTGGAAGCAACAAGCAAGATCATGTATGTTGACTTTCCTCAACAAGATTTCGCCGTTAGACGATAAATATGTTTATGCAGACCGCTGTAATCTTGCTGGTTCTACTGCAAGGCATGTTGAGAACATTTGTGAAGTATCAGAAAAGCTTTATAATAAATGCTTGTTTGGTTTGAAAAAGGTGAGAAACATGCACTTGATAAACTTTAAAGATTTATCTGGTCAACAGCTAACCGAAATTGTCGAAGAAGGCATCGAAACTAAACATGATCCAGAGAAATATCGGAAAACCCTGGACAGTAGGTCAGCTGCACTAATTTTCCAAAAGACTTCTACTCGAACGAGGATTTCCTTCGAAGTAGCCATGACTCAACTTGGTGGACATGCGCTTTTCATAGATTGGAGAACGACAAACTTTGCTCTGGCGGATATTACTGATGAGGTTCGGTATTTATCCCGCAACGTTGATTGTATAATGGCTCGAGTGCTGAAAATTACGGATTTGCAGAAAATAGCCGAGTCTTCTTATGTCCCTGTAATTAATGGATGTGACGAAAAGTACCATCCCAGCCAAGCCATTGGCGACCTAATAACTGTAAAGGAAAGGATGGGCAAACTCGAAGGCGTCAAACTCGTTTACATAGGCATTCACAACAACGTCTGCAACTCCCTCGTTGAAGGATGCACAAAAACTGGTGTGAAAATTACAACAATTACGCCTGTTTTCAATGAACCATCACGAGATGAAGAGCTATTGCAGAAAGCAAGAAAGACTGGACTCTGGGAAACCACGTTAGACGTTAAAGCAGCTGTTAAGGATGCAGATTTTGTATACACCGACACTTGGGTGGACATGGAATTCTTTACTGATCCAAAATTTGCTGCTGAGAAAGAGAAACGCGTGAAACTCATGATGCCCTATCAAATAAACAAGGAGTTGTTGAAAGGAAGCGGCGCCTACATAATGCATGATATGCCTATCCATAGAGGATACGAAATAAGTGCTGATGTCATCCAAAGCCCAAAATCAGTAATCTATGAACAAAGCGAAAACCGATTATACTCTGCAAAAGCAATTTTGCTGAAACTATTGGGAAAATATTGAACGCTGTAACATGGAGTTTAAGCTAGGTAAGATAGGAAGCTGACTACACGGTCAAGGTAACATGTGATCGAGTTTAGCTCAAAATTTAGCTCATTATCATTTGCACGAATTTTTCTGGATTAAATTCTTCTATTGCATCGTATGTTTGTCCTGTTCCGATGAATAATATGGGCTTTTGAGTTACATACGTTACGCTTAGAGCTGAGCCGCCTTTGATGTCTGCGTCAACTTTGGTCAGTATAGTCGCGTCTATGCCAATGCTCTTGTGGAATTCTTCCGCTTGCATGACTGCATCATTGCCTGTTAGTGAGTCGACTGTCAAGATTGTCAGGTCTGGTTTGACAACGCGTTTGACTTTTTCAAGTTCGCTCATCAGGTTTCTGTTAGTTTGCATTCTTCCAGCTGTGTCAATCAGAACAACATTTATGCCATGTGCTTTAGCATGGTTTATCGTGTCAAAAGCGACGGCGGCAGGATCAGCGCCATATTTGTGGGTAATCATCTTTATTCCAATTCGTTTAGCGTGAGTCTCCAATTGTTCAATTGAGCCAGCTCGGTAAGTGTCGCTGCATGAAAGAACCACAGAATGACCTTTTTTGTTGAAATACCGTGATAGTTTTGCTATTGTAGTGGTTTTTCCTGTGCCGTTTATTCCGACGAACACTACTATGAAAGGTTCGCCTTTCTTGCGTTTTTCCTCGGCAAGCTTTAGGAAGTCGATTTTGTTGTTCGTCTGCATGATTTCCAGAAGTATGTCTCGAAGATTTTTTTCCACAATCTTTTTGCGATCTTCAAGGCGTTTTACTTGAATCCCGTCTAAACGTTTCTCTAATTCATCGCAAATTCTTTCTGCTACCGGAAAGGCAACATCATTTTCTACAAAGCCCATTTTGAATTCAGAAAGCACAGGGCGAAGGTTTTCGCTCTTGAGTTCGGTTGTTGTTACCTTGGTTACAAGTCCTTTGAAGCCAGATTTGAGCTTCTCAAACATTTTATGGAGTTTTCTCCTCGCGCATTTCTGCTACTAAAGCGTCAAATCGGCGTCTGTCATCGTTAATCTTGTCCACTACCTGGCTGAACTGCTGCTGTAGAGACAATCTTGTTTTTTCAAGATCTCCCAGTCTTTTTTTGACAATTTCTTTTGTTTCAGGTAATGTCTTTTCAACTGAGACACCTGCGCCTACTCCAACAGTCAGTTTATTAGTGTTGCCGAGTTTCGCCTTGATGTAGGAGTTGCCGCCTATGGGGACGAGTAGCTCAGCGTTTTCCTGTTCTTTCTCCAATTCCTCTAATGTCATGTTTGCATAGGTCAAATCGGTTATGACGGCGTTTATCATGTTGAGTCGGGATTGTATGGCTTCGGCTGTTTGTTCAAGAAGACGGACTTCTACGCTCAGCTTACGAAGTTCTTCTTCGCCTTTATTCGCCAATCTCTTCTTCTCCGATAACCATTTTTTTCAATAGTGGATTGGCAATTTCTTCAGGCGGAATCTCTTCGACGCTGGTTATCTTTATGTGAAAACGTTTAACCCGATGTCTACTGCCAAGTTCAGCATAGATTCTTTCCATCGCATGCTCTGGTTTGGCAGCTACTATTTCCTGTTTAAAGGATGTTTTAAAATTGGGTTTATGGATTTCACCTGTTACTCTGAAGACTTTCAAGGGCTTGATTCTCCTCTTGTACCACATCCAAGGCGTTCCCAATTATAAACATCTCGGGTCCAGTTGTCATTGAACCTGCAACAGCTACATGTCTGTTGCTAATTAGACCTGTTCCAACGTAAGGTATGCCACAGTTAATCGTGCCCACATCCACTGGGACTTTCAACACATCTTCTAGGAGCTTACGCTCCGAATCTTTCAGCAAAGGATGTGCCAAAACACCCTTGTTTGTTGCAACAGCCAATGACCCCACATACGGTAAGCCTGCAATCTCGCCTCGGACAGCTTCTACACCTAAGGTTCCGGAAATCTCCGTTATTTCTGATTCTTTCAACCGTGGGTTAACGACTGCACCATAATCATTAGCTAAAACCATGGTGCCAAACGCGGTCCTTTTTGATTCCATTATCTTGATGTTTGACTTGAAGACAGACTGTAGAATTTCAAGTTCTTCGTATCGGACAAAACTGGGAAGCAATATGCCCTTAGAGTTTGCGCAAGCTAATGCTCCGACAAGTGTTGAACCGCCAATTGTTGAATGCACTAGTTTGGTCTTGAACCACTGTGCAAATCGCTCGGCCTTCTTAAGCGGAACATATTTCGGAACTATGACAATATCGTCTGTGGCGAGACCGTACATGCCTATACTTGGGCTTCCTATTAAACTGAATAAGTATATGGCCAAGGATTAGTCTCCTTCAGCCAAATGAACATTCACATTGCCTTCCTTATCTTTTGTCGTCCTGACACGGACTTTTCGCGGAGGTTTTTCTATGCCTCTGCTCCAGATTTTCTGGTTCACCTCGTTGCTAATAATAAGCTGGCTCGGTTCTTCTTCCTCTTCTTCAATACTTCTGCTTCTGCGAGCTTCCAGCTTCATATGTTTTGTTACGAAGCTTTTGAGAATCCGCATGGCCCGTGGTGCCCTTTTGTTGGGAGGCATAATCCACGCTTTCCCTAAAGGAACAGTGTAAATCCTTTCTTCTACTATATCCTCTTCTCTCTCTGCTTTTTCTCTGCGTGACGGCCTAATTTCCTCTTCTTCGGCGGGTGCGAGCGCTTCTTCCTCTTCTTCACCTGTTTCGTCTGGAATCTCTTCCGTTGTTTCCTCTTTAATCGGAGTTTCTTCAATCTCTGTTTCTGTTTGGGTTTCAGCTGTTTCTTCAGTTTCTTCCTCTACGACGTTTTCCAGTGTTTCCAGATCTTTGTCCTCTTCATTTTCCTCTTTTGTCATGAATCGTTTCCCTCTAAGCCTTTATCTTTCTCGTTCGCCACTGTCTCCTTTTAGGATGCACTCTAACTTTGCCGCCTGTTTTTGCTATGACCCATGTGGGCACAGCTCTTTTCTGTTTTCCAGCTTTCGCCAGTCTGCGTTTTTTTGCGGTGGGCTTGTTTCTAGTCAATTTCATCTCCTTCTTATTTTCACTTCGCGTTTTTGCTGTTGCAATTGTATCAGTATCTGTTTCAACTGATCATCGGCTAGAGGCACGGGTATTCTTTTTTGCTGAGCCAGCTGGATTAACTGCAGCTCTAGCTGTTCAGTGAATTCAGGTTTGACCATTCTGAGGTTTATCAGTCGCTGTCTGGCTTCTTGAGTCAAGATGCTCTTTAGCAAGGCTTGCTTTTGGGCTTCAAGTTGTTGTTGCAATTGAGAACCGCGTTGTTCTTCAGTAAACTGCCGCTGTAACTCTGAAAGTCTTTTTTTGCGAAGTTCTTCCAGCTCAATGTCAGACATGTCATTCGCCTTTTCTGTATTTCTCCAGTTCCGGAATCTCTTTGACTAGTTCTTTGCTGATTTCTTCAGCTAGATCGTTCAGAAGTTTTCGTCCTTCCTTTGTCACTCGTCTTCCTTGAGGTTTCAATGTTTCAATGAAACCAGCCGCTTCCAGTTGTTGCAGAGCCTTTCTTACAATCGATCCGCCTGACTTGGCTGCTCGTGTTGGTCTACCACCGCATCTTTTTCCGCCTCCATAATCAGCCCTGAGTTTTTCAGCACCTATTGGTCCATGAATGTAGATCTTGCGGAACATAGAGGCGGATCGGGTGTACCACCAATTAGGGTCTTGAGGTTGTTTCTCAACATGAACTCCAGTTTTTGCCAAGCTGGCCCATATTGGCGGAGTCGTCTCGTCGACGTTTTCCTTCAAATATTTGGCCAATTTTTCTACGAGTTTGGATGCGGGAATGTCGTAAGGGGTTATCAAGATTCTTTGTCCTCTCGAGTTTTCCTTCAGTAAAGTCTTGAAGCCTCATATAAAGGCTTTCACTTTTTGCGTGACTTGTAAAGCATGAAAGTGTGTCCTCTCAATTCGACCAATGATGATTCGGTTTGTTCGGTGATTTTGCGAGCAATCCGATCGGCTTCGCCTTCTGCAAGAGCGGACTTCAATATTCTGACTTTAACCATCTTATTCTTATCTAGCTGTTTGGCAATTTCCTTCATCAATTCTTCAGAAGCACCATTCTTACCGATCCACACTGTCGGTCTTTCTTGGCGGAGTGCACGCTTTACGAAACGTTTCTTTCCCGGGGTCAATTCGCTCATGGCTTCTGCTTCTCCTTTCTCTTTTGCAGAGGTATACGCATATGTCTGCCGCAATTCAGACAGGTAATTACCACGTGAGGCTCCCTACGCTGTTTAATACGTACACGACAATTCACACCGGGCAAAATAAAGCTTTTACAATGCCGACACACATGCTGTCTGTATTCTCTGGACAGGCGAATTTTTGCAGCCATGGCTATTCTTCTGGCCAAGTGCACGTAACGCTGTGCTAAAACAGGATCCTTGCTGGAGACTTCATTTGCCAATTGGAAAAGCGTCTGAATTCGCTGTCTCGCTATCTGCCTAGTATCAGCATCCATTATTTCATGCAGTGCTCCATTGACAAACATATTTGCCTTTGATTGAATTTAGCCTTTTCAAAGAAAAACCTGAATTGCCATCATAGAATCTCGTTTCTCTCGGGTACGTGAATAGTCCATATGATATGTTTTGGAAAAACCTGTTTTTTCATGTACGCTGATGGCAAGTTTTATCTGAAGCTTTGCCGTTAATGGAGTTTTCTGTGTATGGAGCTGACAAAGATTGGGTGATAGGCAAGCACGTTTGAAGAGGATCAAGGCCAAGAAAGCTAGGGCATTTAGAAAGAAGCTTGCGGCTCTAGCCGTTATTATTGTTTTTGTCGTGGTTTTGGTGATGGTTTACAGTATGGTTTCACAGTATAAGCCTCCAGTGGCAAGTGCTGGTAGAGTCTTGCTCGTCACGAGCAAGGGCAACATTACGATCGAGTTATTCGACGATATGCCTATTACCACAGCCAACTTCAAAAATCTAACCAGCCTCGGCATCTATGATGGCACGATCTTTCATCGAGTCATCCGCGATTTTATGATTCAAGGTGGCGATCCAACAGGCACGGGTTATGGCCATCCAAGCATAGCCAGAATACCTGACGAGTTTCAAGGCGACCAGAAAAACCTGAAGTACACGGTTGCCATGGCAAATACAGGAGAACCTAACAGTGGGAGTAGTCAGTTTTTCGTCAACTTGGTATATAATGGACATCTGGATGGAAAACATCCTGTGTTCGGACGTGTAATAGAGGGTATGGACGTGGTTGACGCGATTGGCAATGTGCCCGTGGATGGAAACGATAAACCTCTGGAAGAAGTGCGGTTGATTCAAGCAATACTTATCCCATAGCATGCGCTAACCGAATGGTTTCATAAGGTTAAATTTAAGTTGCTATAGTCATCTGTTAGCATAGATATGCGTGGTCAACATGGTTAAGCTGACCTTTTATGGTGGGGTTAACGAGAT
>CAZGNE010000031.1:0-9903 GCA_964527165.1 uncultured Candidatus Bathyarchaeia archaeon
GCTCCAGGACCAGCCCCATCATTTTCAGTATTTCAAATGTTGCGCGCGATAGAACTCGTAGCTGACAAACCAATTGGGCGTGGAAAGTTGGCTACTGATCTAAATGTTGGGGAAGGTACAGCCCGCACCATTACAAATCGGCTTAAAGAGGCTGGATTAGTAGCGACTTCAAAAACTGGATGTTACCTCACAAAAAAGGGCTTGAACCTTTGGAAAGAGTATCATGCCTTTATCAAGAAGGCTGAAATTGGAAAAAGCGGACTAACTGATGCCAGTCACAATTTTGTGGTTCTGATTAAAGGACAAGGGCACAAGCTCCAGTCCGGGATAGAGCAAAGGGATGCTGCAGTGAGGGTTGGAGCACAGAATGCCACTACAATTGTGTTTAAGAAAGGGCGCTTGATTATTCCTTCTGTCAGCGAGAATGTGGCTAAGGACTTTCCGAGAGCAGCAAACCAGATAACGAAGATATTGAAACCTGAGGCGGGCGATGTGATAATAGTTGTAGGTGCCGACAGCACTGAAAAGGCTGAAAATGGCGTCTTGGCTGCAGCGTGGACATTGGTTAATGGTCCTGAAACCGTGTAAAATCCTTTCTTGTTAATAGGTGTATTTTTCTCCGCCAGTTAAGGCACGTTCTAAGGCCATGTTGACATTTAGCATTCCTTCGTTTGTTTTGGCTGAAGCCCGCAGCAGTATAAATTTCAAACCGAGTTTGTACACTGCTTGCATCATGTTTATGCTCAATAAACGTTTTCTTCCTTCAAGTTTTTGTTCAATAGAATATTCTAATGCCTTCTGGTTAGTTGACCAATCCATGATCCTTTTGATCTCCTCCTTTGGAAGCAAATCGCATTTAGATAACAGATGAATCTGCGGTAATAGAAACCGGTTAGAAACTGCCGCGGAAAGAAAGAGATTCGAAATATAATTAAGCGGGTTGACCGAAAAAACCGAGTCAAACAAGTAAACTAGCGCTTTTGCCTCTTTTGTCAGCTCATTAGCTATGTATGGACCGCTTGCTCTAAAAGCAAATAGTTCCATCTGTCCTGAGGTGTCTACCAAAACGATGTCGGATTGCAACTCTTCAACATCTCTCGAGATCTGTTCAATATCATCTGCAACCAAATCAGCTGCCATTACCAACGCCCCATTTGGACCCAAACTGTACTCTTCCATCAAGCGTTCAACATTAACATAGTTACGGACATCTACATCAGGCATATAAGGTAATGTTACCACGCCTGGATCGAGATTCACTACTGAAACGTCTTGTTTCGACAGTTTCAGCCATTCACTGAAAGCTGCAGTAAAGAGAGACTTTCCAGAACCAGCAGTTCCAATTATGAACACTACAATCATCTACAATCATCTCCTACCGAATCTTGAATGAGACAATAACATCAGAACTGTTCTCAAGAAAAAGCTTTCTTCTGGCGATAGAGAATCTCTGGGAGCTGTGGTACATAAATGTCTCGTTGAGCTTGTTTTCCCATGGAATATATAATTGTGCCCACTGCTATTAAGATCAAAGTAGTGACTAGTAGTAAGATAAAGAACACAGATAAGCTTGTTATAATCACTGTGGGGCTGTCTGCCACTGCATAATTGTCATCTCCCGACCAGCTTGCACGAACATAACACAGACCACCAACTCCGACGTGCCATGCATAGTCAAAAAGGCCATTCGAATCTGTTGTAATCGTGTCCAAAACCATCCAACGCAAATTGTTAACCTTGACATATATCGTGATGTTCTTATCCTGCAGTTTCGGTGAAAGCTGACCTGAAAGCATCACGGTGCTACCTTGGATGACCAATATGGCTGATGTGGCGAGTGTTAAAGCAGAAACTGCAAGGGCGTTAAGGCTAGCAGAAACTTGTCCGGCGGATATTTCTTCGTAGTTCTCAAGGGTTATTATTTGTGCAGAGGCATACCTCAAATCCTCTGGGCATTCTCCAACTCTCCATCCAGTCTGCCAATCGCTTCCCGTGCACTCCGCTATGTAATATCTGTTGTGATTATGTGTCACGTAGAATGCTTCTCCCCTTACATCCCGCGGTGCATGCTGAAGGTTAACACCTATGTTCATATGCTTTTCATTTTCATAATGAAGAAGTACACAATCGAGTCCACGGACCTTGATGATTGAAGCTGCAATGAACGAAAACAGGTCACAGTCTCCCTTGTTTTCCACTATTGTCTCCACAGGATATTTCGGTGGTATGGTTACTTCATAAGGTATCTGGTGCACTAGCATTAGAACTCCGTTCACAAAATTCTCATCATCATTGTAAATTTCTAAGAGACTGTCAGCGATTGGCTTCAGCGCAAAAGGCGTGACGAATTTGGCGAAGTCGCTCGTTGATCTGACTGTGTGACTCTTGCCTAGGTAATACTCATAAAGCGATTGTGGAACCGTAACATTCAATCTATAATAAGTGGATCCGTCTGGGCGATCCAGAAATTGGTAGGCAAAACTGTAATTTTGTGAAAAACCGCAAGGAAGTAAATAAGAAAGTGTTAACAAAAGCGCTATTACTATTAGTGTCTTGGACAGTTTCGGATCTACTTTTCTCATGAAAAATATTTCGTCTGACTGGTTTAAGGCACTTATGAACAGCTAATTAATAGTAAAAATAGACACGTGTCCTCACTTAGCAGCTAACATATTACCTTGCAGAACAGCGTTCTGACAACAACTATTCCATCATCGCCAGTCTACTGCTTTCTCTTTTGCACTCTGACCTTTCCGCCATTTTTCTCAATTGACTCCGAAAGCTGAATTATCGCCTTTTCTAGGCGATCTCTGGCAGCTTTGGAACCGTTAGCTGTTGTTGAAAAGTGCAATTCTATCCGCGGCTTTGTCTCTTCACCTTTCGGATGAGACTTTATATAAACGCAAGAATTATCGCGCATCGCTTGATCAATTAAGGGCGCCAGAGCCGACTCCATAATGCCAATAGCAAAAATGCTCACGTCAAAAAACATTATCCCCCCTGCTTCTTTTCTGAGCAAAGGCAAAACTGATTCTTCAAAAATAGTCTCCATTTCTAAAGGAACTCCTGGCAAGGCTATTACTACTGTCCCTTCAACATTTTTGATAATCCCGGGTGCTGTGCCAGCCGAGTTGTGCAATGGCTCTGTTCCCTTTGGGAGGGTTGCCATTTTAACTCTAGATGGTGTCAATTCGATTTTTTCTGTTTCATATTCTTTGGCGTAGGCTTCATATTTTTCCTCAATCATTTTCAAAGCTTTTTCGTTGACTTCCAGTTCGCAGTTCAGGGCTTTGGCTATTCCTTCTAACGTTTTGTCGTCAAAGGTTGGTCCTAACCCTCCGGTTGTTATGAGAAAGCGTGGTTTCCGCTTTAAAGCTTCAATTATGATTTCTGCAATGTCATCAACCTCGTCAGCCACGACTGTTATTCGTTTAACTATTATTCCCAGGGAAGTCGCGCGTTTACCTATCCATTGAGCATTTGTGTTCAAAGTTTTGCCGATTAACAGTTCGTTGCCAACGCAGACTATCTCCATTTGTGTGACCATTTTTGCTCCTCTAACATATAGTGTTAAAGAACAAACCTGCTTTATTCTTTTATAGTATGTGGCTAGTTTCTCGTTCAGAAAGCCGTGGACTTGGGTTTATTTTTTCTTGTCGTATCGACGAGTGGAATTTTCTTCTGCAATCCTTTTCTTTATTCCAATGTTAGTCTGTTCTGAGAGGATGCTGACCTTCCATCAATTAACATCGAATGCTACATATCTTCAGATGTGTTGCAGTTTAGCCGTGTGTAGGTAGGGTTGCATTATCTGAATCTATTACACGAGTGTCATGGCTTAGATGACCTATTGGAAGTGCAACCACATTGTAGGACACCAACTACAGGAAACTTTGAGATGACATCTCCATCATGTGGAGCTTGTTCTAAAGCATCTGTTAAATCCATGCCAGCTTTGTGAAAAACCTGATGCACCCCCTCTTTCCAAAGAAAACTGGTCGATACGTCGTACACTTTCCTTTTATACGCTACGTATGCTGGGCTTCCGTTTTCACCATCGTATTGAGCAAGCTCATCTTCAGTAAACTCCTTCATATTCCCGATTCTTCCTTCTGCAATGGAAGGTTTTTCAGGTAAATAAGCAGTCTAGTAGCATCATAACTAGAAATCCGATTATTAACCCAAAGGTTGCTTCTCTCTCAAAGCCTTTCCTGTGGCTTTCAGGTATCATCTCATCGCTCACGACGAAAAGCATTGCGCCTGCAGCAAAGGCCAGTGCCCATGGAAGAATTGGCGCGAAAATAAAGACCAAGGCAATACCCAACAAACCTCCAAGAGGTTCAACCAATCCCGTCATAGTGGCGTAACACAATGATCTCCGTCTGCTGTATCCCTCTCTAACCAATGGTAATGCAACTGCAAGCCCTTCAGGCATGTTTTGAAGCCCGATAGCCAAGGCCACCACAAACCCTGCTTTTACGTCTCCACTGCCGAAGCTAACCCCAACCGCCAACCCTTCGGGAAAGTTATGAATGGTTATGGCAAGTAGGAACAGCCAGACTCTTGAAAGTCTTGAAGGAGGTCCCTCTGCGCCAATTGCAGGATGAAAATGAGGGATGAGTCGGTCAATCAAATGTAACACAAGAGCCCCTAAACCAACTCCGAAAACGACAACCCAAGGTCCAGTCAAATCAAGGGCGGGAATTATCAAACTGAACGAAGTGGCAGCCAACATTACGCCAGCCGAAAATCCGAGCATGATATCCAAGAACTTGTCTGAAACCTTCTTAACGAATAATACTGGCAGAGCTCCAGCGCCTGTAGCTAAACCAGCAACTAAGCTGACTACTGAAGCGAGCCAAATTATCTCCTCGTTCATGTAACACGCTAACCTATACAAGAGCTATAAGATTTTTCGTCACACACACAAAAAAAGAAGGGAGAAGTAAAGGCTTATCTTAGGAACTTGGAGACAAACGGTGAAGTCTCGCCTCTACGCATGAAGTGACCCGACGGTCCCTCGCCAAGGAATTCGGAGAACCAGGACTCATGTTCAATTTCCTCGTTGAGAATTGCCTGAGCTAAATCGTAGGTCCGATGATCTTTGCCCGCTGTCAGGTTACAGATATGTGTGTACCCTCTTACAGCACATCTTTCTGCTTCTACTAGCACCTTAAGCATTGCCATGGTGTCGGTCGGTTTTTTTGGCAGTTTGGCCGGCGGACAGGCTGAGGCATCATGGAAAATCTTCATGTCTTCTGGAAGTTTGCCTCCTAACTCGTATATGCGGGGAACAAGAGCCTCAAAGTGGTTTCGATCTTCAATACGAGCCGCTTCGGCGATCTCTTTGAGACCTTCTCCCTCCAGTCCAATCAGATTGCACCTAAGTATCGTGTAATAGTAGTAGGTTGTAAGCTCTGCCGCAGCGTTCTTTACCAGCAATTCCACGAGCTGATCAACCTTGATGCCGGCTTTTTCCACCATTTCTCGTGCTACTTTGGCCATATTATCACCTCCACTCACAGAAATCTAGTTGATGCTAAATTAGAATAATTATTATTTAAATCTTACTATTCTTTAGAAATGGATTTAAGTGACTTCTCCATTATTAACGTCCATGAATGCGCAACAGATCATGAATAAGCTCCGCGAAAGAGGTTACAAAGTCACGCCTCAACGTTTGGCAGTTTGCGAGCTCATCTTATCCAGTAAGGACCATCCATCATCAGTCCAAGTATATCAGAAAGTCAAGAAAAAACATCCAACCATTAGCCTAGCCACGATCTATCAGACATTACACCTTCTCACAAAACTGGGATTAGTTCAAGAACTAGGCTTCAGCGATAGGATTTCAAGATACGAGCCCAACACCTCACCTCATATTAACGTCATATGCCAGAAATGTGGCGAGATCCGCGACTACGAGACGAAAAACGTCAAAACAGCATGGACCAAAATAATCGAAGAATTAGAGTTCAAACCTACAGGACAACGCCTCGACGTGTACAAGCATTGCAACAAGTGCCGAGATAGATCCCCTCGGTATCCTGTTTAGCAGTTCCCACTCATTAAACCACATCACACAATCACAATATATTGGATTTTGCATGAGTGAATGGTTTTCTGCATTAATGGGTTTTCCATAGAAGATTGCCCTTTCGAGTCGTAGTCAGCAGCAACAGCTTTCAGAAGGCTATCATCGATCTCAGCAGCTTTTAGACACAAGGCAACAATACAAGCACCTTCTCTATTAACCTTGAACAATAATCTTCATCAGCAAATACAACGAGTTCTATGTGACAGGCGCCATAGACATCTAGGAAGCCTGCAAACTCTCCGAATCAAGTTTGAATATGTCGCTGGAGAATACGATTACGGCGGGATGATCTTTAGAAAAAGAAAATGAAAAACTATATTCTACAACTGAAAATACTAATCTAAGGCTTTGGGGGATCACAGTGGAGAGTTATACCCGCATTTCCTCCATTTTCGGCATGGTTTCTCGAAACAAGGTCGTCAATCGGCATGTGGAGGTGAAGTTGTTGGCGGATGGAAAGGCTACAGAGTGTCCGGAATGCGGTTGTGAGCGAGTGTATGAAGATGGCTTGTGGTGTACTCGTTTGGGCGAGGTGTAGCGGTATCTGCCGAAACTGCTGCTACAGGTTTTCAAACCAGGAATATTTTGCGCAAACACACCTTTTTTCTATTGTTCACTGCGGCGTACCTTGACAGTTTTCTCAAGGGGGTTCTGTTGACGTTTTTGCCAAAAATCCCTTTTTTCCAAGGTTAGAAGAGGAGGCAAGAGATTTGACGGGGGTTTACACGTGTGCGCTCTTGGTCTGAGCCTAACCTTTATAAATGGTGCTGAGAACCATTGGATGCGCACATGGTCACCCGTAGAGACGGATTATGTGGGTGCTAAGGCTTCTTAGCTTATTTGAATCGGTTAGGAGGTGATTTCTTGGTTAACGTGAAGAAACGTTCTGGGAATATGCAGGAGTTTGACAGAGCTAAGTTGGAGGCTTCTCTGAAAAAGGCTGGAGCCAGAGAGGAGCACGCAACCAACGTGGCTCAAACGATTACTGGTAGAGTGCGAGAAGGAATAACAACACCTGAGATCAAGCAGTTGGCAGCAACCGAACTTAGGAGAATGGATGCAACAGCTGCACAAAATTACGAGACGTTCATAAAACCGCCCGCACCGCCCACACGACCCACACGGTAAACAACTACATTGTCTCCACAGCGGGAAGAAAAAACGCTAGCAAATTGGCAATGTCTTCCGCAAAACCCTTTTTTTCTCGAAACTACCGTGCATGCATACGTTTCAAGTCTCAGTAGTGAAGTAGAAAAGATCGGGATTTTTCTCTAGATACTCTACATATAGGTCTATTAGTTTCCTCAGCTTCACCAGCCTCAAAGTGGCTTCTCCAACCTTTATGGTTTTCATTATTCCTCGTTCGATAGATGGCTGCGTTAGCTTGGCAAAATCTGGGTACGGACCAATTTCCCATTCCCATTCTTTTTCAGGATGTGGTTAGGGAACCGTGCACGTTTTTCTGCAAGATGCATGGCTGTGCAGCGGTCTAGGCCAACGACAATGAGAAGTATGTAGCCATCATGCTCGAGTAGTCTGTGCCAGCCTTCGGACAATGCTTTTGCTCTTGGTCCTGAGGCAGCTATTGAAAGGCTTGGATGAAGCCCACGAACAACGTCTTTTCTCTTCTTGAAGGTCTCGGGAATTGTCCCGGTCGTGACGGGGGTCTTGTCAGGGTCGTAAGGTAGAATCTTGAATAACCAAGAAATGCCCGGCGCAGTCATTTCTGGCGTCCTCTTGTCTTCAGACAAGTTTGCTGAATGGGTTGACATCACTATGCTTCCCCGCTGTCCAACCGTTTCCAGTAAGGCATCAATTACTGCGTCAGCACCTCCCTTAACATGACCGAAACTGCTTAGAGAGCTATGGACACCAACTGCATCGCCTTTCTTCAAACCAAGCCTCATCAAACCAGCCTTAATGTCTTCTTTTCTTCACGCGAGGCTTGATCTGTTCATGTGCATCTATTCAAGAGCCACATTTGGGATACAGTGGGATCATTTATTAAAAAACTGCGAGAATAGCCCGCACCAGATATTTTTGTGCACCGCAGGTAGGACTCGAACCTTTCGCAGTATGGAGAAGTCTCCCGCAATACTTCTTTTTGCTTTCTGACCTTACTTCTTTTGGTTTGTAAAGAATAGCGCGAACCCAATCAAGTTTATATAGGATAGTGATGGACATTTTATGATTTTATCATTCATGGGTAAAAGAGAAAACGTGTCATGAACAGACCGAAGGTAGTCCTCTATGGATGTGCATCTGTTGATGGAAGGCTCACGATTGCTCCAGGAGTCTTACTCATGTTCGGAGATAAGAGATGGGAAAGCATTGCGGGGTCAGATGAGGAAGTCGCTAACTGGCTCAGAACAAAACACAAGCCTCAAGCATATCTTGAAGGCAGCGGCTCTTTAGTCAAAACAGGTGAGAAGCCCAAGCCTTTACCACCTTTCTCTGAAGACCCAAAGTTATTGTACAGGGACTTCCTGCCTGAATCTGTTGTAAAACGGTCTAACCATAAAGGATGGTTCATAATGGTGGACAGTAAGGGAATGATTCGATGGACTTACAAAGAGTGGTCGAGCGAGGAATGGGCGGGATGGCATTTGATGGTCATTGTAGCCAAGCAAACCCCTGCGGAGTATCTGGTCTACCTTCAGAAAGAGGATATACCCTACTTAGTAGCTGGCGATGACCGCGTCAATCTTAAGTTGGCACTAGAGAAAATGAAGCCGCAACTGGGCGTTACGAGTGTCATGTCCACATCACCTGGCAAGTTGGGTGGCGTTCTCCTACGCGAGGGGCTTGTCGATGAAATTAACATACTTTTCGTACCTGCCATAGTTGGAGGCTTCGACACTCCATCACTATGCGAGTCCTCAGAACTGAAGCCGAATGAGTGGCCTACTCGGCTTAAATTTATTTGGGCGCAGGTTCTATCTGACGGTCGCATATGGCTTCGTTACGAAGTCATGCCTAAGAAGTGAAAAAGCGACAAGGAATAGGCAAGGCAGCATAGCGGTGTCGTGCTACTGCCTTCTCTAACATTTCTCGCATCAGGTTCTCCTTGCCAACGTATCCTTCAAGCGTGTCGAGGAAGAGCGCTGTTTGGTTCCTGTTGAGTCCTTCCACATGTCCGCTCATTGTTGGTTTCCTTCCCCTGCTGCTTCTCGGGGTGTTTCCCATGGTTCCTCTGTTATGATCAGATAGACTTTTTTGTCCATGTACTCTTTTGGAGAGAGTTTACGTGAAGGCTGAGGGGCTTGAAAAAGCGTTGGAGAACAGCATATTTGGAGCCTAATATCCAAACTGCAACAAACGGGGAGGGGATAGGCTGCGCATGCAAAACTGGTCAACCAGGCACGTGCAACGAAGAATAGCCAAAATAGCCAGAATAGCCAAAAAAGCCAAAAAACAAAGTAAACACTCAACGAGTCAGATTCGAGCTAATCTTCGAGCTCAAAGCCCTAGAAGAGATGGCTCAGCAAAAAGCCATAGACACCATCCAACCCGAAGAGAAGCGAGATTGGATGCGCACAGCCGCCTATATCAGCCAAGTGATCAACAGCATAAGCAAAACCTACGGTCAAGCAAACATAGGAACCGAACTTGAAAACCTGAAGAAGCAAATCACGTTTTCACAGCCAAAAGAAAACAAAAGTACACGTCAGTAATAACTTAAGACGAAGACCTTCGATGTCTAGAATGCGGGGACAAAGGCTTTATAAAGGCTATTTAAGCATTCATTAATCTAATTAGAAGCGGTGTCTTATGCCGAAGACTAAAGCCATAATAAACATTCAAAA
>CAZGNE010000032.1:0-9739 GCA_964527165.1 uncultured Candidatus Bathyarchaeia archaeon
ATTCTGCCATGTTTAATGTGCCTTGTATGTTTATTGTTTTTTGCCAGTGGGAGTATGCGTAGCCGGTCATCGCTAGTGCGAATAGTAGGATTGTGAATGTTGCTAGTATTTGTTTATTCATTTTGGGGTTTTCCTCCTTTTTTGTAGTTTTTATATGTTAAGAGTAAGTATGAGTATGCGGTTAGGGTTAGGGCGGATGTTATGTAGACGCCGTTTGTTGTTATCCATGTCCATGCGTTTGTTAGTGTTTGGGGTAGGGTTGTTGTGAGGAATGTGTAAGTGTTTGCGGCAAGTTCTTTTAGGGCTACGCTTACCCAACCCAGTTGCGGTATTGTGAACAGTGCTTTGCCCATTACGTTGCGTTCGTTTACTGGGTCGTCTGGGGCGTTGTTGGCGTCGCCTTGGGTTATGAACCAGCGTGAGTTGCCTTCTGTATAGGTGTCTATTACTCTGTGGATTACTGGGGCATCGGCGGTTTGGTATTGGATTATGTCGCCGATTTTGATGGTTTGTGTTGGTATTGATATTATGATGGCTATGTCTCCTGTATTCAGTGTTGGTTGCATGCTTCCGCTTGCGATTATGGTTGGAGTAAAACCTAGTAAACCAGATGAAGACCACACGGCAATTAAGCCTATTAGGGCTATGGCTGTCCAATATGGGAGTTGATTTTTCTGTTTTTTAAGTGATCTTTTGAAGTGTTTCGTTTGGAGTGGTTTTACCGCAGCGTCTAGGACTATGAAACCCATTGTTGCTGCAATTACGGTTAGCATGGATTGGGCTTCCCATGGTGGATTTGGCAGTATTGGACTGAACCACGTGAAGAAAGCAGGAATTGCCATGTAGGTTAGGCTTGCTGGGAACCCGCCTAGAAAAGCAATGTAGGTGGCAAGAAGGTTTACGGTTAGATTAGGGATGAAAGTTTTTATTAGAAATTCGGTTATTGTTTGCAGTGTGGTAAGTTTTGTGTATTCTGGAATAGTTGTAAGTATTACTGTGAAAAATAGGCTTATCAGTAACAATACTAGAGTTGGTTTGCGGGTTGTTAATTTCATTGCTAAGTATGCTCGGGATAGTTCTGTTGCGATAAATGGCGCAAGTAAGTATGGGAGAAACGTAGCTAAAACTGTAGGTGTCCATACAACTGAGTTTTTGGCGAAGCCCATGAAAAAGCTTGCAAAAACAGTAACAAAAACTTGGAAAACTCCGAGGATTATGGTAAGTTGGATAAGAGTTTTGTCGGTTCGAAATGGGTTTGCTTGAGAGAACTTGAAAAGAAGAATAGTCGCCGCTATGGCAAGTGTCCATAGGAAGGCATCCACAAAAAATATCATGATGCCACTAAAAGTTGAGGGAACAATTAGATTAGTAAGTAGGTAAACGATTGTGAATATTATGGGAATTGGAATTATATGTTTCATGTATGTAATTCCAGATTTTTAGTTTGAACTCTCAAAAAAGGGAAATAGAGGTTTTATGGTTTGGATTTGGTTTGGTTTTATGGGTTTTCGTTCCAGTTTATGTATATGAATTCGACATTAAAGTGCATTGTTGTGTCTTGAGGTGCATCCTGAAGCACATGGATGTCAAAGCTTACTTCCATTTTTTGACATACGTCTAATTGAATGCCAATGCTGTCGCCCCAGCTAATTTCTACATCAGGTTTTCCATCACCAGTAAGATCTAGGGTGAAGTATAGAAAGCCACCAGTTATTGTTACGTTTTTACTGCTGCCGTCATAGAAGAATATTACTTTCCAGATTTTCAATGGTATGGTTCCGCAATTGTGTATGTGTACGGTTAGACTTTCGAAGTAACTTGGATAGGTGTTGTTTAATAAGATATTAACTGTGTCGTTGCATTTATCATTATTTGTATCCAGTACGGTAAAGAGCGAATTGCCTATGTTTTTGCCATCTGAACGCAGAGCTGGATAGGGATTTGTGAAGTTAGTTCCACATGTCCAGTCGATTCCGTTATCTACGCCTCCAATGAAGGGGACAAATTCTGCGCACAACAATCCTGTTTTTACGTCAACGTTTATCCACATGTATTTTTCCCAGTGGGCGAAGCTGAAGCCTACAATGCTTAAGGCGATTATTATGAAAATTGCCGCGATGGGTAATGATGTTTTAGTTTTCTTTAGCAAAGTCATGTGAGGTTACCCCTTTACGGTGGAGGTGGTGGGCTTTCATTCCAGTTACAGAACCACAGTCTCATGAAGAAGTTTCCAGTTGCATTTTGCGGTGTTGACTCTGGGAAGTGAATCTTGAAGTTTAAGTATACGAAGTCACCAGGGTCAATCTGGTCCACGTTGCCTGTAATATCGGACCAATTAAGTGCCATTTCAAGCCATGGGGTGTAGGTCATATTATAGTAGTATAGTTTTGCCGGTATGGTTCCAGTGTTGTGGACATCTATTGTTCCGTTAATCCACAAGCATGGATAAGCATTGTCAATCGTTATGTTCAAACCTTCAAAGTTGCCATCATTATTAGTGTCAACAAATGCAGAGTCTATTGTAGAAACATTGAACTGATTAGGTTGTCCTAGATATTTTGTGTTTGACGGTGAAACCGTATATGTGAATGACCAATCAAGGTCAAACTTGCCAGTTTTTACGTCAACGTTAAGCCACATGTATTTCTCCCAGTGAGCATAAGCAAATCCTGTAATGCCTAAAGCAATCATCAATATTGCAAATATCGCCGCTATCTTTTTAGTGTTCATTTTTTTTTATCACTCTCCTTTCTCCAATTTGGTTTTTGGACGGGATTAAGCCGCCCGTTAGCAGCTCCATACCCGCTTAGCCCAGCAAACCTTTTAACGTGCCAGCTGGGCAAAGACACAAGTCGGGAGCATGCTCCCTCGTACGCAGAGCCGACTCTACCCGACTAAACCATAATTTCAGCATAGGTTAGTCTTAAATGTTTGTGAAAAACAGTTATAGAAGCTTCTTCTACATAACATAAAAGCCCGCAACCACAAAAAACATAGGTAAGGTAAGCCAGTAATGGAGCACACGATACGGCGAGTAGCCATAGAACACTTTTACAATGCCCACGCACGCTTCGCTATCGCGCATTGAGAGCCATAATAAACGTAAGCAAGAAAGCAGTAACCCGACAAGAATTCGCCTCTTAAACGCACGTGAAAACATTTCGGCACGCCGCAAACACCCGCGCGCGCTAGTACCCGCTGTAATAAGACGCTATGATAAATAAGCTAACAGTAGCCGATTAGGATAGTGTTTAAAATGAACTTGCCCATTATAAGATGGTGACGACTTATGGGATTCATTGAAATCTTCTTTAAGAAGGACTCGAAAGATATTCTCGCCAAAGATGTTGAACTGTTTGTTTCTAGGAAGATTGAGGAGAATTTGAATCTAGAGTACAAGGATATCAAAGCGTATGACAATTTTGATGAATTGTCGAAAGATGTTTCTGCCTTTGCTAATTCAGAAGGAGGACTATTAATACTTGGTGTTGGACAGGAGAAAAAAAGGCCAAAAATCTTCCCTACCGAGATCACTTGGGGAGACGAGTTTCTTAGCAAGGAGAGACTTGAAAATAACCTAACTGGAAAGATTCATCCTCGGATAGAAGGGCTTAAAATCGTTCCGATCCGCAAGAATAATTCGGTTATCTTTCTTTTGGACATCCCACAAAGCGAAAATCCTCCACACATGGCTTTTGACAAACGATACTACAGACGACTGAATTTTGGAAATTCCCCAATGGAACACTATGAGGTTAGTGACTTTTTTGGAAGACGAAGGAAGCCATGTCTTAGTTTGATCGTACAACTAACAGAAATTGATGTTAAAGATTCGACATATCAACTAAAAATCAGACTTTTCTTGCAAAACTCAGGAAAAGCCATTGCAAAGTATACTCAATTGACTGCTTCATTCCTTAATTTAGAAATTCTTGGATTCGATGGGTCCTTTCAGAGAATTGATGATTTACGTGAAGGCGTGCCATCTATACAATTCATTGACCTTATCAACGTATTCCATCCTACTGGCAGTAAAGCCAGAATAGGAGAGATAACTCTTAAAATTAAAGATAGCCTTGAAAAAGCAATCATCACCTACGACATAGTTGCCGAAAACATGGATCAGATTAAGAAGGACTTGACCTTCGACAAAGTAGACCTTGAAAACGCGAAAACAGCAAGGAAATTAGGGCAACGGATGTTTCTAACAGAGGAAATCTTCTAGTAGCACTTCTAGGAGTTGCCTTAATGAATTAGTTAACAGCGCGCGCTACGCCATTTTGCATTCAAATGTATTTTGAGATCATCCTTTTTGCCAGAATCTTCTCATTTTCAGGCAACTGATCGGGCGTGGGCTTATATATAAGTATCCCGGCTTGCTGCAATTCACGCGCCCAATATTACGTTTAGCTCTGAGTGTTTAAGTTTGATCAAGGTCGAATCTTCTCGTAAGTGAGAACTCGGGTTCTGTAAACTCTTTGTTTGGTTGCTCTCCGTGTAAACTTTCGTTTGGTGGCTTCTATAACCTTGGCGGGTGATACTTCTTCTTCCTGTTAACAGTCGGGTGATGAACGCTGAAAATTCATTGTAAAATTATTTAGCCATGCATCTCTACAATAAATAGGGGTATGTTTGGCTTCACCGTTTTGTAGTGAAGATTGCCTATTCTATAAAACCTCTTCATGTGTTCGCTGTGAAGAATGTACTTACTGTGGCAAGTATCTCTATTGGTCTGGAAAACGTAAGAACATTCATTTCGATCATGTTCTTTCGTGGGCTTCGTGGGGAAGAACAATGGTTCCGACATGTTCGGATTGTAACCTTAGTAAAGGTCGCAAAGGACTCAAGGAATGGTTAAAATGGCTTCGTTTTTATCGTCCTAAGAAATATACCCAAGTAGTAGAATACAACAAATGGAAGAGACATAAAATTGCTCAAGCAATAAGAGAGGTGCGTGATGAGCAGAGACTAACTCAATGAGCTTTTTTGCTTGCATTTTGAATCAATGTCAACCACTTGTTGTTTCCTTCGATTTTGATTCCGCAGGCCTCTGCTGGAGTCTTAGAACAACGGTTCCTGCAAGCATAGTAAAACAATTTAACTTGAAAGACGGAGACAAATTAGATTGGACACTTAAAGTGGAAGATGGAGAGCTGATAATCGTAATAAAACCATTAATGAAGAAGTAGAATAGGTTAAAGAAAAAGGCTGAAAAAGGAAAAAGATATTTACTGGCGGCTATAAATATAGCAGCATGGGGCTATTAAACTGGGCGGAACCAGACGCTACTAACAAGTTTTGCAGAATAAAAGATTTGGGAAATGAGAGTTCTATAGAGCAATTCTTTCTTATCAGACTATTAAACGACTTGGGCTTCAAAGACGAGAATATTAAAACCAAAGAGAGCATTGAAGAGTTGGTAATCAGCACTGGCGGAAGAACAAAAGAGAACTATAAGCCTGATTACGTATGCTATGCTCTCGGGAAACCCAGAATAGTTATTGATGCAAAAAACACAAATGAAAATGTTAATGATTATGTATATCAAGTATCTGGCTATGCTTTAGGCTTAAATCGCAAGTTCAAGGGCGATAAACCAATCAAGTATTGTATTCTATCAAATGGAGTTATTACCAAACTTTTCCCATGGGATGAAGAAGAACCCATACTTGAAATGACATTTAAAGATTTTATTGATGGTAACGTGCTTTATGAACGATTAAAAACTTACATTTCATTTGAAGCGTTAAAACAAGCTCTTCAAAGCGGAGAAAAAATAGAGTATTTCACATTCAAAAAGCCTCCAATTAAAGAAATTATTGGAGTCTTTAGAGCCTGCCATAATCTTATTAGAACCAGTGAAAAAAGCAGTCCATCATTTGCCTTTTATGAATTTGCAAAATTAATGTTCATAAAGATCAATGAAGACAGAAAACTTAGAGCAAGACCTGAACTTAGGAAACTGTTAGATGCAGGAGAGCCTTTGCCTAAAGATGCAGTCATTTTTAGTATCCATTGGATTGAAGAAGAGGAGAAAGCAACAGGGCATCCAAATCCAGTTGAAACGCTTTTCGAACTTTTGAGAGATCATTTGGAAGAAGAAATCAGGGCAAAGAGAAAGAAAAGGATATTTGATTCAACAGAAAAATTACGCCTCGAACCTTCAACTATAAAAGAAATTGTCAAATTATTGGAGCACCGAGATTTATTTGGCATAGATGAAGACCTGAATGGAAGGCTCTTTGAAACCTTTCTGGGAGCTACCATGAGAGGAAAAGACCTTGGACAATTTTTCACACCTCGTTCTGTAGTTAAATTCATGGTAAAACTCGCAGATTTACAAGTTGGAAAAAATCATATTGATAGAGTCTTAGATGCCTGTTGTGGAACAGGTGGATTCTTAATTGAAGCCATGGCTAATATGAGCGATAAAATAAAATCAAATGATGTTTTAACAGATGTCGAGAAAGAAAAATTAATAGATGCTTTAAGAACCGATTATCTATATGGAATAGATGCGGGAAAAGATCCACCAATAGCTCGCATTAGCCGAATTAATATGTATCTTCATGGAGATGGTGGAAGTAGAATCTATTTTCTTGATTCGCTTGATAAGAAAATGCAGATCGAATCAACTATGGTTGATAAAGAGCTTCAACATGATCGAGAAGAATTAAAGAAGAGAGTTATAAATGAAGGTTTAACTTTTGATGCAGTTTTAACTAACCCACCGTTTGCCATGCGATATTCAAAGAAAAAACCAGACGATAAAAAAATTCTCGAACAATACACCTTAGCTTATAATCAAGATGAAGTAAAAGTAACTAAGAGATTACGAACTTCATTACGTTCCAGCGTCATGTTCTTAGAAAGATATTGTGAATTGCTCAAACCGAAAGGAAAATTTCTCACGTTAATTGATGAAAGCATTTTGAACACCGATTCTAATGAACCCTTTAGAACATACATTAAAAATAACTTCATTATTAAAGCTGTAATCTCTCTACCGAAAAACACTTTTGTCAATGCTGAAACTGGAGTCAAAACATCTGTTCTATATTTAGTTAAAAAAGAAAAACCAAAAGAATCACAACCTAAAGTGTTCATGGCAATAAGTCAAAATGTTGGGCATAGTGATTCAGGTAAAGAAACTCCAGAATTAAGCGATCTTAACCAGATTTACGCTGAATTTCAAAAATTTGAGAAGGGAGAACTTTGAGCAATAACATAGACTCTCTATGTTACGTTGTAAAAGATTTGAATTTAGAAAACCGAAGCGGAAGAATTGACGCTCATTTCTTTGATCCACGATATTTTGAGATGGTGAATAATCTTGTTAATATGGGTAGAAAGACTGGTCTGAAACTTTGGAAATTGAACGGTCTTCTCATGCCTTCTAAAACTAATCTTACTGGTGGTGCAACTCCTAAAGGAGCGGTATATTTGGAAGAGGGGATTCGGTTTATTAGAGTCCAAAATGTTAAAGAAAGTAAAATAAAAATTGAAAATGCAGTTTTTATTGAACGTAGAATCCATGATAGACAGTTAAGAAGGTCAAAACTCAAACCTAATGACATAGTTATGACAATTACGGGAAGTTATGGTATTGCATCTGTTGTGCCTGAGGATATAGGGGAAGCTAACATTAACCAGCATATCGTCAAAATAGAATCAAATAACGAGTTGGTAGATGTGCATTACCTTTCTCATTTTCTCAACAGTCAACTATGCAAGACTCAAATCGATAGGGTTGCCACAGGAAGCACAAGATTAGCCCTAAGTTATCCAGCAATCAAATCCTTACTAATACTTTTACCTGAAAATATCGAGTTGCAAAAAGAAATTGCAAAGCAGATAGATGAAATTTATCAAAAAGCGTATGACAAATTGAAAGAACGTGATAAACTACTTTCAACTGTAGATGATGTAATTATTAAAAAACTTGACATTAAATTACCAAACGAGTATTCTAAGACTTGTTTCATAGAAGATGTTAATGGAATAAATAGGTTTGATGCCCTTTCAAAATCTCCATATTTACATGCTTTGCGAGAGAGTATTAAGAAAATTCCACATGAAAAATTGGTTGAGTTAGTAGTGTTCAAAGAGAAGGAAGCTCCAGCCTTCAATGATTACTATCGATTAGTGGATTTAAGGAATATTGAAGAAAAGATAGGCAGAGTGAAAGTAATAGAAGTTGATAGCCTCGGATCAGGTAAGATAAAATTACATAAAGGTGATATTTGCATTAATTGTCTTAATCCTGAGAAAGCGAAAACTATCTATATAACTCAAGAGCTTGATGGATGTGTTGGTTCAACTGAATTTACACCTATTGAACCTTTACTTGATAAAATAAATCCAGCATATCTAGTTGTGATTCTTAGAAGTAAAATTGTTGTAGATCAATGGAAATATCAAATAACTGGTTCTACTCCTTCACGAGAAAGAATAGGTGATGAAGAATTGAGGGAAACACTGATTCCTAAACCAGAAAAAGACATCCAAAAAGAAATTGCTGAAAGTGTCTTAGGCATAATAGATAAAGTAGCCTATTTAGAACAAGAGTCAAAGAGAGAAATTGAACATGCTAAACATAAATTCCTTGAATATTTAAATCAAGTTTCAACTCCATCACCCGACAATTAGCTTGATTTTGGAATAGTATGGTTTAATTTCCCTTTATGAAAATAGGCTTTGAAAGATTTCTTGCATTTTCCACAATCAAATTGCTTAACATGAAACGCAGCGTAATTCCATTCCTTAGTAACCCTAGAAACTTCAGTTTTGCATCTTGGACATTTTACCAAAGTACACACCAAGTTAGAAGTTTAATATTTACTTAATAAGATTTTTTATGGATCAAACATTCCAAATTAACAGTATCCAATCTATCAACCGATTTTTTGGTAGCATCACCCGACTGTTAACAGGAAGAAGAAGTATCACCCGCCAAGGTTATAGAAGCCACCAAACGAAAGTTTACACGGAGAGCAACCAAACAAAGAGTTTACAGAACCAGAACTCGAAAAAGATATTAGTTAATGCTTATGAGAATATATAGAGAAAACATGATATTGTCTGCTAAGAAATGGTTCAAGGAATTTGTTGATATACTTCCCAGTGATGATGGGGTCAAAGCACTGGATGAACTCTTTGACGAACGAGGATCTTATGGGTCGGACCTTCAATGGACTCACGTAATGTCTGTCTTCCTGATGAAACTCGCAAGGAAGATGGGTTATTTTCAAGTGTGCGGACGCATCGATTTTGTTTGGTATGAAGGAGATTCAGTGAATGAGTCCATATTGATAGAACATGAAAATGATTACAAAGGAGCAATCGAAAGTGAACTCCCAAAATTGCTACAGCATAAGTCTAAAAAAGACATTCTTAGAGTCCTGATTACGTATACTTGGACCGATAAACCGTCGTCTTCTGACAAAATCAAGCAAACACGAAACATAATACTGGGTGGTGTATGCGCCAAAATAAAGAAGTCGAGATGGTCATGGAAAGGAGAGTTTCTTTTGATAATAGGAGATTCGTCGCCTGATGAAGGTCACATACCTTGGGATAAGTATTGGCACGGTTACATTTTTGACAAATCAGGTCGACACAAGAATTTGAATAGTTTGTCTGTGCATGGTTGACTGCTCGCGCGCGCTATTCTATTATTTGTGGAAGTTTCCAGCCTTCCCTACGCTTTTTGATTATGACTTCTTGGATTGTTGGCACT
>CAZGNE010000033.1:0-9666 GCA_964527165.1 uncultured Candidatus Bathyarchaeia archaeon
TGCCGTCTCCGAAATCCCATTCATAGCTTATGATAACTCCTCCGTTTGGTGATGAAGATGAGGCATCAAAAGTTACTGTTTCATGGATAATTGGATCAGGCGGTGAAAAGGTGAAGGATGCTACTGGACGTTGGCTGACGTGTATAGGCTTTGTTGTTTCGTCTGTTAAACCATCATTATCTGTAACGGTCAGCTTCACTGTATAGTCTCCGTAATTGGTGTAAGAGTGATAAGTTATTGGGCTAGTTTCGACAACGATGGGTGTTCCATCTCCAAAGTCCCAAGTATAGCTGACAATGTATCCGTCTGGGTCATAACTGTCTGAAGCGTTAAAAGTTACTGTTTCAAAGGTTTCAGGGTGAGACGGCTCATAAAAGAAGCTGGCATACGGAGGCTGAAGAGGAGAAATTCCAGAATTTAGCACAACTGTGGAATCTTCACTCAAAGAATTGTGAGTTATTAGACCAGGATTTGGCGGTGGAGGGGGATCTTTACTGCTGCCATAGACGTCGAAATGTATTCTAACACCAGTTGCATTCGAGAAGGTTGCTGAGACTACAAGGTTGACAACTGCGTTTCTCTGGACTGTTCCAACGTTAATATATGTGTCGTCAAACCATGTGGGAAAAACATCGCCAGAAGGCCAAGTCCACAGGTTGTAGGGTTTTGGAGTGCCATGCTTAAATGCAGATTTTGGTATATGCGTCCCATTTATAATGATACTTTCATAATTATTATAGCCAGCATCGTTAAGGGCGACAATGATGTGGGTATCATACGACCTTATTGCTGGACTCTTGTTTCTTATGCGCAAAATGAATGTTTGAGATTCCCCTGTTAAGTTGAGCAGCCAACACTCGCTCAGCCAAGGATCATTATTATATCCAACGTATGCTCCGTCGGGTAAAGAAACCTCAAGGACTGCGCAAGGATCTGCTTTTACGGGGAATATGAGTAGAGCTGATAGCATTAGAGTCAAGAATATGAAAAGCATCATAGATGCTTTTTGCCTTCTCATGTCCCTTCTCCCTTCGGCAGTATTATATCTACCTTAATTCTATTTAAAGTTTTTGAAACTAAGTTCTATGTCTCGGTTTTCCTTTTTGTTCTAATGCGGATTTAAATCTGAAAGAATCAAATGATTCCATTTTTTGGTCTTTTATGTTGGATTAGTAATTCTTGTAATAGCAGACGGAACAATGCAATACCGAAATGAGAAATTGAGAGGTGATTTGTTCCAAGTTTTGGTTTTGACCGTTAAGGACTGAAATCTTGTCATGGAGGGAATTGAGAATGAAGAAGAGTTATCTATCCGTACTGTGCTTCTTGTTTGAAGGAGAAGGGGATAGTGGAAAAGGTTTCATGGATTATAGTAGTTTTGGTCCTATTACCAATGCTCATCTTGCCATGTAGGGCTAGTGTGCTGGAAGATGCTATGCACTTAGTTGTTTTCCCTGGAGGATCTATTCAGGATGCCATTAATAGGGCTCATGATGGAGCGACGATATACATTCAGAAGGGGGTGTACGTGGAGGATAGCTATCCAATAATTGTTAACAAGACTGTGGTTCTTATGGGTGAAGGTGTAAACGATAGTATTGTTGATGGTGATGGTACTGAAAGAGGCATTTTTCTTGTGAAAAGCGATGAGGTCAAAATAATGAACCTGACTATACGAAACACTATCGTGAACTGGTTTGTGGAGGTGGCTGGGATCCAACTGGCTGATGTTAAAAGTGTTGAGGTACTAGATAGCAAGATTGAAGATTGTATGGTTGGAGTGCTACTGAAGAATTCATCAGGTTGTACCGTTGCCAGGAATGTGATCACGAATAACCGAATCGCGGGAATCTTCATGCGGGAATTTAGTTCGTATAACTTGATTTTTGGCAACACGATTTCGAATAATACTAACGGCATGTGGATCAAGGATTTGGGTTGTAGAGTTAACAGAGTCTTTCACAACAATTTCCTCTATAATGTAAGGCAGACGCAGCTTATGGGAACTGGCAATATGTGGGATAATGGCTATCCTAGTGGAGGCAACTATTGGAGCAATTATGGTGGCGCAGACAACCACAGCGGATTTGATCAAGACCAGCCTGGAAGCGACGGCATAGGCGACAGGTCGTATGATGGGTTGGACAGATATCCGTTAATGGGAATGATACGGTATTTCAAAGCTAGCCAATGGAATGAAAAGGATTATTATGTGGTGATAGCAAGTGACTCAACCATTGCCGATTTCAGTTTTGATCCCAACAATAGGTTCATCGAGTTCAATGCTGTAGGATTAAGCTTTTGTAGAGTTGCGATTCCGAAGCAATTAGTGTGGACAGAAGCTGATGAAGACTGGGAGGTGACAGTAGATGATGCAACTGTAAATCCTTGGATAAAAGATGACAGTGAATATACATACTTCTATTTCACTTATGGAGGCAACTTGCAAACAATTAGGATTAAGGGATCTTATGCTATACCAGAGTTTTCAGCAGTTACAGTTTTGGCCGTTTTAGCATTTCTTGCAGGCATTATTATTTTGATAAGGAAGAACAGGAAGTAACTAGCCGGTATGGCAGGGAACAGGGTTGTGGTTATCTCTTTTCTTCACGGCTTGGGAATCTTGGCTGTTTGTGTTCCAATTTGGTTCTAGATGGATATCTGAATTTACTTCGGTCTAAACTGTTTGATGCCTACTATTGTGAGATGTAGGTTATGATTCACGTTATGCTGCACAGTTCTTTGCAAGAGTTATGCAATGCTAGTGCTGTTGCAGATCCTTGGTTGTGAGTTAGGATGTAGGATACAGAGAATCGAATGGGTATGAAGTGTCCATAAGGGTAGGATGTAGCTGTCATGTAAATTGTCCCAACAGCGTTTATGGAAAAGAGAGAGCGAGAGCTTTCCAACCCGTCCTGTCATGAGCAACCTCTATTAAGGCAGCTAATGAGAATGCAGAGTTCTAAAGGGAGGCCTATTTCCGTATGTCCGGTTTTCCCGAGCAAGGGAATAGAAAGGAATTCTAGTTAGGTCAGCAAGTTCAGCCAGCGCGGTTTCAAACCCATAAAACTGACGACGATGATGTATGTTGTTGGAAGGAAGTTACGGTGAGCAATATCGTCCTTCCAGATTTCAGCAGATGATGTAGACGTGAGAGTTTGCCAGTTCAATGCTAGTTGCAGAAGGATAAGTCAGAGAAAACAGAAAGAAGGATTTCATTTCGTGTCGCGCAGAAGGATTGTACGTCGAGATAGTACTACAGGTTGTAGAAATGGTGACGACCATAAGAATTGCGGTAAGCTTGTATTGATGAAGGATGCTCTTCAGAATAGTTGTGCATCTTCTTAACCAATGGTTGAGGGTACTAGGTTTTGATTATGTGCTCTCTTCCGATTATCAATTCTGCAAGGTTGATAAACTTTTGTCAACTGAATAGTTAGCGGTCAAGTGGTTGATAGTTATGAATTTGGATAGGTATATTGTTGTAATTTGGGAAACTGCATGTCTTTCTGTGGTTTGCGAGGTCTTGTGGCTTGCTGGCCGTAGCGTTCCTTAATTGCGACGAAGAGTGAAAAACCTTTTCGGCAATGGGTCTTGCAAATTATAAAAAAAGGTTATGGAGTGTTTTTTGAGAAAACTGTAGGGTGTTTGTGTTTTTTCGATATTGTTGTTTTTGCAAGGATGATGGCTATTGCAGCGATGATTAGGAGCATTGCTGGTAATATGGCGATTGGTATTTCGGGTATGACTTGTGTCCCAAAGATGTGAACATAGTTTGTGCTTAAGGAGTATGTGAAGTATATTGATGTGTGTGTCGCGTTTGACGTGACGTTGTAGGTTACTGGTCCTCCATTAACTAGAACTAGCCAGTTGTCTGGTTCGGAGTTCAAGAGCAGCTTTGGAATGGTGATGTTGCAGAAACCTGTTGTGCCCTCAAATCCGGATACGCTGAATGCCAAATGTCTGTGCAATTGGTTAAATTTTATATCGTCGACGGAAGAATTGCTTAAGGTTTGAATGATGAATGTGTGAGTTTGGTTAGTGACGGGATCTGTCCAAGCGATTACAGGGGCGATTTGTTCCACCATAAAAGTATATTCTCCAGATGCTACGGTATGGATGATTCCAGGAGGAGTTGCAGTGATATCGGCAAGTTTCGTATCGTACAACGTCAAGGCTGTTGACGCTGGTGGACCAGCCGTGACATTTAAGAAAATGGTTGCCAAGGTTCCGTTTCCTTCTGGAAAAATCGTCCAGACATTGTCTTCCTGTGGAAGTAGCAGGAGCGCAACAAGAACATAGTTTTGCTTTATAACAGGAGGTGCCATGTAGGTTTCACCAAATGCTTTTACGAAGGGCCCTTCAGCGACGTCAACTGCCTCCAGTAGTGTGCCATCAAAGCCTAGCTTAAATTCGAAGCCGACGGCTTTCCAGCGGCTATCTAGGTCCGTGATAGTTATGTTGATAGGTATTATTTCGCCTCTTTGTGTAGCTGAGACAGCCTGAGGACTTACTGCTATTGTTGGTTCGGCGATATCTATTTTGACAGCAACGTGACCGTTTTGTGGGTCATGTAGGATAGGTTTGGCTCCGTCATCAGCCAGCTTGCTGTCGACAAAAGTGATAGGTGTTTCGCCTATGTTTGTGGTGTTGAAGGTTAATCTTGCCAAGATTCCGCTTCCGCTTTTAGAGGGCTCCGGAGACAACAATGTGACGACCGCCCAGAAACGGCCGTGAGTAGCGTTAAAGTCGTCTTTGGTCTCCCATTTGGCCACGAAGATGCCGATTGGGTCGGTGGGCTCTAAGAAATGGCCAGAGGGCCTGACAGCTGCTGTCAGCTTGAGCACATCGTTCTTCCAGAAGAGTTTGAACTCGTAGCCATAGAGGTTTGTTACATCTGTAATGTTCACGTCAACCGTAAAAATCTGACCTGGCTCAATTGTAACTTCTGCGGGTTTTATGGAAAGCACGGTGTCCGGGTTGGCATTGACTTGGCCTACAGCTCCAATTGAAACAAGCAGTGTTAGAAGCATGACGATTAAGAGAAATCTTCCCTTCAGGTAGTTTCCAAACTTTTTCAACCTTTTCACCTTTCTTAAGTATAGAAAGGGTATCGATATATTAGATTTGTGCTAGTATTATCTGTACGAGCTATCTATGCGGTTGGCATTTAGTGCTAGTTGCTATTGTTCAGGCCGAGAAGGAAAAGGGCTACATACCATGCTAGTTACTTACTTCGTATGAGAGAGAATAGAAAATGTTGTCTTCGACAAGAGGGGGCAGAGTGGTACGTTAACAATATAGGCTAGACAGGCTTTAGGTCAGATGGCCTAAGGCGATTCATTACCTTATTTTGAATTGGTGAAGCAAGTTTTAAGATTGGTGGAGAGAGTATGGGAAGGCTTAGGAAATTGGTGACCAAGAAACCTTTCTTCTTCTGTTGTGTAGAGAAGTTGATTCTGATAATACCCCTATCGGTGAGCTTCTTGCTAGCCGTGTTAAGAACAGGGTTTCGGCTTTTCTTCTCAAATGGTCACAATTAATACATTTAGCGGTGCAACTCAAGATTAGCAGGTGCCACGGTTGATTGCCATGTTTTCGCGTGGCATCTTTTTGTGAAGAAAAAGATGCTGGTGCAAGAGAGTTATATCGAAGTGTGGAGAAGGGCTTCGCAACTTTACTGTGGGGTCATAATTTGTCGGCTATGTCCGTCAACAGAGGTGTGTCAAGCACTGATCACATTCATCGACCATTGGAGCCCATTCAACTTCTGCCTTGAATGCCGTCGACAGCCATGAAATTGTACTGGAAATCTACGCTTTTTGAGATTAGCATGAGAAGTCTTACAGTTTTGGAATTTGATGCTCTATTTGGTTGAAGCAAAAATCTTTATGAAATAAAACGGTTAAAAAAAGATTATGTCCGAAAAAAACGTTGCGCGGACCGTTAGGCTATAGTTGCCCTTTCGTAACATTAGCCCCTAGGCGTTTCTTTGACCGGGTCAGTTTTGCGGCTGTAATTGCTGTTAGTGAAGCTATTAAGAGCAGTGGAACGACTGTGTTGATGGAGAACTCGGGAATCACTGTCACAATACCGTTTTCACCAGTGTGCGGTATGGGTTTAACCTTATCATCGGAGAGTTTAACTGGTCCTTCTCTACCGTTGCTGAGTATTAGGGGTGTTGTGCCCATGTTTATGCCAGTGAAGTTTAGTCTTGCCAAGACTCCGCTTCCGTTTTTGGCAGTCTCTGGAGCTGTCAATGTGACGACCGCCCAGAAACGGCCATGAGTAGCGTTAAAATCGTTTTTGATCTCCCACTTGCCCGCGAAGATGTTCTCTGGGCTGATTACGGGTTCTAGGAAGTGGCCTGGGGGCCTGACAGCTGTTGTGAGGTTGAGCACATCGTTCTTCCAGAAGAGTTTGAACTCGTAGCCATAGAGGTTTGTTACATCTGTAATGTTCACGTCAACCGTAAAAATCTGACCTGGCTCTGGAACTTCCACCTCTGCGGGTTTTATGGAAACCACGGTAGTTTGGGCGTTGACTGGAACAGCAACTCCAGCTGAAAAAATCAACATTAAGACTACAGCGACTAGTAGCGTTTCCGCCGTTACGAAGATTTGTGTTCTTCTCAATTTTTTCACCACCTTCCATATACACCAAGCTCGAATATATTAGATTTGTGCCATTTGTACAGTTATTTGCCATCTCGTTATTATGTGCTGAAGATAGTTTGATGTTGAATGTAGATGTTAAATGCGCTGCTAAGACTCTTTTGTCTTAATGATAATTTGGCGTATTTACGTTGTATGATGGTTGCCGATGGTCTTATGGCGTTTTGGGGGGGTCTAGTTTGGATTGTCTCACTTTTATTTGATGAAAAAAGAGGGGGATTAAGAGAGCTGCATGTTCTCAGGGGTTTTATGGTATTGTTTCGCCTAGATGTAGTGCTATGGTGACTAAGTCATATAGGTCGACAATGCCATCTCTGTTTAGGTCTGCGTCAGGATTCCAGTTAGGGTCGCTAGGGACTGAACCAAGGGCAAGTGCAGCTGCCGTGAGGTCAAAGATGTCCACTACTCCATCGTAGTTTACGTCGCCCATAACAGTTGGCGAGATTCGGTAGTATCCATGATAGGTGTTATGGGGCACTCCAGGAGGTTTCCCTGTGCTGTCAGCAATTTTCGTCTGGAATAACCGCAGATTGCATGAAAGAGATGGTTCTTCAAGTCCCATTTGCTGATAAATTGCCTTGAAGGTTATGGTGGCTAGGGTTCCGTTTCCACTCGGAAAGTAATTGTAGACACCATGCTCATCAGGTATTATTATCACAACTACAAGCGCATAGTCTTCTTTGACTACTCGTATGAAGAAGGTTCCTTGGTGGGGTGCTACTGCGAATTCTTGGAGGAATGAGCCTTCGGTTACGTTGACGACTTGTAGTAAGGTAGTGTTGTATCGGAGTCTGAATTCTGCTCCCACGATTTGCATGTTTTCCGTTATGTTGTAGAGTTTTATGTCAACGGTGAAGGTTTCTCCTTTCAGTTTGGCTTGATATGTTGAGGGTTCTATTGACATGTATGCGAACGTGGGAATAATTGCGGGAATAACTGCTATCTGTTTCCATGTTGAATCGGTCAAGCCCTCGCTGTCTGTGATGGTTAAGGTAACGTTGTATGTTCCAAGATTTTCGTACACATATTGTATCGTCGGTTCCGAAGTTGTTGCATCGTTTCCGTCACCGAAGTCCCATAGGTACTGTACGATTGTTCCTCCGTTAGGCTCTGAAGCTGAAGCATCGAAGGTAACGGTTTCTCCAGCTTTGGGTTCAAGGGGCGAATGAGTGAAGTTCGCGGTTGGTGGTTCAACAGGGGCCCCAGAAGGTTCACTTAGCCAAGGATAGTAGAGCACTTGATCGCTTGTATTATCACCTAGACCATAGTGTGGCCCATAAGGTTCGCCTAGGTGTGTCCAGCTTGTTGCGTGATGTGGTCCATTCGAGTCACCCCACCAGTTATGTGTTGCGTTTACTATCTCAGTGCCTAGTTTGTTCACTCCATAATTGCCGTTACCCGTAATGTTGTTGTAGTGTATTTTGGTTCCCGAAGGATCGACGCCATAGTAGGGTTCGATGTGGATTCCGTCTACAGTGTTGTCTCGGATCTCGTTGTGTACAATCAGATTGTTGTGGGAGTCGCCGTCCATATATATGCCGTAATCGTTTTTATCGATGATGTTATTCTCAATTGTGTTATCTGACGCGTCCCAAACCCCGATGCCTGCCCAGTTTTCGCTCAGGATGTTATTGGAAACAGTCACGTTGTTGACAGGCCATCCAAGCCTTATTCCTTCCCGGCTGCATCCTGTTACAGTATTGCCGTCAATTATGTCGAATGATGGCGATATCACGGCAATTCCTACATCACAATCTGCTACTGTATTGTCCAGTATATTTACTCCTTCTGTAGCTTTGTAGACCATGATTCCTGTGGCCACCCAACTGGGGCTATTCACTTGACAATTGCTCACAGTATTGTTGATGACAGTTCCACCTGCTCCCCAGCCTATTTGTATGCCATTTTCAGCCCACCAGCCAGTTTCTGTCTCCAAGCCATTCCCGAAGACCCTGTTGCCTGTGACAACCGCGATTGGATCAGGTTGAGACCCATCGTCTCCACTGACGCCTATGCCTCCTCGACTGAAGTCTCTGATCTCATTGCATTCAATAGTCACATCGGAATCGCCGTAGATCATGACGCCGAATGTCTGTGGACCTTTTCCTGTCCCATCAGGGCAGAGCAAGAGGGAAATGTTGTTGTTTGAAACAATGCCGGGGTTGACGTTCCGATAAAGTATTGCGGTGAATCTTGCAGTCTCAGCTTTGTTTCCACCCTCTATTTCGAACCCGTCGATTGTTACGTTGATTGTTCCAGGACCGCTCACTGCGCCACTACTCTCTGTGCCGCCGTAAGCGAAGATTATTGGGTCCCATGTCGCTGCAGACTCGACGAATGTGTATGTATTTCTTGTATCAGAGGCCACGATTTTTGCTCCAGCATATCCCAGCAGCGCCACATTCTTGCTGATTGTCAATTGCTCCATGTAGATCCCTGCATGTACGTATACGGTTCCACCTTCTGCAACAGCTTCTATTCCATCTTGGATGTTGTCAAAACGGTCGTAGCCCCAACCCGGTGTAAAGCTACCATAGTCATCATCCACATATACTGTAAAAGGTTGTGGCTTGGCTGAAACGATTACTGAAGCGTCGCCATCAGCAAGTATTTGGAAGCCTATATTGCTAACCTCGTCCAACCTCCAGACGGCCACACCAGTTGTTCCATCAGGACGTGCACCATATTCTTGCTCGTCACCAGCGTTATAAACCTCGGCAGATGAAAAATCTAGCGTTACAACTTTATGTTCACCTGGATCAAGATATGTCCAGCTACTTTGCCAGAAAGTGTCGCGCCATGCTGCTGCCCATTCAGGCGGAGGCACGGTCCAGCCCGTGTTCATTTTCAGATTTACGTTAACTGGTGTTGGTCCTACGTTTGTGAAGATCATGCTGAACTTATCGTATCCTGAAAAGTCTCCAAAAGTTGAAAAGGTCTGGTTGACACCATAGGTCTTGTATCCGCCGCCTGCTAGTGCGCTAACTGGGAA
>CAZGNE010000034.1:0-9520 GCA_964527165.1 uncultured Candidatus Bathyarchaeia archaeon
TCTTGTTCAAGAATGCTTGGGCGGCTGCCCAGCCCTCCTTCACCTTCGTCAAGCTTGTAATCATGGTGATGAGCGAAGGTATGACCATCAAGCCTGTCTGCATCATCGCGTTGCCAAGGTTGTTCTGAACCATCTGCGCCCGTTCACTAGCCAAGGCCTGCTGTTCCTGAGCTAATCTTAGCTTTTCTGCTGCTTGAACTGCTTGGTTGCTGTCTGGCCCGTACTTTTCCAAGGCCCTGTTATACGCTTCCTGCGCTTGAGCCACCTGATAGCTTGCCCGCTCAACAGCCAAGTTTGCCTTCTGCACCTGATACTGCATGTTTTGAAGGCGGTCATAGGCCAGATACAAGCCGAAGCCTGCAGTTGCTGCTCCGCTAAGGCCAGTGACAACGTCTTTTGCGCCTTTGTTCATCTCCGCCTGCGTGAGAGAAACTTTGTGGCTTGCTTCGTCCACTCCGGCTAAGGCGCCTTTGATTTTTCCTGCTGCGGCTTCAACGGCTCCGCTGGCCTCATCCACCAGCTTCATGGTTCCCGTGATTTCAAAGCTCAATTCAGTTTATCGCCTCCTCTGCTGCTTCCCAAAATGCCAGCTTAGCCAAGCGAGAAGAAAGTCACGCTGAAACGAGGTTAGCTTGCCGATTTCGTTGAGCCTGTAGCCATAATGATAGGCTATTAGGCCTGTTTCCTGTGCTTGAGGGTTTTTCTTGACCCATTTTGTGAGGCTTTGCCAGCTGGGATTAAAAAATCTGTGTCGCTTAGCAGGAAGTTCATGAGTTCTCCGCTTTTCATGCCTGGAAACTTGCCCACGTCTTCCTTCGTCAAGTTTGGATAAGCTTTGTGCAGCATCATCCACAACAGTGTTTTGGCTCTATCCTTAGGGTTTGTGATCTTGTCTAGGCTGAAAAGCTCGTCCGTGGTTAAGACTCCGTACTTGATTAGGCCATGTTTCGGGTGGATTTTCTCGTGTATTGATGTTGATTCTTTAACGAGCTCTTGCGGGTCAAAGAGCTTAGCTGCCTTAGCGTCTTCAGCATCATGCTCTGCTAGCTTGCGCTTGTATTCAGCAGCCTTATCCTTCTCGGTCAATGGCTATGCACCCAGGCTACGCTTGGGTTCCGAACGCTAGGGTTTTGGCTTCGCCGCCTACGCTTTCGCCGATGATGCCGTCTTGAGCCTGCTCATAGTCCCAGCTGTTCAGGACTACGCCTGTCAAAGTGATCTTTTGCTTGCCTGCTCCTGTGCCTTCCGGATGAAGCTCTATGGTCAAGGCTGTGCCGTTGATCACGTCCTCAGCATAAGTCTTGTCCACGTACAGTTTTTCGATGCTGATCTTGTAGCTCTTGTTCCCGCTCGCAAGCGTGTCAGGCTCATCATCGCCCCAAACGTATTCCTTGATCAGGTCAGCGCTAGCGCCTAGGCTCACGTTCTTGACGCTGCCAATGGCGGTGTCGCCTTTCTTGATGACGCCTTCGCGCCCCAACGATCCCATATTTTATGTTTCACACTCCCGTTTTTTCGGTTTGCACCCGCCCCTAAGGGCAGCGTGCCCGAGCCAGCCTATACTGGCTTGTTAACTTCAACGCAGCACCAAACGCGCCGCTGCGATGATCTGGGTAACGCGACCCCAATCGGTGCCAACAGTCATGGTTTCGCCCTCCATGCTCGTGACCAGGCTGTCCCTTACTAGGCCTCCAAGCGTATGATCAGACGCCAAAACCGTTCTTGCCCGCTCAATCTTTGCCAGAACGCTCTGTTCTGCCAGGTTGTCTGTTTTTGCCACGTCAACTATGACTAGGCTCCAGTCGTGCTGCCACAATTCATTCCCGAAGGTTTCAACTCGTATTGGGCCTCCAGCCCAAACCACGTAGCAGAACGGAGCCAGGTTTCGCGTGAAAGGCGGACCGAAAAAGAAGTTAGCCTCTGGAATGCCGAGCTCTGAATCAGCTTTGAGCAGGTCTAGGATTTTCTGCGTTACCTCGTTCAGCATTTGGCTTGCCTCTTGAATTTGTTAATCATTTCCATGGTGGCTATGCGGTTGCGGACAGCCGTGTTCACGTCTTCCAAAACTATTTCTTGCATCCACTCTGGCATGCGCAGGATTCTGCAGCCTAGGGTCTCCCACATTTTCAGCCATTTGCGCCTGAGCAGGGCGTCTCGGCCGAAATTCTTGACGACTTCAACTTCAGCCATCAGTCTTCGCCTCTGAAAAGCAGCCTGTAATAATCGAGAATTAGGGCTTGGATCTTGGGCAGGCACTCTTCCTTTGTGCTTTTGACGAAGAATCTTCCTGGAAAGCCTGGGTGCTGCACGCGCTTCGCGAAAACCGTTTGCCCGCCAACTTCAAAAGCCAACACACTTGCGTTGGCTGGCTCGATAATGTGCGGCTTGGTGCCAAACTCAACGTAAGCAGCGTAAGAAGCAGTAGGCGAGACTTCAACGTGGCTCTTGCCTTTGCGGATCACTATGCTGTTCTTGAGAAAGCCTGTGCGAACAGGAGCTTTCTGCTTCATTGTTTTCGCGATCAAGTCTCCGCTTCGGGCGAGCAGCTCATCAAAAACTTCAAAATGCCTATGCTTAATCAGGCCAGCCCACCTGTCCAATGTTTTGGCGTCTAGGCGGAACTGTATTTGGGCAGGCACGGTTATGCACTCCCCACGTAAATTTCTCGGTTGCGTTCTATCCAGCTTTGCACCTGCTTTTTCAAGAATTCGAGTTGGGCAACGCGCTCGGCTGGTCCGCTGAAGCTTATTGTTCCTAGATTCACGGTCCAGCCTGTTGAAGCTATGCCTGTTATTTTGCAGTAGCAGTAGATGGCGGCTAGGTTGGCTATGGCGTTTGCCTGCGATTCCGTGCAGTCACCAGAGTCTAAAGCCAGTTGGGCTTCTTCGCAGAGTATTGCTGCTGCTTCAGCAATGAAACTATTAACGTCAGCATCAGCAATATCTGACGCTGTGAAGCCGAGCCTTGAACGCACCCGATCAGCCGTTACAGCCCCCAAAGCGTTAAAACCCCATATTTAGCCTCTGAGCTATAATTAAAGCTTGCTTGGAGGGTTTTAAACAATTTTCACGAATAACAAGCCCTATTTAGGAGCATCATTCATTTGGCACGGGCTTTTTCGGGTATGCAAGGGTTTGGGCTTGCTCGGGTAGATTGGGAACCATTAGTGGGTTGCGTGGGATGTGCTTGCGCAAAGCATTTATCAGCCTAGAAAGCTTACATTGGCAGTTGCATGCAAGGAGAATGTGCAAGTTATGGTTATCAGAACTAGAATAGCACCAGCAGTTGGAATTGCGCTGCTGTTGGCAAGCGCGTTGGCATTTAATGTTCAGCCCGTTAAGGCAATTCTTTGGACTGAACCCATTTACATTCGTGCTGACGGAAGCATAGAGCCTTCAGATGCGCCAATCATAACCTTTGACAGTGTGACGTACACTTTGGCTGGCAACATCGCAAGCTCTGGTGACGGGATAATTGTTGAAAGGGACAACATAACACTCAACGGGGCAGACTACACAATTCAAGGAACAGGAGCTTTCAGTTCCAAAGGAATAGACTTGTCTGGAAGAACAAACGTGACAATCCGACAAATAAATAGCAAGCATTTTTACTATGGTATCTGGCTAAGCTCTTCTTCAAACAGCAGTATTTATGGCAACAACATAACAAACAATGGTCAAGGCATCTGGCTCTTTGGCTCTTCAGACAACAGCATTAGCCTAAACACCATAGCAAACAACGAACTTGGCATCGGGCTCTATGACGTCTACGTCAATGGGTCTCCAAATTTTTCTAATCACAACAGCGTAAACGGCAACACCGTAACAAACAACAACGTTGGCATCAAGCTCGATTCAAACTACAACAGTGTAGTTGGAAACAATGTAACAATAAACAACTTTACTGGCGTCTGGCTTGGAAATTCTTTTTTCAACAACGTAAGCCGAAACACCATAGAAAACAACATGCATGGCATCCATCTCTTCAAATCTTCAGACAACAACGTAAGCGAGAACGTCTTCGTTGACGACGGCTTGTACGTTTTGCATTCTTACGGTAATATAGTTGTAGATAACCTAGTGAATGGCAAGCCCCTGGTTTACCTTGAGGGCGTTTCAGACCTTGCGGTGGAAAACGCGGGGCAGGTGATACTGGTTAACTGCACCCGCATAACTGTGGAAAATCTCAACCTATCCCACACAGCAGTAGGCGTACAGCTTTTTGGAACAAGCAACACAACAATAGCCGGAAACACAGTAACAAACAACTGGTCTGGTATCGAGCTCTTCGAATCTTCAGACAACAGCATTAGCCTAAACACCATAACAAACAACTGGGGTGGCATCGGGCTCTGGCGCTCTTCAGATAACTGCATAAGGGGAAACACTATAGCAAACAATAGTCGTGGCATCGATCTCTATGAATCCTCAAACAACAGGCTTTGCCACAACAACCTCTTGGACAACACCCAGCAAGTGCGTGACGCGTCGTGGGACGACCCGTTTGTTTCAGCTTCGATTAATGATTGGGACGACGGCCCTACCAGCGGCGGCAACTACTGGAGCGACTACGAGGCGAGGTATCCTGAAGCTGAAGAGCTGGACGGCTCAGGCATATGGGACACGCCCTACGTAATAGACGCCGACAACCAAGACAACTATCCACTAATGTATCCCTATAGTTCAACAACATACGCCCTAACGATTTTCGCGACAGTTGGCGGAACGACCACCCCTTCCCCGGGAACACACACGTATGTCAACGGCACAGTTGTAGAGGTAACAGCAATCCCAAAGTTAGGCTATTCATTTGATTATTGGCTGCTTAATGGAGAAGAAAGAACAGAAAACCCGATAACCGTGATAATGAATGCCAATTACACGCTGGAAGCCATTTTCGTCGAGGCTATTCCGCCAGAAATAGTCTTTGACGTCACTTGGGAAGAAGAAACCTATCCAGTGGCGGTCACCAGCAACTCAACAATCTCAGACTTCAACTTCAGCCAACCCCTAAAACAGATAAGCTTCAACGTCACAGGCACAGGGGGGTCAACAGGATTCTGCAACGTAACCATTCCCAAAGCATTGTTATGGGCTGAAAACGGGTGGACCATAACCGTAGGCGACCAGCAGATAACTGACTATACTCTAACCACAGACGGAAACTACACACACCTATACTTCACCTACACTCACAGCACACAAACCGTTGTAATCGAAGGCACCCACGTCATACCAGAGTTTCCATCAGCCCTAATCCTGACGCTGTTTATGTGTCTCTCGGCAATAGCCTTCGTCTTTGCAAAGAAAAAACATCCAAAGAAAACACAAACCCCATTTTTCTGAGCCGGTCTGTCCTGAACAAACAGGCATTTTCTGCCATAAGGAACCATACGCAGGTTTGCTGAAAATATTTTCTTGTGGCGTGTTGCCTGTAGGCTTTGGCGCCTTTGCGCAGCAGCATTTCAACCGTGTTGCTCCAGTCAGGCTCAGGCCGGTCACACTCCTCTTCGCAATTCAAGAAACATGCGGTTAGGTTCTATTCTGTTTTCTTTTGGCGATAATTGCCGTTAGTAGTGTTGCTGTCATGAATAGTGGTATAATAAGGAATGATGGAAACTCTGGAATTACGAAGTCTGGTAGTTCTAAAATGATAATTTGGTTGTCTGTCATGTCTATTGTTGTGCTGTTTGAGTGTGTTTCGTATGTTGCTTCCACAGTGTAGTTTCCAACTGGATATTCTCCAGTGGCATTCAACATCTTCTCCATCAGAGTTAATCTTGCCCAGCCTCCTGCATCCGTTGGCTCTGACCCCGCAAGCGTTGCGTTCGAGCAGTAAGCATTCACGATTGCGGATGGAACATCTTGTCCAATAGAATCAACCACATGAACGTCAAGGTACCAGTCGACAAGAACCTCAGACTGATCTCCAATGTTGTGGATCTGGAAAGTTGAATTTGTTAGCCGCAACTTGGCAGTGTTAGCAAGGTAGACTGCTCGTAGATCCGAGTTTGATATTGTGACGTTTGAAGTAGAATACGCTTCGAAGACCCAGTCATCTACTTGCGTATCTGTCAAGGTAAGGTTTGAAGCCCAACCGCCCGGGGCTATCAGAACTGAGCAGTCCTGCTGAAAACCCCAAGATGTAACAAAGCCTGGCGCAAGTCGATCAACTGAGCAGTTTGCCGCCTTAGCCACAATTGCAGCATAATTCTCGATTAAAGAGCCTACCACATTTATATTGTTCGTGCTGTAAGCTTGCAAAATCTGAATTGTGCAATTGAGCAAGCCATAGGTTGAATTGTCCCGAACTTCCGCAGCCCACAGTGAACAATTTGATACGTTCACGATAGAAGAAGCCATGCCGCCGACATCAAGTATCGAGGAGTTTGATATCATCATTACAGACGATCCATAGCCATAGAGGTAAAGCCTTGGAGCTGAAAGCATATTCACTGATGCCGTGCTATTTCCGTACAAATCGGCTTCAAGATAGTAGTCGCCTGCGGTTATCGTGGCGTTTTCTATGCCTAACCTTGGATTGCCGCTTGAAGGGTTTTGAAAGCTCATTTCAAACTGGAAGCTCTCAGTCGCTGTGAAATTAAGCATCGCATTTCTCAGAATCAACGTAGCGTTATCTTTCACTATGATGCTTCCATTGATGTCAAATCGCTCCTCAATCACGGTCACATTGTTTCCAGTCAAGACTAGATCTCCCTGAAATATGGTGGTAGAAGCTTCAACAGCTGGAATGTTTGACCTCTGTGCGATTATCAGGAGAACCAACAAAGAAGAAGCAAAAATTACAAGCACAAGCCGTCTCATAATTCATCGTTCAATTTATACCTAGTTCAGCTTTTATGATTTTTGGAAGAAACTTCAATCCAATTCCCCTAAACGACTGTCTTCTGACAATCTCCTACATTGGATTCTATGAATAGAAAAAACTAGAAGAAAGCAGTAGACCAACATCCGCTACGCAGACATAGTCAATCATTGGCGGTGGCGGGGGTTATATTTACGAACCTTCATTCTCGATTCTTGCTCGGGCAACAATGGACTCAATAAATGGTGCCTTCGCTTCGGTGTAGCCTTCACGATTTCTTCCATATTCCAAAGCTAGCTGTTTCTTAAGTTTCTGATACTCTTGGGCAACTTCTGGATGAGCTCGAAGATAATCGCGAAACAACAGGTGTCTCTTCCAGAAGTCACTCGTCAGCTCAACCATATGCAAATGGTAATGCTGTTCTTTAAGAGGTCCACCCTTACCAAAGAATCGTCTCTCAGGAATCTGAGCTTCATGTCCAGGATGGTATTCATAACCAATCATCTGTAGAGGTTCAATGCAATTATTAGCATCGCTAAGATGGTTCACAGCAACTAGAATGTCGATTATTGGTTTTGCCCTCAAGTTGGGGACAGCAGTACTACCAATGTGCTCAATTCCAACGACAATGTTCCCTACTGCACCCAAGATCAGCTTTTTCTCTTTCTCAAAGAGTTTAGGCCAATTCGGGTCATAATCAGCTATCTTTACTGGGCGACTCATCTTGCCAATAGTATTAGAAAGATGAGATAATTGAACTTTCTTCACAAATTTGCACAACACCCAAAATGAGTCTCTGGCGGTGATGGGGCTGGAGTGGGCGGAGCAATGTCTTTTTTCAGATTCTGAGTTTTCAAGTTTCAGATAACGTTCAGGTTTTCTAAGTTTCTAAAATTCTAATCGGGTAGAATAATGGAATTTCTAATATTTTTTCTTGTTCAGAAAATAGAAAATCACATCCGAGGGCAGGCTCTGTGTCATGAGTCTGATCCTGAATTGTGCCTTGTGCTTACCTAGTGATCTTCATGCCTCGAATAAACAGAGAGTGTGCACACCTTGAAGTGGGGTGAAACTTGTTTTGCTACTACTTGGGTTTGCCTGTGATTTCTTCTGCAGGAACGACTATCATCGTTTCCATCGTGTATTCCGTTGCGAATCCTGTTTCCATTATGAAATTCATGGCTGTCCGCTCATTTGGAGCCTCAAACACTATCATAGTATCATATTTGCCGAAAGCGAAGAAAATGTCTCGAATTTTTATTCCTTTAGGCGCTTTGAGCTCCTTAAGGTACTTGACTGCATTAGCACCTTTTCCTCTAGGCAACATCAAAGTCACGAATATCATGCTCTTCACCTCGATATCATTACTTCATAATGCTTAAAACAGTTTTCCCATAGCGCGCACCCATCTCTATTAAGCCTCTCTGTTTTGATATCACGATTCAACTGCCACTCTTGTTGGGTGTATTGCATTTCGCAAATCAAGGTAACGCAATCTAGTTTCTAATTTTCCAAAATTCTAAACGAGAATGAAAAAATGGAATTTGTAAAATTTTTGCTGATTTAGAAAATAGAAATTAGAAAATCCCATGGATTCTTCACGGGTATATACACTCCTTGGATTGGGGCGCGTGAATACCAATGCTCTTAAAAGCAACATTAATGTCTAATAATTTGCAGGAGATCCAAGATATGCCCAAAGGCAAGAAAGAGAAAGCCATGGATCATAAACACCACATGAAAGTGCAGAGAGAGAAAGAACTGAAAAGGAAAGAAAGACGGAACGTTAAACTCCCACCAGAATATCATAAAGGTAAGAAATAACGGCGAGAATAACGGAATAATCTATCTCTCTTTGGTCTCGCAGTTCTCTCAAGGCTTTCGTTTCGATCGATCAATGTTATTAGTTTGATGCTTGTTTACAAATTAAGAAAAAAGAAGTCAGAATGTGTATTTTCTTTTACAGATGATGACTGCCAGTAGTGTCATTGCAATGAATGATGGTATTATGAGAAATGACGGTGACTCTGGCACTATTGGTGAGCCTGGAGTGTCTTGATAAACTATCGTTACATTTAGATGTACATCATAGTGATCAATCCGCATTTTTGCATAATTCCCAATATTAGTCCTAATGACCAAAACTGCACCATCTGGAATCGTGTTGTTATTGACACTAGCGTTTATTGGATTTGTCGAAAGCGAATACACAGAACAGTCTACGACAGAGTCGAAATCGACAATGCCCAGATTTGCGAATTGGGCTCCATTCCAAGACTTTATGTATCTTTCAGACTCATCAACGTGATGATACCAGAGATCAGCTGTGCTTCGGTTTTCCCATTCAACGTTTCGTCCAGTGTCAACATCAAACAACCATGACCCCTTAAACGTAGTCTGCATTATTGTCAAATCTGCCTTCACAGGCACGAAAAATGTTGTCGAGAACATAAGCAACAAGCATAGAAACACGAGGCTGAGAAAAACAACTTCTCTTGATTTCATCGCACCACACCTTGAAGCATATCTTCGAGCTTCATATTACTTATCCATATCAATTCTTATGGCTTGTGGAACAATCTTCGATTCACCTCCTCTACACCACTATCTTTTGATAATCTCTTATCCTGAATTCGCTTCCGCGCTGCCTTGTCCCTTTATTATGTGTTGAAGTAGGTTGGTGAGACTGCTTTGT
>CAZGNE010000035.1:0-9348 GCA_964527165.1 uncultured Candidatus Bathyarchaeia archaeon
TAGGGCTTCTTTAGGGGCTTCGAGGATTATTTGGACTGTGCCGTCTTTCTGGTTTCTACAGAGCCTTTAATGTTTAGCCGTCTGGCTATTTGCTGGACTAGGTCCCTGTAGCCTACTTTTTGTACTTCGCCGTCTACGATTAGTTTGGCTTTAATGAGGTTCATCAGTTTGGATCATCCTAGTTAAAGTTCGGTATTCTCGTATTTATGTTCGATAGTAAGTAACTGTAAAAACAAAGTTTTGCAGTTGCTTACTTCAAGACTGATCACTTGGTTATTTAACTGGTAAACTAGTTTGGTTGCATTGGTTCTGTTTTTGTTTTTTTTGCATTTTTCATGTATTATGTTTTCTCGTTCGTTGATTGTTGTTTGTTTTGGTTTTGGTGCGGGGCGGATGGTATTTTGTGGGTTGAATTTGGTAACTTTTGAATGTTTTTTGTTGCTTTTTGTGTTTGGTGGTTGTGTGGAGTAGTTTGTGGTTCTGGTTTTCATGGGGCAAGGTTGCTATTCCTGAGAGGGTGAGGGAGTTGTTGTGGGTTGAGGATGGTGGATTATGTTCGTTTGGGTTTGGTTGAGGTTATTGGGTTCCACTTTGTTTCTGGGTCTTCCTCGTCTTTAGTGAACATTTAAAAAGGCTTGGCTTGTATAAGGTTGGTTTGCTATTTGCTGGAGGTCGGAGGACAGCCTGATGTTTACTTGTTCCAATGGTGAACTTGATTCTGGGCATGTATCTGAGAATGTGGGTGTTAAAGTTTTCGTTTTTTCTCGTTTGGTGCCTTGTCTGGTGATAGTGGGATGTTTTTTGGATGTTCTTTCAACTTTTTCCTTGGGCAGTAGCTTACGGTGAACACTGGTTCTTGCCGTTTTCTGTTCCTTTGCCAATTGGTTGGCGTGTGCTTTTTCTTGAAGATAGCTTTTCAATGCTTGTGGTTAACGTCGGAGTTAGGCTTGCTGCTGTACTAGGGGTGTTGGCTCTTCTTCTTTATGCTTATTTAAAGAATGTTTTGCCAACGCTGATTCTGCTCGTGTCCATCATCTTGTCCTTTGTTTCGTTTCTGGTTTTTTCTGATAGTGTTGGTTGGGCTTTTTCTTATGGAGTCTACATGGTTGTGGTAGGAGGTTTGTTGAAGCTTTTGGGTTTGATTCTGAAAACTTGGAGATGCAGATAGTAAGCAACGGCACTACTCAGAAGAGCTAGTTGATAAGGTTGGGAGTTTATTTTGTGCTAGTGTGGAAGGCTGTTCTGTGGACAGCTTATTCCAGAGTTCTTGAGAATGAATAAGTGTTGAATTTATGCTTTTCTGATGGTTTCTTTTTTATTATGGAAAACCTTTTAAAGAGAGACCTTAACACTATAAAAAGAACAATAGTAAAATGAGGAATAAGAAAAATGAAAAAATCCATAATAGCAATGTTGATTAGTGCAGTGTTTCTATTGTCTACTTTAACCCCTTTGCTTACAGTTCCAACTGCATATGCAGTTGATCCTGACGATTGGTACATGACTGTTGAAGGAGTGCTCGACAGCGACACTTACTGGCTTTACCCGTATGCTACTGATAAGAGCCTGAAAATCGGTTTTTCAAAATACGGAGAAATGATAAACACTAAAGACAATGTTGGCTTGGAATACGGAGCAGTGGATCCTTTTGCTCCTCCAGCCGGAACACCAGTGGGCTCAATTGCCAAGACAGCGTGGCTTCAAGGATGGCTTGTAAACATCACGTATTTCCACAGGATACATAACACGTGGCGTAATGTGTGGGCAACCGCACAGCATTCAGACGCTACCAACTTTGGCGGTCCATGGCTTAGAGTTGACTGGACAGGCGATTGGCACACAACTTATGGTTATGAGGATCCGAGAGACCCAGGATATGAGATTGGCAACTATGCTGCTGGCTTGCAATACGGCGGAAGAAAGACCAACGGCACGGCGGTGACTGATCCGATAACCGTGCTGTATGATGGTCCGCGAGAATTCATTGCCTTGTTGCGCACCGTGATCTATGATCATTTCCCTGTGGAAGACATTCCACTGCTTGAAATACGCTATACCATAGTCTTCAACAAGGTTAAGAAAGAAGTTGTCCTTCTGAAGGATTTGAAGACCTTGGTGCATGAGAAATACGCTGACGAGATGAAAGTGCAGTTCAGCAACAGAGGCGAAGTTGACCTTGGCACACAGGCCCACGGCTACACGAGCTACTACCACTTCTACACAGACGGCAACCAAGAAGGACTGCCTACAGTTTACGACCGCGACTGGGTTTTGAACGTTACACAAGATCCATGCCATCCTACGAACCCGAAATTCGCGAATTACTCTAGGGCAGGGCCGTACCCACAGGAAACTAACCCCACATACGATTTGGCAGTTGCAATCAAGCCTTCAGCCGGCTACGTCTGGTGGGCTGCCTTCTGGCCAAGCCTTTCAGACTGGGAAATTGACGGTTGGGGCATGTGGTGGAGATCTTTGACAGCAAGTGATCCTCACAGCGTTGATGCAGTGGCTCCGAGGACAGAACCTTCAATACCCTACTACATTGGCGAATGGGACTTTGAAATGAAGCCGGAAGGAAGAATGACGATGGACGGCGGGTTTGACCAGCAGCAGTATAGATTTGTCACCATTTACGGCGTGACTGACCTTAACGACGGAGACGATGCCAACAGAGGCTCAGGTCACAGCAATGTTATTGACAGGGAAACAAGGTATCAGCTTGACGAGTACTTCAACCCGTGGGACCTGCAGAGCGCAGTGCACAAGGAAACTAAACAGTGGGTACAATATTTCACAGGCACTGGAACCACAACTCAGAGACGGCCATTCCATTATGTTTCAACCGCAGAATGGGATCAATACTGTGTGTTTGCTGAGAGAGTCGAAAACCTTGTAACGGGAGAATTGATGAACCGCAGAGAAGGCGATTACAGCGTGACTGTAAATGCCGACGGTTTCGGCGTGATAAGCGGTTTGACATCAGGCAGCTATAAACTGCTCTACTCCACGAAGCCAGATGTTGCTGACGGAAGAGTCTGGGAATGGACAACTACTCAGAGCTTAACAAAGAACGTAACATTATGGCATGGAAACGAAACTATGGCTTATCCAGGATACATACTAGATACGACGTGGGAGTCAGGTTTGGGCGTCGGTCACGGGCTCAAAATGGAGTTCCCAGGCTGGGATTTCTACTTGACAGAAGCTGGGCGCGAAAATTGGACTAGTGGACACATGAAACAATGGCGGTGGGACGAAACAGACTTCAAAGTCTTCATAGAAGAAACTTACGTTTCAGACATTGACAATCTGCACGATCCTATAGACATCATATTCGACGTGCAGACAATTGATGGAACTGTCGTCGGCAACATCACTGACTTCACCATTGGCAACATCTGGAAGAACGTAACCGCCCCTAACGATCCTACTGTTACTTGGCCGCTAGACGCTGAAACAATACACATGCTGTACCTTAACCACACACTAGAAATTAGCATCAACGTCGGATTTGTCGTCTGGACAAACGAAACCGAACAACAAACATATGGAACGTTGACTCTGTCCGTAAGCTACCACGTTGCTTCATATTACAGGGAGAAGCACATGGGACGCCAAGAATGGGGCGTCGTTGGACAACACTCACACGCTGTTGACTCCGCAGGCTTATCAATGGTTTCAGCTGCTTTCAAGAACAAGCAAGTCGAATATGGCTTAGCGGGAGCCGACAGATATACTTCAGATGTCTCTATGCAGATGCCATGGGTGATGGCTAAATTCGGCTCAGGCAACACGTTGGCAGACTATTACTATCACGAAGAAATGGACTTCAGGACAGCTTTGAAGAACGACTGGTGCAGACATTGGCCGATCACAACGTCGAACATGATAGGCGTGGGCGGTCCAATAGCTAACATGTTGGCATGGTATGGAAACGACTTTACACCAGCATTCTTCGGGATAGGTCAATTCACAGACTACGCACCTTGGGAAAACAAAATATCGGCTATAACTTGTTGGAACAAGAATGCTTATGAATCAAGCAACACAGTCGGTTACGCAGTAATCACAACATACAAGGACATAAACGGTACCGTGCTGCTCCTGATATGGGGACACTGGGGAAGAGACACCTACTACATCACCAAATGGTTCCATGAAGAAGGCATATATCAACTGCAAGAAGCACCAGCTGGCATAACAGGAATGATAGTTGAAATTGACTACGCTCTCACTTCAGGCGAAGGCTACAAACCAACAGACTTCACAGTCGTAGAACTCTTAGGCACCATAAGCGAAACCTACTGGAAACACTACGGCGAAGACAAAGGCGGAATACACGACCCATAAAAACACCCCACCCTTTTTTTCTTTCTCCCACTTTTTGTTTATTTTCATCTCAAAAACAGATCATACTGTCAAAAAGGGAACCTGCAAGCCACAAGCCTTTAAAGCTGAACAAGAACGCCATTAACAGAACACTCCCGAATCACTAGATCCGTCAAGACCACAATCAAAGCCGAATCTCCAAACCACAATTCCGGTCCACTTACCTGAAACTTGCAGTCACTCTTCTTCATAACAAACCCACACATATTGTCTATCTAAACTTTCTATGGTAAGCCTTCTTCATACATCTTCGATTTTCCTCTGAAGAACTGAACTGCTAAGAACTATTGTCCACTTGACCGCCATAGCAAAAACTTTCCCGCCCATTTTCCCCTTTTGCAGAGGCATCGCTCCTATTGCAAAACGTCTTTAACACTCTTTTGTATGAATAACCATGTGCTCACTGCTTCTCATCAAAAACGTCAAACCATGATACTTCATCTCTAGGAACTATAGCAACAGAGCCGGCATCCACAAAGAAAGAGAAACAACTTCAAATGCAACAAAACCAGTTAAGACTATCCGCCGAAAACGCTTAGCAATAGCCATCTCACGATTTTCGGAAGACTTGAAATTGTCGTACACCTTTCAAGAAACATACGATACATGATTGCTTCTGAAGGCTTTCAGAATCCCGTCCGGCTTCAGTCGTTACCAGAAATTGGCATTGAAAAAGCGTTGCTAATGGCGACAGTGTTAACATCAATGTAACTCTCATCTTTTCACATTCTTCACAGCCATCGTGCACATGAACACAGTTTGACAAAGATAAGACAAATATTCATAGCAGACACACATTCAGGTTGTCAGTATCTCGGAAAATCCAGAAGGTTAAACGATGACTAAAATACTGGTTCCTTCGGCATCCTATACCTTCACTGATCATCTCTTATCAAGTGAGGGAATCTCCTGTTACAGGATTTTCCAGAATCTGAAACCATTCAATTACCACTTTGAAGCAGTCTCAGCCTTGGTTCGCACAAAAAAGCCCTTGGAAAATACTACATTACATCAAACGGGACATAAGGAATTCTTGCCAACAGCCAACCTGATTGATAAATACATGAGCCACATCAAATTCATAATTCGCAGTTACCAAAAATCAACTCAAATTCTCAAGAAACAAGAAATTGACATAATACATCATATGCTGCCCGCAGTCTATAACCAAACTTTCAGCTTGCTCGCCATTCTAAAAAGAACCAAGAAGCCTCCATTTGTCTTCGGTCCATTATCAGCTCACATATACCCCAGACCCTTAGACGAAAAGACTTCACAAATGCTGACATCTCACCTGCACCGAAAAACAATCCAAAAATGTGATCAACTAGTAACAATTACACATCAGGTAAAAAAGATGTACTCAAACTTTTTCGACGAAGAAAAAATATGCGTCATTCCATTAGGAGTAGACATAGACCTTTTCAAACCTTCAGATGAAAACACTCCGAAAGGAGACCCAGAACTGCTGTTTGCAGGTTATCTCTACAAACTAAAAGGAGTAGAATTCCTAATCAAAGCCATGCCTATCGTAATGGAAAAATACAAGAACATAAAACTAAGAATAATCGGAAACGGTCCTGATAAGCAGCCTCTGCAAAAACTGGCTGAAACATTAAAAATAAGCAAGAACGTAACTTTTGAAGGTTTTGCCCCGCACACTCAAATGCCCAAATACTACCAACAATGCGACATCTTTTGCTTTCCAACGCTTGGAGAACCCTTCGGAAAAGCCATAATAGAAGCAATGGCATGCGCAAAACCCGTCGTGGCAACCAATATAGGAGGGTCAGCCGAAATAATCCAAAACAAGAAAACTGGCATCCTCATAGAACCAGGCCGATCAGACCTTCTGGCAAATGAAATATTAGATCTGCTCAATGATGGGAAACAGATGAAAACCATTGGTTCAAACGCGAGAAAACTTGTCGCTCAAAAATACTCTTGGGAAAAAATCGCGGTAACCTATCACCAGCTATACTCCAAACTGTTGTGATCGCCGCAAATCTTCAGTATTAGCATGCTTTTTCTTTGACTCATCCCTTTGTCTATGATATTCTGCTTCCCTACGTTCACATCCAACTAGACAAAGAAATAAGTTTGGATGTCCTGACAAATCCAATTATCCATTACGGTTAATTTTATAAACCTTCAAATCATAACAACGTATTCCATCGTCGGTTGTGAGACTCAACAATGCTAAGCAAATCAAAAACATTTTTTTCAGTAACGCTTAGAGAGTTCATCAAGAGCAAGTATGGATATGCCCTCTTTTATTTCTGTATCATTTTCATAATAGCCCTAGTCATATTTCGGAATTTCGTTTCTGACGCTTGGCCAGGCGGAGGTGACGTCCTCGGTTGGATTTCTAGAGTATATCTCTATGGGCAAGACTTTAGATGGTTATATGTTTGGCGCCCGTACTCCTTTGGATTTGTCGAGCAAATAAACTCTATGGATTTCTTCCTGATGATCACAAACTTAGCATGCCAAGGGGGAGTTGAAACCATCAAAGTTTTCACTTTTGCCCTGTTCCTCGTAGCGGGATTTTCAATGTACACTTTCGCATATCACCACACCCACAGCAGCCTAGCCGCCTTCTCTTCCTCACTCGTGTACACTCTAAACCAGTGGATATTCACACAATACACTGAAATGCACGTTGACATACTCTTCAGCTACGCTCTCGCTCCTCTACTGTTTCTTTTTTTTGACAGAGCTCTCAAAAACGGACGACTAAAAGATGTTATCCTCTTTGCATTGTTGTTCTCAATATGTTTAACGGGTTTCTACCCAGGATCATTCGTCATTTACACAGGATTTTTGGGATTGTTCCTAGCTTTTCATGTTCTGACGCCAAGAGACGCACCAAATATCCGAAAAAGACTGAAGAGAACCGCAAAAGTGCTTTCATGCTCTGCAATTCTGGTTTTTCTCCTCTCCGCTTTCTACCTCTTGCCATTCACATATGATGTCCGCGCTAGGTTTTACTATCAGGAATTCGGCTATCACATCGAAGAGGCTTTTATGCACAGTTACAGAAACATGACGGACTCTTTCACCCTGAGAGGCGTAGAGGTTTGGGGATACATTCACGCCGTTGATATTCGGGGTGAGATAGACTTCCAACTACTGCCTGTTCCCCTAATATTGCTTGGCATTTATCTACTTGCATATTCTACGATACTTTTCAGACGGGATCGATACACATTCTTCTTTATGTTCTCTGCACTTATTTCAGCTTTCCTTGCCAAAGGACCTTACCCTCCATTTGAAAACATTTTTACTTGGGCTTGGTTCAACATTCCACACTTCAGTGTTTTCAGAGCAGCAAATAGGTTTTCGATGATTACGGCATTCTCTCACGCTTTCTTCATAGCAATACTCGTAAGCATGATCATAAGTTATATATCCAAAAGGAAAACCCTGCAAACCAAAGAAAAACCTTCCGAAACACTCCTGATCCTGAGGTCAAATGACCGTGAAAAACGTGCTGTACAACTTTCCTCAGATCTACTAGATAGAATAGCGAAACCGTTCCACAACTTCTTACACCATTTCTGCGTGATCCTGCTTATCCTTGTATTATTGAGCGGCTTCCTCTCATGCTGGTTCTTTCTACAGCATGGACTCCAAGCGCATCGACCACCTGCAAATGCTCTTTCACCGTATGAATGGGTTGCAGAGCAACCAGGAGACTTCAAAATCATCTCAGTGGGAAGAAGTCCTAGTGAATGGTTACTCATTGATGACGTTACTGACATCGGATCCCCAGGAATGCTGACCCCTCTAGGCTGGGGTCACGACATTGGCTACGACAGCTCCTTTATCCATGAAAAGCCAGTGCTTCAAGATGGAGGTTGGGAACTGAGGTCACGCGTGTTCGTTGATCACTTGCGTTTCAAGCAAGTTCGAGGAACAATGACGGATCAATTACTTGTACTACTGGGCACTCTCAACTACAAATATGTCGTAATACCTCCATACAGTAGCCAAACTGCCAAAACATTCTTCTTGAATCAACAAGGAGCGGTAGTAGTTTACAATCAATCTCAATCTATTATACTCGAAAATGCTTTCCATACATCCAGAGTTTTCGGGGCAACCCAACACATTGTTGTCACAGGCGGTTTAAGAAGTCTTTTTTCTCTTCTCAAAATCGACTCTTTCAATCCTGCTCAAACTGTTCCCATATTCGCCGACCAGCTAGATGACCGAGACATATTCGGAAATGTGGTTTTCAACCATTCAAGAGCCTTATTGTTTGCGGATAGTGAATTACTGGATCTAGTAATGCTTTCTTCTGGTAGAGTGAACGTAATAACTGCCTCTCAGTATGGAGATGCAAGCCGAAATTACACCAAATATTGGGCACCAGCCAGTTCTTGGAGAGAAGTAGGATCACTTGTCCTCGGTGGAAACACCCTTACAACTTGCGGAAACAACAGAATAACTATTCCTTTTGACGTAGAAAAGTACGGAGAATACACAATTCTTGTACGCGTGGGATACGCACAACACAGAGGAAACCTGGCAATACATGTTGACGGACTTCCTCTTGGAACAATCCGACCTCACGCCGATTCGTGGGCTTTCTTGAAATGGACGAATGTTAGCTCAGTGTATTTGGAAAAAGGAACTCATATAATTGCTTTAACAAATGATGGCACAGGCTGGAATGATGTCGATGCTGTCGCGATCGTGAAATCGTCAACATTAGACCATCAGATCAAAGAAGTGACCGATAAACTTGAGCAGTATTCGGGAAGAATAGTATGCCTGCTGAGTTCAGCGCATGCCTTCGGATATAAGCTACCACCAGGATGGCGCTTGGCTGGGACACCCTATCAAGGCGACATGATCGAGTCTTTCTCTCCATCAACACTCAGCGCGAACGTGACAATCCCGAGAGAAGGCTTGTACAACATAGCCGCACGAATTGCCTACGGACCTGGA
>CAZGNE010000036.1:0-7543 GCA_964527165.1 uncultured Candidatus Bathyarchaeia archaeon
CCGTCCCAGTGGAAGCCGAAAATCTTCCATGTGTCGTCGGGCAGGTCCTGGCAGTACACGTCCGTCATGGCGCCGTTGAGCGAGCACGCGAAGTGGACATCGTCGCCGTAGGCGACCGCGTCGCTCCAGAACACGACGTAGTCGTTCGGTGCGGCAAACCACGAGTCGCCCGTGATGAGCCCGAACCACCAGTCGGCGGCACCCGGCTCGTCGACCTTGAGCTTTAACTCCGCGTACAGCGGAAAGCCGTCGACCAGCTTCCAGCACTCACAACCGTAGACCAGCTCGTCGAGGTCGTTGTCCCCGCCCGCGTTCGTGATGCGCAGCACGCCGTTTACGGCGTCGACGCAGGTCTCAGTCGCGCTGCCGCTGCCGGCCTCGGTCGTTGTGATGGTCCAGCAGTCCTCATCGAAGCAGCAGAAGTCAAGCTCGAGCCTGTGCGCCTCGGCCAGCGTGTAGTACTTGAACCAGTCCCACTTGTCGTGGTTGATGTGGTAGTTCAGGAACTGGATGTCGCGGATGAAGAGCTCAGGCTGATTTGTGTCGATGTTGGCGTGAGGGAATTCATACTGTGGTGACATTTCTCTCCTCCAGTGTTTTGATTAGCTCCGCCTTGGTCATGCGGAACGCCCGCTTGACGCCCGCGCGCGCGGCCATGCTTCGCAGCTCGTTGATGCGGAAGCCTGCGTAGTCGACCTGCGGCGCCAGCTCCTTGCCCCCGAGCACCTCCACGTGCACGTGCTCGAACTCGCTGAGCTCTTTCAGGGCCTGCAAGTCGAACTCGTCGGTCACGGGCCGCTGCCGGGGGAGCCGGATGTTGCCGATGCACGTCGGGAACACCTGGCGGTAGCTATAGTTGGTGATCCTTGCCAGCATGGCTCAGCACCTGTGAGTCAGGCAGCGCAGGAACACGACGGCGTCGACGTTCTCGATGGCCACGTCCGTCCGCAGGCTGTAGAACACGTACGTGCCCTCGTCCGCGGGCTCGCGCTTGGTCTCGATTTTGATGTCGCGCTGGATTCCGATGATGAGGTTGTTCTTCAGCGTGAGCAGCACGTCGGTGTATTCGCCGCCCCCGACCCGGCCGAAGGTGCCGTCGGCATCCTGGCCGAGGTCTGTCGGGAACAGCGGCACGTCGACAATCTCCACCTTCCCGTATGCGGGTGGCATTTTGCCGGTGAAGATCGCGTCGCCGAGCGCCGTGCCGCGCTGGCTCAGGGCTTCGAGGTAGTCCTGGGTGACCAGGTCGCTGTTGAAGAACTTCATCTCGCCGGTGTTTTTATACTTCGCCGGCATGTTCTTGATGAGGTGGTGGTACTTGAACTCCCAGTTGTACGGGGGATTCGTGTCCTGCTCGGCGATCATCCCGGCGAAGCGGAAGTGCGCGCCGGGCGACCACTTGCCGCTCTCGCAGCTTGCGCCGCTCTCGCAGAGGCAGGCATCCTTGATGTGCGCGCTGCCGGTGACGGCGTTGTTGTACTGCTGGCCAGCGGCGCTGTGGTTTATCTGGTAGCGCCAGCCGTCCCACATGCCGCGGATGTCGTCGGAGGGCCAGTTCAGGTGCAGGGTGTGCATGTCGGCGATGTAGTAGGCCTCCTCAAGCTCGTTGCGGATCTTCTTGCCGACGATCCGCATGAGGTGGTCCATGAACTGGTCGCCGGTGTAGAACTCGCGCAGGTCTTCGAGGTCGTCGTCGAACACGACGATGGCCCCACGCGCCTTCTTCGTGGTCAGGGTGATGCGGTTCTGCGCCCACTGCTTTTTGTACTTGCTCTCGTTGAACTCGCTGCCCTTGTAGAGGAACCGCGCGTCACCGAAGCCGATGGCGCGGATGCGCTTCTCGGTTCTGTTCATCCGCTCGATCCGCGCGTAGGTGTTGAGCACGGACTCGTCGAAGATGTAGTCGATGAAGCGGTCGGCTTCCTCCGGGTCAAGCGAGATGGTCGGCATCGAGATGAGGTTGAAGGCTTTGCCGATCTTGAATTTCTCGAGCAGCTTTTTCGTTGACCTCATGTGTGATTTCTCCTTCAAAAATATTTAGGCCGTTCAGTCCGGCTTCTCGTGGAACGACGGCCAGAGCGGGCCGCCCCTCTTCAGCACGGCCTTCTCGTACGGCGTGAACTCGCTCTCCGGCACGGCCGGCTCGTCGTCGGGCTTGTCGAGCTCCAGGCTCTGCTTCTCGGCTTTCTTCTTGAGGTTGAACGCCTTGGCCACGTCCTCGAGGATGGCTTTCCGCAGTTCCTCGGCATCTTTGGCTGCATTCTGTTTCTGGATTGTGGCCTCCAGGGCTTCGAGCCGCTCGAGCTGGGCGATGACCGCGGGCGGGAGCTTGTCGAGCCCTTTGGACTTCTGCTTTTCCTCACGCTCGCCGATGAGCGCGTCGACGATTTTCTTTATCTGCAGCAACTGCTCGACTGTCGTCTTGCTGAGCCGCGCGCCGGACTTCTCGACCACGGCCGCCACGAGCTCCTCGTCTGTGAGTGCGGACTTCTGCGCCGGGTAGCCGTAGCCGGCATACTTCACGAGCGTTTTGAGCGCGCTTGCGAGCTCGGGCGTAAGGTCGTCCTTTACCTTGTTGAGCGCGGCAACGGCCGCCTTCACCGCCGAGATCGTCTCCTTCGGCAGCTCTTCGGCCTTGGCCAGCTCTTCGGCGGTCGGCTCTTCGCCGGTGAACGATTTGATGACTTCGATGTAGTCGGTCAGGTCCATGGGTGTCTCCTTATGCTTTTTGATAAAAAATTTCTTTCGATTGGCCGCGAGATCCACCAGGGATAACTCGTCCAACTCGATGTTAACCATTTTTCCAGGCATCGGTTGCACCTCGGCAAAATGATTCAAAGTCTGCTGGAACCCCCTCGCTTTCGGAAGGGCATTCAAGCGCCTCGCGTCGGCAGTCTTGAATGCCACGGCCGCGTGCCCATGCCACCGGCTTCGGCACTTCAAACCGCCCATTGCGGGCAGTCAGTCGAATATAAAATACACGCGCTTTACGCGCTTGTCAAGTGTTTTGCTGTGTTTGGCGGCGGCGTCAGCACCCACGCGTGGATCAGCGCGCCGCTCTTCTTGTGCTTCATCAGCTGGCGCACAACGATGCCCTGGCGCTCGAGCCTGCGGAGTTCGTGACGCGCCAGCCCCTGGCCAGTAAGGAGCACCCCGCCCTTGGCAGCGCCGAACAGCCGCTCGGCCCTGGTTGCGAGTTCGTCGTCCGCGTGCGCGTGCGTTCTCTTGCTCATCGCGGCCTCTCCGCGCTGCCACCCATCGAGAAGCCCGTGAGCCGACCCTCCTCGATGTCCTTCCAGAGGTCCTTGTCCGGCACTTTCAGCATGAGCCACCAGCTGCCGGCCTTGACCGTGTGGCCGGCTTTGCGCGTGTCCTGCTCGGGCTGGAAGCACTCAAGCACGGGCAACAACAACCGCTTGCCCATGTGGTTCACTCTGAAGCGCCGCGTGTCGTCGGCGTATTTCACCATGAAGCCGTACATGGCCTTCTCGATCTCGGCCGCGTCGGCGTAGTCGCCCTGGCTGTCCTTCACATCAGGCTCGTAGATGATGCCCCCCACAACCTGCTGGCGCTTGTTCATCTTGAGGAACTTGAAGAAAAGCTCGGCGCCCTTTATAACGCCTTCAGCGCGCAGGCGGCCGCGCTCGGCCTCCCAGGCCGCCTCGTCGTCCCAGGCGTGCTTGCCGTACCATGCGGTCGGCATTTTACACACGCCGCCGACCGGCTCCTCGTCGCCGCAGACGATGCAGCGCGGGTGCCCGTTGGCGTGCGTGAACTGCGCCATGCGGAAGCGGTGCGGTTCCTTGGCCTCGGGCTTCTCACTGTTCTCCTTGATGCGTTCGTTCTCTGCCTCCAGCTCCTTCTGGTTGGCGGCCGTGAGCTTCTTCTCGATTTTTTTCTCGTGGTCGTCGTCGGCGAGCTTCGACATCATCCACACGCGCTCGCCCCCGCCCACCGGGACGAATGCGAACAGGTAGTTGCCGCTGAGCAGCATGCCGCCCTCAACGCGGAGCTTTTTCGCGTGCTCGTCTGCCAGGTAGAGCTCCCACTTGAACTTGTCAACATTGAGCAGCGCGCCGTGGGTGTTCGCCGTTGCGCCGACCTCGCCCGGGGCGAACACTTCGACCTTGCGCATGCCGGCTTCCATCCAGCTGAGCGGCCCGCGCACGACCTCTGTGCGCTCCTCTTCGGCGCGGCTCTGCTTCCAGCCGAATCGCAGCTTGCGGCCGGCGCCCAGCTCCGCCAGCTTCGACAGTCCGCTGATGTTGCCGAGCATTATCTCGCCGCCTTCCCAGTAGTCCTTGCCCTCCGGGCGGAGGCGCAGGTCGATGTGCGCGCCCTGCTCGCCGACGGCCTGCTTCAGCGCCGCCTCGAGCCGGCGCGGATCCCTGCGGGCCAGCAGGAGCTTGGCTGTCGCCTGCTTCAGCGGCGGCACGTCCTCCTCGGCGAGGCCCACGATGTGGATCTGCGCCACGCCGGTGCCCTTTGTGCTGGCCGCAAAGTCGATGTTGCCGAACTGTCCGACGCCGCCCTCGCGCGCGGCCTTGAGCACGCGCATCTCGCGCAGCTGCCGCTCGACCTGCGGCGTTAGTTGTAGGATTCCGGCCTTCCAGGCGCGCGCGGCGATCTCCTCGGCCGTCTCGGGTTTCTTGCGGTCGAGGTCGATGTCCTGCACGCCGGGCACAACGGCGCCTATCTCGAGGCGGCCATCCTTGACCTTCGGCACAATTTCCTGCGCAGTGATGGTCAGCACCTGGCCCTCGTTCGCGCGCAGCTTTACGTTGTATGTCTTGCCGAGCTCTTTAAGCTCGCCGTCCGAGAGGTAGGCCACGCGGTAGTTGAACGTGTCGGCAGCGCCGCGCACCGGGATGCGCTCCAGCACCTGCACCTTGAATTCGACGACGGTTTTTATCTTGGCCCATGTGGGGCTCTGGCCGGTGAGCGGGTAGTCGCCGGTCACGGTCTTAACGACAGCGCCCTCGCTCCCCGGCAGCTTGGCCGCCTTCTCCACGGCCGCCACGAACCCGGCTTTATTGCTGACGATTGTCTCGGGCACGAGCTTCATGATCTTGAAGTCGAACGCGCCGAACAGCTTGCGCAGCTGGTCGCGGCGCTCGGCATAGGGCTTCTCGTGCAGGTCTTCACCGTCGTAGTAGAGCACGTCGAACGCGTGCACCTGGTATATGCCTTTGACGCCGCCCGGCGTTGTGAACTGCCGCTCGACGGTCGGGTTGTCGCCCCAGTAGGCCATGTCCTTGCGCGGAATGGGCTTGCCCGCCGGCGTAATGGCCTCTATCTCAGCATCCAGTATGACTGGCTTGTCCACGGTGCGGAGCTCCTTGGCGAGGTCCGGGAACTGGCGTGAGCGGTCCTTTTTGCTGTCCTCGAAGTAGATGAGCGTGCCGCCCTTCTCGTCGAGTTGCAGCACGGTGCGCCAGCCGCCGTACTTCTTCTGGACCGAGAGGTTGATGCCTTTCTCCACATAAGCCGCGGCCCACTTGTGCCACATTTCCTCAATGTCGAAGTGCTCGCCCATGGCATAGCCGCGGCCCATCTTCAGCGGCACAAACCGCTGCAACGGCCGGAGCGCCTGGGCCTTGGCCACGGCGTCGCGCGTAGCAACGGCCGTTGAGTCGAACTCGCGGAGCGTCCAGCCGGCGCCCAGTGCGGCTTTCAGGTCTTCGAGCTTTGAAAACTTATGCCGGTGTGTCGGGTCGAGGCGTTCGCCCAGCGGCACGAGCAGCGCCACGCGCTTGCGCGCAACGCGCATGGCCTCGCTGAGCATGCCGGCCATGTTCTGCACGTGCTCTGCGGCGTGCACGGCCACCACGTTGTCGAACGCGCCGTCCTCAAACGGGAGCAGCCCCTTTTCGAGGTCGACCTTTTCAACCCGCAATCCTCGGCGCTTGCACCAGCCGAGGGCGGTGTCGCTGAGGTCGACGCCGGCCACGTCGCGGCCGCTCTGCTCGAGGAGCTTCAGCAGCCGCCCTGTGCCGCAGCCGAGGTCGAGCACGCTGCCGGGCGCCAGCTCGCGCACCACCTCGAGGTTGTCGTGCAGCAGGTGCTCGTCCCAGTTGTCGAGGCGGGAGAAGTATGCGTCCTCGCCCTTGTGCACGGCCCGCTCGCGCACCTGCACGCGCTTTGTGTCGGGTCGGGCGCGGAGCACGAGGTCGAACACTGGTATGTATGTGCTGTGCGGTCCACGCGGCGCATACACGAAGTGCGCCTCCTTGCCGGTCTGCTCGCGCAGCGCACGGCCCAGCTTAAGCTCGACGCTTTCGTCGCGGTTTTCGTCGCGGTCGCGGATGATGACGTCCAGGTCCGCGGCCTGCTGTGGCGACTCAACGAACGACCCGCCGATTGATGCGTAGTTCTCCACCAGCACCAGGTCGCCGAGCTTGGCGACGTCGATGCCGACAAGCGCGCGCTTCTGCAGTGCGTCGTCGATGGCGTTCGACTGGAACGCAACGCCTCGCGCGGTCAGCGCCTTGCGCAGCAGAGAGTATCTGTCGAGCAACATGCTGGCGCTCGACTGCGCCAGTTGCTTGCTGCTGAACAAGGATATGCAGCGGAACCGCAGGTCGCGGAGCTCCTGGTCGCTGAGGCCCCGCAGCGTTTCATTGTTAATTTCTTCGATCAGGATCATCGTCTGCCTCCTTGCCTGTGGCCGCAGCCTGCGCGCACGCAACGCAGCATGGTCACCCAGCCCCTGCGTCGCAGCGGCGCGCATGCCGGTTGCTCGACCATTCCGCCCGCGCAGCGCGGGCAGCGCCCAGCCGCCTGTACGGCGGCCGGCTTCGGTCCAGCCGCGGCCCTGGCCTGCCCGCAGCGGCACGGCATCTCAGGCCACCGGCTCCGGCTGCAGCTTTTCCATGAGATAGGCTTTCAGTTTGTCGAACGTCGGCGGGTCGAGCAGTCCTGCGGCAACGTCCACGCCGGCGCCGTCGTCGCGCTCGAACTCGAGCGAATGGCCGCCGATGAACTGCAGCTGGATGATGCGGTCCGACAGGTAGCCCCGCCACACCTTGCCCAGGTCGATGAGCATGCCCTGGACCAGGATGTAGTGCGGCGCGATCGTCACGTGCTTGATATCGTTCACAGCCGTATCTCCAACACGTTCAGGAAGAATGCGTCAATGCCCGCCGTGCGGTCGAGGAATTCCGCGAACGCCTTGCCGCTGGCCTTCACCGCGTTCTTGCCGTCGAGCGATTCGTACTGCTCGCCGACGACGATGCAACCGTGCGAGTCGTCAGCAATGTTGCCCGTATGGAACCGTATCAAGGAGCGGCCTGGCACATTCGTCACCTCGAATGTATTGCCGAAGCGCGGGCTCTTCACGCGCTTGCATAGGTAGCGCCCGACCGGGATGCAACTGCGGCCGACTTCGTTGTTGAGCCAAGGCCGCTCGACGGTCAGGCAGAACGGCACGGCCTCGTCGAGCAGAACGCCGAACATGCCGTCGGGCAGGTGCCCCACGCGCACAAGCGTCAGTGTTTTCATTCGCAGCCTCCTTTTATGCGGCCATTACCCAGGTGCATTCGCA
>CAZGNE010000036.1:7643-9121 GCA_964527165.1 uncultured Candidatus Bathyarchaeia archaeon
GTGCACGGTGCCGCTCATCTCGGCGCAGTAGTCGCAGGCCTCTGGGTCGGCGACCCACTCAACGCTCTGGATGCCCATCACATCGTAGCCCTCGAGGATGCCCTCGTCGTTCGCGAAGGCGGCCTCGGTGCGCGCGATCATGCGCGTGCGGTAGCCATGGAGGCGTTGCGCGTAGTCCTCGGCCATGGAGAATGCCTGCTCCTCCGATATGCCCTGCTCGATCCACCGCGTGACCTGGTTGCCCACGGCCGCGGTGTGCGGGGCCGTGAGCCCCACGAGCGCCCTCAGCTGCCGCGCCACGGCCTGCGCGCTGACGCCGGCATTGAGCGCGGCGACGATGAGCCCGCGTATGGCCTGCATCGTCTCGAGCGTGATGAGCGTGACGAGCTCGGCCGCGTGCTGCTCGGCCCACGCAACGGCTGCCGCGCCGATCGGGTCGAACCGCAGCGGCTGTGCCTCCTGCTTGCGGATCCGGCCGCCGACAATGGCCTGGCCTGCGCGCGCCACCCCGCCGAGCAGTGCTGGCTTCAGCAGCGTGCGGCCCGCTTCCTGCAGGGCGGCCTTCTCCTCAAGGCCGCTGGCCAGCTGTTTGGCGGTGGGCCGGTCCTTACGCTGCAGGCTGCGGATGGTTGCCGGCAGTTCCTTCTGGGCAGCCGTCCGCAGCGTGCGGAGGAACCGCCCCACAACCGGGCGGAGTTCGCGCTCGGTCTGCCCCAGCAGCCGCCGCCGCTGGGCCAGCCGCACGCCGCGCGTCTGCTTGCGGAACTGCTCAAGCCCCTGCTGCAGGGTGAGGAGCGCGTCAAGGACCGTAGCGGGGGTTATCAATGGCGGCCACCAACCAGCATCGACCTTGCGCGCAGCGCGTCGCGCTGGCGGTCGGCCTCTTTTTGCCGCTCGCGCATGGCGGCGACCTCTTCGTCTGTGACCTGTTTGATGTAGGCCACGTTGCTGCTTTTTTCGACCATGATGTAGATCGGCTGGCCGTCGACCGAGCCCTTGATCAGCGGCCCGCACTTCTGGCCCAGCTCCTTGGCTTGGTGGTCGTCGATTTCGCCGTCGAGCAGCAGCGCCACCTGCGGCTCCTTGAGATAAACCATGAATTTCATTTTTCCTCCTTTGTGGCGGGCAACGGCCACAGTTTTACTTTGAGCATAATGCCGTCATCGATGGTTTCGGTCTCGATGTCCAGGTGGAACGGCACGCCGTTCACCATCAGCATCCTGCGGTCGGGCGGGATTTTATACCAGACTTTGGTTTCCGTCTCACCGTTCACGTGCCACCTCCTCACTTATGCGGTTGATTATCGTCGATGCCGACGCAGTCTGCTTCTGCTGGAACTCCTTGATGACGGCGTCGATCTTGGCCTTTATTGCGTCGAATTCGGCGGCCTGCAGGTTGAGGTTCCCGAGCGCCGCCTCGCTCACGGGCACGTACGCCGTCGACAGGAAGTACTCCTTGCCATGGTCCACCTGCTCTTC
>CAZGNE010000037.1:0-8981 GCA_964527165.1 uncultured Candidatus Bathyarchaeia archaeon
GTTCTTAGCAAATGCTGGCTTGTTCAAGATCTCTAGAAGTTCTTACAGCTGTCGTAGGGAAAAGAATAACAATACTCCCAACATAATCATTCTGAGGTCAAGCTGATTGGCACAGTATCGCAGCATGTTCAGGGACGAGACAAAACTTGACATCAATTATATACCCCACATGCTTCCCCATAGAGAACAAGAATTACGCTTGTTAAACGAGTTTTTCAGTTTTATCTTGCAATTTCCAGAGAAAATGGCCCAAAGAGTTCTTATAACTGGAGATGTGGGCACAGGCAAAACCGTACTTTCTCAACGTTTTGGAACGAACATCACACGTGAAACATCCAACCGTGGAACCAAGTTTCGCTACATCCATGTTAACTGCCGCGAATATCGAGGAAGCCTCTTTCTCATATTGCACCACACGGTTTCAGTTTTTCATCCAAACTTCCCCAAACGCGGCTACTCTGCCGAAGAGCTTCTTCGAATTCTTACCGAAGTACTAGATGACGAAAACGCCTTCGTAATCCTGACTCTCGACGAGTTTGACAGCCTCGTTGAACGGGAAGGCGCTGATGCTGTTTACAAACTAACGCGATTGCAGGAAACCAGACAAAACAAACCGCAAAGACTTTCTCTTATATGCATCTTACGAAACCTAAGCACGATCACCCATTTAGATGCCAGCACGAAAAGCACCTTACAGTCAAACATAATCAACCTAGAAAGCTATTCAAAACAACAGCTCATAGACATTCTCAATGAACGGGTTTCGCTAGCCTTCAAACCCTCAACTATGCCCGAAGATACTGTAAACCTAATTGCTGAGCTCGCAGTTTCTGAAAATGGAAATGCACGTTTCGGAATTGAACTGCTGTGGCGAGCTGGAAAATACGCAAACGCAGAGAACCTAGACGCTGTAACACCAGAATGCGCCAGAAAAGCAGTCTCAAGCATAACTCCAGCCATGCGGAAAAAGGATTTAGCAGTTCTCAATATGCATGAAAAACTCTTCTTGATTGGAATAGCTCGGCTCTTTAGAGACTCTCAAAAGGCTTATGTTTCACTCAGAGAAGCAGAACAAGCCTATGCAATCGCATGTGAGGAATTTAGTACAAAACCGAGGAGTCATACTCAACTGTGGAAATACCTGAAGACCCTTTCAACCACAGGCATAGTAGAAACAGAAGTCTCAGGAACAAGTTCCCGCGGAAGATCAACGCTTGTTTACCTGCCCAGAATCCCAGCACACGAGTTAGAAAAAGAATTAAGAACAGTTTTGGAAAAAAGCTAGGAAGTAAAGAGACAAATGGATGTTGAAAACGTCTTCTCCTCGAAAATTCGCATGAAGATCATGAAAATCCTGATGCGAGTTGGCGAACTCAATGGTTCTGAAATCGCCCGCAGACTTAATGTAAACTATGGAACAACAAAAAAACATTTGGAAATTCTAGAGGATCAGGATATACTCCGACATAAGCAATACGGAAGAATATGCCTATACAAGTTCAACGAACACTCATCCAGAGCTAAGGCGGTTCAAAACCTTCTGGACGTTTGGGAGAAAACTGGAAACAAAACAGAAAAGAAGCAGTTTTCCTTCTCAAACCTTAGAGCCTAACAAAATGGGAATTGTGGCAAAAATGGCGATGGTTGATATTTCAGACAAGCCTCAGGTATTCCGTGAAGCAACCGCAAAAGGAATCATCAAACTAAAACCTGACACCATACGTTTGATTAGGAAAGACAAAATTGCGAAAGGAAACCCTTTTTACACGGCAAAAATCGCTGGAATTCTAGCTGCCAAAGAAACAAATGCTCTGATTCCGCTTTGCCACCCGCTGCCCCTAACAAAAGTAGTAGTTGAAGCCAAAATCTTGGATGAATCTATTGTACAGGTTACAACAACTGTCAAGACGAAAGCTCAAACTGGCGTCGAAATGGAAGCCCTGACCGCGACAGCTATAAGCCTTTTAACAATCTGGGACATGGTGAAGCAATATGAAAAAGACGCAGAAGGACAATACCCATCTACTCGAATCGAGAATATCCATGTTGTGAAAAAAGAAAAGAAAGGCTGTATTGAATGAGTGAGAGCACAACAAGGCACAAGGCCGAAGCACCCAAAAAACTTGGGTTTGCCGCTTTTACAGTAAGCACATCCCGTTATCAACAACTGCAAAAAGGCGAACCAGTGAAAGACATCTCTGGAGATTTAATCGAATCCTTGGTGAAGAATGCAGGACATACAATTGTTTTTAGAAAAATAATCTCCGACAACAAAGACATGATTGAAAAAGCCATACAACAAGTCTTAGCCTCCAGCAGTGTAGACGTTGTTGTTTTTTGCGGTGGAACAGGCATAGCTCCATCCGATGTGACCATTGAAACAGTTATGCCACATTTGGAGAAGATCTTGCCTGGATTCGGCGAGATTTTCAGGCGCCTAAGCTTCGACGCGACTGGCTCGGCAGCAGTTCTATCGCGTGCTATTTCTGGCGTGTCTCAATACAAAGCATTTTTCTGCATTCCAGGCTCGCCTGATGCTGTCAGGCTCTGTCTTGAAAAGGTTATATTGACGGAAGCCGCCCACATCGTTAAGCATGCACGGGAATAACGATGTTGCTCAGAGACAGCTATGGACGACCGCTCCTCAATTTGCGGGTAGCAGTGACTAGGAAATGTAATCTGCGTTGTCAATTCTGCCACATGGAAGGCGAAGCAAGAACTGAAGATCTTACCATTGAGATGAGGGTTGAGGAGATTATTCGCATCGCAAAGATTGCCGTAAGCCTGGGAATATCCAAGGTGAAACTGACCGGCGGAGAACCTCTCATCCGCAAAGACATCATAGAAATTGTCAAAGGCATTGCGTCAATACATGGTCTGATTGAACTTTCCATGACGACTAATGGAGTGATGCTTGCGTCATTAGCTGAGGAACTGCATGCAAACGGCTTGAAACGTGTTAATATTAGTCTTCCAACATTAAATGCTGAGGTCTACAGCAAGCTGACTGGAGGCAGAATAGAAGATGCTTTAGAAGGCGTTAAGGCTGCAGTTGAAACTGGCTTTGATCCTGTTAAGCTTAACATGCTCGTTTTGGAGTGCGTCAATGACTACGATTTTGCAGAAATGCTCAATTTTGCTCATGAAACAGGCACGATTTTACAGTTAATCGAGCTTGAGCCGATAAACATCAGTAACACGTATTATCTGATTAATCACAAGGCATTAGACGAATACGAGAACCTTCTGAAACAAAAAGCCGTCAAAGTAGAGGTTAGACAGTACATGCAAAACCGTCGCATTTACCACTTGCCACACGTGAAAGTTGAAGTAATTCATCCAACAGAAAACACAGAGTTCTGCAAGCACTGCACCCGTTTGCGAGTGACAAGCGATGGCAAGCTCAAACCATGCTTAATGCGAAACAACAACCTCGTTGACATATTAACACCAATGCGCAACGGTGCAAGCGACCGAGAATTGGCAGAACTTTTGAGATTGGCAAATCAGAAAAGACAACCATATAACAACAACTAAACAGTAAGCCTATGCCTTTAGGGATATTTGTGCAGTAGGGCAAACGAAGCAATCTATGAACAGCTAGAAAAAAGCCTGCCCAGTGTCATAATGACTCAAAGACTGAGATTTTGCAGTGATTGTCAAACGTTTCCCGTAACAAATCTCCATTGCCCAATTCGAGACACATACTCGGCGGAGAAAGTGCCACAGCAAGCTGATCGACTTCATAATGAAACGAAAAGTAATAATTAACCAAAAGTGAGTAAGATCGAATTTCGCAACAGCAACAGAAAGTGAGAATGCAACGCTCTAAAGAGTCACAGTTCGATTATCTTAGCTTCGCGTTCAGCTGTATCTAACAATGCAAAAGTTGATTTTCCACTCAAATATCCGCAAACCTCGCCCGGATTCACAACAAGCGTTTTGCCACTTCGATAAACTTCAGCAGTATGCGTGTGTCCATGGACCATAACATCGAAGCTTTCGCTGCCAATCAAAGCCTTAAGAAGCGCTCTTTCATTGCCATGTAACAAACCAATCCTCAAACCTTCAAGTTCTACTTCCGCAAAGCTCCCAAGCAATTCCAGCTGCTCACTCTCGCTGAAACACTTCTTCAAGAACTCATGATCGCCGTCATTGTTGCCCAAAACACCAATCAACCTTGCCTTTAAATCCTTAAATCGTGGAATCACGAAAGGCGAAACATAATCACCCGCATGAAGCACAATTCCAACACCATCCTCATTCAATCTTCTTATAGCTTTGTCCAACATTGGCAGGCAATCATGCGTATCTGCAATCAGACCAATCAACATTGTTTTCACCATGTTACACAGATTCACTGCAAATAAATAAAGACTTTTCAAGTTTCCTCAAGATAGAGGTTTGCTCTAGAGAATATTTCCGTTCTAGTAATACTTGCCCTTGCGAAACACGCCTTAAAACACTCCATGACTCTTTCAATTATAGAAAACAGTTCTAAAAGAGGAATATAGAAAATGAATCCATGGGGTTCCCATCCATCTTCCAAAAGAAGAGACAAACTATACATCATTGCAGAAATTCTGGAAATTGCAAAAGAAGGAACACTAAAAACGCAGATTATGTACAGGGCAAACCTAAGCTTCACACAATTAAATGATTATCTTAATTTCATGCTAAGAATCAACTTGCTGGAAAAGATAGAAGTGAACGGTAAGGAAATGTACGAAGCTACTGAAAAAGGCATAGATTTTCTGCAACGCTACCGTGAAATAAATGAAATGCTCAGAACGAGTGAAGACGGCAGCTCCAAAAACAACGTTAGGATCCCTCCTGCACACCTTCTCAAGAAAAACTCAGTCCATTAATGAAACGGAAATTCTGCAAAAACCTCGGCAAGACAAAGCTGTTCAGACGCAGTTTTCAAGGCTTCGGCTTTTGTACTTCGAGATAGTTGTTCAATTTCTTCTTCAAAGCTGGAAACTCTTCTAACATGGCGATGATGACTTGCAAACGGATTTCTTCGATCTTTTCGTTGGCGTTCATGGTTCTCACCCACTCTGAATAGTATATAGTAATACACAATATAAACTTTTATTCCCAAAAACAACATATTGGAGATGAAAAAAGAAAAAAGGGGTTATCGCACGCTAACAATGTTGACCGTTTTCTTGCGCATTTTCACAGCAGCTACAGCAGCTGCAATGACCAGCGTCGATGCAATCAGAACGAATAGGAGATCAACAGGCAACCACCGAACAATGCTTTCAACACCAATCGTAGGATCATGTTCAAGAATGTTACTGCCGAAATATGGGTAGCCAATAAACAAACGCATATGGTTTCCTGCCGCTATGTAAGACGCCGTAACGTCAACCAAGGTTTTATTTTCGGAATCTGTAGAATCAATGATAACTGCAGTATCCACAAAATCGAAGAACCCAGCTAATGTTCGGCTTTCTCTAGCAAACCGCAATCTAAAGCGTTCACGCAGACGACTCCTGATACTCAAGGGAGTTTCATCAGCGCCTTGAGCGGTCATGTTTATCTGCACGTTAACTCTCTGATTGCCAACAATAAGGTCAGAAGTTGAGTAGTGCGCATCTAACAAATCAGATGGCAAAGCATCTAGCTCATCAATCGGTATGCCTGTTATTCTTATTGAAGCAAGATCAGTCCACAAAGCTAAGCCCGCACGCATATCTGGAACAATAAAGTTAAAAGGCGGAGCCTTTAGTTCGCTGAATAGCTCTTTCAATTTGTCGACATTCCATTCCCACTGTTTGAGGACAATGTCCATCTTTAGCTCTCCAGCTTTTGCCGAGTAATCATACAAACCATAAACACTCTCTGTAGCATCTGTTGCGTAAAATCTGCATCGAATAACCACGTTACCATTGGCAAAAGCAAAAGGTGGCGGTGCGGTCACCAAAGTGAAGTTGAAAGAGACGTACGAGACGCCATCCTCACGAGAAACTACATCGGGTCCAGCGAGATCCCATTGACAAGCATTGAAAGGCAAAAATGCAGGATGTAAACCCGAGAGCGATCCCAAGTGGTTTCGGATTTTATTTCTTATTTGAACTTGATAATCCCCCGACATCCCGTATCTGGCTTCTAAACGTTCCCTTATGGTTAAACCATCAGCACGATATCTGTGTAAGTAATGCTGATGATTCAATGTCATGTACTCGATTAGACCTTTGTACTTAACGACATATATGTTGTCGGTGTCGTTCGTGTACCACCACAAGAACATGGGTTTCTTTCCTTCAGCAGGGAACAATATTGTTATCAAGTCTGTCTGGATTTTGTACCAATTGCCATCAGGTCCATGCTGAACATCCAAAGCTTGCTGGTCAACAGCATTTACATTATCCAATAGAAACGTCGGCACGATCATTGAAAACAAAAGAAAGGCTAACGACATCGTTATTGCCGATTTTTCTGTGTTTTTCACGTTTTTCACCAAAAATACCTATGCAAAACGGCTTATTAAGAAAAACGTTTCCAGAAAACCCGAATATTGCCTTTCCAGAGTTCTAGAAACCCCGAACCTTCACGTGAAGCGCCCCAACAGGAACAATACAGCGATGTTCAGGTACATAGCTGTCAGACTCATAACTATGGCTTTATCAAGCCTTACACCTTTTCCAAAGCAAAAAGCAGCTGAAATAAGCAGCAATGTCCAAATCTGCAAAATAATCATAAGATATTGCAGGACTGCCGTTGATAAGATCATGCAAAGATATGGAAAAACCGCTATTGGAAAGGTCGCCAAGCATAAGCCTGTGAACAGTTGAAGATCGTTTCCAACTCTCTTATAGAGAAAATACGTAAACACTTCTGCAAAAAGATAAAGTCCTATCCAATTGAAAACATAAAGCGCTGCAATAGTTGAAAAACTGTAAGTAGAATACTGCAAATAGAAAAACAACGCAGAATCTAGCCTTGCATACGCCGAGCCAAGTGCGCCCAAAACGAGTACAGCTATAGAAAGGGGCAAAACCTGTAAAGGCTTAATCGTCTTAGCGAAAACCGGTGAAAGAAAAAGCCATTTTCCAACAACGTGACTGAAAGATTCAGTGATCGCCACCGTGGCAGGAACATTTCCCTCTTTCAAAACCCTGTAAAGTGTCTTTCCACGGTTGTTCAGCATGTATTTGCGCTGTCTATCTTGTGTCAGAAAGCTTGATAACATGTCAAGATGATAATATACCGTGCCCACGCCTAACCCCAACGATTGACGCAGTTCCTTGAAACCAATCTTCTCCTGAGATCCTAGAATCTCAACTATTTTTCTACGAGTTGGATCTCTAAGCAAAGTGTAATAATGAGACAGGTCTTCCATGCTGGGTTATTGTGAATCTGGGAATATTACACTTATGTGAAAACCTGCATTATTCGCCATGAGCTTGTCCAAGATCGAGGTGATATTTCTAGCATTCACTGTTCGATCGTACACCTACTAGCAGGCTTTCCCTGTCTTTTCGGATGATCTTTGAATAGCCTACACTTGCTTATACTAATGGTTTTAGCTGTTTGCCACAAACCGTTTTATAAGACACATAAACATGAAGATTAAGACATTAACATGCAAGTAGAGGCAGTACTTTTCGATCTGTTTGACACTTTGTTGCTACTCGAAAACTGGGAAAGCTATTATGGACTATGCTTGAAGAAAATGCACGAGTTTCTGGTTGAGAATAATATCAAAGTGTCCTTTGAAGAGTTCAATCGTGTTTACTTTCAGATTCGGGACAAGTTTTATTCCGAATCCCGCAGAAGCCTAGAAGAGCCCCACTTTAATGTGAGAGTCATCCAAACACTGCAAGAACTTGGATACCACTTTGATGTGTCTGATCCGATTGTATCCAAAGCAACTTTGGCATTTGCTGACGAATTCACAGACCATGTACAAATTGACAAGAATGCCTACATCATTTTACAGGAGTTGCAGAAAAAATTTAAGCTAGGATTGGTCTCCAATTTCGCCATTCCAGAATGTGGTCGAAACCTGCTGAAGAAGTATGACATGGAAAGGTTCTTTGACGTAATCATAATTAGCGGTGAAATCAACCAGCGAAAGCCAAGCCCCAAGATTTTCGAAAAGGCGCTCCAAGCCTTGAACACTGATGCTTCAAAGGCAGTATTTGTCGGCGATATGCTAGACTTGGACGTTGGAGGTCCCAAAAAAGTCGGAATCAAGACAATCCTCATTAAACGAAGACCCATCGAAGAAAACAACATCAATAAACCTGACAAAGTCATAGAAAACCTAACCGAACTTACAACAATACTCAAAGACTGCTAAGTAGTTGACAATAACCTATATTAGAGCCGAAAGAAATGTTTATATTGGCTAAGATGCTTCTGAATCGTTTTGGCAAATGATAGCCAAGCCCCGCAATTCATCGGCGGCGGCTCAACCCCGACAATAAAGGCGCACAGTCGCCCTATAGAATGAGGATGGTTGGCCTCCAATTGCGGGAACAAACATGTGGACCTGACATGCTTACTGCGTTAGGTCTGAATTGGGCTTTGGCAAACAGTGGTTGTTTCCCTCCAAATCCAGTCGATTATGCGGACGTACAGCCAATAATTTAGTGTCTGGCTGTGGTCAAACAAAGGAGTGCACAACTCCGGTTGATCCTGCCGGACCCCACTGCTATCGGGATGGGACTAAGACATGTTAGTCGCGCGTCTCCTAGCCATGATGGAGAAGCGGCACACAGCTCAGTAGCACGTGGCTAACCTGCCCTTGGGACGGGAACACCCCCGGGAAACTGGGGCTAATTCCCGATAGGTGAAGACTCCTGGAATGGATTTTCGCCCAAAAGACGTTTAGGCCATGCTTCTAGGCGTTGCCCAAGGATGGGGCCGCGGCCGATCAGGTTGTTGGTGAGGTAACGGCTCACCAAGCCTATAACCGGTACGGGCCGTGAGAGCGGGAGCCCGGAGATGGGCACTGAGACAAGGGC
>CAZGNE010000038.1:0-8573 GCA_964527165.1 uncultured Candidatus Bathyarchaeia archaeon
ACTAGTATTGCAGCATGCTTGAAGCCTGCTGAAATGGATTCTTCGCTTATTTTGCCAGCAACCAGTCCTATTAGGAAACTGTGGATTATAGTCGAGGTTATGAATGTCATTCTCACGGTTTCTGATATGGGTTGGCTTCTTGAACCTCCCACGGCTCCTGTGATCGAAGTGAATCCTAACATCATCGTGGTTGTTGCCACAAGAAGAATGGCTGCGAAATAAGGCATAATTATGTATGGGCGAACGGACATTTTCTTTTCTTTCTCAACTTCCTGTGTCAAGTTGCTGAATCTGGCTAATGATTCCACCATTGCGATTGTGCCTCCGCCCACATCCACCGTTTCAACAAGCAGAAACATTATAATCTGTGTCATCCAGCTGCGTGTCCTCCTAACAAAGTCTAATATCACCTTTTTCATAGGAGTCCCCCAAGAAATCTCTGAGCTTATTTTCCGCAGTTCCTTGCTGAAATCACCATATTCACGTTTCGCCAAGCTTTCAATGCATCTCTCAGGCGACAAACCAGTTTTTCTGGTCTCTGTAAGATCTCTTAGAAAACTGTTAATACCTCTTTCAGTGCTTGCTCTTTTTGATGAAAGCTTATTATGAACTACTGCTGCTGGACCGGTCGCAACTAAGAGGGTAATTGCAACCAGAATAGGCAAATCGACGAAACCCATGAATTCTGTTAGCACTATAAACAACACTATCGCTAGTGAGCTGCAGAGCCCGAATACCTTGTAAGGACGCGTTTCTACGACTGGGGTTCTAGGTTGCATGCTATGAGCCAAGTAAATGAACACTACGGAAAGCAATGGAGTGAAAACGTACGTGTATAGTATTATGCCGGACATAGAAGATATGCCTGAGCTGTAGATTTGCTCAACGCTGAAAAGTATGTAGAAACAGAGAGACATCAAGACCATTACTATGATGAAGGTTTCCAGAAGCATTCCAAGTCTTTCTGCGGCAGCCTTAACCCGTAATGCTCTTATTTTGAAAATGTCTTCTGCCTTTCTTTCAAGAAAATGTCCGACGTCTCCACCGATGATGACTGTTGAAGCATATCCTGCGAGGAGTTCCTGATAAGTGTCTAGGGGGTTATTTCTTGCCGCGTTTGTTATTGCTGTTAATGGATCTATTCCAAAGATTTCCACATCTTTTGTGATCTCCTTTGCTTCGGTCCTCATCGTTGGCATTAATTCGATTCCTGAAAGCCGTTTGAAGCTTACATATGGAGCTATACCTCCAGATGCCATAACACTGATGTACGCTGCTACAAACGGAATCTCTCTTTCCAGGTTGCTTGCCCTTTCGCCTGCTCTAGACATTGGGACAAGCATGAATCCTATCATCACGTAAATCGGCAGGGGAATCAGGAAAATTATGGGAATAAATGTGAAAAAATACGCAATCAGAAGAGAGATTATGGTGACTGGAGTCGTTAATACAGCGACGAAAAACATTAACGAGACGTATGTCTCTGGATATATCTTGATCTTGGCTCTTTCCAAGTAATTCCTGAATTCAACAACATGTTTCAGAAAAGATGGAGCCGTCTTTCCGAAGATGCGGAATGACAAGACTTCAAGCCTTTCTAGAAATGGCAATTGTTTCAACATCCTCCTTGACGAGAACTCTTTCTTGAATCTGGCCTGGTCTGACATAGTATTCTGCGATTACCGTAGCTACGTCTCTGTAGCTTCTTATCTTGTTTTCCAGCATCCAGCTCAATACGTTCTTCCGTCGTTCAATTTCAGCAACCAATTCCTTTTTGCTCAGGCCAACCCGCTCAGAAATCGCAGGCAATATTGTGCTTTTGTCAAATCCTGACGTATGGAGGTCTCTAGCTGGTTGCCATTTGAAAATACATCTGTAATCTTCATAATCCGCGATTTCGTTCACATTGATTATTCGTCTAAAAGCCTTTGTTCCGCCCTCCTTTATCAGATGCACTCTCTGAACTGACAAGATGATGTTCATCAGCGGAATGTAGGCAGGTGCAATTTCCATAGGTTTTTGTGTTAAACGCTTAACTGCGGAATCCAAGTTTTCAGCATGCATTGTGCACATGCCACCGTGGCCAGTTGCCAAGGCCTGGAACAGAACGTAGGCTTCTTGTCCTCTGATCTCGCCCACAGTTAGCACATCTGGACGGTGTCTCATAGAGGTTTTCACTAGATCAAAAAGCGCTACCTCCCCTATGCTGCTTCCGCCTAGACCGTAGCTTTGCCTTGCGATTAGTGAGACCCAGTTTTCATGAGGTAAATTTAGCTCGGCTGTTTCTTCTATCGTGATTATTTTGCTTCCCGGTTTGATTAGACATGCTAAAGCGTTTAGGGCCGTTGTCTTTCCTGCGGCAGTTCCGCCTAGAACCATTATTGAAGCTCTGTTTTCAAGACATAGCCAAAAATAAGCAGCCATTTCCGCTGAGAAGGTTCCTAGATTTATGAGGTCTATTATTGAGTATGGGTCTTCTCTGAACTTTCTAATCGTGAAGGCTGTTCCGAAAGGTGTAATCTCCCTTCTGTAACACACTGCTAATCGGTGTTTTCCAGGGAGTGAAGCATCCACTATTGGGAAAGCTGAGCTCACGTGTTTTCCGCCCATGTGTACAAGCTTCACTACCATGTTATCGAGTTCTTCGTCGCTTGCGAATTCTATGTTTGATTCGATGCTTTCGTAGTTTCTATGCCATACATAAACATGCTTCATGACGCCGTCGCATGAAATGTCTTCAATGTTTGGGTCGCGCATCAAGGGGTCTATTCTGCCGAAGCCTACGAGGTCTCTTTCGGCGTGATACAGGATTTTGTACCATGAAACATCTGGCAGCCAGCCCAGGCTTATGCGGTATTTGCCAACGATCTTTTTTGCCTCTTCTGCGAAGAAGCTTCTTGGATCAGCAATTTCTCCTTTTGGCGATTCTATTTCTGCGAGCAATATTTCTAAAATGCGATTGTAGACGCTTCTTTCAAGCTGATCAAGCTGAAGCTCGTCTAATATGTACTTATGCTCGCCTGTTTTAGGGCTTTGTACTAATGCTGCATGGGCGAATGGTTCATAAAGCGGATATCTTTCGACGACTTTGAATCCCTTTGGTATTGGGCGAGGCGGAGCTGGCGGAATTTCTATCTTTTCGGGTTTTCGTCGAGTAATTTTCGTTTTTGCGTTTTTTATCTTTGCTGATATGCTTCTGAGTTTCAGGCGCATTGGTTGTGTTTCTCCTACATACTTCACGCGCATCCGTTTATTAAATCTTACGTCTCACGAAACGTGAACCTTAGTTAACACATCAATATTGCATACTTTAGCAACTATCTTTTCTATTCTCTTGATCGATCTTCAGCTTAAAACATTATGAAACAGAAATCAAACTTCTGAATCCATGCAAATAAAGAAATAAGCTCGACATGCAACATAACATAAAGAAACACGCTCATGTCAAAGCCAGGAGGAAACTGTTTGAAAAGCTTCACAGCATTCGCTCTTGAAGATTTTCCCTTAGTAAAGCCTGAGGATGATATAGGAAAAACTATAGTTGAAGTCTCAGCAAAGAATGGTCTAAGAATAGAGAACGGAGATGTAATCGTCATCGCTCAGAAGATCTTCTCAAAAGCTGAGAAAAGAGTGAAAAACCTGAAAAAAGTAGAACCTTCCTTGAGGGCTAGACAAATCGCAAAGGCAATCGGGAAAAGCGCCAAGTTTGTTGAATTAGTTTTGCAGGAGTCCAATCGAGTATTGAAAGCTTCAAACGAGATCTTGCTGGTTGAAGACAAACGCGGTTTGATATGCATAAACGCTGGAATAGACAAGTCAAATGTGAAAGGTCGAGGCAATTTTGCATTGCTGCCCGAGAATCCTGACAGATCAGCTGAAAAATGTCGAATCGAGATTAGAAGATTGACTGGCAAGGATGTAGCCGTGATTGTATGTGACACGTATAGTCGCCCGTTCAGGCGTGGACAAGTGAATTTCGCGATCGGCGTGTCTGGAATGAAGCCTTTCAGAGATTATAGGGGGAAGAAAGACCTTTTCGGGCTTGTTCTTTTGGTGAAAAACGTTGCTGTCATTGATGAGATTGCAGCTGCGGCCGAGTTGCTTATGGGTCAAGCTAAAGAGGCGAGGCCTGTTGTTATTTTCAGAGGATTGAATGGTCTTGAAGAGTCTTGTAATAAGTGCAGTGTCGGAGATTTGCTGATTTCAGAAGAAGAAGACTTGTTCAAAGGTGCGCTATAATCTAATTTTGCTTACCCTTTTTTGCCCAGTTCCATTCTAGTCAGGCCAATCATTGAAATGACCGAGAGCTACTTCTTTTCTGATCACTGCTGAAGAAAAGGATTGGAAATTTTCTCTTCTTCCATTGTTGTTGTTGGGCCATGCCCAGGATAGACAACTAGGTGATTTGGAAGCTTTGCGAGTTTTTGCAGAGAAAGCTGCATATCGGTTTCTGAGCTTTCGGGAAAGTCTGTTCTGCCTATTGAGCCTGCGAACAACGTGTCACCCGTAACAACCTCATTCTTTCCAAGAAGTGATATGCTGCCGCGGCTATGACCTGGAGTATGCATGACTTTCAAGGTTGTTTTTCCAAATCTTACTATTTCTTCATCTGCCAGTAACTTGTCTGCTGGCGGTGAAGCGTTTCTGAAGCCGAAGAACTCGCTGATCACTCTGCCCTTTTCTCCAATCATGTCAGCGTCATCTTTGTGAATCATCACGGGTATGCTGAACTCTCTCTTCATAAAGCCATTTCCGCAAGTGTGGTCTGGATGCCCATGAGTGTTGACGATTGACTTAAGTTCCAGCTTGTTCTCCTTTACGTATCTGATTATGTGTTCAGCCTCAAGCTGGTCGTCAAAGCCCGGGTCAATAATGATCGCCTCTCGCGTTTCTACACAGCTTACTACGTAGCAGTTAGTTGCAAGCGCGCCAACCGTGAACATTTTCGCTACCATAGACGTTTCACATTGAAGATGTTGTTGTATTCGCTTTTAATAAGGATTAGATGGCTTCCATGATATTTTCCGATGCTTTTTCGCTTGTTTAGCTCTGAGTGGCTACCGTGACATTTAGCACAAGGCGAGCGGGAATTCCCACATCCTTTAGGGGTGGGATGAAAGCGAGCTTAAAGTTATAAAGGGCAATGTTATATTTTATGTATGGCTGGTAAGTATGGCAGATGCAAGCTGTACAAAGAATGTAAGAGCTGGACTGACTAGAAACGAGAGTCTACTACTATCTTCGCTGTCTGAGAAGAGCAAGGCTATTTTTAGGATGGAGGATGTTGTAAATGAATTGATGTGTTCCTACAAGTATGCGAAAGTGCTTGTTAACAATCTAACGAAGAAGAAGTGGGTAATTGTTCTGAGAAGAGGGGTCTACCTCATCGTTCCATTAAGTGCAGGAGTGAAAGCGCGCTATACTGAGCATGAGTTTGTGATCGCTTCACATCTTGTCTCGCCATACTATATAGCGTATTGGAGTGCCCTTAATTTCTATGGGTTTACCGAGCAAACACCTTTCACAGTTTTTGTAGCGACAACGAGAAGAACGAAGAGCAGAGAGGTTCTAAACACCAAATACAACTTCGTAACATTGAGCAAGAGAAAATTTTTCGGGTTTGAACCGACAGCAGTCAGTACATATAAGGTCAATGTTTCGGATCGTGAGAAGACGATGGCGGATGCGTTAGACAATCCTAAGTACTGCGGAGGCATACCTGAAGTAGCGAAGTCTCTTTGGAATGCCAGGGAAAAAGTGTCGATGGAAAGAATTGTCAATTATGCGGAAAGAATGGGAAACACTGCAGCAGTCAAGAGACTTGGCTATCTTGTAGAGAGCTTAAACATTGAAGTAGCTGCAGAGGTTCTCTCGAAGATGAAGAGAATGATTTCGCCAGGAATGTCGGCTCTTGACCTCACACGCCCCAGAAAAGGCACGTACAACACACGATGGAACCTTTTGTTGAATGTCTCCAAGGAAACTCTTGAGGAATTGAGGCGAAGCCTTTGATATCAGCTGAGCAAATAAGGAAAATAGCAAGAGAGGAAAAACTCGCGGCTGGAGTTGTGGAGAAGGATTACGCGCTCACATGGTTACTAAGAGGATTTTATCTAGTGAACAGCGGTTTAGATGACCGTTTTGTTCTGAAGGGAGGCACTGCGATCAGAAAGGTGTATTTTCCTCAGATCTGGAGGTTTTCAGAGGATCTAGACTTCACCATTGCCCAGGCTGTGGAATCCGAAAGCGTAAAGGAGTCTATGCAACAAATGTTTGAAACGCTTTTACGAGAAAGCGGAGTTAGATACTCACTTGAATCGTTTCACCTGACAGGTGGGTCAATAATAGCTAACGTCCAGTTTCTAGGCCCGTTAAATTTCACAAATAGAATCAGACATGACATCAGTTTGGAAGAAAAAATGGTGTTGGAACCGGAACGCCGACCTATTAGAACCAACTATTTTGATCTAGCAGAGTTCGAAGTACTGGTATATTCTCTGAGCGAGATTCTTGTTGAGAAGATTAGGAGCATTATGCAAAGGGGTTATTCGCGCGATTACTATGACATTTGGAGGGTGCTGAAGGAAACCCAATTCAGGCATTCTGCTGTCGAAAAGCTTCTGAAAAGGAAATGCGAATTGAACGGGATACGGTACGAGCCAAGTTTACTGTTTGATGAGAAACGGTTAAGCGAGACGCGAGCATTTTGGGAAAAAGGATTGCTGTATCTGACTAAGGAACTGCCAAAGTTCGAAACGGTCATTTCCGAGATAAGAGAGAGGCTAAGCTTTCTACAAGAATAATAGAGCCCGACAGATTCTTGTCTGATCCTGATTTCGCAGTGCCCCTACCCCCTACGGTTCTTTGAACTGACCCTCAACAAAAAGTAGTAGTCCGATAGAATTTCGTTGCGCTGACTACTTCTAGTCGTCTTTGGCGGGAAGATTTTGTGAATCCCTAACCTATGGAATTTGAAGAAATCTCTTAGACGGTTGACCTGCAATTATGAGTTGGTTGAAGGTTTGCATGTTTTGTGTCCGTGTAGTAGTGGAGGGTTTTTTTGCCTGGAGACTGCATTAATGCTTTAGAGGTCTTTTTGGTTTTGGGAAAATGCGAGCCAGTGTTTTCATTTTGCTGATTTGGTGATGTCGTTTAGCTTTGAAGCTTTGATGTATGGGGTGATTTTTTTCAGTAGTTGTAAGTCTTCGGTTGTGAGTATGTGTTCTTTTGCTTTTGCATGGTGGATGTATGAGGCATCGTAGAATGTGATTTTCAGTTTCGTTGCGGTTTCCAATATTTCTTCTTCGTTGCAGTTTATTTGTATGATTTCCATCAGGCTCAGGGTTTGTCTTGCAATTTTTGCGAGTGTTTTGATTTCTTGGTCTGAGGTTTTTGCCTGTAATGCAAAAATCTTCCATAGAATGTTTCCCAGTTCGTATCTTGGTCGGTCCAATGTGTGATTTCCGATTAGGTAATCAATTTTGTTTTCTTTTATGGCTTTGAATATGGTTGATGAATCGAATATGTAGCTCATCTGTGATTTCTATTCTCTCTTATGCTTTGCACTATTTCCTTCATGTTCACTTTGTTGAGTGTCGGTTTCATCCTCTCAATGTCCTCCTTGACTCTTTCAGCTTCTCTTCTCCTTGTTTCGTCTTCTATTGCTTTTCGCAGTAGGCTGGATGGCTTGATATTCAGCTGCTTCATCTTTTCTCTGAGTTCTTTGGGAATCTTTGTGGAGACAGTTACAGACTTACCCAAGTTCTCACCAATGAACAATACAAACAAAGCAAGCAAAAGTTTTCCTGTTTTTCTTCCCAATCTCTACGCATTTGCCTGACGTTTCTCTTCATGCCAAGATCTCAGTTCATTCATATCTGGACACTGGCTCGGTTTCGTTAGCTTCGAAAGACAGAGATGTTGACTTCAAAGCATGCGCATGAGGCGGTTAACTCTTTTCTCTTGTTTTGATGGATTCTTCAATGAGTTTTGATAGGTTGTCTACAGCGCGGGTGAGGTTCTCCCTTGTTTTGAGAAGCTCAGTTTTCATGGTGCTTACTGATTCTTTCAACCCGTCAGATATTGTGTCGTATCTCTTTGCCATCTCTGCAAAGTTCTCATTCATGTCTCTCCGCATTTCCCCAACTTCTGACCATACACTATTCACGCCTGTTTTCACTTCTTCCACGAATTTTCTTATTTCGCTTACTTTTCTAGATTTACGCTATCTACCCTAGACTTCATTTGTCTTATGTCCTGTCTCACTTCTCTGATTTTTGCACTCTTCCTACGCTTTTCTGTACACCCTCTTCGCCCGTTTTACTTCTCTTAAGTCTTTGCTTATGGCTTTGGCAACATTTACTATCATAAATACTCTGTCGCCAAGTTCTTCGGCAAGATCACCGTATTTTATTTCAAAATACTGGTATTCTCCTGTGGCAGGCGATGTTTCGGCGATTTCGATATTTTTCACGTTTATGAAGTCTTCTTGCACGTTGATTTCTTTGACAAATTCATCTAGGGCTTCTTTAGGGGCTTCGAGGATTATTTGGACTGTGCCGTCTTTCTGGTTT
>CAZGNE010000039.1:0-8224 GCA_964527165.1 uncultured Candidatus Bathyarchaeia archaeon
AAATCCCTGTTTAAATCCCCACGTTCAGTGTTCTTTTCGAATGATGCCATTAGCGATAATCTTTTGTGATTGAGGTGAGTTTATTAAATGTAATGGACATTTCTTGTAAGCCACAACTTTACTGAGACTGGGAATATGTCGATTTCCAAAGATTTTACAGGATTCGAATTGGTAGTTCCTTTTATTGAGGAAGCGAGAGTGAACGGCTCTAAAGCTTCTCAGACTAGAGCAAAAATTAGATCCAGCAAAGTTCTTCAAAAAATGTTTGATTACATGTATAGCGATATGGAAATATCTGTTGACAAGTATTTTCTCACGATCACCCATGCGTTTTCAAAAGTACGTTTAAGAAGTAGTTTAGATAGCAGTCATTTTTCTTTTGTGCAGAAGATATATGAATGTTGCGCCGCTAATTGGAATCAAATAGAAGAAACGGTGCAGTTTCTACGCCAATTTGACACAAGGAAACTGCACTTCATGGTTAAAAAATATCTTCCGAAAACCGTAGTGCCACCTAGCATGGTTATACGCTTTGTTTTTGATGGTGGAGATTGCAGAGGATTTCAGGGAGAAATCTACGCAGATCTTACATTGTTGGCGATACTAGGCGAGGATAAAGCAGCAGGACTTCTAGCCCACGAATTCCATCACTCTTGTCGTGCAAAAGTAGCAGTGCCTCACAAAGAGACACGTTATGCAGAAACTTTTCAAGTGTTATATTGGCTTGAAAGCGAAGGCATCGCCGGCAAAGTCTACGACCTAGGTCAGGAAAAACCAGACAATATGTTTGAACCTTTACTAAAGCTGATGAAAGTACGAAGACACATGTACTACAATGCTAGCAAGTACTTAAAGCTGTTTGACAAAGCACTGCGAGAGTCGGAAAATCCATTTGCCTATCTTCAAAGATAATGCGTATCATCCTGTTGGACATTTTATGGCAGACATAATAGAAGGCACGTTGGGAACACAAGAACTCGTTAGAACAGTAGGTGACCCATTTGATTTTGTCGAAGCATATAATGAGTCAGCCAGCATTCTGCAGAAATCATCGATTTTCATGCTTTCCGAAGAAGCAATCAAGAGGCTAACAAAGATTAGAGCAGAAATTCGTATAAAAACTTGAATTTCCAATGGGCTTGGGATAGACTTTAGACCGAGACTTTCCAATGCATCTATTCTACTAATTTTGGCGGGCCCGACGGGAATTGAACCCGCGACCTACGGATTAAGAGTCCGCCGCTCTAACCTTACTGAGCTACGGGCCCATTCAAATCAATGATGTATGCATTTAAAGGCTATTAATAAGCTTAGCTTCCGTGCATTCGGAAGGTTAATAATTTTAGAGCTTTATTCGAACTAATAACAGAGGTTGCAATATTTGAACGAGATTGTTTTCGTTGGGCTTGGTTTGCATGACGAGCTTGGAATAAGTTTACGCGGTATAGAAGAAGTTCGAACTGCTGAGAATGTCTTCATCGAACTTTACACAAGCCTATTGCCAAATTTCGAATTAGAGAGATTGGAAAAGATTTCTGGAAAAGAGATAAAAACTATGTCGCGGAAAGACTTTGAAGAAGAAAATGGAAATCTTATTTTGAAAGCAGCAAATGAAGGGAAAACGGTTCTTCTTGTTCCAGGCGACCCGCTTGTAGCGACAACCCATATAGCTCTGAGAATAAAAGCAAAAAAACTAAGCGTAAAAACACGCATTATTCATGGAGCTTCAATACTCTCAGCTGCTATAGGCTTGTCTGGATTGCATAATTACAAATTTGGAAAAAGCGTGACAATACCTTTCTCTGAAAATCCTTCGAATACACCATATGAAGTTATTGTCCTGAACAAAAGGCATGGTTTACATACTCTTTGCCTGTTGGACATTGCAGCCGAGGAAAAACGTTATCTCAGCATTTGTGAAGGTCTAGAACTGCTTTTGGAAACTGAACGTAAACTAAGGAAGAAAGCAGCCACATTGAATACGCTTGCAGTTGGCATCGCCAGAGCAGGAAGCGATGACCCAGTGGTGAAAGCCGACTTCGCAAAAAACCTTTTAAGCTACAACTTCGGAGCTCCACCTTACACGCTGATTTTTCCTGGAACCCTTCATTTCATGGAAGCTGACGCACTTGTCTGGTTGGCCGATGGCCCGAAGGCGTTGAGAGAGGATGCAAAATGAGCTTAAAGAAGCTTGTTTCGAAATATCTCGCTTCCGCAGAACATGTTTTTGATGAGATGATAATTACTGAAACCTGTGCTAACTCTGTTGACAATATAAAAAAGGTGGTTGACTCGGCCAAAGCCTATCTGGAGGATGCTAAATATTACAAGGATGTTGGGAAGCTTGAGGTGAGTTTGGCTTCTATCGCTTATTGTGAAGGTTTATTGGATGCGTTAAGACTATTAGGAGCGGTGAAGTTCGAGTGGCCAACCCAGACATCGACAAAAAACGAAAAATAGTTTTAACTTCAGGCGTATTTGATCTGCTCCACCTTGGACATGTTAGATTCCTTGAAGAGGCAAAAAGAACCGGCGGTCCGGATTCTGAGCTGATAGTTATTATAGCTAGAGATCGGACTGTAGAAAAGCGAAAGGGCAGAAAACCAATCATGGCAGAAAATCAACGATGCGCTCTTGTGGAATCTTTGAAAGTTGTTGACAAAGCCCTTCTCGGTTACGAAACCTTTGACCTGGAAGAAGTTATTGAAAAAATCAAGCCTGACATCATAGCTCTGGGTTATGATAGCCATTCAGGGAGCATAGAGCGAGAAGTAAGAAACCATGTTAAGGAGAAAGGGTTGAAAATAGAAATTGTCAAGATCGGCCATTTTGGCGAAGATGAGCTTGACAGTTCTTCAAAAATCAAGCAAAAGATAATTGAAAACTTTAAGAGATGAACAGCATGTTCAGAAAACCAGAAGGACTCAGCTTGACGTACATCATAATCGCGTCGAACTTGCTTGTCTATGCTTACACTTCCGTAATAGGCGGTGATTTCATAACAACAGGCGAATATTCTGTTGCGTTATATGGACAAGTTAACGAGTTTGTGCTGAATAGAGGGTGGTATTGGCAGCTTTTCACGTCCATGTTTGTCCATGCAAACATTGTCCACTTGGCGGGTAACATGTTTTTTTTCTTGATTTTTGGTCTGAGAGCTGAAGACCTGTTTAGTGCAAAGGAATATTTGCTCATTTACTTTCTGAGTGGATTGACAGGAAGCCTGTCGACACTTCTTCTTGGGGCTGGAGTGGTTTCTGTTGGTGCTTCAGGCGCCATTTTCGGCGTTTTTGGAGCTTGCATCATCTATATTAGACGAATAATTGGTCAGTCAATAGCGAGCGCATTGATTTTCGCTTTCTTTTTGCTAATGATTTCCTCCGGACCTCGCGTGAATAATGTAGCACATTTGGGCGGTTTGGTTCTTGGATTACTTATTGGGTATGCGCTAGCATCAAAACATAATAGCAAAAAAACATACGGATTTAGCTATTCCTACTCAATTTGAACACTTATGGGAAGGCCAAACGAAAAGCATTTGCCAAAGTTCAAAAATATGCTATCACTTCGGACAGGCACGTTATGAACTCGATATTTTCCAGAGCTTTCCCGTTTCGGTTAATGAGTAGTGGCTTCAACCCAGCTCGTTTGGCTCCTTCAAAATCATATTTGACAGAATCGCCGACGAAAAGAGTTTCCTCTGGACGTGTGCCCAGCTCGTTGACAGCATACAGGAACATTTCGCAGTCTGGCTTTGCCTTCTGGCAAGTATCCACTCCGACAACAACATCAAAATAACGTGTCAAATTGAAGTTTTCTAAGATAAGTCGAAAATCTCTCTCAAACCCATTAGTCACTATTCCCAGTTTTGTGTCTGTATTCCTTAGCTGAACGAGGGTCTCATTCACATCAGAATACAATTCCAGATCAGAATATTGCCACCACAATTCGTCTATCTTTCTAGCCAGAATCTCACGATTTCCTTTCACACCAAGCCTTTCCAAAATCCTCATGTTCCACTTAATCCAAAAAGCCAATCCCATTTCAACCATTTCTCTAATGTCAAAGTTCTCCTCATTCTTCCTATGCGCCTCAACGACCTCCTCATAGGCGACTTTAACTCCATTGGCTTCTAGGATTCTCCTATGAATCTCAGGAGGCTCTGCCGATTTTACAAGCGTTCCTCCAAGATCAAAAAGCACAGCCTTTAGCTTGCCAGCAGACATGCTCTACACCAGGATTCTGCATAAAAAACAAGTCGGAAGATAAAAACTTATAGCGCTTGCACACTTGTAAGAGAATAATAGTCACTGTAGGTGAAAACCATTGTCAATAACAGTGAAAGAAACTGCAGAGAAGATCAATAGTCTAAGAGTTCGAGGCGCCCGAAACGTTGCCATAGCAGCCATAAAAGCAATTGAAACCTTAGCTAACCAAACGAAAGCAAAAAGCAAAAAAGAGTTCTTTCGAGAGCTTTCAGAAGCGAAGAGCATGCTTTTTACATCAAGAGAGACAGAACCGCTCATGAGAAATGCTATCCGCTGGATAATCAGCCAAGTAGAGAAAAGCAACGAGAAAAGAGCTAGGAAATTAGCTGAGATAGTCTCATTGTCTTCAGGTCAATTTCTCAAAAGCCTTGAGAATTCAAAAGAGAGAATCGGCGAATTCGGAGCTAAGAGGATCAGGAATAACTCGGTAGTTTTCACCCATTGTCATTCTTCAACGGTTACTTATCTGTTGAGAAAAGCTAAGCTGGAAAGAAAAACCTTTGAGGTCATTTGCACGGAAACCAGACCTGTGTTTCAAGGCAGGATAACTGCCAAAGAAATGTTGGACTTTGGTGTAAAAACGACTATGATTGTGGATTCAGCTGCCCGTTATTTCATGAATTCAGCTGATCTCGTAATTGTAGGGGCAGACGCGATAACTTCAGAAGGGAATGTGATTAACAAAATCGGCACAAGCATGATAGCACTAGTTGCTCATGAAGCCCGCACTCCCACTTATGCGGTTTCAGAGCTTCTAAAATTCGATCCGGCAACCATGTATGGCGATTACGAAAGAATAGAGGAAAGAAGTGCATCGGAAATCTGGAAAGATCCGCCTAAGAAACTGATTGTACGGAACCCAGCCTTCGACGTAACAAGACGAGAGTTCATACATGGAATAATATGCGAAGAAGGAATAATATCTCCACACTCAACAGCCGAGATAATGCACAGAAAATACCCGTGGGTCTTCGAACAATAAACCTCCAGAGCAGTTCATCGCCACGCTTGCAATGCTAATTCCAGTTCCTTATGGGTCTTAGCATATTCATCAAGCGGCACTTCTTCTAAGGTAGCATCGACCGATTGTCTCATGGCTTCTGAGCCTGCAAATGTTCCGCTTGGATGACCGTGAATGCCTCCTCCAGCTTGAATAACAACATCTTGCCCAAAAAAATCCATCAAAGCTGGAACCAGGTATGGATGTAAACCGCCAGAAGCCACGGGCAAAACTTGTTCAAAGCCCCCAAGCTTCGCTCTTAATGCGTTAACATTCTCTGTAACTTCTTCCCTCATTTCAGACATTTTTCCAACAATCGTGCCCACATGGAGCTGATCAACACCTATTACTCTAGCAGTCTTTGCTATCACGCGCATCGAGATTCCATGCTTAGGATTTCTAGTAAACGCTGCATGTCCAGCTCTGTGAGCGTGAATGACAAGGTTTAGTTCTTGTTCACGAAGAGTCTGCAAGGCAGAGAAGCCGCATGTTAGAATATCTACCATTACATATTCACCGCCATTTTTGAGCACGAACTCTGCACGTTCAACCATCTTGTTCGTTTCAGCTGTCACGTTAACCATGTAAACCTTCTTTTCACCTGTTTCTTCCTCTGCGCAATCGCGCTTTTCCAAGGTTTCCACAACACGTTCCTTGAAAGGATTGAACTTTTGACTGCTCAGGTTTTCATCGTCTTTTACGATGTCGCAACCGCCTACCCAAGCTTCATAAGCTACCTGCGCGTGGTCTGTTGTCTTCAGTCCGAGCTTAGGCTTAATTATAGTCCCAACCAAGGGGCGATCATGTATTCTCAAAAGGTTTCGAATACGTTCAATTCCAAATTTCGGTCCCTTGAAACTTCTTATCAGGCGCTCAGGGAAGTCGATGTCTTCAAGCCTCAGATTCCTGAGTGTTCTCAACCCAAATACATTTCCTGCAACACTGCTAAGTATACTTGGCATATTTCCATCCTCAAAAAGCTCAATCGGATAAGCTATTTTCGCATGGTTTCCAGTTATGTTGAAAACTCGTGCAGCAAGTTTCGCAACATAAGCCTTTTCGGTGGTTAATTCAGTCCATGTTCCCACTGAACTCTCAGCGGCAACTCCCCCAGCAGCTTCAGTCAAACTGATGCCTTCTGGCTCAAAGTAAAACGTACAGACGACATCTGTATCCTTAGGCTCATATTTTAGATTCACAAAATCCACATATTTCAAATCAATCACGCTCTTTCTATCCTAACTATTCTTAACTCGGAGCCTTAAAATCTTTAACTACAAAACTGAATATCATAGCTAGAGATGTGAAGCAAGATGCAGCTTAAAGCCAGATTTTTGGACATTCGAGCAGGCGGAAGGAACATAGCAATACTAGATGATGACACCGCAAGTTCTCTAGGAATACACTCTTCGGACAGAGTGAAAATAACATCCAAAAACAGAAGCCTAATCGCAATTGTAAACACGGCCAGCGAATTTCCGCTTAGTTCTGTTGGACTCTACGAAGAAGCTTCCAGTAGGCTCAGAATAGAGGAAGGAGATCCAGTAGAAGTAAACCCAGTCGCTGTTCCTGAATCTCTCCATTACGTGCAAGCAAAAATCCGAGGCGAAAGGCTTCGCAAAAATGAAATAGACACTATAGTTAAGGATACCGTCGCGCATCACCTCAGTGACGTTGAACTCGCTGCTTTCGTTACTGCCTTGGACATTCATGGACTAAGCATGGATGAGATTGAGGGCTTATCTAAGGCAATGGTAAAAACCGGTAGCACACTTAAACTTGGCAAGAAACCAGTTCTCGATAAGCATAGTATAGGCGGTGTGCCAGGTGACAAAACTACCATATTGATCGTGCCGATAATCGCTGCTGCCGGATTTACAATACCTAAAACCTCCTCAAGAGCAGTCACCTCTGCAGCTGGAACAGCTGATCGAGTTGAAAACCTTTGTCCAGTGAACCTTAGCATCGAAGAAATAAAGGATGTGGTTAAAAAGACAAATGGCTGCATGGTATGGGGTGGAGCATTAGAGTTAGCTCCAGCAGATGATATTTTCATCCAAATTGAATATCCACTGGCAATAGATCCTTTGCTTCTTCCATCAATAATCAGCAAGAAAAAAGCCATCGGCGCAACACACTTAATCATTGATATTCCAACGGGGAGAGGCGCCAAAATAAAGACGATCAGCGAGGCTCAAGCTCTGGCAAACGACTTCATAGACCTAGGTAAACGTCTAGGAATTATGGTTCAGTGTGCCGTTACTTTCGGTGAGCAGCCAGTCGGACACGCCATTGGTCCGGCTTTAGAAGCAAGAGAAGCCTTATCGGCCATAATGGGAAATTGTCCACTTGACCTCAAAGAAAAAGCAACAAGCCTTGCTGGCATGCTACTTGAAATGGTCGGCGTCAAAAACGGAAAACAAAAAGCAGAAAATTTGTTGAAATCGCAGAAGGCTGAGATAAAAATGCGAGAAATAATTGCTGCTCAAGGCGGAAATCCAAAGATAACACCTGAAGATATAAAAATTGGACCAAAAAAAACGCAAATAACAGCTGATGTAGACGGTGGAGTTTTGTGGATAAATAATGGGGATATTGCGAGAGTTGCTAGAGAAGCGGGTGCTCCTAAAGAAAAAGCGGCGGGAGTTTTGCTCAAAGCAAAAGTTGGAGAAAACGTCAAAAAGGACGATGTGTTATTTGAAATATATGCTGAAAGAAGCACGAGACTTGAAACAGCTTTGAAACTGGCTGAAGCGCTTAAACCAATAGGGTTAAGCAGAAAACCTGAAGAACGAATGATAATGGAACGCATCCCAGCCCAAACTGAACCTAAAAAACTCTTTGTGCTAGAACGTTAACGCTTGATCAACGTGTATTCTTGCATAACACAAAAGGCTCATTCAACTTCGTTCAGTTTAAATATCAGAATTGCGATTAAACGTAGGAAGAGGAAAGT
>CAZGNE010000040.1:0-7814 GCA_964527165.1 uncultured Candidatus Bathyarchaeia archaeon
TCACCGACGACAGCATCACGCTGCAGGCAGGCTTCAACATCTGCTACGCACACCGCCTGCACGAGGCGCCGCAGAACTGGAACTGGACGCTGCCTGGCAGCGGCCCGAAATACCTCGAGGCCAAGCTCGCCAAGAACAAAGACAAGTACATGAAGCACGTGGCCGACTACATCAGGAGCAAGGCACGATGATACAAGCGATCGCGCAGTTCATCGAGGGACTCAGCGGCTGCGGCTGGGTCATCGGCGAGAACCTGTTCGTCGGCGGGCTCCCGCTGCGGCGGCCCGACGGCACCGAGCCGCCCGTGCGCTGCATGGTTGTTCTGGAGAACACGCCGGCGCCGGTGAACTTCGATCTGCCCGACCAGGCCGAAAAGGCCATACAGATATGGAACCGCGCCGCAGACTATATGACCGCCCGCGATGATGCATACTGCGTGTTCACGGCGCTGCACGGCACGGCAGGCTGGGTGCTGCCGGTGGTTGACACGCCCTACTATTGTGCTACCATAACAGCCGTGGGGCAGCCGGCCCCGGTGGCCAACCCCAACGCCGAAGGAAACTATGAGATATCAACGAATTACATTTTCATTATGGCAGAGGAGCCTCTGCCCTAACTTTTTGAAAGGAGGCAAGTAAATGAGTCCACAGCTACCATTCGGAGACAAAGGACCCGTGCAGGTCGTGTGGGACTACGGCGGCACGCCGGAGCTCGTCATCAATCCCACGTTCGGCACCGTTTCGCTGCGGCTCACCGACACCATGGAGGACGTCGAAGAAGAAGAGTGGGGCAACACCCCGGTCGACGCCGTGCACTCAGGCACGCGCGTCGAGCTCGACGTGCCCATGGCGCGCAGCACCCTGGACCAGCTCATCGGTCTGCTTCAGGGAGTGGAGAGCGGCGGCGTGGACATAGCCATCTTCAAGGCGAAGAGCGGCTGCGCCGCATACGAGAACGCCAAGGAAATCGTGCTCAAGCCGCTGTGCGACAACGTGCCGACCACCGACACGAAAAAGTGGATCCGCATCTTCAAGTGCTACCCGTTCCGCGAGTTCGACCTCGGGTTCGACCGTGCCGGCCAGCGCGTGCACATGGTGAAATTCAAAGTGTTCGTGAACCTCGACAGCGGCTATGTCGGCAAGCTCTACCAGTACGGCATTTAAGGTGCAGCATGAGCGGTGAGCTGTTTAAGGTCGACCCAGCGCGGAGCATCTACCCGCCGATAGAGATTGAGATCGCGGGCAAGCGGTTCACGGTCAAGCCGATCAACCGCGAAGTGCTGAAGCAGGTCAAGAGGCTTGCGTCCGAAGCTGTCGACGGCAACGTTGAGGCCGTGTACCAGCAGCTGGAGCTTTTCCTCGGCAAGTCTAAGGAAATAGACCAGCTCGATGTGCGCGACGCCGGCGCCATGCTGCGGTACATCAGCAACCGGACGTTCGCTCAGATGGAAGGACTGACGCCCGAGGAGAAAGAGGAAAAAAAAGGGCCGAGTCCTGGGGGCAACGCTGCTCGCTGATAGCCAGGGAGTTCCCAGGGCTTTTCTCTTTTGACCAGCTCGTGGAGATGGACCTCCGCGACTTCGACTTCTGGACGCGGGAGGCGCGCAAGGCCGCGCTGCTGCGCCGCGCAGACCTCTATGTGGCTGCGCGGCTGGGCATGGTTAAGCATGACAGGTTCGATGAGGAGATGACCAGAATCGAATATCAACTGCGCAACATTGAGGAGGGCAACTGATGGACGTTGCCGGATTCGCCGCCGGCGCAATCGTCGCCAAGATGGTCCTCGACAAGACCGGCTGGAAGCAGTCGATCGCCGAAGTCAAAAAGGACCAGACGTCGCTGGAGAAGTTCGGCAAGAGCGCCGCTGCCGGCATCAAGGCGATCGCCGTGGCGGCGGCCGCCGCCGGCACCGCTGTGGTCGCATCGTTCAGCAAGATGGTCGATAAGTACGTCGAGATTGGCGACTGGATCGACAAGATGGCGAAGCGCACCGGCATCAGTGCCATGGCGCTCTCCGAGCTTGCCTATGCGGCCGACATCTCCGGCGCCGAGCTCGCTGACGTCGAGCGCAGCGTGAAGCGCATGGCGAACTCGATCGTTATGGCGAACACCGGGCTCGAGAGCTACAACTTCGCATTCAAGCAGATCGGGCTGAATGTGAAGGACCTTGCCGGGCTGAAGCCTGACGAGCAGTTCATGCGCATCGGCGCAGCGATCGCACGCCTCGCTGACGATACGGAAAAGGCGGCCATGGCCCAGCAGATCTTCGGCCGCGCCGGCACGGCGCTGTTGCCGATGTTCAGAGAGGGGGAGGAAGGCATTGCCAAGCTGCGCGAGGAGGCGCACCGGCTGGGCATTGTGTTTGACGAGGAGGCCGCCGAGAAAGCGGCCAAGCTCAAGGACGCGAAGACTGCCCTCAAGGCCTCCATCCAGGGTCTGGGCTTCGCGATCGTCAGCGACTTCATCCCGAAGCTCACACAGCTTGCCGACCACCTGACCGACATGTTCGTCAACACCCGCGACAATGCGAAGGTGTTCGTCGACTCGCTTGTTGGATTTTTTAAGATTATCATACTGGGGATCGATGGGCTCATGCTTGCCTGGCACGGCTTCCAGGCGCTCGTGTTCAAGGGCGCAGAGCTATTGGCCAAAGAAGTTGCAAAGTGGATGTTTGACCTGGTGATCGGCTTCATGCTGCTGGAGAAGATCCCGCTCATCGGTAAGCAAATCGAGCCTGTGACCAAATCAGTCATCGAGGGCTTGAAGAGCCTCACGATCGCGACCACCAGCTGGCGTGAGGCAGCCGACGAGCAGTTCGAAAAGATGACCGACATCCACATCCTGTTTGAGGGGATCCGCAAGGCGCTGGACGATGTCGGTGCCGGGTTCTCGCGCATGGCCGCGAAGGCAACGGGCGCCACCGAGGACGTCGTCGCGGCGGCGGCGGCCCTGCCGGGCGCGATTGACCTTGGCCCTGCCCTGGGCGCGATCGGCATAACGCTCGACCAGTGGAAGAAATGGTATAAGAAGTGGCTTGCCGACCTGTGTGAGAAGTGGGAGCAGAACTGGCAGAACATGCTCTCCTGGGCATCATACTTCACAAACCAGCTGAGCGCGATTTTCTCCCAGCTTCATTCGAACCAGATGATGCGCATCGATGCCGAGTATCAGCGCGAGAAAGAGGCCATCGAGTCAAGCTCCATGACGCGCGCCTCAAAGGCGAAGGCCCTCGAGCAGCTCGAGGAGCAGATGGAGCAGAAGCGGCTTGCCGCCATGCGCAAGTATGCGCTCGGACAGAAGCTCACGAGCATCATGTCGGCGATCGTGAACACGGCGCGCGCCATAACCGAGGCACTGCCGAACATTCCGCTGTCGATAGCAGTGGGCATCCTCGGGGCCGTGCAAGTGGCTGCCATTGCAGCCGCGCCGCTGCCCTCATTCGAGGCGGGCGGCCGCGTCGAGGAAGACACTTACGCCAAGCTCCACCGCGGCGAGTGGGTGGTGCCTGCCGGCGCGCCGCTGCACACAGTAAATCTGTATTTCAATATCGAGAGCCCTGACACTTTCGGCTGGCAGCGCGTGACGCGCGAGAACATCATCCCCGAGATACTCGAGGCGATCAAGGTCCAGTACCGCGGCGAATTCCGAGAAAGGTTGGGAGTATGACGCTCAGATACGTGACGACGAACCTGCTGGCCTCGGCGAGCGACCTCACGCTCACGCCGAGCTCGCTCAACGGCGCGCCGTGGAACTCTATCGAGAACCTTTACTGCGGTCGGCCGTCGCTGCCTTTCAGGTTCGGCGGCATTGGTGCTGTGCCCACGCCTGAATGGCTTTGCATTGATTTCGGCGCGGCCACCGCCGTGACTTTTTGCGGTATATTCAACCATAATCTTACATATTTACCGTCGACGGGCGGCCTGCTGCACCTTTCAAGCTGCACGGCCGACTGCGTCGCCGGCGCCTGCGCCGGGGCGTGCACGCTGGACCTCGACGCAACGCGCATGCTACAGCACTCGCGCAACACATACGGCTTCGTCACCTGCGCTGCGGCCCAGTGGTGGCTGCTTGAGGTCGCCGACCCGACGAACACCGACGGCTTCATCGAGCTCGGCGAACTCGTGCTCGGTCGGTGGCAGGAGTTCTCCTCCGGCGTGCATGTGCAGCCCGGCCGGCCGGACAGCCCGGTTTATCACCGCGGGACCATCGAGACGCACTACGGCCAGCTATGGCCGAGCTACTACAGCGAGGCCCAGGAGTTCGAACTGCGGCTGAAAAACGTTAAGGACGCGGCCACCGTCGACGAGCTACACACATTCCTCAGCGCGGTCCAGCAGGCAGGCGGTCAGTTCATCTACATACCCGACCATCGGCAGCTCTTCTGCTACTATGTCATGGTGCTGAACCACGAGTCGATGCGGCTTGTCTACGGCGAGGGCGAGCTCCGCGAGTGGCGCATGAAGCTCCGCACCCTGGCCGAGGGAGTCAGCCTGCTGTGAACTACACGCGCGTCTTCCTCGACACCGAGCAGTACCTTGCGTTCAGCACGTTCGCTACATACAACGGCGAGATTGTGACATGGGACATGGGGCCGACGATATACAACGGCCGGGTGCTGAGCTCACCGGACGGCCTCACCTGGAGCGCGCTGTTCGACGCGCTCGGCACCGACATCGGCAACTGCAACAGCTATGACGGCTTCGGCATCTGTGCGTTCGACGGCAGCCTGTGGATTGCGCTCTACCGCTCGGGCACCCAGCCGAGGATCATCGAATGGGACGGCAAGGCCATCACGCAGCACCTGAAGAGCCCGGCGTACAACAACTACCTGGCGCACGGCCTGCTGTGCTGGAACCGCCGCCTGTGGTGCGTGACCGACGTGACACCATACCAAGACGATGACCGGCGCGTCGTCTACCACTGGGACGGGGCGAGCTGGACGGCCATCACCGACTACGACGGCGCAACCCGCCTGACCTACAATAAGACGAGCGGCCTGCCGGCATACGCCATAAAACACCGCACGACGCGGCTCTTCGTGTTCGGCAACGAGCTCTACCTGCTGGCCACGCGCTACGACTCGACAATCGCGAAGTGGGTCTGGCAGGTCTGGAAGTTCGACATGGCGAACTACGACAACTTCACCAAAGTGTTCGACAGCGCCGTCTTCGACGATGGCTGCGCGCTCTCGGCCGTCATCGACGACAACGGCACATGCTACGTGCTGGCCAACGAGCTCACTGGCGGGTCGCCGACCAACACGATCCGGCTCTACTCGTCGCGTGACATGGTGAACTGGACGGCCGAGCCGGGCTTCGGCATAGCCGTGGGGTTTCCGTTCGGGGAGCTCCGCTTCGAGGGCAGGTGCTGGTTCAACTGCCTGCAAACGGCCACGAACAACGTCGAGGTCCGGTATCTGGAGAATGGCGCGCTCGTGCTCGACGAGACAATCACAACCAACACCATCTCAAGCCGCAACGGCGGCCTCCACGAGTTCGGTGGCGACTTCTACCTCGGCAAGTGGCGAGAGATATACCGCGCTCCTGGCCACGAGCGCATCCAGCCGCGGGCGCGCAGGCGGCCGCTGGTGGCGCTTGAGATTGACGCCCGCGACTACCTCGGCGAGACGACCACGCACCGCTTTGCACCGATGGACGCACGCAGCCCGACGCGCTTCTACCACGGCCGGCTGAAGGGCCTGTCCAGCCCGCGCCGCGCGCTCGACGACCGCACGCACGCATTCCAGATGACAGACCTCACAGCCGAGTTCGTGAACACCGACCGGGAGTTCTCAAAACTCATCACGAGCCGCTTCCTGAAAAACGAGGAGGCGCGGCTCTACTACATGTTCGCCGAGCTGCCCGAGAGCATGCGCCAGCACGTGCTCACGCTCATCACAGACGACTACTCGCTCAAGGGCAACGTGTTCACCGTCCGCTTCAAGGACTTCACAGAGCAGTACTTCTCTTTCCAGCCGCCGGAGCACGTGTGCACAGAGGAGGAGTTCCCGAACATCCACCCGAACCACGTGGGCCGCGCGATGCCTGAGATACTCGGCCTCAACCGCGTGTCGATCGCCTACGAGCACCCGGGCGCGGTCGAGGCCGTGTATGTCAATACGGCCGGGCCGCCGTACAGGTGCCTGGCCGCGAACGGCACCGTCACGGTGCTTGCCAATGAGGTCTGGATCGCGGACGTGCAGAAAACCGCCGGCGTCGACTACAATGTGACCTACGCCGACGGCCGCACGTACATTGACTTTGTGGCCGGCCAGGACCCCGGCGACGACACCGTCGCATTCAACGCGAGCGGCCGCTCATTCGCGGCCTGGAACTCACCGAACGGCTACGTGCAGAACCCGGCCTACGTCGTCGCGTATTATCTGGCCTTCATCCTCAAGGTGCCGCTCAGCCGGCTCGACATGGCCTACTTCGACGGCATGGCGAACTACTACGATGCCAGGGACTGGGGCGAGGCTGGCAAGCTGCTGCTGCAGCAGAAGAGCGACGCGCGCGAGGTGTTCCGCGAGCTGCTTTTCTCGTTCGGCGTGAAGTCATACACGGCGCTCGACGGCCGCATCCGCATCGACCTCAAGGACGAGTCGAACTACGCGACCGACCTCGTGCTCTTCGACCAGGTTGACTGCCTTGCGCATCCCGACATACAGTGGAACCTGCCGGAGGCGATTAGCGCCATCACGGCCAGGTTCAACTATGTCCCCTGGCAGGACCTGTGGCTCGGGGCCGACACAGGCGCGCGCGAGGTCCCGTGGTTCCCCGAGCCGAAGGAAGACCACATACCGGCGCGGCACCTGCGGATATAGGAGAAGAAGCGAGAAATGTGGGACCTGCCCTTCGTCATTGACAGCGACCTGGTGGAGCACCTCGTGCAGCAGGGGCTCTACAAGCGCGGCTACGGCAACAAGAAGGTCTCGCTCCAGGTGCCGATGCATTGGATAGCCGACCTGGATGTGCTCTCAAACTTCCGGCTGCAGCTGCCGTTCGGACTCGGCGGGGGCGAGGCCGGCGAGCAGGCGCGCTATTATTACGTGGAGAGCCTGACTTACAACTTCACTGCGGGCACTATCAACATCACGGGCATCGACCTGCAGTTCCTGCTGCAGCAGTGCGTCATGCTTGGCGACTGCGGCTCGCTGCCGGCGACGTGGGCCGAGGCCACCGAGGAACAGCGGATGTTCGGATACCTCTGCGCCTGCGGGAGCGGCGACGGGGGCGAGTTCCCGTCGGACGGCTCCCCATGCAAGATGCTGTGCCCGTGCGCGCCGGCGATGGACCCGTGCGGAAGAGGAGGATAAGAAATGGCTAACTTGGCTATTGGCGAAGACGCCGTGGGCGGCGAGCGGTTCGGCGCCTGCGAGTATAACGACCTGAAGAACCACTGGCGCATGGCCGACCCGCGCACAAACCTCACGGGCGTGGTCCCTGGGATGATTGCGTCCGATGCAGACGACGATAAGCTCTACCACTACGGAGCAGCCGCCTGGGAGGAGGTGCTCCAGTTAACAAGGAGCGCCGGAGCGACCCCTCTGTTTACGAACCTGCGGCTCTCCGCTCTCACAGACGGCTACCTGCCTTATCATGTCTCCGATGCGGCGGGGCTTGCGAACTCGGTGATGTTCACGGACGGCAACAACATCGGCATCGGGCAAACCTCTTTCGGCACAAACGCTCAAAAAGTCTTGGCGTTGGGCACGGGCGTAGCCCCGACTTCCTCACCCGCCGACAGCTTCCAGATGTATTCTGCGGACTTTGCCGCCGGGAATGCGTGCCCATATTTCAGAACCGAAAACGGCAC
>CAZGNE010000041.1:0-7163 GCA_964527165.1 uncultured Candidatus Bathyarchaeia archaeon
AGGTCTACATGTACCTGAAAAACTCGAGACGGCAATTACCATTCGTCAATTTCCCAAAAAAAGGCTAACAAAGTACACAAACTCTCGAAGTGGCGGCTGGGCAAGTTTGCCAAAAAAGAAGACACTATACTATCCAGAGAGAAAACAGGATGCAAACAAGCAGCCTAATAATACAAATTCCATGCACACACTTCACGTGGCTGAGATCCGATTGAAACTAGAAAGATTCTGCAAAAGCAGAACCTCAACGTGCCAAAAGCATAAAAACTCTCAATCATGGCTCTGCAAAAGTAACTGAGTGCCCGGAATTACATAGTGTCCGCCAATAAAGCTTGGAAACATGCAATCATCCAAGCCCTATAGGTTTATCAAGCCCAACTTATGAAATGCCTTCTTAATGGTCTTTGGGAAAACTTAAATGCTTGTATACTCTTTGTATACATAGTGTCTACAATGACGCAAACAACAGTTGTAACCACCCGCATCAAAAAAGAAATCAAAGAAGCTCTGGAAAAAGCAGGCGTCAGCATTCCAAGCATCATCAGAGAACACTTGGAAGAACTTGCGTGGAAGCTTCAACTCAAAGAACAAACTGAAAAACTAGGGAAACTTCTTGAAAAGGTCAAGCCGTCCGAACCGGAATTTGCAGCAAAATCTGTGAGGGAAGACCGTGAAAGTCATTGACTCTTCAGCCCTAATCCAATACTTGGCAAAAGAAGAGAACTGGAAAAAAGTCGAAGACCACTTGAAAGAAGGATGCGTTACACTGGACTTAGCTGTAAAAGAAGTTGCCAACGCGTTAGTAAAGAAGGCACTTAGAAGCGAAGTCAACACTGAAACCGCAGAAGAAATAATAGATCATCTACCCAAAGTAGTCAGAATTGCACCAGAAAAAGACCATTTTCCAAAAGCCTTAGAAATAGCCATAAAACACAAAATAGCAATCTATGACGCTCTATTCATAGCATTGTCAGCAAACACGAACACGCCCTTATTAACATCAGACCAAGAACAGGCCAGTATATCAAAAGAAAACGGTGTAGAAGTAACTATCATATGACCAAGCATTGTACAACAGTCATGTCCGCTGCATTGGTTCTCCCGCCTCATTAAACAAGATCACTGACTGCTTTTTGGGCTACATAATGTTTGTGGAAGAAGTTTACATAAATGTTTGTGGTGATGTCTATGGTTAGAAAAACAACGGTTCTGCTCAGAGAGCATGTATACCAGGCTCTTAAAGAAAAAGCGGGAGCTAAAATCGTATCAAACCTGATCAACAAAATCGTCATCGAGCATTTCGCAAAGAGAGAAAGCATGTTCGGAACCATGAAGAAAGTAAACACTAGTAACCTGAGGGATCACAGGGAACGATTATGAAACACGTCATAGACTCATATGCGTAGACTGAATACTTCATGGGAAGCGAAGCGGGACAGAAGGCTAAACCCATAATTGAAGGCTTGGAGGAAAAGTTAACCCCACAATTTGCGTAGCAAAAGTTTACGCAAAAACGCTAAGTAGACAGCAGAGAACTGGCTGAAAAACAAAGGATTTTCAAAGAGAGAAGTACTCTCGCACCCTTGAATGAAGCAACAGCCATAGAATCCGCAATAATAGACATCATCATGAAAAAGAAGATTAAAGGCTGGAGATTAGCTGACTCGCTAGTCAACGCGACAGGACTGATAAAAAAGGCTAAAATAGTAACAGGAGACGAACACTTCCAAAATCTAACAAACGTAATTCTCATCAAATAATCAATTAACTGCCACGCATGCCTTTCGTTTTTTATCAGAATTCGAGACAAATCACAAGAAGCCTAAGCCTACTGATTCGAGTCCAGCAAATCTTCTATTTTGGGTCCTAAAAGAGAACCACGTGACTTCAGCGTTTACTGAAACTTTCGTTTCTATGCTAGATCTACAACCATAAGCGCCTAGTTTCGTGAACACGTTGGACATGTTTTTCTGCATCTGTTTTTAACCAAGCAGATTGTAAATCATGAAATTCTTAAATAGATGATTTCCATATTTACATGTGAAGGCGAGTGAGATGGCTAAGGTTGTGCAGACCCTCTTAGAAGAAGAGGAATACAGAGCACTTAAGGATGCCCTTGAAAAGAAGGGGCTGACCATACGGGAAGGACTAAAACTTGCTGTTGAAAAGCTTCTTGAATCGGAATTCAAAATAGACCCCGAAGATCCATTCTTCACGCAAAAACCCATTGGAAAAAGCGGTTTAGGCGACCTTTCGGAAAAACATGACAAATACCTCTACGGCGAAAAGAATGAGGCTATTCATTGACACCACCGCCTTCGTCGCCCTCGAAGACGAAGACGATAAAGAACATAAAACCGCGCTAAACTATGTGGAGAAAATCAGGCGAGAGGAAACACCATTCCGAGCATTATACACTTCAAACTACGTACTAGATGAAGTTTTTACCTTATTAAGATTAAAATTAAACCACCAAGCCGCAATAACATTTGGAGAAAACATGAAACGCTCAAAGATCCTTAGAATAATAAGAGTCACCCCAAAAATCGAGAACGCTGCTTGGAACATCTTTAAAAAATATGGCGATAAAGACTTCAGCTTCACGGACTGCACAAGTTTCGCATTAATGGAGCAAGAAGCAATATCCACCGCCTTCACTTTCGACAAACATTTCCAACAATGCGGATTCCAAACCGTTCCATAACATCCCAGAAAGCAACTCAATTCAAACCAATTCCACCCACGAAATAGTTCTCAAATCAACAAAGAGCCCCACCAAAACCGAGAAAAAAGGGACTATATCACATTCTGAAGCGAAAGGATAAGCCGCTACGAATTAATGACATCTAGAGGCTCTAACCGTGGCACCTTCAAATCGTCAAAATGTTTGTCGAACGACACAACCGCGTCCGCTTCTGCTTTAAGAGCAGCAGAATATTGTATCGCGTCATCCATGTCCAAGTTTTGCTCCATCGCAATTTCCGCAGCCCTCACTTCATCTCCTACTGTTGTAAAGTATACATGCAATCCCTTGTATGCGAGAAGGCTTAGAAGAAAAGTTTTCAACTCCTTTAGCTTACTTAACTGACTCATAATCACGATTATTGAGTGAATCGTGAAATCAGTGACTACACCGCTTTGTTTATCCTCTTGCAGGAGCCTGAGGAAGCGCTTACATTCGTCCTTTCTATCCTCCGATAGAAGAACCGCAAGGAATATGTTAGTATCAACAAGATACATTTTTAAGCGTCCTTGATGCCCAAATCTTCTCTATCTCATGTTGAAGCTTAACAGCATCCACATCCAAATCTGAAAGCAACCCATCTATCGCTTCTACAGGGTCGCCGTCAAAGCTAAACTGTTCATGACCGACCGCTAAGACCCACCTTTCAACAGCCTCTTCCAACGCTTTGCTTAAAGCTCCCTTACCGTAACCAAACCTCTTCATTGCAAGCTCTCTAAACCTGCGCTCCAAGTTTTTGTCCAATTGTCCCCTCAACACCATTTGCCACCATTTGGCTATATGGCCAAAAAGCAATATATACATTTCGCTCGAACCCTTCTGAAGCTCAAAAACACGAGCCAACTCATATCCAAGTCTAAGCCTTCGTGTCACCTTCTATCATCACCAAAACCTATCACAGAACCTAGTAAACACTTACAGGAGGAAACCAGACTAACAAGAAACTGCGATTAGATGATTAGACTTATGTTCTTTCTCTTTCGAAGGCTTCTACTCTACCCTTAATTCTCTCAATTTCTCTTCGAATGTTCGCGTCTTCAACCTCTTCCTTTCGTTTCTCATTTGACTCCATAATCAAACGTAAAAACGCAGAATCACAGCTTTTCTGCAATAACTCAACATTTGGAATCACGCAGTGTCCGCTGATAACGCCTGGAAACATCACTGGTCGGTCAAGCCTTACACGATGTGTATCCTCAATAAAATCCACAACCCCATCAAAATCCGTCCCAAAACTTCTGCTAATCCTATGCATCTCCTGAAAACACACAATCATCCAAGCCCTGTAAGTTGTTTCGAACAGTTTAGCTAACTCAGTTTCCGTGCTGTTTCTCAAAACCTTGGTTTTGAAACCCAACTTTTCAAGGTGTTTCCGTGCGGCTTCAGCAGATTCAGTGTTTACGCCGCCAACGTACTTTGTCCAGCGTTTTAACTCCCACTTCATATGTTCCAGGCTCTTGTGCACTCCTCGAATCGGCGAATGCGCCGTGAGACAATTGCATTGTTTATGAACAAGTGTTGTGGTTTGCGGAGGAACTGTACTATTGACAATTACAAGTCCAGGTTTGAACCTTGTTACGCTTTTCGCAACTGCATCTGCAAATTCTCCTTGGTTTTTACATGAAATACAAACGTGCATTATGTCCACTTGGCTTGGCAAATCATTTTTACTTTGGTCTACCGCACGCATTTTCTCTTCATCAAGATCAAATCCATAAACAGCAAACTTGCCGCTTTCCTTCAGCAATTCGAACAATGGACGCCCAACTTCGCCCAAACCGAGAACCAAAACACTTTCCTGAATCATATGCCCTCAGCCTCTTAATGAAAACAACAAATAACCGCCTAAACTATTTAAACTTCGCACATCAAAAACCTTAGAGACCAAAGAGAGGAAAAACGTTGCACAAGCCCAAACTCGGAAAAGGCGTAGTAATAGGCAAAAACGTCCAGTTTGGAAAAGCCGTCACTATCTGGAATTACGTTGTCATATGTGACGGCGCAAAAATCGGCGATGGAACATGCATTGGAAGCTTCTGCGACATAGGCAAAGCCGTAATTATCGGAAAAAACTGCAACATCCAAGCACATACAACGATTTCCAACGGATGCAAAATCGGCAACAATGTATTCATCGCTCCAAACACGAGCCTGCTAAACGATAAATACCCAAAAAGCAACTTGCTGACCCCACCAATAATAGAAGAAAACGCAATCATAGGCGGAGGCGCCACCATCCTTCCAAGCATAATCGTGGGCAAATCTGCCGTTGTTGCCGCCGGAAGCGTTGTAACCAAAGATGTTCCACCCCTAACCGTTGTAATGGGAGTTCCAGCAAAACCAGTCATGACCTCAAAAGAATACGAAGCCAAGCGCAGAAAACATGAAAAACCACGACACACGGTGAAAGAATGAAAATATGGTATGACGCCTGCACGGGCAAGCACATGCGATATGGCAACGCAATAGCTAAACGGCTTAGACAATCAGGTCACAACGTAACATTGACCACGCGAGAGCATCCTGACACAATCGCATTAGCTCAAATACTCGGCGAAAAGCCCATCATCGTCGGAAAATACGCTCCCACATCACGTGTTCTAAAACTACAAGAAAGCACAAATCGCATGCTCCAATTCCTCAAACTACTCAAGAACAATTTGCCCGACGTTGCAGTTTCTCATCATTCTGTCGAGTTATGCCGAACAGCGTTTGGCTTAGGCGTTCCAATAGTCTTAACCGCGGACACTCCACATGCCACGGCCGTAAATAGGTTGACCCTACCATTGGCAAACATTGTCATAGCATCAGAAGCAATCCCCAAACATGTTTTCAGAAAATACGGCGCTCAAAAGCTCGTTCAGTTCAGAGGAGTAGACGAAATCGCCTGGATCAAAGACTTCAAGCCGCCAAGAAGCTCAGAGTTCAGGAAACCCTTGATAGTGATTAGGCAAATGGAAACTGGAGCTTCCTACGCACTAGACAAGAATGACCAGACAGTTCGGCTTGCCAAAAAACTCTCTTCAATGGGCAACGTGCTATTCATTCCACGATACCCAAGAACAGAAAAGCAAAAACTGAAAGTGACAAAGGAGTTTGCAGATACCGCCAGCATTGTTGCAAATGCAGATCTAGTTGTAAGCGTTGGCGGAACCATCTCAAGAGAAGCTGCACTACAAGGGATCCCAAGCATTGTAATATCTGAACTGGGCCACACTTACGTTAACAGGTATCTTGCAGACTTGGGCTTTCCACTATTCATGACAAATCCTGCAGAAGCAATGAAATATGCCGAGAAATATTTGGGGAAAAAATTCGAAGTAAAGCCAATACTTGCAGAGTTGGAAAACCCACTTGACCTAGTTGAAAAGACAATCATAGAAATACAGCATTCTAAAGAGCGCTGAGATACCTGTTAGCAGACAAAAAAAACATGCATATGGACCTTAATGAACGGAGGGTCGGTCGTCCAGCTTGGTTAGAATTCGCCTCGGCGGTGAATTCTCCCGTGAAGCCCCTTTCTTTCTTCTTTATGAATGGAACTGACCATAGTGCACAGTGCACGATTCCTTATTTGCGTGGCTATTTTGTTATTACTACATTAGAGGGGCAGAAACGTTTGGATCAAGCAACAGAACTATGTGTTTGTACAGTTCTAGAAATTCTCGACCCACCTGTGTTCTCTGATACGTCACTTTTCCTGCGTGAGCACTCATTTGAACAAGATTACTTGACTTCATAAGATCCAGGTAATGCCCTGATTGTGCGGTGCTCATATTGCAATAAGACATAATCTTCGTTCTACAGGTTGGTATGCGCAGCTGCCTCAGCATCTCTGCTATGATTTCAAATCTGCTACGGTTTCCATCAGATACCTTCCCCACATCTAGCATGTTGTAACACCTTTCAGAAAAAAGCAAGCTAGTCCTAAGGCAAATGATGTTGCGATAAGTTGATAGCGCGCCTTTCCTGCAATATACATTAGCAGCCCAACTTATAAAGATGAGACACAAAAATCGCTTTTTTAGCGTTCTCTTCTGAATCGCACACCATTTTACTATTAGGCTCAACTTCACAAAAGGAAGAGGGCAATGGCGATGCCCACCCAATATTGGGAAGGCTGAGAAAGCAATAGTTACGATGCTTTATTCTACATAGATAGAAGTTAGAAACATCGCGAAAAACGCGGGGCTAAGCGTTCAGACTATGTCATGATTCCTTTTCAAGCGAAGAGAAAGAGATTAGTAGAGAATACGCAAGTTTCTAAGCTGCGAACGCCTTTACCTACGGAGATGTACTGGCTAGAAGAGCCTGTGCTGTTTCTAGTCTTCCTTACTTTCTCAACGTTGCTCTTTCCATATTTCCATTTTCCTCGACTTTTCATGCTTTTCAAAAATCATCCTCTTCTCAACTGCTTCTT
>CAZGNE010000042.1:0-7116 GCA_964527165.1 uncultured Candidatus Bathyarchaeia archaeon
GGCGACCGCACCATATTCTTTGTTGAGAAGAACAATACTTGTGGCTCATTTCTTAATTAGAGAAAATCAACCAAATTGGTCATGAGATTCTGCCAAGTGCGAAATGCCTGAAATTTCGTTCTTCTCCAGAAATCACACCTTCAGAGAATGTCAAGAGAAAGCTTGATCCGTCAAAATGGTCGATGTGAGACGATACTTAACAACAATGTGAGTGGAAAAACTTAATTCTTCACTCTGACTATTCTAGCGTGGTGACTGAATTGAGCATGGGAAGTGCTAAAAAGAAACCGATGACTAAAAAAGAAAGAAAAGAGAAAAGGAAAAAGCACAAGGAAAAACACTTGAAGAAGTAATCTTGGTCATTATGTGCTATCCACTCTTGGAGAGCTCTTCAAATTCAACTAATCCCGTTTTATCTCTTTTCTTATTTTCAGATTTGTCTTAGTCACGGCGAAGCTTGTTTCCATTGGTATTCTCGTTCTTTTTGAACACTATTAGCAGATCGCCCTATTGCAGGCAGGTCCTCGTTGGGCTTCCAAGGTGAGTCTCTGTAGATGTGTTCTACAGACCTACAAAATGGATTTCAAATTCAAAACGTTAATTTCGGGCTTCAAATCAAAAATCTGTTAACACGCTTTAGGTGACAAAATGGAACCAGTCCCATCGTTCAAAACGCTTTTGAAACGCCACGGATATTCTAAGAAGTCGATTGAAGAAGTTTGGAAATGGTATGATTTCTCGGAAAGAAAAGGGGCTGCCAGTTTCTAGCCCTACATTCGAAGATACAGTTTTGTCAACCGAAGCGCTGAAGCTCGCGCAGTTTATATTTTTTTGTGTTTTTTCAGTCTCTCTTTGGCTGAACCAATATCAGCTTGACCTCTGCCTAAACGATAGTGTTCATCCGCTATTGTTTTTGGCAGATTTTTCGAGCTTTTAATTCTGGGCAGGAAAGAATTGAAATCTGCGATTCTCCCCAACCTATGATGTTGGAGTAAAAAAACTACGGGATTCCTATCTAAACACGCGAGTGTTCACATGTCACGAGGTTATGTAAGGATATTAATAGTACCCCAGTAAGGGGTGTGCGTGGTTTCCCAGTCATTGTTCTGGGGGCACACGCCACCGCGCATGCGCTTAATTCTGAGATATACGTTGGCTTTTAATCAAACTTGTGAATGCTGAATCAGAATTTGAAAGGCAGTCAAATAGAGTGAAATACTCAGATCAGAGCAAAATGCTATTCATCAAGGTATTTTTCAAATCCAGAGCCCCGATTCATATTGTTTTTATTTCTGCTTCTTTTACTACTGTATTTTAACTAAAGATCATGGGGGGTGAGATGTTCATTGAATTTTAAAATACTCGGATTTCTGCTGTTCTGCACACTTTTTTGTTCAGCGGTTTTTGCTACCACAATATTCTCCATGAACCCATGCGAATCCAGTATTATTTTGAAAGAATGCAGCAATTTGCTTTCGAATGACGACTGTCCGATTCTGAGATGTGGAGGCGATCCAGTGCCTGGCGGTGGAGTTCCTTACAGCGGAAATCGTACAAGCTAAAGCAAAGTTAAAATCTCGGTCGCACGTATAAGCATATGATGTATAATTGGTCAAACAAACGAGATCAAGTGGAAAAAACAAACTGAGCGTTACTGATATTAGAATTTTGGAAGGTTTAGCTCTCCACGGAACTAGAAACAGGTTAAGACTTGCAGCAAAACTTGGCATGCCTCTCGGAACTTTACGGCATAGAATAAGAAATCTTCATTCTCGTTTCTCTTTACACCTTCAGGGAAACTTGTACCACACGAACATTGGACTTAGAAAAGTTTTGGTGTTTGCAGAATCAAAGCCTGGATATGAAGAGCTTCTTTATCAGTGCATGAAGGCTCATGATTATTGGTTGTATGTAAGCCAGTGCATTGGGGTTCCTAAATGCTTAACAATTTATGGAATTCCAGCTGGCAAAGAGGAAGAATTTGAAGAGTTTTTGGGCAAGCTTGAGGAATTGGGCGTGGCACGTGATGTTGACTGTTTTTGGACCACATGCATTCATAGTGTAAACGTCATAAATACCTGGTTTGATAATAGGTCTGCACAATGGGTGTTTCCATGGGATTCGTGGGTGAGGGAGGTGCAGACAACTGAAGGAGACCTGCCTTACACGCTCAAGGAATCTGGTGGATATGAGCAGATGGCTGATTGGATAGACATTATGATATTGAAGGAGCTGGAGAAGAACAGTGCTGTTAGGTTAAAGGAAATAGCAGACTTGCTGAACATGAGTTTGCAGAGAGTGAAATATCATTTTGAGACCCACGTTATCAAAATGCAGATGTTTGAGGGGCCTCAAATAGTAGCTGAACATTATAGCGGATTATCACCAGAAACGTACCTTTTCCTATTCGACTTCAAGAATTATGATAACTTTGCAAAATTCGCCTATTCACTGACGAATAAACCATTTGTGAGAGCCTTGGGGAAAGCTTACGGCAAGAATCGACTACATGTTCAGATATATTTGCCTCGCCAGCAATTGAGAGGCTTCCTTGATGCGTTATCAAAGCTTGTGAGAGCAGGGCTCTTGGATACTTATGAATATGTCATTCAAGATTTAGCTCGTACGGAAAGAGATACAATTCCCTATCAACTCTTCAAGGACGAAAATTGGCAATATGACAACAAGAACTATTTCGAGAAACTGCAATCTACCCTTGAGAAATTCACAGCCGCTTCCTGATTTATGGCAAACTTCAACGATTTTTGTAAGGCGTAGCATGAAATTTTCGCGAGAGTCCAGGCGAAAAAGACCAAATGTAAGTGATGAAAAATGGTGCACAAACTATCTGGGAATGAACGATTTAATAGGTAAAATGTATTGATCTTTGAAGGCGTTTTTTCTATCGAGGTAGTGCATTTTCTTGCTCAATTTCAAGGTTAGAGGTGAAGCTACGACCATCAATCCTACGACAACAGTGGCTGCTAAAGCTAGAAATTCACATTTACAATTCCTGCAGTCACGCCTTCGTGAGCTATTATGACTGGCATTTCAGCTCTTACAGCAAGTCCTATGACCCTAGTGAGAAGAACCTTACTTCTAAGACTACTTAAAAGTCCTCCTGCTACTCCGCCACTATTCTGCAACTATGGTAAAAACAAGAACAAGCAGGGCTATTGGTAAAATGCTCTGTACGCCAAACGAGTTTATGCTCAAACCCATGCTAGCGAAGAATATTGCTGGAAATATCTGATTCATCATCAGAAGTTGATTGGCTCGTTAGTTTTTCTCTTCTTTCTTATAAGGTATTATGGTGCCCATGACAAAAGCTCTGAAGCAATTGAACAAACCAATATTAGCAAGCCTATTCCGTATAGCAAGAAAATTGTAAGATCCTGCGCCATGCACATGTGTTGATTCTGAAAAACGGTTTCTCTTATGTATGACTCTTTGTTTCGCCTTGCGAGAAAGACTTTGCAGAAACTCTCGAAGTGGGCGATTGGAAAAATAAAGAAACTCTACAAATGCCTTTTTCTTCTCTACTCATCCTGAACAAGTCTCTTGAAGCTAAAAGGTTGTTGAAATGACAATTCTTAAATGTGCTTATCTGCATTTGTTGCGTTTCAAATCATGCACTTTCTGAGCAATTCAAGTGGCATCATTGAGCAAGTATTAGCGGGAAATTTTTTATTTTGGTGTTACGATATTAGAAATTCATAATACGGGGTCTGCAACATGCCTTATCTTAACAGTCGGGAAGTTGCTGCTATCGCTTTGTTTTCAGCTCTCTGGGGCGTTCTAAATTCGATTTTCGCTCCCATTGTCTTCAGAATGACAGGGCTGCCTATTCTATGTGACTTAGTCGGTTTTTCCATGCTCACTATGACAGTCTGGTGGATAAGGAAGTTCGGAGCAGCCACTATGGTGGGAGTAATCGCGACAATTACAAATTTTGTGTTCAATCCGGGGGGAACCCACTTTTTGGGTTTTATGGCAGCTAGTGTAGTCTTTGATGTCACGGCTAGACTAGTCGGATATGACAGAAGTTTCAGAAACTCGTTTTTTGCAGTAGCATCAATGCTTTCATCTTCAGTGCTTTCAGCAGCTGTGGCAGGTTTAATAATAGGGCTTTTCTTCATGGCTACACCTGCCTTGGCGAAGTGGGGCGGTGTTCTAGGTTGGGCTGGACTCCACGCATTTGGCGGGGTTATCGGAGGATCTATTGGCATGATATTAATTGCAGCTTTAGCTGCTAGAGGCATAAGACAGTTGGATGTGAAGGGATAAATGTCCGTGGCTATCTCGAAGAAACTGTTGGAAGCGGCTGTTAGACTTCATGGGCATTTGGGGCCTTTCCTTGTTCTTGGCTTGAAAATGAGTCTGCATGCAAAGGAGATTCTTGGAGAAAGACCAGAGCGGTGTGAGATTGAAACCATAAACCGCAAACCTTACTTATGCACTGTTGATGGGATAAAGGCGGTCATAGGAGACAACATCACTGTGCAAGAAGGTGATGGTTTGGCAGCTAGGTTCAGCGTAAGCACTGGCAAAGAAGCTGTTTTGAGAGTGAAGGGGGAACTCGTCAAGAAGTATGCGGAAGGTCCTTGGGAAAAATGCGAGGAATATGCTTACGAGGTTATACGAAGCGATAGCACGCAGCTCTTCGAGTGAAGCTTCTCATGACATTTTTATGGATGCGAGAATTCCATCTTAACAGGCATCAACTTTCAACTTGCTGCAATCTTTTTGTTCGGGGGTATCTCTATGGTGAGTGGTTATCATCAGAGGCAGGGGGAGTAATACTAATCGGTCTTCCTTCGCTGAGAGCTTGAGCTGTTTTCTTTCTTGCGCTCTGTACGAATCTCCAGATGGTTCCTCTGGAGACACCCATTCTCTGTCCTGCTTCCTCTTGCGATAATCCTTCTAAGTCGACTAATCGTAAGGCTTCAAGTTCTGCCATTTCTAAGAATATGGGTTCTAGATTCCTTGGAGGGTTGGGTGTGAAAGTGTTTGTGGGCGGCGTTGTCCCTAACATAATGGGTTTTGGGAACCTTCCTCTTCTGCCGCATCTGCGTCTTCGTCGCCACACAGTTTCTCATCCCAGTTTTTCTATCCTGATTGATATTTGATATATTCGTTTAATATGTTAAGAGGCTATCTGTCTCTTCAAGGATCCATTCTAGAGCTTGCGTGGTAGCCTTTCTGGCGACGTTTTCGTGTTCGGTGAATGGTCCGCCATCTTTGCTTTCCTTTTCGAGAAGCTCTAGCTGTTTTCTGATTTCTTTTTCTGTTCTCAAACTGTTTGCCTCGCATTTTGGTTATTATTGTTATGTGAAGCAGAACATTTATATATTTCTGTGTTTTATCACATAAACGAATGTGTGCATAAACACAAAAATAGAGGTGAAAAGAATGCCAAGAGGAGATAGAACAGGACCATGGGGTTTAGGACCTATGACAGGAAGAGCAGCTGGCTATTGTGCCGGTTATCCAGTCCCAGGATACATGAATCCGATGCCTGGGTACGGGAGAGGTTGGGGTCGAGGCTTTGGCAGAGGTGGCGGTAGAGGCTTCGGCAGGGGTTTTGGAAGAGGCTTTGGTAGAGGCTGGTATTGGTATCCACCTAACTATCCATATGCTTATCCACCGCCTGGACAAGTTCCACCGCAGCAATATCCTAACACTTCATATGTTTATCCGCCTTCAGCGTATCAACCTGCGCCGCCACGATCTGCAGAACAAGAAGTCGAAGCATTAGAGAATTACAAAAAAGACTTAGAGGCGGAAAGAGCCGACCTTGAACAAGAAATGAACGAGATTGAAACGAGGATTCAAGAGGCAAAGGCAAAGCTCGAGCAAGGTAACAAGTAGCGAACAGGATAGTGAATTCTTCGAGTCTACCCATGAAACATTTCCAATGCGGAAACTGTGGACAAGTAATAGAGATTCCCCAAGGGGTCCCAAAACCCGTAAATTGCCCAAAATGTGGAGCGCCAGCCACAATGATTCACAGATTGGATAAAGGTCCACCTGGAGGAAGAAGAGGCGGAGGGCCTCCGTGGCAGCGTTCCCTCTCATAATGTTCCCCTTTTTTTTAATGTCAAAATTCCAACTAGATACTAGGAGCTGAATAAGTGTGGAAAAGTTGAAGATAGCGATTCCAACAAAAGCTTATGCAGGTTTGGACGATACTGTTTCGGATATTTTCGGCAAAGCCAAAACTTTCACCATAATAGATGTTGAAAACGGTCAAGTTAAAAAAGTACATGTAATAGACAACCCAGCAGCATCCTATGATTATGGCTGTGGACCTGTTGCGGCAAAAACATTAGCAGATCTTGAAGTAGATCTCGTAGCGACAGCAGAGCTTGGTCCTGGTGCTTCAGGTTTGCTCGAACATCATAACATAAGGAAAACTTCTGTTAAACCCAACACAAAAGTGGCAGACATCATTAAAGAGGTTCTGAGATTAATACCGGAATAGCATATGCACACTTGAAGCTTTTCTTGGATCAGAACACGGTAGGTTTAAAAGATGAGTTCGCATAACTCGTTATTTCCCGTCTGGCTGGTGTAAAATGTGAACGAGTATTCGCCTGGAAGCTCTCAAGATCGTGATACCCTTGCTAAGATGTCAACGGAGAAGTTGCTTGATTATTTCTTTTTGCAGATTCGGAATATTTGGCGTGTTGACGGTTTATATTTTTTGGGTATAGAAAAGAAATTTGGAACTGAAGCGGCTACTGAGATTGACGCAAACGTCTGGGAGATAATGGCTCAGATAGAAGCTAAGAGCTTGCAGCGTATGTTCAACGTTGGCGAAGACCCAAATATTTCAACGATTATTGACTTATTGCGCCGGTCGAGCTGGGCTTTGGATCAGCCGTTTAAAACAATCAAAATAAACGGTAATCAAGCGACTCTGAGCATTGACAGATGCAGGACACAAGAAGCCCGTCTAAATAAGGGATTAAGCGAGTTTCCATGCAAGAAAGTGCGGTTCGGCTATCTGAGAAACTTTGCGAAGACGCTTAACCCCAACGCCGAAGTGAAATGTTTGGTTTGCCCGCCTGACAAACATCCTGCAGATTTATGGTGCAAATGGGAATTTACACT
>CAZGNE010000043.1:0-6979 GCA_964527165.1 uncultured Candidatus Bathyarchaeia archaeon
ACTGCCAGGACCTGCCCGACGACACATGGAAGATTTTCGGCTTCCACTGGGACGGCGCCGGCACTGTCCGCTGGTTCGTGTTCGACGACGGCGGCTACTGCATCGGCACCGGCAGCGTCACCACGCACATCTGCCAGGACGAGGAGCTGAAAATCGGGTTCGGCATTCGCAACGCCGAGGCGGCAGCGCACGTCATGGACGTGGACTACCTGCTCTGCGCCCAGAAGCGCGTCATTGAATAAGGCGGATGCTGGGGCCGCCTCGGTAATTCAGACATAGAAGCGCCGGGCGCCCGGGGCACTGCGGCCACGCTGCACGGGCTGCGGGCGCCCAACTGCGCTTTCTGTGGAGGAGCGAATGGGCAACTACGTCGACCCTGGCGACATCACGTCATGGCCGTCGGGCACGACCGAAGACGAAAAGACCAACGCCATCAAGTTCGCCGAGGAGCTCATTGAGAAGATCATCGGCCGCCACTTCTACGCCAAGCCGTTCGACATGGAGCTCAACGGCAACGGCAAGAACCGCATCTTCCCGCCGCTCTATGCAGACATCCTCACGGTGACGAAGGTTTATGTTTGTGGCGTTGAGCTCGACCCGTCGTGGGTCGCCTGGGATGAGAACTCCGTATATCTCAACCTCTACCAGAGCGGCGCATATTCTGGCTCGCCCGAGCTCTACTACCGCATCGGCGAGGCGGCAGAGGAGGGCATATTCCCACGCGGCTACAACAACGTGCGCGTTGTCGGCACGTATGGCAGCGCTGCCGTGCCGCAGCCGATAGCGGAGGCCGCCAAGAACCTGGTCGACGCCATCAACGAAGGCAAGTTCCCCACCCAGGCCAAGACGTTCAAAAGCGAGCACATCGGCCGCTACAGCTACACCACCGGCCTCAGCTACGCGAAGGAGGGCATTTACACGGGCATCCCGGCGGTCGACGCCATACTGCGCCACTACGTGAAGCAGAAAAAGCCCATCGTCATGACGCCATGAGAACCGTACTCAGCAACTCGGTGCCGACCATGTTCCGCTCGGACCGGTACGGCAACCGCTGGTTCCACGAGGTGATGCCCGACGGCGCCTGGGCCGGCAAGCCATGCTTCCTTGTGGGCGGCGGCCCAAGCCTCGAGCACTTCAACTGGGGGCTGCTGCGCGGCAAGCGCACCATCGGCATCAACCGCGCCTACGAGCGCTTCGAGCCGACGATCGTCTTCTCCATGGACACGCGCTTCCTGAACTGGGTGCTCGCCGAGCGCTACGGCCCGGACGCCAAGGCCAGGTTCCTGGCACTGCGGAGCTACAAGGTGTGGAACGTAACATACGCATGCACGCTGCCGGGCGACATCTTCGTCCTGAAGTCATACCGCGGATACAACGAGGCGCTGCGCGCGTTTCCGTTCTCGCAGCTTGAAGGCATCGGCCATGGCAACAACAGCGGCTACGGTGCGCTGAACCTGGCCTGCTGCCTCGGCGCAAGCCCCATTTACCTGCTCGGCTACGACATGCAGTTCAAGCCGCTGTGCCAGCGCTGCGGCCGCGAGCTCGGCCCGGCGAACGGCCAATGGGATACCGACTACCCGAAGCACAAGCGCTTCTGCAACGAGCTCTGCTTTCGCGCTTTCGCCGAGGGACGCCGCGAGGCCGACGGCGTTGACGAGTTGCACATCACGCACTGGCACGACGGCCACCCCTACCGCGAGGACGCAATCAAAGTCGAGGGGTTCCGCATGTTCTTCGAGAGCGCCGTGTCGCGGATCCGGGCTCGCGGGCTGAAGGTCGTCAACCTCAACCCGCAGTCGGCGCTCGAGTGCTTCCCGAAGCAGGACCCCGCGGAGGTGCTGCATTGATCGAAAAACACGGCAAAGACTGGGGCACCACAAGGCGGATCCACCGCGGCCCCGTGACCGAGCTGCACCACATCAGCGCCCGCAAGGGCGGCTACAGCTCGGAGCACCGCCACATGAAATTCAACCTTTTTTACGTTTTATCCGGCAAGTTGAAGGTTGTCATCTTCCGGGAGGAGGGCCGCCCGCCGGACGCGACGGTCCTCGGCCCCGAAGAGGCGACCACCGTGCCGCCGGGCGTGTGGCACAAGTTCATCGCGCTCGAAGATACCGAATGCATCGAACTCTATTACACGCTGCTCCAGGAACCAGACATCGAGCGCCGCACTGCAGGAGGCATGGAATGAAGATCGTGATATTCAGCCGCACGCCGCTCGCAGCCGCGCCGTGGGAGCTGTGGAAGGCGCTACGCAAGTACACCGACGTAGACGCCACGCTCATCAACGAGCTTCACCGCTATGCCGACGGCCGCGGGTTCCCGCACCAGCTGCTGCTCAGCTCCGACAACGGCATGGCGGCCAAGGCGCTGCGCGACGCCGAGCTCTGGCATGTGCACAACTACTGGACGCACAGGGCCGCGGCCCTGCACGATGGGCAGCCGATTGTGGCCCAGTTCCACAGCCTGCCGCGCCTGGGCGACTGGCAGAAGCTGATGCGTGTCGCGCACCGACGGTACACCATCGACCAGCCGCTGCACGTGAAGGAGTACGGGCTGCCGGCGTTGCCGAACATTATCGACCCCGACGAGTACTACCCGGGAGTGCGAGGCCGCAAGGTGCGCATCGCGTTCGCACCGACGACCCGCGTGCCCGTGGGGCCGCCGCACAGCAAGGGCTATCACGCGGTGCTCGAGACGCTGTTCGCCGTGGCCAGCAAGCGCGACGTAGACATCGACCTCATCGAGGGCGTCGACTATGAGGAGAACCTGGCCCGCAAGCGGCAGTGCCACATACTCATAGACGATGTGGTCACCGGCAACTGGCACCGCACGAGCCTCGAAGGCGCATGCTTTGGCTGCGCGGTGCTGAACAGGGTGGAGAAGGCGCCGTTTGTCCACGCGACGCTCGGCACCCTGGCAGAGCGGCTGTTCTGGCTCATAGACAATCCGGCAACGCTCGACGACATCCAGTGCCGCACGCGGCTCTGGGTGCTGCAGGAATGGCACGCGATGGACCTCGTGCAACGCTACGTGGACGCCTACAAGGAGGCGCTCGCATGATCAACAGAGTGGCCGTGTTGTTGCCGACATACAACCGGCGGGACTTCATCCTTTTTGCTGTGCGCAGCATCCTGGAGCAGACGCACAAAGAGATCTCGCTCATCGTGTACGACGATGGCTCCACCGACGACACCGCCGCTCTCGTGGGCGGACTCATGACGAAGGACGAGCGCATTCGCCTCATCAAGGGAGACCGGAACGAAGGCGTGGCCTTTGCCCGCAATCGCCTGCTTGAGGCCGCGGCCGGGGCACAGTTCGCCTGCTGGCAGGACAGCGACGACATATCAAATGTCCACCGTATCGAGTGCGAGCTGGCTGCCATCAAGGCCGCCGGCACCGCGCTGGTGTTCACACAACATGAAAGATTCAACAGCAAAGACTTCATACGCAAGATTCAAGCTCCGCAGCGCTGGAAAGCGCCGCCCCACAGCAACTCGCATGGAAAGCCGGGCTTTGCCACGACAATGTTTCAGGTGGCGGCCGCGCCACAATTTGACGAGACAAAGAAGCTCGGCGGCGAGGACTGGGACTGGATCGACCGCCTGAAGTCCTTGCACGGCGAACCGGAATTCTTGCGCAAGGTGCTGTACTACGTGCGCGATCATGACGACCGCATAGGTGCATGGAAGCGGCGGCTGGCACACCTGAAAGGGACGCCAGCCGAGGCCCAGCGCTCATATGCGGCAATGACGGGGAGAGTGCGGGCATGATCGTAAAAACATGCCTGCAGCCGCCAGGGAACTTCGGAGATGCCGCCCTGAACTCCTACCTGGTTGAGAAAATAACCGGCCGGAAACCGCAACTGCGCAGCATATCGCAACCTGTGAACGGGGAGAACTTTCTTATCTCGGGCAGCGTGCTGGCCAGCGCAGATGAAAAAAGCATTGTGTGGGGGGCCGGATTCCTAAAGGCGACCGATACGTTCCGGGCCGCACCGGCCAGGATTTGCGCCGTGAGGGGCAACCTGACCCTGCGCAGGCTGAGACAGCTGGGCATCGACTGCGACCCGGCAATCGGCGACCCCGCGCTGCTGTTGCCACGGTTTTACACGCCGTCGGCAAAGTGCGAGGACGTCGTGGGCGTCGTGCCGCACTACGTGGATGCCGCCGTCGCGAGGAAGCGGTATGGTGGCCGGGTGGGCTATAAAATCATAGACATCTGCGGCGGCGTCGAGCGCGTCATCGACGAAATCTGCAGCTGCCGCGAGGTTCTCTGTTCGTCGCTGCACGGGCTGATAGTGGCGGCCGCCTACGGGGTTCCGCGGACGATTGTGCATCTGTCGGGCACGCCGCATGGAGACCGGTTCAAGTTCTGGGACTATCTCAGCTCACGCGGCTTAGTCGACCTGAACAAGCTCTGGAACGCGTGCCCATTCAAAGGGAGGGTGGCGTGAAGGTCGCCTTGATTGCACTTCCCCATCCATATCTCCGCCAGCCGGAGGCGCAAGCACCCCTCGGTGTCCTTTACCTGGCTGCAGTGCTGGAGAAGGCCGGCATCGAGGTTAGCGTCCACAATTTCGCAGCGCTCACAGACGCGCAGGCGCTTGCAGCGCTCCCGGATGCCGCGCTCTACGGCATCACCGTAACGAGCATGGAGCTGCCGCAGGCCAACCGGTTCGCTGCCAGAATCAAGCTGCAGCGTCCCGCTGCCAGGGTCGTGCTTGGGGGCCCAGGCACCATCAGTGCCGAGTTCGTGGACTGGGACCATGTCGATGCAGTCTGCCACGGGGAAGGCGAGGGCACGGTGCTTGACATGGCGGCCGACCTTTGCAACGGCGGCCTCAAGCGCATTTACGAGGGGCGGCCAGTGGAGGATCTCGACGTTCTGCCGTTTCCTGCGCGTCACTTGCTGCAAGGAAGCCAAGGCGGCAATGTTTTCGCCTATAATCGCAACTACCGGGGTACTGGCAGCGTGACCATACTCACGAGCCGGGGCTGTCCGTTTAGCTGCGCATTCTGCAGCGCTCCGGCGCTCAACGGCCAGGTGCGCTACCGTGACCCGGGGGCAGTCGTCGAGGAGATGAAGCATGTGATTGCCGACTACGGCATCAGGCAGTTCCGCATATCAGATGACATGTTCACGGCAAACGCACAGCACGTGCTTGAGCTGTGCCGCCTGGTCGGCGGCCTCGACGTGGCGTGGCGGATATCCATCCGGGCAAAGCCACTCACACTGGAGCTGCTCAGAGCACTCCATGCGGCCGGTTGCAAGGAGGTGAGCATCGGCATCGAGAGTTTCGACGATGATGTCCTCAAGTTGCTGAACAAGGGCACGACGAGCTCCGACAACATCCGAGCGCTCAGGCTGTGTGCCGAAGCCGGCATGAGAGCCCGCGCACTGATGATGATACGCACCCCCGGGCAGACGAGGCGCACCGTGGCGCGGAACATCTCGGGCCTTGCCGGCGCACCGTATGAAATCGTGGCGTGCACGGTGTTCGTGCCACTGCCTGGCAGCGACATCTGGAACGACCCGGACAAGTACGGCATCGAGATACTGAGCCGCAACCTCGATGACTATAACTTTTACTTTTTTAACCGCGAAGGCGAGAATGCGCTCAAGGACATAGTGCGCATAAAGGGCCGGACGATTGAGGAACTCAACCAAGAGACAACGTGGTTCAAAACCTACCTGAAGGCAACCGGAAAGCTCAACATGGGATAAATTTGATGATATTGCGAGAGAGCCAACGACAGCGCGACGAGGAGCTCGCAGCACTGCTGAACATGGAGCCATGTGCTGTGGCTGCCTTGCCGCTCTGCACATCGGAAGCAATCCTCATCTACGACGGACCCGACAAGCCGCTCAGCAAAGAGGAAATGGAGGCGCTCTATCGCGACTACCGAGCGCTGGACTTCAATGCGTATCTGCGCACGCTGATGCAGACGAGCGTTGAGCGGCGCCACCCGGAGCTGACCGCGCTCATCAGCCTGATGCGCGACAAGCGCTGCCTGGACTTCGGCAGCGGGGTCGGCACGCATGCCATTGCACTGCTGGAGAACGGCAACGAGGTGTGGCTGCTCGATGTAGCCGGCAGTCCACTACTTGAGTTCGCACGGCGCCGGATCGCACGGCGCGGCTTCGCATACGTTGCGCTTACAGACAGCGCCAGGCTTCCCGCAGAGTTTTTCGACGTGGCCATCTGCACCGACACGCTGGAGCATGCACATGACCCGGTCGGCGAACTCGCCAGAATAACAGCATCGCTCAAGCGCGGCGGCATGTTGCACCTCCAGGTCAGCAACATGGTGAAGCCGTCAAGCGGCCACTTCGCCCAGAGCATCGTCCGGTGGCGCGCTGCAGGGCCGATGTTCTTGGACGCGCATTATGCCAGGACCGGACGGACCCTCTACAGGAGGACATAATGGTCACATGCGGCAAGGGTTGCCTCGTTTCGAGCGACGCCCGCCTCGACCTTAATGAATGCGATGGTGACATCCGCCTCGGCGACAACGTGCGCGTGGGCGCCGCCGCCGTGCTCCGCAGCTGTGGCGGCAGGATCATTATCGGCAACAGAGTCGTCATCAATTATGGTTGCGTGCTGCACGGCCGCGGAGGAATCACCATTGGCGACGACGTGATGCTCAGCCCGTATGCACAGCTCTATGCACAGAACCATGGCATGGCCAAAGGTCGGCTCATCAGCCGCCAGCCGCAGACGACTTGCGGAATCCACATCGAGGATGATGTTTGGGTCGGCGCCGGGACTATCGTCGTCGACGGCGTCACCATCCATGGAGGGGCCGTCATCGGCGCTGGCGCAGTCGTGACAAAGGACGTGCCTGCCGGCGAGATATGGGCCGGGAATCCGGCACGCAAGATAGGGGAGCGAAAATGAAAATACTCTACTACTCGGACCGATATGCGTTCAACGTCATGGGCACAAAGCGCAGCCTTGCGGAAGGGCTTGCCCGGC
>CAZGNE010000044.1:0-6756 GCA_964527165.1 uncultured Candidatus Bathyarchaeia archaeon
AGGTTTTGTCGTGTGTGGGGATTCATAACGTATAAGTTAAAGTATCAACTCTTGATATTTACGATATAAAATGAAAGCCGACACAAAGCTTGACCGCCGAATGCGAGTTCTCTTCCACACTTTAGGCTTAAGCTGCCTAGGCGGCGCCATATTCCTCCAAATCCTAGTTTTCACGGACATACTCCAACATGGATACTTCATAGCTGCGGAAAACAACCCAGCAATTTTAATATTTGAAATAGTTTTAACGTTTTTCGCCCTTATTTACTTCATATACATGTACCAACGATTCATCCGCTCAATCAAATAGCCGATGTTAAGCATAAAATTTAAAAAGCCTTTTTGAAAAACCGCTAAATAGCAAAAGAAGTAATAGAAAGTATTAAATAAGCTTCAATAAAACTCAATCAGCAAGCAATTTATGTTAAAGGTGAAAACATGAAAAAAATGGGTTTAGCAATAATAATCTCAATCATCCTATTCGCAACAATTTGCAACGTAAAAGCCCAAACACCAACAACAGAAAACATGCAAACATTCTTCGACCGTGAAATTCCAAGAATAAAAATAATTGTCAACGCCACAGCGGAAACCCAACCAAACGGAAATATCACCGTCAAAATAGCCATGAATCCACTGGAGGAAGATAACATAAAAGTTAACATAGAATATTTCAATTTCAGCGTTTTCGGCTTCTTAAACGGTACATACAAAACCATGATTTACAACATAACTGTTAACAACTTTCCATTTAACGACACTTTTCCAGTTCCCGAGCAAGTTTGGGGTGTAACCTTTGGGGAAATCACGTTAACATATGATGTAACATACGTCATAGAAAAAGGAATTGAAATAACAATAACAATACCATATGAAAACTTAACTGTTGGTTTTGACATGACTCGTGTTAAAAACGTTTACTTAGAAACAGTTGAAGAGCAGCTTAGAAACTTGAACAGCACTTTTGAGCAGCTTAACCAGACTTTTTGGGAAAGTTTCCAAATGAACTTATCGGCAGAAAACCTAGCCAGACTAAACCAGACTTACTGGGAACTTCAGCAGAACTACACAGCCCTTCAAGGAAACCTAAACGAACTTGGTAACACAAGAACGGCAGTAGGCATCTTAGCGGTAACAACAGTTTTCTTCGTAGCCACAACGCTTTACCTTGTTATGCGAAAACCCAAAGAAAGTTGGTAGCGTTTCTCCCCCCTTTATTTTTCGTGCAAGTTTTGGGCTGCAATAAACGTTAAGCCTCTTTCGGTGAGGGCTTTGGCTGTTCTATTTACAGCATCATGTTTATCAAGATAGTTGCCTAAGAGTTTCGGCATCAGTCCTTTTTCAATGATTTCCTTTTTTGGAATAAAGTAGTCTAGAATATCTGACGGATGTTCCCGGGTCTTTTCAATTTCTGGTGTCCCACTCTCATGTTTTGCGCTTATGTTTTTGACATGGTCAGCTATTTCTAGAAGTTCACTAAGGCGGTCGTATGGCTGTCTGACAATGCTTTTGTAGGTTTCGGTAATGTGGTGTTCGATGCGGACGATATCCTCAAAGCCGAAGGCTTCTCGTATATACGCTGAAAGCTCAATTGTTTGGTTGTTGACGGAATTTGAGAGGTTAAACCCTATAAGCGGGGTTGTGCCATCCTCTCGGCTGAAAAGTTTCGCTGTCATCAACGTCCAAAAAATTGAGTAGGGGTTATCATTGCCAAGGTAAACTGAAATCTTAAATTCAACGTCTATTCCAAGCTTATGAAGCCAATAACCCAGCATGACGGTGCCTGCGTTTACATTTAGCACTTGTTTGACGCCATACTCAGTATAGTAATAAAGGAACTCGTCAACCCACTTTAACGCATACTCATTTGGCACACCAACGCCTCCAAAATAGCCAGTGATGGTTTCTGGACCTCCCAAATGAACGTTAATGGGTTTACCGTCTGGTCCAGGCATTGTTCCTTTAGTGTCCAGTGTTTGCACGTAAGAAGCGCCTATGATCTGCATTGCGGCTGCAAAAGCTAGAATGTCATCATCCTCAACCTGTTCTTTCATGCCGCGAACACGAATGTAGCGGGCTGGCATTAGGTCTTGCTGGGCAATCGCCCTTTTCGCCTCTTCTACAAGCCATGGGAAAAAGTTAAAGGCGCTAATTTCAAGCGTTACGGAGAAGGGTTCATTAAATTTCATGGAATCAGCCTTCTTTCCTAAAATTTTCCTTCGATAGTCTGGTATGCTGATGAAGGCTTCCTTGTCGCGTTGTTTAATGAGCCACTCAAGGTCTTTCACGAAAGGTGATTTCTCTTTATCAAGACGTTTCATCAAGTTTTCAAGTTTACGGTTTTCCCTAGCCTTGCGGTTAATCTCTTCAACACCGCCATGTTTCTCAACAATTCTGAGCAAGCCATTTATGAGGGAATTATCCTTTTTCAACAGAAAATCATTAATCTCTTTCAAATTGTCTTCACTAATCTTCAATTTTTCTTTGATATCCTTCATGAACAATTCGTCCTAGTGTTTGTGTGTATTCGGGTTTTTGGCAATTTAAGCATTTCAAATTATTCCTTATACATTTGAAGCCAAATTTGTGAGTGATGTTTATATTGATTTCATGAAAGAAAGGCGAAAATAAAATTCACAATTCTACCGGATTGCGCAAACTGTGAAAAGTTACGAGAGAATAAATCCTCTGAGGCGTCTAGACCCCCTGTATATAGGTTGAAGCTTTGGTTAGGCTTATTATGTTATAAGCGAAAACTAGTATCTCTGAACGGTCTAGCCCCTTCCCTTATATATGGATTGAACCTCAAATCCAAACTAATGTTCTTGTTCAATCAGTTCACGTACAACCGTTTTGTTCTGCAACTATGTTCCGTGTTACCTATTTTGGATGCATAGCCAATTGCGAGTTTGGGTCGCGCACACTTCGATTTGTGACAAATCCATGAACTTCTGACGAATACCATTACGCTTCGATCATGCTGAAACTTTTATAGCGCGCTTGAAATCATACTGCTTCTAAAACTATCTTTTTGCTCCTCAACTTGTTTTACTGTTTTTTTTCCGCTTCCTCTAGTTGTTTAGGTTTTCCAAATCGTGTGAACTTTTCTAGAACTGCCTTAACTGTGTCCATTACTCTAACCGCGTCTTGAGGGTATATTCTCGGATCTCTGGATGTGTTTACAAGCTTCATTAACTCAAAAACGCTGAAGGTTATATCCTCAACTACTCTAGGTATATCCCTAGCGCCTGATGTTCTCCTGAATTCTTTCAGGAGCTCAACTACTGATGGACTCAGATCACCTACTGTTATTATGTTTTCTTTTTGCTCAGTGCTCTCTGGTTTCTGCTCTTTTCCACTCATGTTTTATCACTTTCCTTTTTTCTCTGGCGTTTTTGTTTTTTCTTTCTCTATCTGCCTTTGTGCTTCTTTGGCTGCTGTTACCCCCAATTTTTCAGCTATCGCCAGTTTGACTGCTGTTTCAAGAGGTAACTTGTCTAAAAGAGATTTGACATCTATTCCACGTTCAGCCATTTCGTAAAGCATTTGTCCTATGTCTGCGCCCACTTTCGCACTTACTGGGATTCCTAGTATACTACTTTCGCCACTTGTCACTAAGCTTATCTTAGCAACTTTCAGACCTTCTGCCAATGCGGCAAATTGAGCTTTCTTGATTTCCACATCAGCCTTAATGGTCTCTAAAGACAACCCTGCATCAGTGTATTCTTTCAATGCAAATGCCTTTTCCTTTGTTCCATCAGCTTCAGCAATAAGCTTTGCCTTGCTAACTTCAGCTTCAGCAAGCCCTGTCTTCTTAGTGGCGTCAGCATCTCCATCCGCTTTTGTCTTTACAGCTTCAGAATCTCCTTTAGCTTGTTCGATTTTAGCTTGTGCTGCCACCTGCGCTGTTCCTACTTCCAGAACTCTCTGTGCCTCAACTTTCTGTCTGTTAGCTTCCATCTCTGCTTCAGCGATTTTCTGAGCTGCTTCCTGCTGTGACTCTCCCACTTTTTGGTCTTTCTGAATTTGGCGTATCCTGTACAATTCTTCATTTTCTGCCCTTGCCATCTCCGTTTCTTTGTTAGCTAGTGACTCCACTATATTAGCACCTTTTTGGTTATCGGCCACTTGCTTTCTTGTTTCCGCATTTATCAGTGTAGCTTGCCTCTGTTCAAGGTCTTTGATGACAGTATAGCTTTCGATGTCCTTAAAGTGTATGACCTCTAAATCAACCAATTGCACTCCCCAGTCCTTCAGAGGTTCATTAACTCTCTTTTTGACTTCCTGAGAGAACGTATCTCTGTGTCTCATGATTTCATATACTTCCATACTCATGGAAGCGTTCCTCGTTATTGCTTCTATTAGCTTTCCAACTTCTGCTTCCATTCTTGGAAAACCTGCTTTTTGTTCTTCTGACTCAATCTTACCAAGTTTTTCAGCGGCTAGAAGTGGATCTATGACACTCAAGAAACATACGACATCGCCTGAAAATTTTGCCATGAGTTGGTCACGCAGTGGTATGTTGCTAATTTCGATTCTTATGTTCTCTAATGGTATGATAAGTCTTTGTTGCAAAATAGGAATATGCCAATAAGCACTTTGAAACTTTTGGCCTTCTAGTACTCTAGAGCAGAATACTTTTTTGCCTTTGCCTCTAGACACAACAACATGTGCTTCATGCGGTGGAGCAACAGTGTAACTCAGCCTAACAAAAAGAACAACAAAGATAACAAGTAGAACAACAATGATTATTCCCCAAAACAATGTCGTACCTACGTCTTCAAACATTTTTTCTCACTCCCCGTTCTTGCTAGCTTATTCTGAATATAATTAAAACCACTTATAAATAAGCTATTCTAGACACACTCACTAAGAAACTGCCCATTGCATGGGTTGACAGAAAAGCCTTCGTGAACAAAACTGCGTAAATGCAAAGGCGACGCAATTCCGGGAATAGTCCATCATTTCTTCAAGAAGAGGAGCTAAGTTCCTTGAGAATTGGGTTTGTTTACAAAACTCTGTCATGTTATGCAAGAAGGTATATTGCGTTTACTGTCTTTTCGAGAATAGAGGAAAAAGTGAAAAGTCACTGGATTGTGATAGATTCTGTTAAGCGCGCATGCTTGTTCCTAAATTCGTTCGTAGGGCGACTTTTGCTTCAGTTCTCCGCCTCCGACATATTTGGATCATATGGTAGACCTGAGGGGGTAGGCTGTAGAGCACACAAGCTCCGCAAAAACGCGAAGAACCATGCGCGACCAACTCCATCACACTCAAAAAAGAAATTTAGGAACACACATGCGCGCTAATTTTCAAATATTTACAGGGGAGTTATGAAGAATGCTAAACATGAGGAATTTAAACGGGGGGATTTTGATGAATTTTCAGAAACAATTTTTATTTAGTGTTTTTCTTTTCAAGGAACCAAATGTTATCAAAATCAGCTTTTAGCTTTTCTTCTTGTTCTTTTAGCCAGTTTTCATAGCCAACTTGTTTTATCCTGTCATAGTTTTCGTTTATTCTGTACGTTTCTCGCTGGTAACCTAGCTTTTCGCATTTCAGAAAGTCGTTACAGAAGTAACAGTTATTCAAGCCTTTTTCTTTACAGCAGTTCCTAACTTCACAGGTTGGCATTCCCCCACCTTGGAGACATCCGTTGCAACTTGAATTTGCAAACCAGTTTAATCCCTTCATGAAGTTTCCGAATTCAAAGTCCTGCGTAACATGTCCTATCCATTCCCCATACTTGTAGGCATGAATGAATCGTTTTAGCTCTTCTGCCATCGTTGAAATGCGAGTTTGCATGCCACAGTGGTTACAGCAAACACCGCAATAGCTTATTATTACGTCTTTACTCAACTTTTTTAACTCCTTTTGGAAAAGCCTCCTTTATGTCATTAAAGAATTTATCCATTTGCCCGTACATTTTATAGAGTTTTTGGCATGGGAAGTCTTGACAGAAAGTGCAGAGTTTTAAGCCTTTGTTTTTTGCGCAATCTCTAATTGTGCATTTTTCCCGAGACCAGCATCCTTTGCAAGTAAATTCTTTGGTCCCTACAATGTAAAATGGACACCATCCGCAACATAACCCACAAGGACCGATCAAGTCATCGTCCAATGTATTTCCTTCAAACATTCTAATACTATGCCTGTAAATTCAAAGCTTAAATGATATAAAATCTATGCTTAAGATAACAAGGTGGAAGACAGATATGTTTAAGCCTGAGGGAATCTTTCCAGCCTTAGTTACGCCTTTCACTGACGACGGAAAAGCCATTGACGAAGAAAGGCTGCGAGTTCTGGTAAATCATTGCATTGAATCGGGCGTGCATGGAGTTGTTCCGTGTGGCACAACGGGCGAGTTTGTAAACTTAACAACAGAGGAGAAAAAAAATGTCATAAAAACGGTTATTGACGAAGTTAATGGACGTGTTAAGGTAATTGCTGGAACAGGAGCGAGCGGAACAGACCACGCCGTAGAAATGACAAAATACGCAAAAGATGTTGGAGCCGACGCTGCATTAATAGTTACACCATTTTATTTGAAGCCCACAGACCGCGGAATCTACGAACATTACTATACAATCGCCAGCGAAGTCGACTTACCGATAATTCTCTACAACATTCCACAATGCACAGGTTTGCCACTGCCTTGGCAGATGGTTGAAGATTTAGCTCAAATCCCAAACATTGTCGGCGTAAAAGACAGCAGCGGTCAACTAAGTTTCATTTTAGCCGTGCTGGAAAAAGTCAGAG
>CAZGNE010000045.1:0-6481 GCA_964527165.1 uncultured Candidatus Bathyarchaeia archaeon
GCGTATGTGCTGGTATGACAGTGGTTGATATGGGTTGTGGACAAGGCGGATTTACTGTCTCTTTGGCAAAGATTGTGGGTGATCAGGGAAAAGTTTTGGCTGTGGATATTTCTGACGAATATTTAGCGGAGTTTATGAATCGCCTAAATAAGCATGGCGTTACGAACATAGTCACCTTTATTCAAGGGAACGCAGTTAATCTCAAAAATGTTTTACCTAACGAATCTGCTGATGTGGTTGCAAGCTGCCGTCTTCTTGAAGAATTGAAACAGCCCAAAGCTATGCCAATGATTGTCAAAGAGATGGCTCGAATAGTTAAAGAAGGCGGAGGAAGGATCGGCATTGTTGAAATGTGCACTGAGCCGAAGAATGAGGCTGAAGAGGCATACATTAGGCTTCATAGAGAAAGTGGTGACTCACTTTTTGAACCGCCTGAAATCATTGAAGCCATGAAAGTAGCCAAACTTGCCGATATTCATATGGAAAAGGTTGAAACCGACATTTGGTTTTCACCAGACCTTGCAAAACAAGATTTAAGCCATGCACAGGTATGGTTTGATGCGGATGTGGAGAAAAGTCTAGGCAAGCTAATAGATAAATATGGCATGAAATATCCAGCGTTTCTTACATTTTCAGGTGTTAAATAATTGGCATCGATTCATTTTATGAATCTGAGCATGTAGTCGTTTACCGTTTGTATAAAAGATTCTTCCAAGTTTATGCCGTAATGTTCAGCCAGAATGAAGATTATGTAAAGCAGGTCTGAAAGCTCTGTGGCTAACATCTCTTTCGTTTTGGGCTTTTCAGGCGGCTTAAAACCCTCCAACCCTTTAACGACAGAAGCAACCTCGCCGGCCTCCTCAAGCAAATCAGTAACCATCACGAAAGGCGTCCAGCCCTTACCCCTATTCGGGTCAAGTTTCTCGTTTATTTTCGTAAAGTTTTTCCAACAGAGATGCTGAGCATCCCGCAAAGTCAAAGACATCATATTCACCGGCACAAGATTAAGCAAAAGCTAGATTTAGATTTTGGCATTGCCTAGATTTTCGTACTCTTTCATCGAACTATGGTTTTTTGTGTGCGTGCAACAGTTGTAGGCCCCTCTATTTGGAACCAAATATGGTCTCGGAGAGGTCTAGAATCTCGGTTGTTTTTTAGAAAAGGGTAAGTTAGGAGTGTACTTTCTGAGATGATGCGGATTTAATGGATTATTCCCGAAACTTATGGGATTATTTCACATCTGACAAAAGTGGAGACATCTCCCGCAAACCCCTTTTTCTTTTTCATAATATTTTAATCTATAGCGATTGGCGAGACAATTGAGCCTTCTGCGGATGCTTTGAGGCTGTAGTATAGTCAAAGTCAAGTCCAGCGCCAAAGTTATAACTATTGAACCCTACGGTAGTATAGTGCACACGACTCCCACCGCGATAGTGCACACTATGTAGTCAGCTTTGCCTTGGCTGGAAATGTTTTTAGACCGCTAGCGCAATCGTTCTATTCGAGCCGGGGATAATATTTTAATGCTCAAGTCTTGGCTCCTCGTTCACGTCTCCTGAGCGTAGGTCGCTTATAGTCTTGGCGTAGGGTATTTCTACTGCGTGTTGTAATTAATGGATAAGGTGATACAAGGAGAATCTCTCATGTCTTCTGAGCTGATAAAAGAGTACTATGTGAAGGATTCTATAAGAGAATGGAAAAGACTGGTCAGAGATCCGTTTCATAGATTGGAATTCGATACAACCATGTTTTTTCTTAAAAAATACCTTCCGAAAAGAGGGTTGATTTTGGATGCTGGTGGTGGACCTGGAAGGTACACAATAGAACTTGCAAGACTAGGGTATGACGTTGTCTTGCTCGATCTCATACCAGAACTGCTACAAACAGCAAAAAGAAAAATCAAGAAGGAGAAAGTTCAAGATAAAGTGAAGGAGATCGTGGAAGCTTCAATAGAGGATCTTTCTATGTATGAAAATAACGCTTTCGATTCTGTTCTTTGTCTTGGAGGAGCACTTTGCCACTTAGTAAGTGAAAAAGGGAGGAAAAAAGCAGTTAGCGAACTGATTAGAATCGCCAAGGATGGTGCTCCAATTTTTGTTTCCGTAATTGGAAGATTGGCTGTTTGCATCAATTCGATAGTCTATTTATGGTCAGAGATGCTTGAAGCATCTGATGTTTTCAGAAAATATACCACTACTGGAGATTATTTAGGAGGATGGGGATTTGCTCCTGCTCATTTCTATTCTATTGAGGAGTTGAAAAAAGAATTCGAACACAAGACAACAATCCTACAAATGGTGGGATTAGAAGGCATATTCTCGGCTCATCAAAGAAGATACAATCAAGTCTATAGACAGAAAAAGTACAACGAAATCCTGTGGGAGACTCATCTAAGAACTTGCACAGATCCATGTGTGGTTGGAACTAGCCAGCATTTTATGATTATTTGCAGAAAATAGAATGGAAACAGCCGAACTTGTAGTACAAAATCCCAAATAAAAGCATTCAGAACACTCAAGTCTACATTCGCATTGACCGGGCCATATTCCAAAACACAGTCAATGACGAGTACCACGTCAAAGTTGTCAGGACACCAGAGCAGATCACCCAACTGTTGGAATCTGGATTTGAATACGTACTCCAAAAGGACGGTCTTGCCTTCCTCAGAAAACGGAAATGACCCGCATATAACGGATGCAATAAAAAACTATGGGATTATTTCGCAACCGTTGTATTTCATAAATTCAAAATCTTTTAGGCTTATCTTTCCATTTTCAATGTGCTTCCTAATTCTCGGTAGCTCCTTGGTTACTGCATCTACAAGATTTCGAACAGTATCACAAACTAAACCATAGCCTTCTATGCTCCACCGTTTGGTGATGTTGGCATAAAGACATCGACCACCACAAACGTGCAAAATATCGCATTTTGTGCAAGGTTCGCCAACCAAAACTTTCTTCAGTCTCAATGGATTTGCATTGCTGATGTGTCCTAAATAATAATCTTTCATTCCCCACATGGTTGGGCACGGAACGATGTGGCCGTCTGTTTGTATGGCATAGTTTACCCATCCTCCTCCACAACGTAGAAGACTTGTTTCTTCGCCAGATAAAAATGAATGAGCAATTCCAAGAATGGGATAAAGTCGTAAGACAACGCCATTTTTTTCCGTGTAGTCAACCCAAAACTTGACAAGTTTCCGTATTCCAGGATTGTAGTTTTCTTCGCTCCACCTTTTGAAATTTCTTCTTGCAAAATCGTTTTGCCAGAAGCCGGCGTTTAGCTGCCAGTGCACCGAAGAAAACGGAAACTCTTCATTGTTTACCAGCCATTTAACCTGCTTGTAAATGTTTGTCTGCTCCATGACTGTCATTCTGGCAATTAATTCGCCTCTAAATCCGTTCCGCTTAATCAACTTCAAGTTGTTGATTACTTTTCTGAAAGTGCCCTTTCTCCTATAAAAATCGGTTAAGGTTTCATCGCCATCTATGGAGACGAGAATTGTGTGAAATCGGTTAACGTATTCAGGTTCTAAACGGTCTAAAAGCAGCCCATTCGTTTGGATAATAAAGTGTTTAGCTTTCACATTATCCATAATTCTTTTAATTTCATCAATACAAAGAAGTGGTTCCCCGCCATAAAAAATCAATACGGAATCATGGTCTTGCTTACAAAACCTATCCAGCAATTTAACATAATAACTTATCTTTTTGGGCAAAGCATAGTCAACTTCAAAATCTGAAAAATCAGTATTCATATCCTCTAATGCTTCACCAAAGCAATACCTGCATTGAAGATTACACACATTCGTTAATATCACATGAAATAGCATACTTTTCCCAACAAAAAAGAGCCTCTCTACTTTTTAAGCGTATTTTTCCTTAACCTTTTTTGCCTTCTCAATGTAACCTTTAAGCTCTCTTTCCCTAATTCTTTTTTCAGGCAAAGTCTCAGGCGCATACATCAAAGGCAAAACAGCCAAAAACAAGAAGAAGCTCGCAATTGAAAACGTGGCATAAGCCAAGCTTATGAGTTCTTCAGATGTAAAGATGACGGGTATCACAAATCTGATAATGTCAGAGACAAAGAATGGAGTGCTTCCTACAAAATAGTATTTTTCTTTCGGTTGGAGCATGGCTAAATCACCCCATAAAACGAGAATAAAGAGCATCCACAAGAATCCAGCACCAATTGCATCCATAATAATGTAAAAGTACCAAGAAAATAGCCAGTTGGGCATTATACCCAGCATTGCATAAGCAATTCCTAAGGAGACGAAGCCATACATTGCAACACGCTTCCGTCCTATCAAATCTGCCAACACACCGCCAACAACTGCAGAGATGCTTCCAACTATTGGCTCAACAATGGATAGAAGATTGTGAAAATCAACCCCAAAAAAAGAAAAGAGAATAGGTTTTTCAAAGCGATCTATTAGGCAGAAGAGAAGCCACGTTGCAAGATAAAGCACAATCGCATTGTTTTTGAAAATTGACAAAAATGACACGTGTTCCATTTGCCCCAGTTCTCTAACTTTTTCCCTTGTTTTATCCCATAAGAATACACTCAATCCCAAACCACGCCATATTGTAGCTATTAAAGCAGCATAGACTATTCCCGAGCTGATGATCTGAAGGGATATTATAAACAGAGCAGCCACGAGGTTGGTGGCTAAAAGGATTATCGCACTCTTCTTTCCCCTATTTTCTATGGGTGTAATATCAGCAAAGTATGCAAGGCAGGAAGGCATGCCGAAGCCAAAAACCGCGCCCAGAAGGAAACTTTCAAAATAGGCGAACTCTATGAAAGTGTTCTCAATAAATATTGGCAAACAAGAACTAATTATGCCCAGAAATATCCATATCTGAATGAGCCTTCGTCTAGTTATTCTTTCTGATAAAATCGCGCCAAGAATCCCAAAACCAAAGACTGCAATATAGTGTGTTACCCATGCAGTCAGTATTTGTATTTTAGTAGGATCAAAAGCGGTTATCATCATATCAATTATCGTGGAGATTATGTAATACCATGTAAGTGCGTTGATAAGCAGTATGAATGTTGTCAGAAACCTACCTTGTAGTATAGTGTTCTTCTCTGGTGTGTGCATTAGCTACATCTCTTAACGGATTAGTGAACTTTTCTATTAATACTTGATAAAAACTTTTGCTTCTTGCTCCGTGTTCTGAAAAAAAGGTAAACCTTTTAAGCTTATTTGTAGAACATATATACACGTGAGGAAAGGAGAATGGCAAGGAAAAAGCTACCGGTTAGATATTGGTGGCGATAGATTCGCATTTTCGCCTGTCTGAGTTTGTTCTTTAATTATTTGGGACGCTGTCAAAATTCCAACATACATTTAATTAACATATCCAAATAACTACGATTAGTTTTAGCATACTTGGTGAGTGAAAGCGCCTCGTGAGCTAGTTTTTCCATGAATTTTTTGGAACCGTCAACTCCGTCACTCTTTTCCGTGAGTTCTTTAATCAGCTTCACGTCTCTTTCTGTATGCTTTTTCTTTTTGAGGATCTTTTCCAGTTTAGGTCTGATTTCAGTGTTTTGAAACGCATAAACTATCGGCAACGGCAAATGCTCTTTTGTGATGCGGTTTTTCAGCTCCTTTGTATCCATTAGATCAAGAATATCATCTCTTATGATGATCAGCATTCCAAGCAATCGTCCGTACTGACTGAATTTTTCGATTTCGTTTTCCTTTGCATCGCCCAAAATTGCTGCGACGCGGGTGTGAGCTCCCACGTCAGCGGCCTTCTTCCTTATCACTCTCAGATATTCTTCTAGAGAAGGTATTACACAGTTTCTAAACTTGAATTCTAGTGCTTCGGCATCGCCAAGTTCAAAAAACATGTTATTTATCGTGTTTGCGATAATTGTGAGCTTTTCTTTGGATACATTCTCGATTCTGCGTAAAAGAAGTAATCCTTTGAACAGAAGTGCGTCTCCGATTAGTATAGCAACGTCTTTTCCAAATTTACCATAAACTGTAGGTTTTCCATATTTTTCTTTGGATTCGTCAATTATGTCGTCGTGTATGTCTACTGCCCCGCTAATGAGTATCATTGGAACAGCCACAGAGGTTGTTGCTTCAGGTTTTCCGCCGACAGCTTCGCATGTGATAGAAAGTAAAGCTGGTCTTGCAACATCAAGCCAATATTCATTCATAAAGTAGTTTAATGCTTTTTTAACTTCTTGACTCTCTATTCTCTCTTGTTCCTCTAATAGGGTCTTTCTGGCGATCTCTAATGCTTTTTTTCCTTTTTCTTCTAGAAGTTTTTGCACTTTTTGTGTAAGTATCTGATCGTTGTTTTTTTCTGAGGAGTGACCTTTCATGCGCATCTTTTTATTTTATGTCTTGTTTTTGTATTTGTTCTTTTAGTATACTTTCGTATGTTTCTATGTACTCTATTCCGTTTTTGGTTATTGTGTATACTTTTCTTGTTCTTCCGCCCTGCTGCTGTTTTTG
>CAZGNE010000046.1:0-5875 GCA_964527165.1 uncultured Candidatus Bathyarchaeia archaeon
AGTTATCGACGTTTAGCGACCAGGTGAGTTTTGTTTCTTGAGTTTATTTTGAAGAAACTTAGCCCATTCCATTATTCCATGTGCAAGTTTGAGGCGCCCCTCTACGTATTTGAGGGCGTAAACGTTTAGTTCAGGGTCATCCTTGAAAGCCTCTAACCATCTTTCAAAACTTTGTTTGGGGCTTCGTCCATATTCTTCTTCATAGTCCACCTGAAAATCTCGATCACCGCAGGCCAATGCCTTCTTGTACCATACAAAAAGCTCGCGAACGGCGCCTACCCTAAATTCCTCAGGTCCTATTGACTTAAGCTTCAAGCCGAAACGAGTTCTTGCGCCGCGAACAAGAAAATCTTCCGCCTCTTTCACCCCAATTTTTTCCTTAAAGTACTCCCATTTTCCAAGCATTAAAGGCTCAAGATGTCTCCATTTCTTAACGATTTTGTCGATATCTCCAATGTCTGCGGTTCTTATAGCCAGACAGAATCCCCAAAAGGTCAGCTTGTACGAGATTTTTGGTTGACCTGTTCGCGTTATCCCAATCTCTTCGCCTTCAACTGCACCCCAACTCAGAAGCTTTTTCACGGCCTCATGGACTGAGGCATGGTTAACTTTTGTTGCTTTTTCGACCTGGTATTTAGTTTCCGGTCCCTCTTTCGCGATCTCAAGTAAGACTTTCTGAAGGCTTTGAGGCAGATGCTCTTCTATTTTGACCAGTCCATAGTCTCGGACTTGAAATAGAGCCTTCTCGAAGCCTTCCGGTAGTCCCCCCTCTATCTTAAGCATGATAGGTTTCTTTTTCGTCTCAGTCATGATATATAGTCCCCTGATAGGTTGCTGGCAACCTATACGTTGTAGCTTTATAACCTATATATAACCGTTGTGCAACCGTTGTAGTGAACGATATGGAAAAAAGAAAACTGAAATTTTGGAACATTCCGGTAACCGCACAGCTTGACGAATGCGTTGAAAGAGCCGTACAAATAAACGCGCATGTTTCCAAGTCTGACTTTGTGAGGGATGCAGTCCGCGAAAAACTAACAAAAATGGGCCTTTCGCCAGGAGAGAAAAAACCAGAGGAGAGTGCTGTGGATGACTGAGACGGCCGAAGCCGCCCCCACGAGAAATCAGCCAACATCACCATTAAAACTTTACGGAACTATCTTCTGCAAACGCTGCCCAGACCACGAATACTGCAACACCAACAAAACACACATGCAAAACTGCATACTGACCTTAATCGCGGACGAACTGGCCAGAACACGGCAACTACTCCAACAAAGAACCCAACACCTAAGCTGGTGAAGATATGAAAGTTGAAAGGCTGGTTGTTGGAAAAGGCAGAACTACAAAGCCCAGCGATGCAGAAGAGTGGCTCAAGGAATATTACGAAGTTGAAGTGGCCATTGAGGACCCTGCTGAATTGGAAGTTGCGAAGGCTAATTTAACAGGCCTTATCGACGGATGGCTCTCTTCTGTAAGGCAGAGAACCACAGGAAATCAAAAGGCTCCGGCTTCCGCGCCGGTTCCCCAGCTTGACGCAGCCCAATTCTTCCCAGAAGACATTAGAAGTCTGTTGTCGTTCGAGCAAAAAGCTGACATGGTTATCATAAAGCCCAGGCAATTCTTAGGGTCTGAAAACTTTGCTAAAATCGCTGACATAATCAAGAAGCACGGCGGCGACTACGTAAGCGCCGGAAAAGGCAGCCACTTCAGAATTCCGTCAAAATCAAGTTGAACTGGAGGAAAGCGTGGATGCCGGGCTGTAACTGTTCCACTTAAAGGCGGCGATGGAAAGAGCCCCGCATCTACGCCCTTAAACGTAGCCCAGGAGGGCCACCATGAACAGTGTGGATTCTGAAGATAAAAGATTTGCCGATAAGACCTGCGAAAAATGTGCAAGATTCAAAATACCAGATTCTAATTGCCCCCACTACGATTCTTTTTTTGAGTATGTGGATGGAAGGCCCCTGATGGATGGTAAAAGTGCTGCTTGCAGCGATTTCTATGCAGCTCGTAAATCCAAGAAGGAAGACAAGGAGAGAACTCCGCACAAGGCAAGCGGGCTGGCTGAAGAGGGCTTCTACGAAGCAGTCTACCATAACAGAAAGCCAGTTTTTCTGGTCAAAACATCTGAAGGCTTCAAAACTCTTGAAACCGTGACAAATGAAGGAAAATCTGTGGCTCCGAAAGAGTGGCCGACTGAGTTTCCATACGAGCCCTACGGAGTTTACGAGGGGCAAGTGCCGAACCGGGAGGAACTGTTCTGGAAGGTTCGCGATGAGTTTGACCTCTTCTTGGACATAGAATCTATCTATAAGGAGTTTCTTGCAGCCTGCGTTCTGCTCAGCTATCAACAGGAAAAGATCCGCACCGTGCCCTACCCCTATTTTGTCGGCGACAACGAAAGCGGCAAAACCGTTGGACTTACACTGCTCCAATGGCTATGTTACAGGCCCATGTTAAGCGTCACCCTTCCAGCAGCGGACATCTACGGCTATCTGGACGATTCTGATGCTCCAGGAACGATCTTGGAAGACGAGGCGCAGGGCCTGTGGAAGGACATGGACAAAGCCAAAATCTACAAGGCCGGCTACAAGCAAGGCGCAGTAGTTCCCAGAACCATGATTACGCAGCATAAACGATTCATCAAATATTTCCGTTGCTTCTGCTTCAAGGCCTGCGCTTCAGAAGAGATGCCCCGCGTAAAAGGCTTGGTGGAACGCTTCATCTTCATTCCAATGATTGAAGGCTTCCCCCGCAAAGACTGGGCCGATGTCGACAAGGAAGATGAGAAACGCGTCAAGAAACTGCGGGATATGCTGCTTAAATGGCGCCTGGAGACCCGGGAGTGGGAATTGCCGGACGTGGATTTACCTGTCAAAGGCCGGTTGAAGGAGCTTTGGAAGCCCATCATTCAGATAGTCCAAGGCTTAACAGTTGAAAAGGATCTGCGCGGCTTCTTAGAGAGGCTGCAGCAGGAACGCCTAAACGAAAGGGTCAACACGTTAGAAGGCCACATCGTCAAAGTTGTTGTGGGACTATATGAAAAGGGCCACCCTCTGCATTTCAACACAATCTGGGACGAGCTCGAAGTTGATTTGGAAGGCAAGGTAGACGAGAAGAAGCCCAACAAAATGGACACGCCAGAATTTGCAGAAGTGACAAAGCAGAAAGTGGGCTATCGTCTCCGCGAGATCCTCGGGGGCAAAAGGAAAACGATGAGAGGGCCCCAAGGCAACGTTAAGGCTTACCAATTTGATGAATTGATCCTTAAGCGCATAGCCAAGAAGTACAGTTATGATCTGCACACCGTGTTCCCGAGTTTACCGACTTCCAGAGGTGTCACCACAGAAGAAAATGAGAGAAAAGTCCATGAAAACAATGTTGAAGGCATGGAAAAGAGCCCTGAAAAACTTGTGGAGACACCTCAGAAACTCGGTTCACTCGGGAACTCGGTGTGCAATGTTGAGGCAGGTCCTTCTAATAATGAAATAGCACCAACAATGAAAATTGAAGATAAGACTATCTTAGAAACAGAGGCACCAACAGTTAAAAATGATGTTAAGGTTAACTCGGGCACTGTTCAGCTTGAAGATTTGAAGGCTATCTTTTGGAGTGACCAATTCTATAATTGGCATCCATGCTGCATCTGCGGCTACACGAAATTGACAAGCTGGAAGGCTGAAACCTTCAAGGGCAATGAGGTGTGGATTTGCGAAGACTGCAAGCTTGAATGGGAGAAAAAACGTGAGGTGCCATCATGAGCGCCAAAAACAGCGATAAAACACCTACACCAGACAACAGCGAATACGAGACTCATGTTGACCGTAGACGTCGACAGAAAGAACGTCTTTTGAATGCGCCCTACGTAGAGTCCAATAATTTCAGCCCCTTCAAAAGCCATGGAAAAGACCATCATGTCCAATTCAGGATATCGCCTTTCGCTGAGAAAGTGGGCTCAGAAGTGGCAGCGCTCTTTGGCATGTCGTTGAGCCAATACTGCAAGGCTATTCTCTACTTGAACTTGGGCTTAGTCTTCGAGCCGGTGGACCGTAGGCGCCGCAGCTGGAAGAAGAAGCAGCTTGAACATGGGAAACTTGACGAGTTTGGAGAAGAAGGTTTGTAGGGCATGCTTGAGGCTTTCATGAATTTGCCTGTCATCGTTGAAACTCCGCTGGGCCCAATAGTCGGCGTTCTGGTGCAGGGTGACACGAGCGGGCACGGCGGAGTAGGCTCCTTGTTAATCCACGCTTTCGTCGGTTCCTGGGTCCTCGTCAAAACTTGGAGTGCGATCAAGACTGCGCGCTCCTACACATGAGAGGTTCATGAGCATGGTTGAGGTTGGGGAAAACCGGTCTTCCACGTTTGCGCCTCGCATACTTGGCAAGCGGCTTAACAGTGGGAAGTTGGGCAAGGCCCAGCCGCGCCGGTCCCAAAAACTTCAGCCCGCCAGCAATACTACGAGCATCATAGCCCCCCAGGATCCTCGTAGTAAGAGCCCTCTCAAATGTCCAGAATGCGATTCCAACAGAGTCGTTAAGGCTGGTTTCCGCATTTTATGGGATGGTTCTGAAGTTCAACGTCTACTTTGCAAGAATTGCGAGCGCCGCTTCAGTGAAGTTCATAGCCTCGGGCGGGATTTGAACCCGGGACCCATGGAAAAACCCTTACAAAAAACGTCTCAACAGTCTCAACATGTCTCAACTCTCTCAACGCAGTCATTAAAAGGCAAGCTGGACATACTCTATAATCGCCGAGTATGCGTCTCGGAAGGCGAGGCGAAAAACTTGGTGGAAACCCGACAGGAAAAGCCCACGCGGGAGGGCACAACGCAGACAGCAGACGTCAAAGGCAAAATCCTCGAGTACTTATTTCACCTGCAAAAGGAAGGCCTTCGCGAATCCACTATACAACAGAAAGACCAACTCCTTCACCGACTCTTAAGTCTCGGCGCAGACCTGAGTATCCAAGACACGGTTAAAGCAGTCATAGCAGGCCTGCAGCGGTCAGAAAGCTACAAGCTTCTCCTCTGCATAGCCTACGAAGGCTTCGCAAAGTACTGTGGGCTCCCATGGACCAGGCCAAACTACAAGCAATGTGAGAGGCTGCCCTTCATACCCCACGAAACGGAGATAGACGCTTTAATCGCCGGTACCGACAGAAAAACTTCAGCTCTACTCAGACTCCTCAAAGAAACAGCAATGCGGTTAGGCGAAGCGTGGCAGCTGCAATGGATCGACTTAGACGTTCAAAACCACATCGTAACCTGCAACAACCCAGAGAAGAACAGTCGGCCCAGAATCTTCAATGTATCACCTGACCTTGCTCAGATGCTTGACAAACTGCCAAAAGTCAACCAGTACATTTTCGGCTGTGGAAGAGGCGTCCAGCAGGGAAGAGCAGATCCGAAGCTGCATATGAAGCTTCTTCGTAGACAGAAGGGCCGCATCACCAGGCAAAGAGAACGCGTAGCCTTTAAACTGCAAAACCCGAGGATCCTAAAAATCAGCTATCACACCCTGCGCCACTGGAAGGCAACAATGCTCTACCACCAGACCAAGGATATCCTATACGTTATGAAGTTCCTGGGCCACAAGGGGCTCAAGAACACGCTGATCTACATAGATCTGGAAATCGCATGCTTCCCCAACGGAGGCGACGACTACGTCGGAAAAGTTGCAACAACCCAGATAGAAGCATTGAACCTAATAGAAGCAGGCTTTGAGCACGTGTGCGTGACACCGGACGGCACGATGTACTTCAGAAAGCGCAGGTAACGGACGATTTTTACTATTTGTCCGAAAGCAACATCAAATCTTGACTATTTGTGCGTGCGGTACGCCTTCTATGTTTAATACTGCTTCCGGGTGCACAT
>CAZGNE010000047.1:0-4871 GCA_964527165.1 uncultured Candidatus Bathyarchaeia archaeon
CTCCCGGGCTACCATGAACCCAAGTCAGGTCGCGGTTCAAATTATCGGTTTTTTCGTTCCAGAATTCTTGAATAAACTTTGTTTGCCAATTCGGTTACTCTTTTTTGGTTTTGCTCATCTTCCAACATGTTTCCCTTAAGCCAAGAATCTTTCAATTTGACATCTCTAGAAGCGGTGGCTCTAGGGTCTAATTCAATCCATCCGACAAAATGCTTACTAGGGGCAAGCCACGACGTCAGAATCAGGGCTGCAACAGTTTCACCTATGCTTCCAATAATTATGGCGGCTGTAACCTTGTCTTTCAAAACTTCGTCGTATGGATAGGGGTTTCTTTCTAAGAAGGCTGACAGCAAGGCTGGTATGGTTCCGTTATACAGAGGCGAACCAACAATTAAGCCATCATATTCCTCAAGAAGTCCGGCAAGCCTTTTAGAATCATCTGGAGTTGGGCACTCTTTATTGTAATAGCATTCCATACTGCAGTTTCTACATGGTTCGATAGCATAATCTGTTAAATGAACCAGCTTAGTTTCGATGCCCTTCCTAGACAAATAGTTCAATGCTGTACTTATAGCATTTGCAGTGTTTCCACTTTTCCTAGCACTACACGATAAACCCGCTATCTTCATTCTAAATCCCTACCCTACTAATTTCATCATGTCACAAATATTACTGTGTTCTGATAAATCTAATTTTCTCATTTAAGCTACAAAATCTAGATTCTGAGTTGATTTTTCCTGATGTAGCGTCTATCCATAATAAAACTTTCTTTTAAGTTCATTTTGCAGCCGTTTTCCAGAAAAGACTCAAAATTAAGTTCTAACTCCGATATTTTAAACCGATGTTTGAAGCCTATCCCAGGCTACCATTCGCCAGGTGTGGATATATGCCGTTTTTCAGTTGACACATTGCAGTTCTTGTATAATGGCTCGCTTCAGAGGTTGCGCAGGCGTTTGAGCTTCTTTAGGACAGTAAATGGTGACTAGAGAAGCGAATGCTTTTGTTTTTGTCTTTTCTTAGGGCTAGTTTAGTGAGAGGCTTTGATGCTGCTATCAAAGTTTGACCCATGGCGCTCGACGCTTTGCACTTGTCCGACCAAGCTAACTTTCAATCCTTATACTGGCTGTGACCACAGATGCGTGTATTGTTACGCTTCAGGTTACATTCCACAATTCTTGGATTGCAGACCAAAAAAGAATTTGATAGTTAGGCTGAAGAGAGAAGCAGCAAGACTGAAAGGCGAACTAGTATCGATATCCAACTCATCAGATCCATACCCAAATTTGGAAGCAGAAACACGCCTAACGCGCAAATGCTTAGAAATTCTGTCAGAACAGAATTGCAAAGTTCAAATGATCACAAAATCAGATATCGTCATTAGAGACATTGACCTGCTAAAAAAGATTCCCTCCATGGTTTCTTTAACTGTCACAACAGAGGACGACGAAGTCGCCAAGCTAATTGAAATGAACGCTCCATCTTCTTCAAGACGGTTGAAAGCAATTTCCGCACTAGTTGAGAAGGATATACCGACGTCTGTGCGCATAGATCCGATAATTCCGTTCTTGAACGAACAGTCTGAACCTCTGATAAAAACGCTTTCGGCCATAGGCGTCAAACACATCACCAGCTCTACCCTGAAAATAAACGCTGACAACTGGAAAAGAATCAGCACAGCAATACCAGCAACTGCTAAAAAGCTGAAGCCTCTTTACTTTGAGAAAGGCGAAAAAACCGGTAGATACACATACTTGCCGAAAGATTTGAGATCCAAACTAATGCAAACTATACGCAACTTGGCGCACAAGTATGAAATGGAATTTGGCGCCTGTCGAGAAGGATTAGACCAGCTCAACACAACAAACTGCGATGGTACTTGGCTACTAGACGAGACGAACCCAAACCGTAGTTAGCCAACCGTTAGATTTCAGGTTTCCTTTTCCTAGAATCAGTCTCCAGTTTTCCGTTCAGCACAAAATCAGATTAGTAATGCGCCACGGAGCCAGCTGTTCTAAAGCCATTCTCACCAAAAGCTAAAGTGACCTCAAGTGTTCATCTTGAAGCTAGAGAAATCTTGCGCATATTGCCTTTTCGAGAAAAAAAGAAAAAGGGCGGCTGGATGCTTTCAGCATCTCGGGTTTTATGAGTGATTGAAGGTTTTCCGCAGCATCGCTATAGGCAAGTATCCATTAGCTGTTATGGTGTCATGGAAGAGTCTCTCGTCGAAATTATCTCCCATCTTCTGTTTTAGTTCCGCTTTCAGCTGCAATATAAGGTGTTTCCCCAGAAGGTAGGACATTGGATATCCTGGTGTTTGCGTGTAGCGTTTCACTTCGGCTTCAGCAGCTTCCTTGGACATGCCTGCTTCTTGCATAAGCATGTTAACGGCTTCTTCAAAGCTCATTTCTCCTCTTGAAAGCTTTACGTCAACAATTATTCGGACAGCTCGCCAAATCATGTCGTTGATCTGAATGAGACGGGTTTCTAGATTGGTTATAAAGCCTTTTTCAGCCATCATATCTTCGCAGTAGTGAGCCCAGCCCTCAACAGTTTCAGTTCCTTCAGCTAACAATCGAATAATGCTCCCGCGGTTGGAAGCGGCGCCCTGCAAAAAGTGTCCAGGAAATGCTTCGTGAACAGCCGTGTTTCTTACTGATGCATAGTTCAAGTGTTTGCCCAGATTTGCAGTGTCCTTAGGCCTTGTTACGATGTATACTCCAATTTGTGGTTTATCAAACTTCGCAGACATCATCATAGCAGCAAATGGAATTATAGGAGCAATAAAAGCAGGTGTTTCCTCTATAAGCAGAACGTCTTCTGGGTAAGTTGTTGCTATGTTCTTTTGTTGGACAAAGTTTTTCGCTTCTTCCATAGTTTTCTTGGTGAATTCTAACGCCTCTTCAAAAGTTTTCGGCGCATCGCTCTCTATTATCCTTAAGACTTCCTCAACAGATTTTTCTGGAGCGATCTGCTGAGCTAAACGTTTTCTATCAGTTTTTAGCTTTTCAAGGTATTCCATGCCAAGTTTGAGAATTTCTTCGGAGGTCATGCCTAGGTTTCGCAGTTTCACGAGTTTCTCGAATTTCTCTTTTCCTAATGCCCATTGCTCGCCAGTTCTTGGAAGTAGATTCTTGAGCCATTCTAAATGAATATTCAAGGCAGGTTGAATACCTTCAACAGCTTTACTAAGCTTTTCATGGGTCTTTTCTGAGACTTTCTCCTTGGTCGCGAAGAGCACAAACTGGAGCAGCCCACCTATGTTTTGAGCCGTTTCTATGGCTATTTCAGTCCAGAGCCTCACTGGTCGTGACTTCTCAAATCTCGAGCGAAATTCCTCAAGATATTTTGGGGCTTTCTCAATGCGGGTTGCAATGGCATCCACTCTCTTTTCGAAGGGTGCATAGTCTCGTGTAAACATCATGAAGATCAAACCGCCTATCACGTCAAAAGCGTCAGGGTTGAGCTCATGCATTCTTCGTTCATAGAAGTGGAAGGTGGAATGTTCATGAACCATCTGAATGATGCCCCATTCTAGTTTGTGCGGTTCGCTCAATTCTTCACGCTTTATAGTTTGGCTTAACCGGTTAAGCCATTCTTCTTCTAGAGCAAGATTTTGCAGAAGCCTTTTGGTGGATCCATCAGGTAGTTGCCAATCGTAGGGTTCATGTAGTCCAAGAGAAGTTGCGTAGTCTGGATTAACAGCTAGAAACTTCTCCAGCATTTCTTGCGTCAGTTTTTCAAAAATCTCATCTGTATTCACTCTTTCCTTCACCATATGCAGAATTACCACAAAACTAGTTAAGCTTTGACAAAGGAAAACAAGTCAACCTCAATCGAGACACTAAGTATCTCCAGTAGTTGTAATCTCCTTGATTTTAAACCAAGTACAGATGACAGCGTTTTTCTCGAATCAGGAAAATCCTCTGAGCGAAAGCGGCTCTTATTCGTCTACAAGTTTGTAACGGCGATTCTCAGAGGTGAGCTGCCCCTTCTCAAAAAATCTGCGTAACTCTTTGAAAACCTTTTTTTCAGGGGCTCCAACCTTCTCTGCAATCTCGGCAAGTGTCAACCCTTCATTCGCATTTCTTAACACGGCGGAAACCTCTTTCTCAAGTTTTCCCATGGCGATCTTCCTAGCCAGATTGTAATTTCGATGGATTTTCTAAGTGATGATTTATAAATCTTTTCAACACTTTTAATCTTCCAATTTCATTAGCAATTTCAAACATCATCATATACTTCCAAAGTCTCTTCAACGTTCAGCTAAGCTTTAATCTTGTTGTTTCACTAATTTGAAACGTAAACACTTAACCAATAAAGGTGCTAGACGGTTCATGCCTTACTATACTTATGTACTCTTGTGCAAAGACGGCAGCCTTTACACGGGATACACTAAGAATGTGGACAAGAGAATTAAGCTTCACATTAAGGGCAAAGGTGCCAGATACACTAGGCTCCACAAGCCCGAAAGACTTGTCTACATTGAAGAGTTAAACTCCAGAGCAGAAGCTATGAAAAGAGAAAGAACAATAAAGAGATTAGGGCACAAACAAAAACTTCAGCTTGCAAAGCCTAAATCAAAAGGAAAACAGCAATTTGACCCTGATATTGTTCAATTTTGAAGAACCCTCACAATCTAATAGAGAACATACAAATGGTTCAAGAAACACCTAGAAGCATTCTATGACCCCCATTCTAAAAGGATTACCATGCATAGACCATTTTCCTAGTGCTCACATGCCTTACAAAGTCTCACACGAATATCGTCCAGACACAGCCTTTTCAGACCCAACACCTCGGGCGGTTGGAGGCCGCAGGCTGAACTGGTCGACCGAAGTCTTCCAGCGTACACCCCGGCTCCATCAAACCCA
>CAZGNE010000048.1:0-4553 GCA_964527165.1 uncultured Candidatus Bathyarchaeia archaeon
TTGCTTGTTTCCATGCACTTCTTCCCTGCGCGTATTATGTATAGCCTTCCTTTATTTCTTATAGTCATCTTGATACTCTTATCAAGAATCAGATAAATATAGTGCCATTTAACATGTGTATACCCAAAAACATAAATATAAATGGTGAGTCATTTAAATTTTAACGGTGGTGAGATCATTGGAAGAAACAATGGAAGGAAAAATGAAAGGTTTTGGTGAAGGGTTGGCACAATTAATTGAAAAACTCGCTGGAAAGGAGACAGATTTTGAGCTTCACTTCAAGGACTTGACCATTGAAACTGGAGGGCTCAAAGCCAAGCTGAACGGATCTATTGTGTTAGATATTGTGTACGTCGTGGAAAGAAAGTGATGGTCATCGCTTCTAGGCGGTAAATCTTGCAAATACCAATCTGGCTACTTCATTCGCTAAAATCTGGAGGGGCAATCGTCCTTGTTGATGGAATTGAAACCCTTAGGTTGAAAATCGAAAACAAAAAAATAGACATAAACTTGCAGGATGAAAAGTTCTTAAAAGATGTCTTAGAAGTTGAAGTTGAGCCAGAGGAAGAATCGATCTTGAAAAAGGTTCAACAGCTCAAAGATATCGCCGAAGAATTCAAGAAAGAGGGTCTTACAGTAACGTTTTCTCACAAGGACCATGGCATATTAAAATTAGGCGCGGAGGCGCATCCCAAACTTTTACGGTTGGTAACGCTAAGCAAGGCAATAGAAATCAACAATATGGGCAAGTTGATGCGACTAATTAAAGATCTCAGATAGCACAAAACTAGAAACAAACATTTTACCGAAATATTCGAATGTACCTTGAAACACATCATTAGAAAAGTTGGTCCTTTCTAGAAATTAAGTGTGGGTGCGGACATTACAATAAGGTTCCGAATCCCAAGATTTTCCTAAAATTCAAAACTTTAGACGAAAGGTCTCACAACCCCACAGGCTTCCATAACAAAACAATACTCAAAAGCACTTTAGATTGTGCACGCCCCTAGTTTAGATTTTAGCAAATCGTCAAAATGTGATGACGAAATTCAAAGAGAATAAAGTAGTATACTACACATGACAGAGTAATTGTCGTCATCCTGTTTGTGCGCGCACAAATACCGGACTGTAGGCGCAAGCGTGAAGCTGGTGCGAGACGACTTGCATCTTCAGAGCAAACCGTTGGCGGAGTCGGTCAATACTTCTAATCCAGAAAGGGGAAACGCAAGAGGATGAAACATGTCGAACTTTTAAAGGCTAATAGAAATGTGGTTCAGCAGCTTAACGGCGCATCATAAAGTTTTGAAGGAATGAGAACTGAATCTGGATTAGTCCTAAACGTTTAAATTCACATGACTAAATAGCGACTTCAAATTGAAGGTTGGAAAAATGGCGGAAAAAGTTGTGGAAGTGAGTTCCCTCGTTAAGCAGTATGGAAGCCTTACGGTCGTGGACGACATGTCCTTTGAGGTTTACAAAGGCGAGATCTTTGCTTTTCTAGGCCCTAACGGAGCCGGAAAAACAACAACCGTTGAGATTCTTGAATGCATAAGACCTCTCACAAGCGGATCCGCAAACGTCTTCGGATACGACGTAACCAAGCGCGAAGACGCAAAGGAGATCAAGAAGAGGATAGGTGTCCTTCCACAAGATTTCAGCGCCCTAGACAAGCTGTCAGTTAAGGAGAATATAGATCTCATAGGTGGCATGTACGAGAAAAAGCTCGACACAATGGAAGTCATAGAACTCCTCGACGTGGAAGACAAGACCAATGAGAGGTTTGAAAACTTGTCTGGCGGCTTAAAGCAGAGAGTTGGAGTGGCAGCAGCTCTTGTTAATGATCCTCAGTTGGTTTTCTTAGACGAGCCGACTACAGGACTAGATCCCAAGGCGAGAAGAGAAGTGTGGAGTGTCATCCAAAATTTGAAGAAACTAGGCAAGACCGTGTTTTTGACAAGTCACTACATGGAGGAAGCTCAAATACTGGCCGACAGAATAGCCATAATAAACAAGGGAAAAATCGCTGTCATAGGCTCCTCTCAAGGGCTAATTTCTGAGTATGGGGGACATAAAGTCCTTATAATAAGAAAAGGAGGCAAGAAGACGGCGAAGACCCTGCAAGACAGGCTTGGCGGCACAGCGGTGAACAATAATGAGGATATCTTTGTCAAGGTTGATAATGTAAAGGAGATGTGGCAGGTCCTGTCCACATTAACCAGCATGAGCATAAACAAGGAAATCGAGATCCAAACCCCAACCATAGAAGACGTGTTTCTCAAGGTGGTTGGAGGAAGAATAACCGAAGAGGGTGAACTAACATGAAAAGAACCATGATAATATTCAAAGCCGTCACCAAAAACTGGTTGAGAAGCAGATCAGGCCTCTTTTTCAGCATAATGTTCCCTGTTTTGCTATTGCTAGTCTTTGGGTCTGTCTTCGGAGGTCAAGGGACATCAACCTACGGTCTCTTCATCCAAAACCTTGACATAGATGGAACACCAACAGAGCTTTCTGAAGCATTCGCTGAAGCCTTGAACTCCACTCAAACTTTCACGATAAGAAACATACCGCTAGACATAACAGATCTCAGATCCTACGCAAGAGAGGTTTTGGGACCACTGGGCGGAAATATCCGCATCCTCGTAATCTCTGAAGGCTTCCAAGATGACTTGATAAACGGCACTTTGAAAGTGAGGGTTGGAATAACTTATAACACCACTCTAACAATGTACCAGTTTTACGAGCCTTTCATGAACGAAACTGAGAAAATGTCTGTTCAACAAGGCATGGAACAGGTGGTCCAATACAACGCAAGCCTGCCCGACCGAAAAGCGTCACTGACGCTCATCCTCGACGGCTCCGATCAATCCTCAGGAATAGTTAAGAGTATTATCGTAAGCGTTGCCAACGCCTTCAACTATGAGTTGATAGGAGCCAAAAATGTAGTTACCTTCCAAGAGGAGCCTTTCACAGAAGGGCAGCTAAGGACCGTAGATTTCTATCTTCCAGGAGTCATATCCGCTTTCATCATGACCAATGGAATAATCGGGGTGACGACAAACACCACCGAATTCAAAAGAAGAGGCATTATTAAGAGGCTTTCCATTACGCCACTTGGCAAGATCGAGTGGATTCTAGGGAACGTTCTCAGCCAAACGCTGTTGAACCTTATGCTCACAGCCATAATAGTCGTAGTCGGTTGGCTTATCTTCAGCGTCCAAGTCATACCAGACGTGTTCTCCGTCATCCTCATCTTCCTGGGCTCCATCCTATTCTCAGGAATAGGCATGCTCCTATCCGGTCTCATAAAGGATGTTGAAGCCGCTTCCGCAATTGGAAATGCCATCGCCTTTCCAATGATGTTTCTCTCTGGAGCCTATTGGCCAGTTGAGTTCATGCCTGACTATATGCAGTCAATCGCAAAGATGCTTCCATTGACCTACTTCGCAGAAGGACTCAGATCCGCAATGATCTACAAATATGCCGAAGGCATAATCACAAACACGATAATTGTCTCGGCACTTGCAATAGTCTTCATACTATTAGGCTCCTTGGTGACGAGATGGAAAGAAAAGTGACGCGCACGCAACCGCATTTTCCAAAACAGGAAATAGATCCAAGAAAAACGGGTATGAAGTATTTGAGATGTCCGTCAGAGATTTGATCTGGGAAAAGGCGCAGACCTCGTCGATGGTGATAGCGTCCTAACGGTCCTTGCCACAAACAACTGGACACAGCAGAATAAGAAGGCCTTCATAGTTGCCTACCGAAGCTTTGCCAAGGCTTTTGACACAAAATGGGAAGCACCTAAAACAACGGTCCAGCGAAAACTTTCCTACATACCGACAGAAGAAGAAATAAACCAGCTAATCGCAGGCTGCGGAAAAAGAACCGCCACATTCCTTCAAGTCTTAAAAGACACAGCAGCCAGAACCCCCGAAGCAGCAAGGCTAAAATGGATCGACGTGGACGAAAAACCTGCACCCTAAGAATAAACAACCCGATAAAAGGCAGCAACGCCAGAATCGTCAAAGTCACACCAACAACCCTAGCGATGCTAAACAATATGTCCAGAACAGGCGAATACATATTCAACACTAGGGGGCAGACACGATACGAACAGGCTTCACCAAACAGAGAACCAGACTTGCCCGAATCCTCCAAAACCCAAAACTAAAGCAAATCCACCTTCACACGTTTCGCCACTGGAAAGCCACCATGGAGTACCACCGAACCAAAAGCATAAAACACGTCCAGCAAATGCTCGGCCACAGAAAGCTTGAAAACACGGACTTCTACACCCAGTTGCTAAACTTTGAAAGCGATGAATGGCACGTAGCACACGCAACCAATCTGGAAGAAGAAAACAAATTAATCGAAGCAGGCTTTGAATTCATCCGCTACAGCGAAAAAGACCAAGTAGCCATATACCGGAAGCGAAAGTAAATAAAACCTAGAAAAAGTATGCTAGCTTAGGGGGCCGGTCGTCTAGCTTGGTTAGGACATTGGCTTTACGAGCCAAAGGTCGCCGGTTCAAGTCCGGTCCGGCCCAC
>CAZGNE010000049.1:0-4536 GCA_964527165.1 uncultured Candidatus Bathyarchaeia archaeon
CTAATTTTGTCCATAATAAGCGATTTGTCCAACATTTTCCATCTTAGGAGCTTTTCAGAAGCGCGTCAGCAACCTAGATGCTAAGAAGCTGCGGTCCGTGGTTTTTTCTAGGTTTGGAAGCTTCAAGCATTTTCTACTCTAATTTCATTTATGAGATTCTACGCTCATTAAGCGAAACTGCTTTGATCAACGGAGTTGGGGCAGAGCTTTCTTCGCAGCCTTTACAACTATTAAAGCAAGCACTATTGACACGCCTGCTTGCACAAACAAGTCTCTTGCATATGAAACAACAGCAAGAGCTGTTCCTTTAATGTAAATGTTGACTAGAAAATATGTGGTAGCCATCAGGAATCCTCCTGCTACGCAACCGATAATCTGTATTCCAAATGACTTGTTCTTCGTTAAACCAGGAACAAAACCTTCAATCCAATGTGCAGGAATAGATACAAACCATCTCGGGTATCCTGTGATTAGATCGACGGCTACGGCACCAATTGCACCTATGAAACCTCCTATTCTGTGTCCGAAAAGTAACGCTGACACAAAAACAACGAAATCTCCGACATGAGTGTAGCCTCCAGTAGGGGATGGAATTATCATGAGCAGAATCGCCACGGCATATGTAGCTGAAAGAATTGCTGTCAGAGCTATTTCTCGAGTGACATTTACCTTATCAGTTTTTGACATATCGTATTCAGCATAGACATGATGATTTCTCGAGAAGTTAAGTCTTGACCTTAAGCATCAACCATTTCTTAAATGCATTGCCAATTGCAATTTGAATGGTTTCAAATTAAGCGTTTTCCTGAAACTTTCCATGCACACTACTTCCGAAAGCATAGTTTTGCTGTTTCAGTTTCATCTTTGTTGCTAATCGGCATGTACAATATAGTCCAGTGAATCCTCAGGAAGCTTCTGGCATGCTCAGAGTCTCTTTTGCAGCATGTGTTCATGAATCTTGAGGGATATTATTAGAATGATTAAGCCAAATGCTGCGAGAACCAGAATACTAAGCCATGGTGGATAGTAACTGCTGCCACTTATAGAGTATCTAGATAAATCTGTGAAGTATGTTAATGGAGATAATGAAGAAACCAATTTTCCCCAATTCGGCAGCTCCTCGATTGGAATGAAGATGCCACTAATGAAAACTAGTGGGAATTTGACCAGAGAGGATAGCATCATCACGTTGGCTGGAGTGTCTGTTGGGGGATAAGATGATAGCAGTATGCTTAGAGACGCAAAACAAAAAGTGGCAGTGATGATTCCTAAACCAAGAACAGCAGGATTCATGATTTCGATGCCTATGATAAGAGCAACTGCTACAGGAAGTATGGAGATGAGGGATCCGTAAATGAAAGATGAAAACATGTCACCAAGGAAAATCGTCCATATGGAAATCGGACATGAAACAAGTCTTTCAAGGGTTTTAGCTCTTGTCTCCCATGGAATGATAGCTGGCCCAACCGAAGTAGCAGTGAAAAACACTGTGATGCTAAGCAATCCAGGCATCATGCTTTCGACCGGCATATTTCGACCTATGTAGAAAGAAAGGAAAAGAAAGAAGGGAACTAGAAGACCGAAAACCACTACTGGCCCTTTAAAATAGTAGATACGCATGTTCTTCTTGACTATTGCCAGAGACCGTTTGAGCTGCTCAAGTACATTGTCATGCATCTGTTTATCCTTCTAGCTTTGTTTGGTCAGCTTGAGAAAAACATCTTCCAAGCTAGGTGTTATCGTACTCATTGTAACTATCGATAGCTTCCTTGAACGTGCAAAATCAACAAGTGCTTCAATTACACTGTTTTGTTCTTCCAGATGAAGCAGGATCTTATCTCCCATTTTCTTAGCTTCTCTTACTCCATTAATCTTCAGCAATTCTTCAACATTCACGATCTTGTCAAAGCTTACTTCAATTGATCGTAATCCGCTGCTCTGTAATCGCAATTTCCCTGGACTGTCGACTGCTGCAATTCTGCCATGATTGATTATTGCTATTCTATCGCAAAGCTGATTGGCTTCTTCCATGTTATGGGTTGTCAAGAATACGGTTGTACCGTTTTTGTTGAAGTTTCTGATCATACCCTTTATCAATCGTTGGCTTTCCACATCCAAACCTGAAGTGGGCTCGTCAAGAAATAAGATCTGCGGCTCGTTAATCAATGCCATGCATAAGAGTAGCTTCTGTTTCATCCCTTTTGAGAAGCCTTTGACCAGATGTTTTCTTCGTTCATACAATTCGAATCGCTTCAAGAGACTAGTGGCGCGATCTATCCTCTGGTTCTTAGGGACCCCATATAGCTCTCCTATGAGCATGAGATTGTTCCAAGCTGAAAGATCAACGTAAGCATTGGCCATCTCGGGGACAATCCCCATTAGCTGTCTCGCCATCAAGCTTTCTCGTACAATGTTGTGCCCGAAAATGGAAGCCTCGCCACCATCTGGCTTAATCACGCCTGTCAGAATGCGTATCGTGGTAGTTTTGCCTGCAGCGTTAGGGCCTAAGAAGCCGAAAAATTCGCCTTTCTTGACGTGAAAATCAACGTGGTCAACAGCAGTCAGCCCGTCGAAATGCTTCGTTAAGCCTGAAACGCTTACGGCATTATCACTGTTCGTGTTCAGACACCTCTTGCAAGTCTTCCAAGAGGTCTATTTTGATCTCTCGAGTTCTCAGTCTCCAGAGCTTCTCAGGAGCGCCGCCGCCTATCTCTCTATACTCAGCTAATTCGATTATTCCAGCGGCTTCCAATTCAGCAAGATGATAGTAAAGTCCTGATCTTGAGAGATTCTCTCCTGCTTCTTCTAACCCTTCAAGGATTTCGCTGGTGCCTTTTGTTTCTTCGCCAATCAAGCGAATAATTAGCCATCTTGTGGGGCAATGTAAAGCTCGGAAGTATTTATGAAAACGGCTAGGCTCTTTTGATTCACATTTAGTACATTTTTTGCCGCACATTAGTATCCAGTCTGCAAGTATCGGAATAAGCATGGTCATTGATTTGGGCATGTTCTAAAGATAGACTATTGCTCTTTCAGGTGTTTTTCGGCATAATCGAGTTCGTTATCTGCTTCTTCGTATTTGCCTTTAGCGATGAAAGTTCGTGCTTGGCTTATATGCTTCAACGCGCAGCCTCTAAGATCATTCTTGTATTCACATTCTTTTTCTTGTTTGCACATATATTTCAAATCCCATTTATATATTATCAAAACAACTGTAATATTATAGTATTATTTAAGCATTCTGGAACACGCACACCAACATCCAGCTATTGTAAACATCAGCTTAAGCATTTGAGCGATTATACAGTCAGAAGAGTTTTGTTAGAACTGCTATGGTTTCTTGTGGCAAAGCCACCAATCGAGGCATTCTATCTCGCCAGCTTGTTCCTGTTCCCGCCTTTTCTTGATCATGTCTACCGTGTTTGCTGGTGGAACAATTACGTGATCGCCTATGATCTCGTTGTTTGGCCAATTAGCAGGAATTGCACATCCTTTATCAGCTGTTTGTAAGCCTTTAACCATCCTAAGGATTTCTTCCATGTTTCGACCAAGCTCCATGGGGTAATAAAGCATTGCTCTAATGGTTCCTTTGGGGTCAACAATGAAGACGGCCCTCACAGTCTGGGTCCCCTCTGCCTGTTTATGTCGCATACCCAGTTTCGCTGAAACGTCTCCCGCATTGTCAGCGATTATCGGGAAGAGAATTTCAACACCAATCTTATCTTTTATCCATTCTTCCCATTTAAGATGAGCAAACACTTGATCAATGCTTAACCCTATCAAATCACACTGCAGTTTCTGGAATTCCTCATGTCTTTTCTGAAAAGCAACGAACTCTGTTGTGCATACAGGAGTAAAATCCGCTGGATGACTGAACAGAACAAACCATCGTCCTGTGTAGTCATCCGGCAACTTGACGATGCCTCTTGTGGTCTTAACTTCCAATTGAGGAAATTTCTCACCTATCAAAGGCATTGTATGCTCCATAATATTGTCACCGAATTACAAAGTTGATGCTTCATTATAAAAAATTTTCTACAACACCTTGAAGCACGTGTCTATCCAGCCGGCAATCCGCCACTTGTGTAACATGACGTGTTTTGAAAAATTAATACATTCAAAGAAAAATAAATCAGGTGTAGACTCCTCAGGATTCGTCAGTTCATTGATCTCTCGCTCAAAAAAGGAGCCGGTGCAACATCGATGACCGCTCCTTGAACTGCTAAGGCTGATGTCTGCCTTATCCGAAAGCTTGGCGACGATAGTGGCTTATCGCCTCGGCTCGTTGTCTCTCCAAATCAAGCAGTTGAAGCTTGATTTTTCTTAGTTCATCATAGGAAATGTAAGGACCAGATGACTCATCTGGATAAGCCATGAAGATTGTTTCTGGGACAGGTTTGCTGTTTGCAAGCCTGAGTGCTCTGACGAACGAGGTTGGCGCAGAGCCTCCAAAAAGTCTTTTGAAGACACATGTTCTGTTTATCCTGACTTTTTTCATTTTATATCAACCTCCTTCCCATTTATGTTACACCTAAT
>CAZGNE010000050.1:0-4236 GCA_964527165.1 uncultured Candidatus Bathyarchaeia archaeon
GCGCGCTAGCCAAGTAGTTCAACTCTTGCCCCTAATGCTTGTCCAGGTATGCCCTTGCGGAATTTTACTTCGACAACGCCTTTCTTGCCATGCAGACCCATGATTCTGCCGATGAAGCTGTTCTTCCCGAATTTCAAGATCATTTTTCGCCCAACTAGTTGGCCTGCTTTAGATACTGAATTCTCCCCTATGATTTGGACGAGGCACCATTTTGACATCTGTGTTCTGATGCCTATTCGATAGTTTACTATTGTTCCATAAACAGGTTGGGACATAAACATACACCATTTGCAACATCCTTCTAACGCATGCGTCGCTATTAAATATGTACCGCCTCCGGATTTAAGGGTGCTCTGTTTATAAGCCGCGACGCGAACCTTAATGCAGCGTGTAAGAAGCGATTTTTGCACAGCAGCATACCAGGAGTTGAAACGTCATTGTACGAGAAAGAAATGCATAAGGCAGTTTGTGCTGATTGTGGAAAAGACTGTGAAGTTCCATTCAAGCCTGACCCCAGCAGACCAGTCTACTGTCGAGATTGTTATTCGAAACAAGGGCCATCAAGAAGAAGATTCTAAGTTAAGCCAACAACTCTAGCTTAGTATCGTTTTTCTTCCATTTTTTCACACTTCAAATTATGCTCAAAACCAAAAGAGGTGATATACACGTTCCAAAAAAGAATGTTCGAGGTCACATGCACAGACTGTGGGCACGTCACCGTTGTACCTTTCAAACCCACCCCAGGCAAACCAGTTTATTGTAGACCATGCTTCTCGAAACACATGCTCAAGCGATCAGAAAATAAGGATATGAACTTCAGTTTTGATCCAAAACAGACATGGGCACGACGAAGAAAAGACTGGAGAGGAAGAAAGGAACCGGAACCCACTAACGTCTTCAACCGGTAATGTGATACTCTCACGAAGAAATGATTGTGGGTGTGCCAAGACCAAAGACTGAAAGGCTCGAAACACCCGCCGATCTAAGCGAAGGATATGTGCTAGTTTGCACTTTCACAAATCCGCCCACATAGACCTATATACTTGGCGACGCATCCTTTAGCAGTTGGAATTCTTTAGAGGAAGAGTTCAATCGCAAAGCACGCTTTATCTCTGATCGTTCTGACTACTCATAACCCTTAGGCAACCATGTTCTCATGGTTTGGAGTTGGAAGAATTGGGCAAAAGAAAAATCGTAAACGAAGAAAACTTGGGAAATATGTTGTTTCCCAGCAAAAATGACGTGCTAGGTATAGCAGTCAAAATGCTTGGATTTGACCGAATCATGGTTAAGTGTCAAGGTGGCGAGGAACGATTGTGCAGAGCCCAAGATAAACTGAAAAGGCGAGTAAGGACCCGAGACGGAGATATTGTGTTGGTCTCTCCTTGGGACTTCCAGTCAGACACCCGTGACGACATATTCTGGCGGGAAAGGAAAAACCAGACTGAACAATTGAGGTTGAAAGGCTGCCTTACAATGTAGCCGCTCTGGGTTTTTCCGAAGTAAATGCAGCATAGAGAATGAGTGAAAGAGTTTGAGAAGAAAAGCAACATCAACCAGCGAATATCTCGCATTTCTTTCAGCAAAATATGAGCTCGATCCCGACAGGCTCTTCTGCGCGTTGATTCTGGCAGATGAAAGCAAAAAGTCCATGTGTGGAGCTCTTTCAATCGAGTGGCGGGGCGAAACACCCGATAAGGTCATGTTTCTGTTTCTGATGAATACGAAAATTGTTGCACAGCTTTCAGTATTTAAGGAATTCCTTTTGGAGAAAGGCCATCCCATTGGAGACTTCATGGAAACTGAAAAGATACGCAGATTCTTGGCCAAGAAGACTAGGCAATCATCGATTCTTTCAATCAAAGATCTGCGGAGCGGGATGACACAGGTTTGTCTGAAGGCCAAAGTTTTGGAGATTCCTAAGCCAAGCCTAGTATACACGCGCTATGGAAACTACGCGAGTGTGGCAAATGCCCTAATAGCAGATGAAACTGGATCGATTAGACTGTGCCTCTGGAATGAGCAGATACGTTGCATTTCTGCTGGCGACACCATTCAGATCGAGAATGCAAGGGCTTCTACGTTCAAAGGCCAAAGACAATTGAACATTGGAAGAAAGGGCTTGCTCAGAAGTATTGACGAGTCAAGCTGTCAGGTGAAAGCAGTGATAAGTTCTTAGGGCCTGCTGGTCAAAGAAGAGCGATTGAGGGATTGTCATTGAAAATAGTAAAAGGTTGGAGAAAAATGGACAGAGAGCGAGGATTCGTGAATGAGACCACAGGACAGAATCTGGTCATCACAAAGAAAGAGTTTGGAGCGCATTACGTGGTGCTGCTGTTCCACAGAGTAAGGGTTGATGATAAAGGAGAGACCATATCACCAGCCTATGCGACTGCATCGAAAGCAGAAGCCTATGCATTACATTGGATGGAGAAACATCCAAGAGGAGCGGAATCAGCTTCCGAGCCCACTTCAAGTCGAGGTGACGAAAATGAGTAGGAGAGATACCCCTATGGGAAAAGCAATCGATAGGCAGAAGGGGCACCAAACGAGAAGAACTCTCAGCGGAACGAAACAGAAGAGAAGATGGGAAGATAACTTTTATCGTACTTTCATTCTCGTAAGCCGCGTTGACTACTTGCATTGCAGATAGCCCTACTGATAAGAGTAGCAAGTAAATATTGAAGCGCACTATCCGAGCAGGACTTCCAATATTAGTTTGTGACGCAAGACCTCAATAAGGTCTGCTCGTTCTATGGCATCTTCCAAAGTGTCAAGTTCTCTCTGTATAGACTTTCTCATTTCCTCATTAATTCTCTGCTTGGTCTCTCTCATTCGTCTCTGATATAATTCGTCCGCTTCTCCTCTAAGTCTCCAATAACGCTCTAGCAAAGATTCTTTTTTGGTTTGTTCCATTATTCACACACCTCTCATTTGCATTTGCCTGTTCTTTTGGTTTGGCTTGGTTCATTATTTATATCATCATACTTAATAATTTAAGCGCACACAAGAAAAGAAGGTTGTGTGAAAAAAAGCGGTTGCATGAGCAGCGGAAGAGCAGAAACAAGAGAGGAAGACCTAAGCGATCGATCGCAAAGTTCTTCACATCATTAGCTTATAACATATTGCCCTGTTCTGTCGCAAACAAAGAAGCTTCAAAGCAACCCAAAAAAAGCATATAAACTCACAAAAAAACAGCACCTGCAAGCTCAACGATGATTTCTAAACAGCCTAGCGCGGATACAATGACGTGTTTTAGTACGCTAGTGTGTTATAACGATTCCACATTTCCCTATTATCAAAAAACGTCAGAAATCCTCACAGTCAACAAAAAGAGCTGCGACCCGTAAGGATGCTAAAACTTGGATTTTTTGAGGAAAAGGACTATTTGACTATTTCCGCGTTTGCGGCCATACCGCCTACTCTCGTAATCCTTATTTTCGCATGGTCTCCAGGCTTTGCGTTAGCAACGTATATGACGAAACCGCGAATTCTGGCTATACCTTCCCTTGGCGGCTCATTTCCGTTACATCCACTTCATATTCCTTTCCCGCCTCAACGGGGCAACGCTTGAAGCCCTTGCCATGTCCGCGGCGGCCCTCATAACTACCACCTTGTCTTCTGGCATAACTCACAGAGCATCATCCTCTATTCCATATATGCTAGTAGTATTCGCTTCAAGGCTTAAATGTTCCGCGTTCTAGGCTAATTCTTTTGTAGACTTCAGTGCGCACTGACCCATATCCCGTCTCGTCTATGCTTATGTAGACGAACGAGAATAGTCTATGCAAGAAACTAGTAATAACAAAATAATGGACTTGAGAGGGAGGTGAAACAATGGTTGATAGGAAGCTGGAGCTTGTATTCACCGATAAGAATGGAAAATGTTATCCGTTAGAAGAGGTCAGCCGTGCAGAGTTAGCTGAAGGTCTTGAAAAGATTTCTAAAGAAACTGCGAAGAGATTGTTACTGCAGAAAGAACAAAGATAGAACCTATTCTGTCGCGCGCACTTTCTGGGGGTCAAAACAGAAAAATGGAGCCGCGTGAAAACATCCTCGGGATGCTCTGTTGTTTAATCGCGTTTATAAGGAAGTCTGCGTAATATGGAGAATTAGCGTTCTATTGTTGAAGGACGGGAAGAAAACAACAACGTTACAATCAATGATAAAAGGAGTGATGGAAAATGGCGGAAAAATCGGGAATTGTTTTCATTGGAAGTAAACCACCAATGGACT
>CAZGNE010000051.1:0-4205 GCA_964527165.1 uncultured Candidatus Bathyarchaeia archaeon
GGTGGGATTTGAACCCAGGCTCACCGGCACCCCGGGCCGGGATCTTAACCAAGCTAGACGACGACCCCCCGACACCCGACAAGAACCTCAAAATGAGAACTTGATAATAAACACTCTCATACACTTGAAAGCCAACGCAAGAAAAGAAAGCACATTGAAAGAAACATCTTACAGACTAACAAGACTAACAGAGCAAGCAGACCTAGCAAACCCCGAACAAGTGAAAATGATAATAGCCAACATGACAAGCAACGACAAAGAGAATTATGTCAAAGCATACGCAAGACTAGCAACAGCCAACGAAATAGAATGGAAACAACCGTATTACTACACGGAACGGAAGATTCCAACAATACCAACGAGAGAGAACATAATGAAGATTATTTCAGCATCCAAGAAATACGCATCCATCTTTAAAACATTAATGGAAACTGGATTAATGCCCTACGAACTAAGCCAAGTGGAACAGCGAGACATAGACCTAGAAAGAGGAATACTCAACGCAAGAGGTTACAAAGGACACACAAGTAGAACATTCAAACTAACGCAAGAGACCGTAGCCATGTTGAAAGAATACTTTTACAAATACGCTAAGTTTCCAGAATCAATATGGATAAGAAAGATGTGGATAAAGACCCGCAACAAGACAGCCACCAAACTGAAAGACGTAGCATTGAAGACCATACGACTTTATGACCTAAGGCACTATTACGCAACCATGCTATACGCAAGAACGAGAGACATCCTTTTAGTGAAACAGCAATTAGGACACAAGAAACTAGAAACAACCATGATATACACGCAACTAATCCACTTCAACGAAGAAGACGAATACACATGCAAAACAGCCAACAACATCAAAGAAGCAACACAACTCATAGAAAACGGATTTGAATACATAACCGAAATAAACGGACTAAAATTATTCCGAAAACGCAAATAACCCTCTTTTTTATTTAACCATTAAAAACCACTTTCTTACAAACCTTCTTACGCATCCACCTGAGGGTCTCTCAAGCCTCCACGTGCAAGAGGGACTTTCCCTCCCTCTACTGATACACCCTCCCAGAGAAGCCGAAGCACTCTACCAAGTAAAGATGAATAAGGTAATGATTTATGCATGCTTGAAAGTGTGCGCACCATAAACTAGAATTATTATGCCTCCTAGCATCATCAACAAGCCTATTTTGTCAAAAACGTTCAGCGTAGGTTCATAGGGTGACCGCCAATATGGATGTATTTGCTTGTCGCTAAGGGGCTCCAGATTCTCAAAATAGAAACTGTATATTCCAGATTCTTGAGCTGTAAAACCGTAATCATACCGGCGTTTCACAATTCCAGCGTCGTGAGTGATGACTCCGGAAGGGTTCTTGATGTAGAATTTTACCTCTTCGTTTCCACCGGTGATCGTGAAATAACCTTCAGTTCTGTCACCTTTTTCAAGGTACCCGCTTGTTAATTTAAGCGTGGCTCCTCCTTTAACATCATAATCTCCTTTTCCAATATTTCCTTTCATCCAAAAAAAAGTTGTAAAAAAACCCATAACAAAGATGCCTATTCCAACAAATATTAACACAAGGCTTATCTTTTTATTCATGCCTTTTACTCTCAGACTATATTTTAGAAAGTGGATCATTGATATAATCTTGTTGCCCCTATCGAATCTGACTAACCACGCACATACAAGCACATGCACCTTTCCCTAAGCGACGTTTGGCTTTCCGCCAAACTCCCACCGATGCGAGCAAGGCCGTTTGCCACAAACCCCACCTAACAAAAAACGAAAATCAACTCTAAAAATCTGCAAAAATAGAACACAAACCAATCGTGACGTTCCGAGAAACCCCGACGACACCTAATCGGTACGCAAAGCCGACAAACAAAAACAACGACAACGATAACAACGATGAACATGGACACCATTACCGCACTCGACCGTGCTTGCCAATGGTTTCCATCTCCTTCCACGACTATAAATTGATGAATGCCATCAATAAAAAATAAACAATGCAACTTGTGAAAAACCGAAAAACGTCATACAACTAAAATAAAACAAGAAAACAAACAAAACAAACAACGCATGCGCTAAGACCATTTCAACGCAACATTGAAACACCCAACACGCACACTAAAACAAAACGCAACTATAACATAACTGCAAAGCAGACAAGCGAACGCAGGCATAAGCTAAAACGCAAAAACAATGAGCAAGTCAAACCCAAAACAAACAAATAAAAAGGGGTTATTTTTCGGCTTTTTCTATGGTTATCATAAATCTTTCTTGCGGATTTATTAGGTGTTGAATTGCTTTTGGAATGGTCAAGCGGTAGTCGTTTCCGATTGTTGTTTCTAAGATTATTATTTCATGGTTTGCCTTTTGAATTTTGAACTTACCTTTTGGCAAGAGTCATTACTCCTCTTCTTCTTCCTCAGTTTCTTGATTTTCTTTAGCCTCTTCTTTAGGAGTAAGAGTTATTGGTTTTCTCATTGTGTCTAAGGTTTCTTTTTTCCTTCGGCGTGCATCACTACTATTTATTGAGGCTGCTGCTGCTATTCCAGCAATGCCCATAGATTTTAATGTTTCAGTAGGTAAAGCGAAAATTATGGTGTTCGATTGATCTTTGCTTACTTGTTTAACGGTTTCCAATATTCGTAATTGCATGGCATTATTTTCTTTAAGATTGAGAGCTGCCTTTTTATAGTTTTCTGATGCGTCTAATTCAGCATGAGCCTTTAGGATTATCGCTTCTGATTCTCGTTCTGCTTCTGCACGAACAGCAAAAGCACGTTTCATATCCTCAGGCAAAGAAATATCTTGAATCTCAACATTAGTCACATCTATACCCCACGCCTTCACCAATTCATCAACTTTGACTTTCAATGTTTGTGCAATTTCGGCTCTACTTGTGAGTAGATCATTAAGTGAGTATTTCCCAACTAAATCACGCATAGATGCCTGAGCATACTTTGTTACAGCAGAGCGGTAATTCTCAATATTTAGGACAAATTTTTGTGCATCTTCAATTTTCATGAAGACAACCGCGTCTATACCAATAGAAATGTTATCCTTTGTTATGGCAACTTGTCTTTCCATCTCCAGTGTTTGCGTTCTAAAATCAATATGCATTACAGATTCGATTATGGGTGTCTTAAAATGAAGCCCAGCTTCTGTTATTTGGGTGATTTTTCCAAATCGCAGAACCACAGCCTTTTCCCATTGCTTAACAATGTATATAGCAAGAGCTATGTAGAACATTATTATTAGTCCCACAACGCCTGTCAATGCCCAAATAATGTATGTTATTATTTCGTCCATTCTATTTACCTCCATACGAACGGTATAAAAAAGGTGAATATAAACCCTACTATCACCAAAACACACTTTAACTTATACAACGAATACAAGCGGGAACAACAACAGAACCTAACAGAACCTAGCCAAACCCAAATTATCTAACGATGAATCCAACTACGACACTCCCGACAAACAGTAACAACAATTAGAGGATAATCATAATCAGGATGAAACCTCATCAAATCAACTACAGACCCACAAAACTCACAACAAAAACCCAAAGGAACACAAGCCTGAGCAAGACGAATAGACCTATGAACCTCACGATAAGAATTACGCCAACGCCTAAAATACCCACGCTGACGCTCACGATAAGCTCACAATTACGCTCACGCCAACGCCTAACAGCCTCACGATTCCTAACGGCTTTAGAATCAGAACGCTTCAAGAATCAACCAACCATCCTTAAACTCCCAACGCTTCTTATCATACCCACTCAACGCAACCAACTGCTTCAAAGGAATAGACTCTATACGAGAACCTTGCTTACGAACACGAACAAACAACCGCAACTTAGCCATCCGACCACCACCTTCTAACAAACACAGGGTATAAAGACAAAACAATAATATATAACTTACCACCAAAACACGCACACAGGGTAAAACAAAGAAAACGAAACCTTTTAAACCACAAAACCTTATCAATACAAGAGGAAAACAAATTATGAAAACACAAGCAAACCAACCACAAAAAACACAGGGTATCACAAAGAAACACTCCAACAACCAACACCAACACCATTCTAAAACAGACAATAATAATAAATTAGTAAGCCTAAAGGCTGGTATCCTAAACCAAGCTCGACTACGACCCCGTCTGGCTTCGCTTGAGGCGCCCAAGATACCCT
>CAZGNE010000052.1:0-4129 GCA_964527165.1 uncultured Candidatus Bathyarchaeia archaeon
GCCTAGAAACAAGTTTAAACTGGTAAATTGGCGCCGGGGAAGGGATTCGAACCCCAATTTACTGGTAAAAAGATGCTCTATTTATGTGTGGCGAGAGTTTGGCTTTCTCCCTTTTTTCATTGAAATCTTTTCCACGAGCTGGTTTTCCTAGCTCTATGGAGTCTCGAGACCGGCGGTGCGCATCTGCTCAAAGCGATTTTTTTGTCTCTAGAAAAAGACCTTCCAAGAATCCAGCAACCAGAGCATCCTCATAATTCTCGTATCTGATAGCTTTCTCCTTTTCTTTCCTCGAGATTTCCGCCAACGTCCACTCTCTAAGGCATCTCCACCAAGAAGATTTGAGAGAATTAGAAAATCTGCTGTGACGTGTGCTTATACGGTCGAAAGCGCTTTGTTAACCATGAGTAAAGTTTAAATATCTAAACGTTTATAGTATTTGACGTGCGCACAAGTCCAAGAGAGGATACATATGACGGAACCAACGTGTGCGACAAATGGACGAAAAAAGGCATCACTCACAAACGCTAATAGCATGTGGTTCTATGGCAAATCGAAAATACCAGCAAGAGAAGTGCTCAGCAACCACCTGTTTCCAGAAGTTGGATTCTGCGAAGATTGCGGGAACTACTCTGAAACTATTAGAATTGACTCAGATGGTCTGTTCAAATGTGAATTATGTTTCCAAGGAGAACACTCAATTGCACGGTGATGCAATGTTCGAAGAACTACTACACATGCGGAACGTTGACCGCTTAAAACAAAGCAATATGCTTAACGCCGTTCAAGAATCTTACGACTGTGCCAGTAGATCGACGGAGATGAGACTCATGTCAGAATTGCTACTGATGTGCGCCGATCTATCTTTGCGTAGCAAATTAGTTGCGCCCTTAGCTTGTAAATCGTGCCGCCGCTTTCTGCAAACATCTTTCCTCTCTTGGCATTCATCGTCCATGCTTCCGGCTAGAACTATCTCAGAATCTACGATTTGTTGTGGGGCGCAAGAAAGCTAAGTCTCTGAACGGGTGAAAATTTAATTACTTACTAGACAAAAAATAAGAAAAGGGGTTACAAGAGATATTTTTTCGCTACTCGTTTTCCCGTTTGAGTGAGTGTATATCTTTTTGGGCCACTTCTTGATAGCAGGCCAACAGATTTCATTTTAAGCAAATGATAGTTTAATCGTCCGCTTGTCATTCTTAGCTCTTTTTGCAACTCGGAAAACTTTTTATCCGTCCTTATGAGAATCTTCATAATAGACGTTTCCGAATCAGAGCTCAGAATCATCCCTGCTACTTTTCTTTCCTCTGCATTATCGCTCTCCGAATTCACCATCTATCATCTCCGTATTTCTATTTTTAAAAAAACTTTATATTATTTACTATCTTCTATTTAAGATTTGTGCTTCATAATATTTAAACGTTTAGATATACAGATCGAAAATGGTATTACACTATAAACATTTGTAGTATTGAACTTATTTTCGATAATCTTATATTTATACTTTTCCTATGAGTAAGTCTCTACACAGGCAAATTTGAATTATTTGAGGGAAGGAAGTTCAGACATTATGGCAGTCGAAAAGCTTCGCAACCTTTTCTGGAGTGACTTCATTTACTATCATGATAGACTCCTAGGATTTAGCGAAAAAAGACTGAGAAAAGCTAGCGGACTTGTTGAAGAATCAGTCAATATGGATGATCTAAAACCGAGGATCAAGCACACTCAACAGATGATATCCGAAGCAAGGAACATGCTTCTAAGAATTAGGCGAAGGGACTTTATTGGCAGGAGTATAAATGTAGATCTTAACATGGATTTTGACGGAATGATAAAGGATGTGACAATCAGTGTTTCTGACCTCATGATAATGCTGACACAACAGGTGCATTGGCTTGAAATAACGAAACCACTTGGTTTTTCGAGGAAGAACCTGACAAAAATCGTTGATTTTCTGAAAGTTCCACACGAAACACGCCTAGCTAGTAGGCGAATGATGAATGAATGCCTGAGAGCAATTTATGGGTCAAGAGCACCTTGGAGTTCTGGAATTCCTATGCCAGTTGCTGTTTGTTTTGGGTATTCCGATTACAGATACCTAAGCGCTTCCAAATTAGTCTGCATTCCACCAAACGATGCGACCCAATTATGCCGTTGGTCGATACTAGCTCATGAAACGATGCACTCCAAGTTGGATGATTTTGCTTCTCATCTACACATCATAAACGCCCTGAAATCAAGAACTGACAGAAGTAAGAAGAAAAGTCTGGAGATATTGCACAACATGTTGCCAGACTTCGAAACAGCTGTAGAGAAAATAGCAAACTTAGAAGAGGACTTCTGTAGAAATCTGAAGTTATTTACTGGGGAAGCTTACAGAGAAGCGTATGCTTTACTATACAATGACGATTTCTATTTACCTAAGCAGTTTTTACGACAACAATTCTACGAAATACTCTGTGATATCGCTTGCACAAAGGTAGCAGGAGTTGCAGATTGTTTTGTCACAGCATCTTCCACTGCAAACCACTTGAGGAATGCTGAACTGGATATGGTTGACCACTTGCTGACTTTGTCTCATCCACCAGATAGTATCAGAATTCAGTATGAGTATGAAGTGCTCAAGAAACTTGGGTTAGATCCAAAGAGTGAGATTATGGTTTTTCTGAAGGGACAAATCGACAAGATACTTCAAATCGATATTCATGGAAGAGGACTTACTGAAAAAGAGAAATTGTCAAGGCATCTATTTGACCGTTATCTTGAGATAGTCCTTGCCTTTCTACCTGAATTATCCAAATTGCTGGATTCATTGTTAGGCGAGGAAGATTGCCGCTTTTCTCAAGGTCGATGGGATAGAATCATGGATTACTATGTAAGGATGACCAAGCATGGACCGTCTTTAGAAGATCAAAACCTATATCCGTTTGACTTTCCAAACTTAGCTTGGCTTAAGGTTGCTGACATCTTCACTCAGACATTTGGAGAAGGAGGATCTTATAAAAGCTTTACCAAAGCACGGAAAAAAGAGGAAATGAAAGACGGCTTCTTCTGGAATCTCTGGAAAGAGTTCATTACTCAATCTACGAAGGCGTTCGCACAAAAATGAAAAACGAAGGTTTACGACAACATCTAGGAGACCAAGCATATTTCGGATTTAGACCAATCAAATGAACAGATTCAAGAGCGAGACAAGGAGATTTTTGACGCAATTCTAAGAGCCTATAACTTTGAGTATGAGCAGAAAGAAAACTTGGACTCTAAGCTAAACAATTTTGTAGGGATTGTTGGAACAATTGCAACGTTGAACATAGGTATTGGTTTTTTTATCTTAGACAAGATCTCTATCGAAAACCCCTTCTTTCACCTCTTAACCATAACTCTACTGGCTGGATTGGGATTGTTTGGAATGGCTATTTCTATCGCATTACTTACCTACAAACCATCAACATACTACATGACCCCAAAAGACCCAAAGCGGTTCATAGAAGATTATGCGAACTTGACAAAAGCACATATTGTAAGGGAAACTGCTGCAACTATGGCGGATATAACTATTTTGAACAGAGAAGCAAATCTACAGAAAATAAAACGTCTGAATTGGGTCTTTTGGCTTGTGATTCTCGGAACTATTGCAGTGATCTTATTTGCTGTGTTCACAGTTCTTGCTCTTGGTATTCCACCACCAGTGGATGCGTGAACTTAATAAGCCACACTTGCAGTAGCAGTTGGTAAGGCAAACTGGATATTCGCACAAACACAGAAGTTTAAGGAAATTACAAATAGGAAGAGAATTTATGTCACAAAAGGAAAACTCCCATAAAAAACGTGCGAAAGTAAGTCGCGCAGGCGCACCCTCCTGGGTTCCAAAACAAACTGATGCAAAATGGAAATCCGACAAATCGCAGATAATTCAAATTAGAGAAGCCATAAAAATATCAAAGAAAAAGAGAAGGAAGCTAACAGAGAGCAAAGAGCCAAGACTGGAACATACTGTCCATTAAATATGCGCGCACAAATCAAACCTCTTTGTCTAAAAAAACTGAAAAAAGAGCCTCAATTGGTAAAATGGCGCCGGGGAAGGGATTTCAGCACCAATTTACTAGTAAAAACATGCTATATATGCTTGGCG
>CAZGNE010000053.1:0-4092 GCA_964527165.1 uncultured Candidatus Bathyarchaeia archaeon
GCTTTTATGCTCCAGTAAGGGGTTGGCACGAAGCATCTGATTGCTTTTTCTCTAGTCACGAGGAATCTGAGCGTTGGACCTTGTACTCTTCCTGTGCTTAATGTTGCGTATTTTCCGCTCCAATCCTTTGCTGCTATTGTCAAAGCCCGTGAAAGGTTTATACCGTAAAGCCAGTCAACCTCATGTCTTGTGCGTCCAGCCTCTATGAGGGCAAAATCCAAATGCGGCAACATTTCAGCATAAGATTTCTCTAGTTCCTCCTTGGTTAAGGTGGAATATTTCATGCGTTTTGAGATACTTTCTTTGTTGGTGCATGCATATTTTAGTAAGCTGTATCCAATAATGCTTCCTTCAATGTCGTAGTCGCATGCGTCAACAAACACATCAGCGTCGTTTGAAAGTTTCGAAATTGTTTCAAGCCATGTGCGGGTTTGTTTTGCGCCCTTTTCGGCGGCGTATCTTGGTAGCCATTTGAAGCTGAAAACTGGATAATGGTTTCTTCCGCTTCTTTCTTCAGCGACCGTGTATAAATGCCCTAACGCTGGAACAACAATAATGTCCTTGTCCCGTTTTGCCACATAATACGGTACTCCATTGTGCTCCATTTTCTTTGCTTTTCCTTGCGTGTCAAGGGCGGAGGCTATTCTTTGTGCGGCATCTGGCTTTTCGGTGATAATCAACGTGTATTTTTCCATTTCTTCACGGTCCGCGAAGGGCATAGTAGGAAACGGTTTCTCAGAATTAAGTTTTATAGATGAAATTAAAAGTTTCTACGCATTATGCCTTGCAGACTTCCTTTCTTAACGGTTTAAACAACGTGGCGCGTGCACCCGAAGTGAGTTGAGCCAGTTTGCATGGGATTTAGAAGCTGGAAAAATTGAAAAAGGATTCAAGTATAGGCGGACAAGTTTTTACCGTCAGATTCGCAAGCCGCTTCTAACATTGGGACTGATAACGATTAAGCAAAGGTTTGGCGAGAAGCAAGATTTTGATGTGAAATCGTTCGTTGTCCGAGAGAAGTATGTTCTTGTGCGGCAGCCCATTCCGAAACGACCGCCAGACGGGTTAAACCTGCCAAGGCTCATGTGGACAATTTGCAAGCGCTGGAATGACGAATTTTTAGAGAAACGCATAGTCCTTGAAGAAACAGAGGGACTGTTATGGAGCGTGCACGCACACACACGAAATATATAGTAAGAAGCGAGGACATGATAACTGATTCGAATCAAATTTAGAAATGTATATTTGCAAAATCTATCTATGTTTTTAATGGGTGGTTAATGGGCGATGAGTTTTAGTAAAGGTGGAGAAGGTCCTTGTCCTTATCATAAAAGAGTTCTCGTTAAATGGGAGGTTAGAGGAGTTCACTCACTCACTGCCAGCAAAAAAATTATAACTATAGGTAAGCCTGTTGGAAGAGGAAAAATCGATTGCCCAGCGTTAAGTGAAGATGGAAGCCGATGTCAAATGGATTTAGGACCTTGTCCGGCTGATCAAATAATTGAATACTTTGTGCTGGGTAAACCAGTAACAAGAAAGTATTAAGGAGGGCTGGTCCAGTGCCTCGTCTGATATGGAATACTATTGCGGAACTTGAGATTATCGTGGAAATGATGCTACGGTTAAACAACGTCTGAGATACGAAGAGAAAGAAAAGAAACAGAGAGACTATAACTAAACGCTGGCAGGCGTGCACACACACAAAACTATAAGGTAACGATGGAGGGTTCTTCCGTAAAAGTTTATTTCTTGATTACATGATTTTAGATTAGGAGAAAGAGAAATGCTAAAGAAAACGTTTCTTGGGGTTTTATTCGCTGTTTTTGTTTCAGGTCTTTTAATTGCTGGAATTAACTTTAATGTAACAAAAGCTGTGGATTATGGCAGCTCAGGCACTTCGGTTTGCGGGATAATCTGGGAAAACACTACATGGACTTTAGAAAATAGCCCATACGTTGTAGTAGGTCATATTTTGGTTGAAACTAATGTAACGTTGACTATTGAGCCTGGAGTCGTCGTCAAGTTTGACGTAAAATATTACCTAATGATAAAGGGAAAACTTAATGCCATCGGTAGTTCATCCTTTCCAATTACGTTTACATCGAACGCAACAATGCCATCGCTTGGCGATTGGGATGGTATAAGAACCTCAGGAAGCAATGCGAACATAAGCTTCAGTTACTGCACAATTCAATACGCAACTACAGGCATTTCCAGTTACGATGGCAACCTTACACTGTCAAACAGCAAAGTGCAGTACAATAACGTAGGTATTTCTTTCGTGAATGTGTACCAGTACACTTTAGGAAAAATCAACTGCAATTTAGTTAGAATGAATGGTAAAGGTATTGAAGTGACACTGGCTCATGGTGAAGCTGGAGGGAAACTCGAAATTGAAAACAACACTTTACTCTCAAATCACATCGGAATAAAAATATATCTCGGTGGTTACAATCTTAATCTAACTATAGCGCGCAATGTTGTTTCTCTAAACACTGGATCTGGCTTAATGTTGGAAGGAATCTTTTGGCCACTTCAATATTTTGTGAACATTACTCTAAATTACATCACATTTAATGGATTAGGGATTCACTGTATCTTAGGAAACTCTATGGGCAGACTCATTATCAAAGAAAACGATATACATGGCAACACAGAATACGACTTTCAACTTGGCAAGCTGGGCCCTGCGCATCCCTCATATGACCAGAACGCAACTCTTAACTATTGGGGCACAACAAACACGACACTCATCGACAAGCAAATCTACGACTTCTACGATGATTATAGATTGGGAAAAGTGCAGTACGTTCCAATTGTTGACCACCCACTTGAATCACGCTATCCTGAACTAGCTATAGACCGCGCTGGACCCATAGTAAATACCCCATTACATCAACCAGAAATCCCTTTAGTTGATGAGGAAGTAAGGGTTCTCGTAAACGTAAGAGACGCCGGGAGCGGCATACATCAGGTAATTCTTTCACATAGCCTAAACGATGGCATTACATGGGCGAACGTTACAATGAGTTATAACTTAACCACAAGGCTCTACGAGGGAGTGGTCCCGGGACAACTTGTTGATACGACTGTAAAATATAGGATTATTGCGTACGATTACGCCGAAAATGTTGCCGTTAATGATAACAACGGACAATACTACGTTTACACAGTTATCCCAGAGTTCCCTTCAATCTTAATTCTGGCAATCCTAATGGTTCTTTCAATATTTGTAATGATCTTAACGCGGAAGAGACGCCCAAAAATTTATGCGCGTGCGGCGGATAGACGCAACTCATTTTCTACCATCTATTCTTCTGAGACATATTCCTTGATTTTGCTTCTCATAGAACCTTTTAGTTTGCTTAGTCGTTCTGTTATTTCTGCATCAAGAGCCTCTTCAGGAAAGTCTTTAGCCCAATCCTCATAATCCTCTTCTTCATACTCAGGTTCAGGTCCATACATCTCTATTTGTTTGGAATACAGAACATTCCAAATATCCTGTAACTCCTTCTTCAATTCATTCCTAAGTTTAATCGGTATAAAGATACCTGAATCTCCATCCAAGAAAGATTCGACACTATTACTAAAATCATTGAGAGTCCTGTAGCCCTTCTTGAGAATTCCATCCAACTCAATCAAGGCTTTCTTTCTATCTTCATGGAAAAGTTGAATCTTGAGAATTCTTTCGCTGTGTTCTTGTTGAGTTTTCAGATTCTTCTTTGCAAAATAATATCCAATAATTTGGGTGATTATTGCCAAAAACGCACCAGAAAGCAAACCTAAGAGAAAGTCAACATACTCCAAGGTTTATCCCTATCCATCTATCTATTTAGAGTCTAAAATATAATGTGTTTGTATAAAAAAGAAATAAGAAGCGTGATGCATAGGACCAGAATGGAACATGTTCATATGCGCGCTTCCCATTTTCTCAGCGTTTTCTTAAAATAAAGTTTAACTAAACTCAAGTTTCAGAATTTCTTTTGTTCTTCTGGCTTAACAATGTTGTTGCTGTTATCAGCTGTGGACTTTTTCACTAACTAAACTTAGTTTTTCCGCGTATTGTAGGAATGCTATCCGTAGGGTTTCGCT
>CAZGNE010000054.1:0-4050 GCA_964527165.1 uncultured Candidatus Bathyarchaeia archaeon
TTCAACTTGACGAAAGGCCTACTCTACGGCATAACTCTTGGCTTACTCTTCGGCGTTGCCATATTCGTTCTGGCTTCAAATGCTTATGGTCTGGGTTTCATTCCTGCTGCACTGACGCCAACGGTTATCGCTGGTCTCGTGTTCGGGAATGGTATCTTGACTGGCATTAGCTGGGAATATGGTAAATGGCTGAAAGAGTCGCACAACTATGGCTTAATGTTCTGCATAACAAACGGGTTCTTGGTGGGCATTACTTTCGGCATATACTTTGGACTGGGTATATTCGTTATCGCTGGGATCGCTTATGGACTGGGCTGGCTTACTTTGACTCCAGTGGAAGTGGCAGGCATAGTTTTCGGAGCTTCCATACTAATGTTCGTAACAAACGAGTATGCCGACTGGCTGGATCGTCAAAAAGTGCAGACTTCAGCAACTGGCCCGCCTCCAACGCCATAGTCAGAAGCCTGCGTATAAACCATAAAAAACTCCCCCTTTTTAGTCGCATAAATTTTTCTCATGGGAGAAAAGTAGGTAGATGATTTGACCGTTCAATATGTGAGTTACACGGATATTCAGAGTCAGCTTAACGCAAGTTATGACTCTGCAAGCTTGAGCTACACGGTGTTTGGTTTGCCCGTGGCCCAAGCGAGTTTTCAGGCTCATGTTGATTATGCAAACTTATACGTGAATAGTATTGTAGGCCAGGATTTGCTTGTGACTGATCCACGGTATAATTGGGCGAAGATGGCTGCTTTCAACCTGGCTTCACTCCGTATTCTCGTGGCTGCAAGCGGAGGCATGCTCCTCGGTGCCTTCGACTATCGCCTCGGAGACTTATACATAACAAAAGCCTCTATTGGAAGACTCGCGTTTGAAGGCGCGGTTCAGGGATTCCGCAACGACCTGCTCAGAGTCCTGGTCAACTTTGCTTTGCCCGTGAAGGCTGCTGAGGCTTCAGCCAAAGACGAAGTTCCCACTTACCGCGGAGGACTAATCAATCCATGAGTGCTCGTAGTATAGTTAAAAACGAATGTTTTTGGGGAGCCTATTGTGCTCATGCGATTTTAACTGATAGAGTCGGCGTTTATCATTGTCCCTTTAGAGGTTCATGTTTCAAAAGAATGGAAAGTGAAAAAAGATGAGCAAGGTCTTGGGCAAAGGCAACTATATCGTGGCTAAAGTGAATGGTGTTAAGATGGTTTTGACAAGTGCAGAGCTTAAGCAGCTCATGGATAACGGCTACGATGTTGAAATCATAACATCGTCCTGAAACCCGAAACCACTCAGAAGGCTTTAGTGAAATCTCTCCTTTCTCCTTGCTTTGGTTTGGTTGCTTTGCTTTGCTTGATTTAGGGCTTTCTGAGTGGCGGGAATTTGTTTGATGATTGAGAAGCTGAAACGCTTGAGCAAGCTTGTGTGCGAAAAGTGTTCTGTCGCCGATTATTCCGTTTGCAGTCATTGTGAGATTAAAAAGTTGATAGATGAGCTGATGGAAAAGTGAACGTTCCACAAGCATATTACAACTTCATTAAGGATTATGCCCCTTACGTTTACGTTATTCCTGGCTCAGGCCCAGACTTAACATGGGGAAGAGCTGCCTTCGCTGCAACCTTTCCAATCGACTTTCTCTATCAAGCCTACTTTAATCCGCAGTACGCCAGCAAACAAACTGAAATCTACAACAAAGTTGTCTCGCTTGCAGGTTGGATTTTGACGCAACAATGCACAGACCCAGCGAAGAAGGCTTATGGCGGGTTCAAATCCACTGAAAACAGCACATACTATTACAGTGTCGACGCATGCCGAGTCATTCCATCACTTTTGAGGGCTTACGAGTTAACTGGAACAGTCGGATACCTGAATGCTGCCAAGCTTGCCGGAGCCACATTCCTAAAAACCATGCAGGATAAGCAAACTTACGGCGGTTTTGCCCGAGGTGTCACCATTGGAGACGCTTGGCTTCTCCAGATGGATACTGAATGTCTCTACGGGCTTATTGGCTTGAAAATGCTTGCCGAAAAATACGACACCGTTAACGCCAACACTTACCAAGACATGATATCAAAGGCTGTTACTTTCCTTCGAGAAGGTTTTGAAAATCTTTGGCTCTACTACGACCCTGCAGATTCAAATTGGCATCGAGTCGGCATAAGTGAAAACGAGATTTACGATGACCCATTCTCCTATGCCTTACTTGGCTTGTATGATTATGAAGGCTGGAGTGTAACCGTTCAGAAAGTCTACAACTTTATCAATAGCATACGAGCCAGCGCTCAATACCCAGCTTACAATCCAGCAATTTGCTGGGCTGGCTACATAGACATTGTTAGCCGATTTCCAGCCTGCGATTATTACGATGCGGTTACAAGCGGAATCCTTTGGAAAATTCGCGCAGCCCATGATAAGCCAAGCCTTCAATTGAGTATGAAAATAATCGATAAACATCAAGAACAATTCATGTTCTGGGGCGTAAAATTCACAGATTACAGCTATGAAGAAAACAAGCAAGCTATGGCAACCGTTGCATGGCTTTCACAGCTTTATCTAAACTATTTGGACCCAATTACAAATTTCACCCGCATCTTGGAGTCCCAAGGTGAGAATCTCATTCTATACCCAATCCGTGAAGCAACTGAGCAAGTTTCCTATGGTGAAGCCATAGACGTTAAAGGGACAGTTACAATGGGCACAGCAGGCGAAATCATTATCGAGCCTGGCTACATCCTTGAAGATCATATCACGGTTTACAGTTTCTTGCCGGTCCGAGTGCATGATAAGATTAGGCGTGTGGGCGTGGATTATGAAGTTATGACCGTTCAACGTTTTGATTTGGATGGAGACCCAGAATATTACAAAAGCGTATGTAGGAGATTGATTAGTCAATGAGCGAAGTCGAAGACGCTGTTACCACAACTATTAGGCTTCTCAGCAAAAACATGCATGTTGTGAAGAATGATACTTCCATTGCAAGCATTTACGTCAGCAAAGAGTGGTATGACCGTGAACTGTTCAAAAACTATGATGGACAAATCACTGTGGGGCTTGCGGAAAGCAGAGACACAAAAATTGAGATGAGCGGAAGAATCCGCAGACGCTTAGGCTCTCTAAGGGTTAACGTGTGGGCTACGGATAGGCCTGCCTCAAGTGATCCTGGAAGACTCATACGCCAGAAAATGGTTGAAGAAGTTAACCGCATTGTAAGGCAGAACCGCAACCAGCCCAACGTAACACTTTATTATTTTGCTGGCCTGGGCTATCCCAGCGGAACTCACAAGGCTTTTAGTGGGGGAGCACCAAGCGAACTGGTTCCTGGAGATGCTGGCTGGATAGAGCTAACAAGTCTGGAATATCAGAAAATCTGGTACAGCGATGACATTCGCTATTCTAAAAGCGACAACGTTAACGGCGAATACGCTTTGATGCTTTTCAGGTTTAAACTCGACCCCCGGATCAATTGTGTCAAGAAGATTGTGCTCGCTTTTGAGGGTTATGGCACGGCTCCTGCTGGAAACGGAATAACAATCAAGATTTGGAATCACATCTCTTCTGCATGGGAACAAGCTCAAACTGGAACAGGAGACCAAGACCAAACGCTCACAATAACAATCTCAACTGCGTTGGGTTACTTTATTGATTCCAATGGCTATGTTTGGCTTCTTGCCAGAACAACAAACCCAAGCAACGGCACTACAGCAGCCATTCTATATTGTGATTATGTAAGCTGCACCGTAACCGTGAACGGAATCACGTACTTGGATGTTTTCAGCTTTCGAGACGCTGACCGTGTGGATGTTAAACCCTTCATTTTCCGCAGCGAGTTTCAGCTTAAAAGCTGGATGTTTGAAGATGTTGGAGCGGTATTCTAACGCATCACACTCATTAAATCATGACAAAAAGGAGTTGAGAAAAGAAAATGCCTGTAACGTATGGAGCGCATGAAAGCCGCATATACTACGTTGAAGAAGCCACATATGGACAGACACCTTCAAACCCCCCCATGTTCGGTGTTCCAGCGGAAAACATTGAACCAGCCATAAACCCATCCAACAT
>CAZGNE010000055.1:0-1514 GCA_964527165.1 uncultured Candidatus Bathyarchaeia archaeon
CACCTTAACCTCCTTTTTTTCTTTCATTTTTGGTGAGTAAAACCATCGGGGTGAACATGCCATGCACTACTGTACTAGGTGCAAGAAGAATACAGAACATAAAAAAATCGGAGAAGGCAGCGGCAACACAGAATTGGAATGTTGTGAATGCGGCAATCGCAAATTTCTGATACAAGGCGTCGACAGTGACCTAATGTAAAATCCTCATATTTTTTCTATTTTGGGGTGAATTCTACGAGCGAAAAACTAGAGAAAATGATGCATACAATCAGAATGAAAAAGTATGCAACAGGAGACCCAAAGGATGCGTTCAGAGCCCTTATGGAAGCGGTTGAGCATAAAGTTCACCTTTTCCGAAAGGACTGCTGGAACATCACACTTGAACTTTTAGCAGACCATTTAGGACTAATGAGTAATCCTTGGCGATATAGCCTGCCGAACGCAGCATGGAGAGGCGCCATCAGTCAACCTTCGTATCAAGGACTCGGGGAGCTCAAAAAGCAGATTCCAGTCGACTTGATTGAAGCCTACATTGCAGCAGCCAAAGCAAGAAAGGAAATTGCCTGGGACTATCCGGGAGAAATCTTCGCAGAGGATGAGTTAGCTGGGCGCCACAACAGGCTAGGCCAATGTCTCACACCACGAAACATTATTGACTTCATGCTAAAATGCACCATGGACGAAAACTTGAAGAAGAATAAACCATACTCCTACGCGAAGCCTGACCTCTCGCTACTGATATGGCAAACACGTGAAGCATTAGCATTCAACGATGCACTTCCAATAAACCTATTAACAGAAAGAGCTCGGCAGCACACAGTCATCGGCATGACACCGTTACTAGTCAAGTACGAACAAAAGCCGGTAACACAGCTGGATACCTAAGTGTCACAAGGCTTGACACTAGGCCAGAACCATGTACCGGCACCGGCCGTTTTCTGCTAGGCGCCACACTCATGTATCCTAAACATCCGCTACTGTTGTATGGAATCGAAATTGACCGGTCGCTTTACAGGGCATGCCTAGTGAATATGGCCCTTTTCAGCAACCATCCGTATTTTATTATCTGTGCTGACACCTTGATGCTCGACTTCAAGTATAGTAGCGACGTGTCTAGTCCGATGTGGGGGCTTGGCAATCAGTGGGATCCTCCAGATATGACTCCGTATTACTTCAAGATTCCGCCGCCATTCAAATTCTCACTGGCGAACTTGGCAAAAGAACAGAAACAACCACAACCAGAGCAATCAACGATTGTGGTGCCAACTGCGTTCTCACTAGCAGAGATAGTGAAGGCAAAAAAGAAACAATAACTCCTCCTTTTTCTTCGGGGTGTAGACGTGGAAGACCTTATGAGAATGTTCCGAAGACAACTTTTCAGCAGCTTTTTCGACTGGCTTGACACTGACAAGCAGGCAATAGGCGACAAATGGTATGATGGTCTCTGCAAAAAGGGAAGGGACGCTGAAGCCGAGTGCAATACGATAATGAAGATGATGGGAGATGCAATGTGG
>CAZGNE010000055.1:1614-4014 GCA_964527165.1 uncultured Candidatus Bathyarchaeia archaeon
AGTTTTCTCTGGAATTATTCACAAGAACCAGATAGGCCTCACTCTTTTTCTATGGGGTGATATGCTAAAATGCTAAAAATCGAATTGCGTGGACGGAAAAGGGTTGTAGCCAAAGCTGAGAAGCTCTTGAAAACAATCAAGAACCTAGAAGACATGGATGAGTCTAAGGCTCGACTGAAACTGCAGGGCCTCATAGACGACAACAACATAAAAGCCTCAATCATGGTCAACGGAAACAGCGTGTGGAGCAAGAAACGAATACTGCGGAACCTCAAGAAAATCATGCAACACGGCAGACTGTACGGCGAGAAGGAGCCTGGCCGCCACCTTGTTGCTGGTGTTCTCTGGCTTCCGGTCGACACAGATCCCATGCTGTCAAAATATTTCTACGAGTTTCTTCATCTATGCTGTGGCAGCATCGCGCATTATAACATCCACGGATGGGTTGCTCAGTATCCAACGCTTCGTCATCTGAAAGACTTCTTTAAAAAGAACGAATACGGCCGCAGAGTCTTAGACTATATTCCATCATGGGAGACGGATGCGAAACGAATAGTTGAAGCAATCGAGATACAGCTGTATCCTCTAGAAAGCTACATGCAAGCCCGAAAAAGCCCGTGAGGGCTCTTTTTCTCTCGGGGTGAAAAAATTAGTGGACAATTGGAGTAGGGTGACTCATTTCATTTAATGTCAATTTAGGTCTCTTGGTAGATAAGGAAACCTGTTTGACACAATTAAAGGGGTGAATTGGAAATTGCCGACATTACGAAGTGAATATGGTTTTGACCAATTCGAGACTGTTCTACAGAAGTTTGCGCATGAAATGGCAGTCAACGCCGTAACAACACTAGAACAAGGCCGTGTCCGAATAGACATCTCTTCCAGCAACAGGTTTCAGACTGTTGAAACTGGCAAATACGTGATCCGCTTCTACGCTGACCACATAGGATTCGTGAGGCATAGTGACCATAGGGATTGGGCTTTTGACGTCGAGGAAAAAGAGTATATCACCAGCAATCACCGCACCAAAATCTCATACGCCGTCATGGTTGAAGGCAAATACGATGAAGAAACCGGCAAATATGTTGAAGTAGGCCGAGCGGAGAAGGAACAAAAAAGGGCCGCAGAAATTCTAGAATTCATACAGAAACTGATGACTGAAAACCAAATCAAACCCGTACCCAGATTCACACTCAAACAAGTCGCCAGTACCATGCACAAATAAACCCTTCTTTTTTCTGTTCTGGGGTGAAACAAAATTGCATAACCTTCAACTTAGGCCCTGAAAATATTCTGTAGGAAACCTGGTTTAGATACGCACTTGATCGACAACACATTAGCATATAGCGAAGTCAAAGACTATCTGAAATCACAGGTTCCTGACTTTGACCCTTTGGATCAAAAATGAAGGAATGGGATTCGGCTGAAGAGGAATGCCTTTCCAAACACTTCTTGTGGTTTTACATGTTCATCGCGAAACATGGGGAAAACAAGTCTGAAGATAACCTGTCTTCTTCACATAATGTTTTTCATAATGCGCGTTTTGAATGGATGGGACTCACAAGCATTGATGAGCAAACACTGCATAATTAATCATGCAACATAAAGTTTAATTATAGAGCCGCTATTTCAAACTTTGCAAAATCTTAAAGAGCCTCATCGGAAATGAATGTGTAGGTGCTAAACTCCATGAGCAAACGTGTGAAGATGAAAAATGCAGAGTGGAAGCTGATTTCAGAGCTTATGAGGAATAGCCGAAGAAGCGACAGGGACTTGGCGAAGGCAGTTGGGGTTTCTCAGCCCACTGCAAGCAGGCTGATCAGGAAGATGAAGAAGAACGGGATAATCAAAGAATTCACGATGATGCCTGACTTTTGCAAACTCGGATACGAAATAATGGCTTTAACTTTCTTCAGTCTTAAAAGAGCGCCCGATCCAGAAGAGATCGAAAAGGCAAGAGAAATGTCTCAGGAACATTCAGGGAAAAGCCTTCTGGAAATTGTCATGCTTGAGAGAGGAATAGGGTTGGGATACCACGGAGTGATTGTTTCGTTCCATGAGGACTATCCATCTTATCTGAAATTCTGGGAACGCGTTGCACAGCTGGATTTTTGGGAATTATCCAACATTGAAAGTTTCTTGATAAGCTTGGCTAACGAAAATGGCTATCTGCCTTTGACTTTTGCAGGCCTAGCCAAGCATCTATTAGCATTGAAAGGGAAAGAGAGAACAAACGATGATTGAGACGCGCACCGCTGCGTGAGTTGCACTTTTTGAACTATCAATTCGTGGCTGAAATGTACAAAGCGTGCAGGTAAAATTCGTTTGCTGTAGAAAGCTTGCTGCTAACAAAAAAAGGCTGTGAATTGGCACAGTTTGTGGTAGTTTGAAAGCCTCAGA
>CAZGNE010000056.1:0-3753 GCA_964527165.1 uncultured Candidatus Bathyarchaeia archaeon
AATCAAAGGTGGAGTAGATGGAAAGTCAGGTTTAAAACTCTGAGGACTCCACTTGCCATAGAGCCAAATAGAATAGTTTTCATCATGAATGACAAGGTGACTCCAAGGATTACTCTTGGAAGATTCACCATAAGAAACAGTCCAATTACCAAACAAATAATATTTACTCCATCCAGAACCTTCAAGATTCAAAACTGTTCCAAGGGCATATTGAATCTCTGTTCCGTTAGCTTTAGCAGATCCGTTCACAGAAAGAGTTCCATCATTCTTGTAAAAAGTGATGGTGATAGTTATCTCTGTAAATTCTCTTGATCCCCAAATTCCATGAGAAGGCTCAGGATCAACAAACTTTTGGACTTGAATCTTGTCTATCCATGTATGCTCAGGATAATAGTAAACTGTTGGATAGTAAGGAGTTGGATGGTAAACACCTGCATGTATCACGATTGATGTAAGTATTACATCACTATTGACAGAAAGAACCTTGACACTATTCCAATAAATTGTAACATTGCTTCCAACTTTGGTTATGATGATGTTGGCTGTGTCTGTTTGATAATGAGTTTCAGGATAGTAAACACTACCATGTATTCTTGCAACTCTACGTGCATAGTCTCCCCCCCAAGCATCAAGCCAATAGACTGAGGTTTCATAACACCAAGTCTCTGTTGCACTTGTTAGGATTACTCCAAATATGAATTCATCGTATGTAGGGAATAACTCTGTGCTTTCAATATGTAGATTAGTCATTGTCACTTTGAAGTTCTGTTGATAAGGAAAGCCTGTATGTTCAAAGCCAAATCGTGTTTCAGCAGTATAATCTTTTGTGCCTGTAATATCTAACAAAGAATCATGGACTGTCCAATAAAAATCTGGATCTTGATCAATCTGATCCCATTTTGTTAGGTTTATGGAAGATCCAAGGAAATGATCATAGAAGCCGAAAGTGGAGTCTGCACTGCTTATTGATGTGGCTGTTGGATTTTCATAATAAATGTAGATTGTTTGGGCTGAAGCTGAAAGATTTGCTGAAACCTTAACCCAGAAGTTTGCATAGTTACTGTTCACTTTGTTCTCAAGGAAATAGCTGAGAAGAGTATCGCCATTTTGGGCTGTGAATCTCACATCATCAAAGTCAGTTTGACAGAGAGAATTGAGATAGACATTGGCTCCACTGTCTGAGCCTGAACCATAATGAGCTGTAACTTGGATCTGATAACCTTCACCTGCTCCTGCAGCAGGGTTTATGACATGGCTTTTTCTACATACCCATCCTTCAAGCCAATTCTCTCCTTGAGGACTCCACTTGTTATAAAGCCAAATAGAATAGGCTTCATCATGAGTAACCGTGTGGCTGCAAGGATTATACTCACTGTAGCCACCATAAGAGAACGTGAAATTGCCAAACCCATAATCCTCAGTGAAGTCTGAACCTTCAAGAGTCAATATGGTTCCAAGAGTATATTCTGTTGTGGATCCATTAGCTTTAGATACTCCATTAACTTTGAAGATTCCATCATTCTTATAGAATGTGATGCTTACTATTCCATATTCAAATTCAGATCCCCAACTTCCATGACTAGGCTCAGGCACGACATATTTTCTGTAAAATCCACCAAGACACTCAGTCTGACTATCACCAACATAGCATGTCCAGACAGAAGAGGCGAAATCAATCTCTGTAATAGTTCCAACTCCTGCAGGGCTAGTGTTCACCTTTAGCCAATCTATATTTAGATCAGGAGCTGTGGTAGTCCAATCATCAATGAGAACAAACATTATTGTAACATAGTCTTCTGATGCGTCACTCACATCAACAAGAACATCCTGCGTTTCTTGCCAATTTGTGTTAGTTGCTTTTGTAGCTAATGTTTGAAGTAATCCATTACCCTTCAATGTTACGGTTGTATTGCAGCTTCCAAAATCAGCTAGTTCCCCAAAATAGTATTGTCCATCGTAAATTCTCACTTCTGCAACAGTGACATATCCCCCAGAATAAGTTCCACTCCATAGCCATTGAAAATATTTGCCATCAATCCAGACTGTAGGAACAACAAATAATGCATATCCTCTATGTTTGTAGGTGACAGTTCCACTGTAAGAGAATGCTCTTAATTTACCTGCGTTGATTTCCCATATACAGGCTGCATTCATAGTTCCTGTTGTTGTTTGCTGACCTTTGAGTTGTGCGAGTTTTGTTAAAATAGAATTTGAAGAAATCGAAGCACCTGCATTTCCATAGTAAACATAAATTGTTGCAGGATTAGACTCTAAACTGTCTTGAAGTTCAACCCAAACTTCTGCATACACACTGTCCAATTCATTAATCATGAAAGAGTTCAAAACTGTGGTTCCATCACTAGCAGTAAATACAACATCAGAAAAATCTGTTTCACAATGTAGAGTTGATGTTGGAGTAAATGTGGCGAACAACCTTATTGTTTGATACATGCAGAAAGCACCAGAACCGACATACCAAACATCTTTCTTATTTTTTATATAGTCTGCATGGGATGTTAGCTTACTTTGATCAATCGTAGCAGGATGGAGAAACGGTTTATACCATTTCCCTGAATTGTATGCATAATCAAAAAGACTGTTCAGTTCTGCTAGAGAGTAGGAAGTGCTAATATCCAATCCAGAAGTGTCAGTAAAACCGCCATATTCGGTATCCCAAAAATTCCAATCAAAAAATCTGCTAAAATCTCCTGTCGCAATAGCTACTGCAAGAGGCAGAACAACGTGACTTCCACGTGTCCGTAAATATTTTGCTGCAGCTATCGCTGCTCTTTCTGGATTGCCTATCTTGTTATATGGTTCAAGGTATGTAGGAACATATTCCGTTGAGCCTTTTGTGTATAAAGCTGGAAGAGTTAAGTTACCGATTATATAGTTTCTTGAATTAGTGCATTCGTATGTTGGATTTGCATAAGGAGCTGTTGGATGGGTAATCGAATGAGAAGCAGCTTCCACATAGCCTTGGTTTAGTTCAGTTTGGATGTTGCTCCATGTTGGGTCTAGATGATATATTCCTATTGTTACCCAAATGTTGCGTGTTTGCAAGATGTTTAGAACTGTGATGTCATTTGTGCTACCTGTAAAATCATCTAGTTCAACTGAAACTGCACACTTTCTATCATCATAAAACTTTGCAATGTAGCTGAACGTGACGTTAATAGGACTGTCTGCACTATTTGTGAAATAGAGCAGTATGTCATGCGAATCATTGTTGAACCTTTTACTTACATACGTCAAATTATTTGTATAGTCCCATCGCACACAGTCAATACCGTTGAAAAAGTCATCTGATGTCTTAACCGTAAATTGAGTCCAAGACATCCCTTCCGTATATTTATAATATGCCTTCGCCGAAGTTACACCACTTGGCAAGGTAAACACAAAAGTTGCAGCGTAAGTTAATCCATAGTCATTATGTAGAGTAGCATCAACAGAAATCTTCCAGTTAGAATTTTCATTATCATTTTTGCCTAACCATACTTCATTGTCACCATCCTTTCCTTTTCCTGCAAAAACTCTAACTGGAATTTGATAACCTGTCCCTGCCCCTGTGGCAGCATTGATCACATGATTTTTACGATAATCCCATCCAGCAAGCCAATTTCCACTTGAAAAGACGACACTAGAAAAGTGCAACTCAGAAACGACAGCCATTGTTAGCAGTAAAATCAGCAATATTCTTGTTGTCGTCTGCTTCTTGTTCATTAGTCTTGCACCTGCCTTCCTGTGACTAAC
>CAZGNE010000057.1:0-3402 GCA_964527165.1 uncultured Candidatus Bathyarchaeia archaeon
AAAAGTTATTTAGGAGTTGCATAGAGTTGATGTGCTAGGTGTGAGCTTGCAGTTTGAAGGTAGAGACATAATATCGATTAAGGACTTTTCACGTGAAGAAATAGACCACATTTTTGAAGCTGCTAAGTCCATGGAGTCAATAGCCGCGAAAGGCTCAGATATGCTCAGAGGGAAGATCCTTGCAACCTTGTTTTTTGAAGCTAGCACACGCACCCGTTTGAGTTTTGAATCTGCAATGCACAAATTGGGCGGCGCGACAATAGGCTTTGCTGAAGCGGAAATAGCTTCGGTTAGGAAAGGCGAAAATCTTGCAGACACGGTGCGCACGGTTGAGAATTATGCGGATGTTATAGCTTTGCGGCATCCTCTTGAAGGTGCAGCGAGACTTGCGGCTGAGCTTGCGGAGGTGCCTGTGATTAATGGGGGTAGCGGGGCTGAGGAGCATCCGACGCAAGCCTTGTTGGATTTGTACACTATAGCTAAGGAGAAGGGCAAGATTGATGGCTTGAAGATTGCTTTGGTGGGTGATTTGAGGTATGGGCGGACGGTTCATTCTTTGGCTTATGCTTTTTCGATGTATGATGCTGAGTTGTATCTTGTTTCGCCTGAGACTTTGAAGATGCGTCGGGAGGTTCTTCAGGCGATAAAGGAGAAGATTCCTGTAATAGAGAAGACGGGTCTTGAAAAGATAATTCCTGTTGTGGATGTTTTGTATATTACGAGGATACAGAAGGAACGTTTTCCGGATCCTGCTGAATATGTTAAGGTTAAGGGTTCGTACAAGATAGATTTGCAGGCTTTGGCCAATGCTAAGAGCGACCTGGTTGTTCTTCATCCGCTTCCGCGGGTTGACGAGATTTCTGCTGAGGTTGATGCTACGCCTTATGCACGGTATTTCCAGCAGGTTCGGAATGGCGTGGTTGTGAGAATGGCGCTTCTAGCGTTGATATTGGGTGCAGTGAAGTGAACTGTTAGATTTCGAGGCTTTTCTCAAGGTTTATAGTGAGTCGAAAGGATCGTAGCGGGATAGTGTATTTGTAATGTTGCATGAAGGGCATTTGTGGAGCAGGCCAGGCCAGCTTTTTTTGCAGTTGCTGCAGTAGGTTAGTTTGCGGTTATAAGCAAAGAGTTCTACGTTGCTGTTTTCGGTGATTTGTTTGGACAATGCTACAAGCTCGTCTGGTTTGGGTTCAGTGTCTTGAAGTTCTATCACTGTAAAGCTTCCGCCAGCTTGCAGATTGTGCAGTTTCTGTTCGAGAATTAGGGATTCTGTTGGGATTTGGTTGTTTTGAAGTTGGAGCTTGTTTATCGTTGAGTAGAACGGTTTTTCTCTTGTGCCTGAAAATGCGGCTTTTCCGAGACCGTAGCGGTCAATGTCCAGCTGGGCTAATCTTTCTGAAGCCTCTATGCTAGGCAGCATGGCTGGGTGTAAACGTTTCCCGTGTTGTTTCCCTGTTTTTCGAATGAATTGTGAGATGCATTCAGCTATTTCTTCTATCAGTTTTGAAGCTTTTTCGTCGTGATGCATGTTTTTTCCATAGAAAGTGTCTATGGCTTCTTTTAGTCCAACTAGGTTTATTAGGCGTAAAGAGTTTTCAAGTCTGAAGTATTGGTCGCCGTTGGCGTTTTGTGTGAGGAAAGGAATCAGCGTTCTGCAGTGTTGTCTGAGGGTTCGGTACTTGATTTCTAGGGCACGGTTTGCCATTTCAAGCCTTTCTTTCAGGAGTTCCATGAATTTTGCTTTGTCTTTTTCACATTCGTAGGCGGCTTTTGGAAGGTTGACGGCAACTATGCCTAGGCAGCCAGTGCGTAAGGTGTCGGTTTCCCAGTCCTTGTTCAAGTTTGCTGAGAGTTTGCAGCCTGAACTGGTGTAAACTGATTGGTTCTGGTCTTTTTCAAGGGGATGAGCAAAGTATATTGGGCTTTTGTGTGCAGCGAGATTGTGTGCCTTTAACAGCAAAGCTTTTGCTCTTTCGTTTGCTGATGTTTCTGGGCGTGTTTTTATTATTATTTTTGGGTTGAATAATGGTTCGGTCGTGTTTTCTTCGGCTAGGACGTCGAGAATAAGAGATGCTAATTGCTGAGTTTCTTCGGTGTAGTCGCCGTATTTGCCCGTTGTTTTTCCTGAAGGGCCTACAGCTGGAGTGTCGGCTATGAAGCTGGGGATCGTGAGTTCCAAGTTTAAGGATGCTTCTGCGTGTTGGTTGATGTTGAGGATGAAAGTGTGTAAAGCCTCTTTGATTCTTGAGGGTTCTGTGTTTTTGGTGAAGGGGGCGAGAAAGACGTTGAAGTATTCGAGTGTTTGTGCCTCGTCTGTTTCTTTGGTTGAATGCAAGAGAATGTTGAAGGTTGTGGAGAGAGCGTTTTCTAAGGTTGATGGCGGCTGATAAGAATGGCAGGATCCGCCTGTTTTTTCTATTTTCAGGCCATGCTGGTAGAAGAATCTTAGATCATGCACTATTTCGGTTGGTTTCAGAATCCATGATTCGAGGTTGTTTATGTGCAATTTGCCGGATAAGTGAGCGTCTGCAACGTCTCTTGGGAACATGTTTAGCAGTGTGAATTCTCTGAGGACTGCTGCTCCTGCTGCTTCGTTTACAGTGGCTGTTTTTTGCAGGTTTGTGCTTTTTCCTTCGATTAGCCTGCTGACTTCGTGTGTTGGAAGCCCTAGGCGAGTTAGTTTGTGGCGGTATTCTTCCAAGCTTTTTTCGATTAAAATGCCGTTTACGACTTCTCTTACGAGAGGAGCTGTGATATATTTTGTTTTTGATTTGAGAAGGCGTTTTTCAGCTTCTTTTGCTATTTTCTGAGCTTGTTCAGCAGGCATTTTGGCTTCTTTTATGAGAGAGTCTGTAATTTTGCTTGAGTCGAAATCTTCTAGGGCAGATTTGGAGGCGCGAACTAGGATTTCTTTGGGCTTTGTGGCTTTTTTTTCCACGCGGTCGGCAACGTCGATGACCATTTTGCCCAGTTCGGTTAGGCAGTATTTTCTTGATTCGGCATCAGCTTCTGTCAGGTCTGCTTTCAGCAGGAATTTCAGGTGGTACGCGAATTTGCCAGCGTCTCTGCTTGGGCTCATTCTTAGTGAGCTCATTAGTTCAGTGTATGCTAGTGGACCTTTGTCATATAGCAGGTTTAGGATTTGCAGCCTGAGAGGTGACGAAACGGCTTTGAGTACTTTGACGCCGCGTGTGCGATGGTGGAACGCCAATTTTTTGTGCAAGCCTCCTGAACCGTGAGGGGTTAGTATTATTGTTGAGATAAGAGTTTAAAGGTTAAGGAACACTTATTTTTGCGTGGTAAGACAGTGGTATGCAATGGCCATGGGGCTGTCGGCTAGTTTGGTCTAGGCTTGTAGCCTCGGGCGCTATAGACCCCGGTTCAAATCCGGGCAGCCCCATT
>CAZGNE010000058.1:0-3180 GCA_964527165.1 uncultured Candidatus Bathyarchaeia archaeon
AAAGCTTGTTCAGCATACCATCGAGAAGCCTGTACCGCTCCGCTTGGAAGCAGATTGAGCATGATTTCTGAGTCGTTTTCCTTCAAGGTTCTGATAACATTTTGTTCTGGCTGAGGGCTTATCTGTATAATGTTTTTTGTCAATTCGCCCAAGCCGTCTAGAACCGGACCTTTATGCACAATGACATGGGATGGCGCAGCATCAACCAGTTTAGGCGCATTGTTCGGTGGTGCAAAAATGGCTTCTGACAAGTCTTTTCCAACTTTTCTGCTGTCGATATCAAAAGCTGCAACTATTTTAATGTCTCTCGGATGAAACTCGCCCAGCAGCAAATTACGCAGCCCAACACATTCTTCTTCTTTCTCGCAGCTGCTGTAGTACTGCAGACCCTGCACCAGTGCAGATGCACAGTTCCCAATGCCTACTAAGGCAACCTTTATAGTGGGCAATTTTCAACTCCTCTTCCATTCCTTAATTTTCAAGCAGCTTATAAAATGCTGCGCTTTGCCCATGCTAAACTTATTTGCCGCTAGGTTATTATTTTCCAGTAAACCTTAAACTGTTTCAAGCAGTAGGCATGAAAGGGATGGAACACAATTGAGCGATGAACAAAAAACTCCTGACAAGTTAACCTTAGTCAACGAGTTGGCACGCCGAAGAGGATTCTTCTGGCAATCGTACGAAATATATGGTGGTGTAGGCGGTTTCGTAACCTATGGACATCTGGGTGCAAAGCTGAAACAGAACATTGAAAGGAAGCTTCGAGAACTCTTCGTAAACAAACTCGGAATCTTAGAAATAGACTCGCCGATTATCGCGCCTAGTCAAGTTTTCGTGGCGTCCGGTCATGTCGACCACTTTAAGGAACCCATGGTCGAATGCCGAAAATGCAGAAAGAATTTCCGTGCAGACCATCTCCTTCAGGAAATCGCAAAAATCGACGAAACAGAAGCAGAGAAACTGAGTTTAGAAGAACTAAAAGAAGCAATTGAGAAAGACGAGATAAAATGCCCCGAATGTGGCGGTGCATTCAACGAACCCAAACAATTCTTAACCATGTTCAAAACTACAATAGGTCCATACTCAGAAGCCGTTGGCTATGGCAGACCTGAAGCTGCACAAGGCATTTTTGTAGAATTCAACCGCTTATACAACATGGCGCGAGAAAAACTTCCTTTCGGCGCCCTGCAAATTGGTCACGCACTGAGAAACGAGATTTCACCTAGACAAGGTTTGATACGCCTAAGAGAATTCACGATAGCCGATCTAGAGTTTTTCTTCGACCCAGAAGAACCCAGCTCCTATCTCTTGCAAGATGTGGAAAGCGAAAAACTAAGGCTTCTTTTAGCTAAAACCAAGTTGAAAAGCTCGGAAAGAATAACTGAAATCTCCGTGAAAGAGGCTCTGGAAAAAAAGCTGATCAAGTGTGAGTGGCAAGCATTCTTCATGGCGCTGGCCAAGAAACTGCTAGTTGATCTTGGTGTGCCATCCAAGAAGCAGCGGTTTATCGAGAAACTGCCCTGGGAAAGAGCCCATTATTCGCTTCAAAGCTTCGACCAACAAGTTTACCTTGAACGATGGGGCTGGACTGAAGTTTCTGGTCACGCCTACAGAACTGATTATGATTTGAGGAGCCACATGCAAGCCAGCGGAGTCGACATGACAGTTTTCAAAGAACACGATAAGCCTGTTGAGAAAGAACAGCATGTCATGATACCTGTGAAAGCTAAGATCGGTCCAATCTTTAAGAAAGAGGCTGCAAAGATTGAAGAGATGCTTTCTAAAGTCGATCCTAAAGAAGCTGAAGAAGCTTTCAAAAAAACCGGATACTTTAAGCTCGGGCAACACAAAATTCTGCCTGAATATGTACATCTCAAGTATGAAAAAATTGTAGAACGTGGAAGACGATTTGTTCCACATGTGATTGAACCAAGTTTTGGCTCAGACAGACTCCTCTACGTTGCTTTTGAACACGCTTACCACGTCAAAAAAGACAGAGCAGTGTTGAGTTTTCCTAGAGATATTGCCCCGCTACAGATGGGTGTCTATCCTCTCGTAAGCAAAGATGGCTTGCCTGAAAAAACTATGAAACTGCATCAGATGTTGCTCGCTGAAGGTTTTGCAGCGGAATATGACGAGACAGGATCGATTGGCAGACGATATGCTCGCGCAGACGAAATCGGTATACCCTTAGGCGTAACAGTAGATTATGACACACTCAAAGATAACACTGTTACAATTCGTGACCGCGACTCATGGAAACAGGTTAGAACAAGAATTGAAGATCTGCCAAAACTCTTACACAAATATTTCAGAAGAAAAATCGATTTTGATGATTTGGGCACATTAATCCAAAGCTAGGTTTTAGTTAGCTTTTTTAATCCCACAGCATATACAAGGATGGGTATTTCTGCCCTTTTTCGCGGGCGGGATGAAGATTTGGTGCTTCCAGCAGAAACTGAAGAACGAGTAAAGCGAAGAGCGTTGAACGTCTGCCAAGACCACCTACGCAAGGTCTTAGATTTAACCAGAAAGATTCCTCAGATGATCGATTACTTTATCAGAAACGATAAAGAAAAGGCACGGCAACTTTTCAACGAAATCAGAAGCAGTGAAGACGATGTTGACAAAGCCAGACGGTTAGTTTCACAAGAACTGGCTGAGATAGGAGCAATTCTCAGCAGTAGAGAAGACTTTCTGAGATTTACGAACCTGACAAGCGAGATTGCAGACTTCTCCGAAGGAATAGCGTTCCGCCTTGTAGAAATCATGGAACATAACTGGAATGTTCCAGGAGATCTAAAGAAAGATTTGTTAAAGCTTTCAGAAGCCGTCATGGATACTCTGCTTCGGCTCAGGGAAACAATGATGGTTCTTAATTATGGCTCTGCAAAGGCCATGGAAAAAGCTAAGGATGTGGAGATAGCAGAAAGAATTGTTGATGAGATTTACCGAGAACTGGAGATAAAGCTTCTTGACACCAAGCTTGATTTTCCAACATTAATTCTTCTTAGAGACGTCTTGCAGCTTTTGGAAGATTCAGCAGATAAAGCAGAAGATGCTGCTGACGCTGCTCGGATATTGGCTTTTATCCTGTAAAGGGCGAATAAAATCAATGTCTAAGAAAATAGCTGTGGAGTTCATTGAGAACTTTTTAGTGGTTTGGGATCCTTCGGAAGG
>CAZGNE010000059.1:0-2964 GCA_964527165.1 uncultured Candidatus Bathyarchaeia archaeon
CAATATCAATCCAACATACCCTCTGATCTGATCTGTTCTAGTGCTAGTGCTAGTGCTGATCTAGATCTAATATCTAAGGCTAAAGAAGAGGTTAATTCTTTGGTTCTTTCTTATAAGGGGAAGGAAGACAAAAATCTTGCCAACTGGTTCCAGCTTTATATGCAAAATATCGGCACCTTGTCCCCTCTTATTACCGATAGGCTGAGTGAATTAAGCGCGATATATCCAGCAAAGTGGTTCGAGGAAGCGGTTAGGGAAGCCGTCAAGGCAGAGCACCGGAACCTTAAATACATTGAGGCCATTCTGACGCGGTGGAAGGCAGAGGGGTTCAAGGCACCGAAGAGCTCAGTGAAGAAGGATGACCCCGATAAGTATATCAAAGGCAAATATGCCCATCTGGTTCATCGCTAGTCAACCACTGACAGCTAAAGCAGTCAGCTTGTCCCTGCCCCACACCGTAAGCGGGGGCGAGACAATAGGCTCGTTGACAGGAGCCCTGCGGGAGATATTGGTAGCGCCAACGAGGTCGGCATTAGAGGCAAAGCCACATTGTTGGCAGGAGAAAAGAGATTGAGACTTACGATTGGACTTAGAAACAAAGCCACACTGAGGACAGGTGTGGGACGTATTGTGCGGGTCAACCAGTTTGACCAGAACGCCAGCGATTTTTGCCTTATAGGAGATAAATTGGCGGAGCTGGAAGAAAGCCCACGACTTATGTCTACGCCTCTGGCTATGTCGAACCGTGCTATCGCCGACCCCCTTCAAATCTTCGAGGGCAATCTGGCGATGCGTGTCTTTAGCCTTAGACACAAGATGCTTGGCAATCACGTGGTTAATGGAACGTCTGAATCGGGACTCCCTGCCAGACAATCGTTTGAGATGCCGTTTAGCCGATTTGGTTTCCTTGCTTTGCAGGGAAGATTTAAGCGTATCAATCCTTTCTCTGACCTTATCGACCGCCTCTCCGGAGTAAAAGTCACCATCGGAGTCAACTGCAAGATTGATTACACCCAGGTCAACGCCCAGTGTGCCGGTAGGGTCATCGGGTGTAGCTTCGGGAGCATCGACCACGGCAGCGATATAGAAGACGCTGTTGTGCAGAATAAGGTCGGTCTCTTTGACCACGGTGTTCATTCTGGCAGCCTGATACTCACCAATCCTGATAGGGATAATCAGGCGTCCCATCAGTGTAAGGATAGATATCTTGTCCAGACCCTTGAAGGCAAGGATACGGCTGTCATAGACCATTGCCGAGTAGGGCTTAAATATGTGAAGTCGGGATTTATCCCTGCGGTATTGTTCTACAACCTTACCCACTACACGCACGGCCATCTGAGCCGACAGACCGTAGTGTTCTCTAAGATAACGATAGGCAAGGTGATGCAACTTAACTCGGCTGGCAGTGTGATTCTCAAAAGCAAGCCGGGAGATATAGTTGCAGGCTTCGTTAAACCGCTCCATCGTTTGAAGGAGCGCCTGATATTGCTCGAGGCCGGGAGCCAGTTTAATCATCAGGGTTTGTTTCATACTCTTATTATAGCACGTAATAGCCTATACAACAAGCGAAAGGAGGGGCGCATTCCTCTACCGCCTGAAGGCGGTAGTCTCCTGCGCCGATACTTATGAAGATGAGACCACAATGTAACTACTGCGGTAAATTTATTTCAATAGGTAAAGGTAGAACAACCGAAATTACTGTTTCTAAGGAAATGGTCGATAAGGGGAGACCGGAGAAGATATACCTTTGTTACAAATGTACTAATTTTACCAATCTCCTTGCTCAATATAAAACCTACTATCCTTGGTATGGCGGATACAGAATCGTCTAGTTAAACAGTAGCCGATGAGGATAGGCTTCAGGAAGAAGGAGTGAAATGAAAGTCGCCATTTACTGCCGGATCTCGACTTCTGAACAGGACGTCACCAACCAGTTTCTTGCCCTTGAGAAATGGGCTAGGGATCGGGGATGGGAGATAACTCAAGTCTACCAAGAGCAGGAGTCGGCCTGGCGGTCTGGGCACCAGAGGGAGCTGGCAAGGCTGAAGGAAGATGCCGGGAGGCGAAGATTTGAAGTTGTGCTGGTGTGGGCACTCGATAGGTTATCAAGGGAAGGTGCTGCCGCCATTCTAAACTTGATTGATACCTTCAAGGCTTACGGTGTCCGAGTGATTAGCTATCAGGAACCCTGGACTGAGGCACCTGGGGCAATAGGCGAAATACTATATGCCATTGCAGGCTGGGTGGCGAAGATGGAATCCCAGCGCCGGAGCGAGAGGACTAAAGCTGGGATAGAAAGAGCGCGAGCTCAGGGTAAGAACATCGGCCGGCCATCCGGGGCGAAGGATAAGAGACAGAGGCGGCGGAAGGGGTATTTTAAGTAGGTAACGGTATCGTTCTGATTTGGTTGGCGAGGAGGTAAACAATGAGTAATTTAGATAAAAATGAAGTTAAAGATGCCTGGGAAAATGTGACAAACCGCTTGGCCGTTTCTGAGAAAAGGTTAACAAAAGATATTGCTTCAATAACAGATATTTGGGCTAATTCCAGTGGAGCTATTAAAGATGATTTACCAAGTGCGATGCAGAGGTTAGCGTCTCTAGTATGCGGTTATATCATTGGGACACAACATGATGAGATTCTTTACGATGTGGATGTCCAAGCCGATTTAACTATTTTAATCATTGACTTTGTTAGCTTCATTATGGAGTTTGACGACAATCGCCTAAAAGACCTCCGATTAAATTACGGAGTATTAGATGGCGATAAAATGCTAGAGGCTTGGAGCGGGGAAAGGATAAGGTGAAGAGAAGTCGGCGTGGTTATCTATTGTGATATGCTAGTCCCGAACTGCGTCAAAAGTACGGCAAATAAAGGGGTATCAGAAAATAGCGGACCTTTTTAACTTGTTTCCGTCATGGAAAGAGGTTAGCAAACAAGGGTTCCTTTATTTGAGGATTTAAC
>CAZGNE010000060.1:0-2599 GCA_964527165.1 uncultured Candidatus Bathyarchaeia archaeon
TGAATTTGGTTGTAAGTAGACTGTCGGAGTGCCTTGAGTCTTTTAGTGGTGTGTAGAGGAGCAAGGTTTTTAAAATAGCCGAATAACAATAAATGTTCAACCTGGATGATTTCGGGGTAATATCATGGATACTGAAGCACTCAGAATACTTGTGACTGGAACAACAGGATTCATTGGAAGCCATTTGGCTAATAAACTGTTGGATCAGGGGCATGATGTTTATGGTCTTGAAAGATATGTAACAGGGCGATATGTGCTGGGAAATCAAAGAGAGATAAAAACGGTTTTTGGTGATTTGAAAGAATATTATGTCGTGCGGGATATTATTCGTCAAATTCAACCAGATATTGTAATACATTTAGCTGCGTTGAGCGCAGTTGCCTACAGTTATCAGCATCCTCATGAAGTGATTGAGAACAATGTGATGAGCACTATTAACTTGGCAGAAGCTAGCCTTCATGAAGTTCCAAGTCTTCGCCAGTTTTTGTTTGCATCGACTTCGGAAACCTATGGTAACGGGCCATGCCCGAAAAATGAGGATACGCCTCAAAATCCCAATAGTCCCTATGCGGTTAGCAAACTAGCTTCTGAGAAATATTTGCGTTACATGCACGAAGCTTACCAGTTTCCAGCAACGATACTTCGAAACTTCAACACGTATGGTCGGAAGAACAACACGCATTTTGTTGTTGAACGAACAATTGTCCAAATGCTGAAGGAACAAAATGTGCGCCTCGGAGATCCTACACCTGTACGCGACTTCCTTTATGTTGATGATCATATTGGTTCGTACTCAACGTGTCTGAATAATCCAAAGGCCATGGGCGAAGTGTTCAATTTCTGCACGGGAAAAGGAATTTCAATAAAAGAATTGGCACATAAGATCTCCCAGTTTACAGGCTACGACAAAGAAATACAATGGGATACTATACCTCGAAGACCCTTGGACATAGAGGAGTTAGTGGGAGACTGCTCAAAAGCAAAGCGTATGCTTGGATGGGAACCAAAATATAGCTTAGATGAAGGATTAAAATTGACAGTTGATTTTTGGCGCCGAAAGCTTGAGGGTGAGATGGAAGACGGTGAATATGCGTTGCCGTTGAGGGAGGAGACTAAAACTCGCGAGTGTAGCAGATGAGGTTTAACGCCTCGCAGTTGAAATGCTAAAATGGATGATTCAAGAGAAAATATTTCGGTAAATTCGGAGATATTCTTTTGAAATTTTTGAGTGACATTTGCTAACGTTCTATTGAGCAAATTTTATTAGAGTATCCATTAGTTTTGAGTGTGTGAAGGTTAAATGCAGATTCTAATGGTCAGTTTAGCCTATTATCCGTATGTTGGGGGGGGAGTGGCTTCTCGGGTTGTTGTGAGAGAGTTGGCGCGGAGAGGACACAAAGTGTCGATTCTTACTTCCAACTTGGTGCGGTTCACGCCTTTTGCAAAGGTGGAAGCAGGCCTAACTTATGTGGAGGGTGTTCCTGTTATTCGTTTTGATTCTATGTGGCCAGACATGTCCCGCAGAGAGAGTTTGGGAAGCATTTTCGGTGGCGCAATTGATAGTCTCAGCATGCTTGATGCAAAATGTTCGCTTTTTGAAAATGTTTTTTTCGTTGCTCGAGCGTTGTCTTTTCCTTTTGCTCCTCGAACGTTTTTGTGGAGCCTAACATCCAAAGTGGCTTGTGATGTTGTTCATTCCTTCAATCTTGTATGGTCTACATCGTTCATTGGTTATACAATTGCCAAAAAGGCTCATCTGCCCTTTGTCATTACTCCCTTTCTTCATACGTATTCTTACCGGCACAAGGGAAAGTCACTTTTTAAAGTGTTAAGAGGATCTGACGCAGTTATTGTGATGACCCCGGCTGAATTAGAGTTCTTGGCTGCAGAAGGCATTAACAAAAAACGTATCCACGTGATAGGCGAAGGAATAGATTTGGAAAGATTAGGCGGTGGTAATGGAGAAAGGTTTCGGGTCAAGTATGGAATTCCATTGGATGATCCTATAGTTCTTTTTGTTGGAAGAAAAGAGATTGATAAAGGCGTTATTCAGCTCTTAAAGTCTATGATTCTTGTTTGGGATAGAGTGCCTAATGCCTGGCTGGTAATTATTGGTCCGAATGCTATATTGCCAGTAGACTTGAAAACATATAACCATGCATTATCGTTCATGACTGGAGAGAAGAGGAAGAGGATTTTGGATTTGGGAGTTGTTTCTGAAGAGGAAAAAATGGATGCCCTTTCTGCCTCAGACGTGTTTGCCATGCCATCCATTAGAGAATCATTCGGCATTGTTTATCTTGAAGCTTGGTATTATCGGAAACCAGTGATTGGAGCATTATGTCAACCCGTGTGGGATGTCATCGACGACAAAGTTGATGGATTTCTTGCAAAGTTTGGAGACGAAAAGGATTTGGCTAAACATCTTGTTGTTTTGCTGAAGAATGAAAAGTTAAGAGCAAGAATGGGTGAACAGGGATACAAGAAAGTTATTTCGAAATATACTTCGGAAATAGTTGCTTCCAAATTGGAGAAAGTTTACAGAGAACTGCAAACTTGACGTTGCCACATTTTGGGTGGCTTGAGAAATGAGCAAAAC